>NZ_JAULSI010000059.1 GCF_030711405.1 Massilia brevitalea
ATTATTCGTTAAACGCGTTTACGATCAAACGGGACTTGACAACTATGGTGAAGCTTGATTGCGGCCGCGCTTTCGTAAGCCGATTTCCCCTTGAATATGATGATATTGTTCTCAATAATATTGTTTGGCCCGAAAAGATAAATTGCGGCATGGCCATTGCTCATCACTATCGTGCTATTGCGCACAACGTTTCCTTTGCCGCGCATTCCAATTCCAACCAGGCCAGCTGTAAAGTTTTTTCCACTGGTGTTTGCCTGGATCTTTATGGAGTCGATGATATTCTCAGTTAGCGGATAGTCACCTGCAGAGATTTTCTCGAGTTGTTCGTAGTCCTTTTTTGAAAATCGCATGTCGCCCGAATACTTTGTCATGAAATCAGCCAGCAAGCTGCCTTCCCTGAATGCCAGTTCGATGCCGCCCATCGTCCGTGTCGAAACAGTCCCATTTCTTATGGAGATATGGGAAGGTAGCTGTCCTTGCCTGTCGGTTTGTGGTAGCAGAATCCCGCTCATCCCTCCTGTTTCCGCAGTAAGAGAATGCTTTTGCAAGTCTATTTCAACATTGGATGAGCTTATCTGAATGATCGGGCTGCTCGCATATTTTTCCCCGTGTATATCGTAAAGACGAGGGCTCGTTATGTCATGTGGCAAACAATAGCGTCCAGGCTGTTCGATGAGTTCCGTAATGGTGATATCCATTTCTTTGGGATCGATTTGCTTTATCGGCTGGCAACCATCTTGAGCATGAGAATCGGGAAGGGTATATAACAGCGCGCACGAAAGTGCGATCTTATAAATGTCCATTGTTATTGACAGTTATTGGCCGGCAAGATGGTTCCAGAATAATCTTCTGGCTTGAGGGGGTTACCATTCGCGTTGCGCAAGTTTTTTGCCGATTGGTCTCTCCGATATTGGCGTTGTATTGGTCTGCGCCGCCTTGTTCGAGATCGATGTCCCGGGTACTGTCATCCGGATTGGTTGCCTTGTATTTCCATTCGTGCGGCACTGCCATATGAGGCAAGCGCAGCCAGGCAGGCAACTCCGTCTGCTTCAGATCCTGGCTGAGGCAATAGCTTCCTGGTCGGTAGAAACGAACAGACCAGCGCTCGAATGACGTTCCTTGAGAGGAAACCAAAGGCACGCAGGCACTAGGTGATGAATGCGCAAGCTGTTCCCAACTTGGCGCTGCAACAGCGGGTCCCGAGATCGTTCCGAGAGCGAACAGGAGTGAGCTGATCATTTCCATTCGCGTTTGGCAAAAACCGCTTTGCAGGCAGGCTCGAAGCGGCTGCCGCTTTCTTTCAACTCCAGGCCGCCGGTAAATGCCTTGGCCACGTCATCCTTCTCCGTCATGCCGTAAAAGGTGTTCTTCTCGACCGTGATTTCGCCGGTGTCGAAAACTGAAATGCCGCGCCGGTTGGCGCCGTCCTTGATGACGATCCGGTTGTTGCGAATGATCGCGCCATCGCCATGGTGCAGGCGAATGGGCGCATCGGCCTCACGGACCGGACTGGCGCCGTTTACAATAATTGTATTGTCTTCAATAATGGCATCCGGTCCGAAGAGCCAGAGCGCCGTACTACCATCGGTTTCGATCACGCAGTTGCGGATGATGGTGCCTGCGCCCTGGATATTGATGGCGCCCGCGTGCGCACGTGACGTGACGTTCAGCTCACGGGCATCGATATGCATGTTCTCAATGCGAATGTTGCGCTCGTGATAGTCTGCTGCCTTCGAGGGGCGCAAAGCTAACTGATTTTTGAAAATCCATTCCTTTCTTTCTCTGAACGAGTTGGATAAATTGAGCAGTTCTTCCTTTGATTTGCCCTTTATACTTGCTCTTTCAAGTGGATTCCCCATGTCCGACAAAATCGATAACTCATAGAATCCAGAATAGATACCAACCGATGATGTTGTACTCAGACGGCCGTTTTTGATTACCACCTGCTTTGGCTGCCGCGAATTGTAGTCAGCCTTGTAATTGGACTTGCCCCTATTCTCAATCCGGATGCCAAGACTGGCATTGCCGACGCGAACGGCATTATCCTGAAGGTCGACACGAATATTGTCGTGAGTAATATCCAAAGCCTCGGAGGGTCGGCCCGATCGCCTATCGATAAGGAATTCACTGTGGTCGCGAATCTCCAGATCGGCCTGGAGGCAATAACTCCCGGTCTGGCTCAACGCGATATTTTTATTCCTTTCCGGCAGCAACGGCTGGCATGCAGTATTTTGCGCATGGGCTTGTACGCCGTATTGCAAGAGCAAAGCTGTGCATGGTCCAATCATTGATGTGCGCAAGAACACTGGTAAGGAGACGGTCATTTCAGGGTGTAGGTCGAGTCACCATTGACGCGCACTTTCTGCTCGAAGCCTTTGAACGTGTTCCCTTCAATGAGCACATCTTTCGAGTCGAGCAGATTGATGGCCGCAGGCGCGCTGGCGAAGAGGCCGCCTTCGAAAATGAAGGTATTGTTTCGAACAATGGCGCCCTGTGCATCGCGGAGCTTCAAGGTTGCATCGAATGGCGTCTTGTCTCCCTTGCCGTGCACGATGAAGGTATTGTTCTCGATGACAGCATGCGGCCCGAACTGGAAGACTGCGACCCGGCTGTCGACCTCGATGACGCTGTCGCGCAAGACGTTGCCGCCTCCGCCCATCTCGATACCGCGCCCGCCGGCATGGATACTGACTTTTTCGATCAGGTAGTCGCTGTTCGCATACGTCGGCGCCCGTCCGTTCGCATCCCTTGGCGTCGGCACGTCCTCGCATTTCTTGAGTCCAACGGCACACTCCTGCTGCCATTTGACAGTCGGGGTTCTTTCGTAACGTTGCAGCAGAATGCCCTTGTTCAACCTGCTCCCGCGCGCCATCTCGATGCGGCCGTTGCGGATGGTCACGCCCAGTCCGCCCGAACGGTTTTCGATACCGACCATTTCATCTGGCTCCGCCGCCAGGCGATGGCCCTGCAGGTCGATGGTATACGTGCCCTTTCCACGGGGTTGGATACCTTTACTGCCGAAGGGAATAGAAATACTGATCAAGCCCTCGCTGCCGAACGATTTCCAGCCCCCGGCATGTATGTCGAACAGCCTGGTTGCCGACAGATCGCGCTGCAGACAATAATTGCCGGGTGCGTCGATATAACCCCTGTATCCGTAGTGCGCCCCATCCGTCACAGGGAGGGATACGCAGGTTGCCTCAGCCGCTGTGCTGTCCAGGGTTTGAAAAAGTAAGCAGGAGGCCAAAATCATCCGGCCTGGTCCCGGGTTGAATATATTCACTGCGTTTCCTTGGGATCCGGGTCTCTGGTCACAAGAGGCGCTTGTTGCATAGCCGGCCTGACTTCGACGGTGCTTTTCTCATCCAGGGTTCGATACAGGTTGGCCTTGCCCTCAACGGTATTCCCCTCCAAAACGACTCCTGCAGAGTTCCTGAATTCATCGCAACAGCTCCGTCGGGCCGGCCTTTGATCACGAAGCGGTTGTTGCGGATGACTGCGCCAAAGCCGTCCTCGACATACAGGGCAACTTGCGGCTCGCCGCCGGCGTCTGCCGGATCGCGTGCCGTCATGACGATCTCATTATCTTCGAACACCAGATTCGGACCGTAGAGGTTGACGGCTGCGTTGGCGCCGATGATCTTGCAGCGGCGGATGATGTTGTTCTTTCCCTGCATGAGCACCACGATCTGGTCGGAGGTCAGGGTCAGGTTTTCGAGCACATAATCGGTCGACTCATAGCGTTCGATGTCGCCACGTGAGTCGGTTAATCTGGCACCAAGCAGGAAATGTCCTCCAACCTTCTTTCCATCAAAGCGCTGGTTATCGCCGTTCCATCGATGTGCCATGATGACGGCAGGCTGAAACTTCGTGCTGATGCTGCCATTGCGCAGTGAAATGTTACGGGCGGCTTGCATACGAGGATGCTCTTTTCCATCAGTCCAGGCAGCAGCGCCGAGATGCATCATGCCTTGGCCAGCAGCGGTCGTCGTTACCATGCTGTGCCCTGCAAGATCGATCGAAACGTTGCCGGACTCCGACACCATCAAAGGATCGTGCGGCACTGCCATATGCGGCAAGCGCAGCCAGGCAGGCAACTCCGTCTGCTTCAAACCCTGGCTGAGGCAATAGCTTCCTGGCCGGTAGACACGAACAGACCAGCGCTCGAACGACGTTCCTTGCAAGGAAACCAAAGGCGTGCAGGCGCCCGGGGATGGCTGTGCAAGCTGTCCTGAACTTGGCGCGGCAACAGCGAGCCCGGAGATTGTTCCAAGAACGAACAGGATCGGGCTGATCATTTCCATTCGCGTCCGGCAAATACCGCTTTCCATGCCGGCTCGAAGCGACTACCGCTTTCTTTCATCTCCAGGCTTCCCGTGAAGGCCTTTGCTACATCATCCTTCTCCGTCATGCCGTAAAAGGTGTTCTTCTCGACGGTGATCGCGCCAGTGTCGAAAATAGAAATGCCACGCCGGTTGGCACCGTCCTTGATGACGATCCGGTTGTTGCGGATGATGGCGCCATCGCCATGGTGCAAGCGGATGGGTGCATCGGCTTCGCGTACTGGACTGGCGCCATGCACGATGATCGTGTTGTTTTCGATGACGAGCATATTCTTTGAATCGAGCAGATTGATACCCGCAGGCGCGCTGTGCGGAAGTCAGCATTCGGTTGTCATTTTCTGTTGCTGAACGAACTTTTCCCGGTCCGGTCGACAATTTGACTGAAACCCTCAAAGGTATTTCCTTCCAGTTGCACGTTACTGGAATCGATGAGTCTGATCGCCGGTGGTGCTTTCCTGAACCAGCCTTTGAAAACAAACCGGTTGTTTCGGACGACCGTGCCATTGGCATCCCACAGTGCTATCGCACCGTCGCTGGAAGCGGGAACGCCCTGTCCATGCACAATGATCGTATTGTTTTCAATCGTCCCACCCGGACCAAAGAGGGCGATACCGTTACGGCTGTCCACTTCGATCACGCTGTCTCGAATCGTGTTGCCGATGCCAACCAGCTGCACGCCCAGCCAGCCCGCGCGGATATTTATTTTGCTGACGACATGCTGCGTGGTGGTATAAGGCGGTGCCTTGCTCCAGGTGCCTGTTGCCGCGCCACGATCACACTTGACGTCCGCGTTGTCACAGGGCAGTCGTGCATAGGTCGTACGAGGACTCTGCAACATATGGAGGTCAATGCCGATATTCGGCTCGTCGGAGCCGGGCACGATGATCGTGCCATCGTGGATACGCACATGTGATATCGCGGTATTGGCCTTTATGCCTATCATGTGTTTTGCTGTCGCTTCGAGCCGATGGCCCTGCAAATGAATATCGAGGCCTGTCTCCATGAAGGCGGAAGGTGGTGCACCAAACTCGGGAGAGACGATACTCAGGAGTGCAGCGCCTTGAAACGTCCTCATGCTCATCGAATGGATATCGAAAGCCCGCGGTTGATCCAGATCGACATTAAGGCAATAATTCCCGACAGCCGGAACGCTGCCTCTTGTCCCGCCATTGATCCCCCTTGCCTCGACTGATTCGCAAGCCTGTGCCAATGCGATCGACAGGGCGCCATACCCCACCATGGCCACCCATATTTTCTTGATTATCGGTTGCATGACGGCAGAATCGTTCCCTGGTATTTTTTCTGGTCGAGTGCGTTTCCGTTTGCATCGCACAGATGCGTGTTCCGGTTACGCTCCCCCAGCACTTCGTTGTATGTATATTGCGTTGTCGCCCCCGGCCCTGCCCAATTGACCTGGATACCCCATACTGCGAGTGTCTGCTGCAGCAGGAGAAGCTTGCGGCTGGTGCTGGGCGCGGCCGGTATGAAGCCTTCCCCCTCATGCTCGGGAATGTCATTGAATTCTGCAAGAATCATTTCGAAATCGGCGAACCGTTTAGCCTTGCTCGGATCGCCCAGGGCACGCAATTTTGCATACACTTCGCGTTCCATCTGCAGCGTGCGTTCTTCGTTATGATTCCAGTTAAATGAACCATTTCCCAGAATGGGAGACAAATGGTCGTAGGTGTAGTCCGGATCGCTGCCATACCCGCCATGTCCCAGCCCGACTGACAGCTGGAACGGATGATTGTTCGAGTCGCGGTGCGCGAATGTATCCTCGAACGAATGCAGATATTCCCCCATGAGTTGCAATTGGGTGCAGCGAGGATTGCGGAGGTTGGCTTCCCTCCTGGAGGTCGCGATGGCCTGGCGCAGCCGGCGCAACTGGGCGTTCTCGGGAATATTTGCGAAAGCGGTATTGTCTACCGGCGTTCCGTAGTCGCGGACGCCTGCTCTCACCCATCCTGTGCCTGGATCGATGGTTGTCGGTACTGCGGTGAAATGATAGGTCAGCAGTCTGCGCCGGTGGTCTTCCGAGTCATCGAGGTGCAGAGGGCGTGTGTCGTCGTTATCGTCCACAAACTGCGCAGCAAGTGCCAGCGTTTGCGCATCGTCCAGGCTCATGCCTGCAGCCAGCGCCAGAAACATATTCATGTAATAGTGAATGTCGCTCTGATACAGGCCCAGGGTATCGGTATGCGTCAGCGGATTGCTGTCGACGTAGGCGTATGGATTGATACCGCCCGCCAGGCCGGTCGGGTCTGGCGTTGTGTAGCGCCCCAGCTCGGGATCGTAATCGCGCAGATAATTTTGGTGCAGGCCGGTTTCTGCATCGAATACCTGACCGGGGAGCCGAAGGTTCATCATGAATGGTTTGCCGGAGACGCCGTTCATGCTCGCGTGCATGACTGTGGTCTGGCCAAATGGCGACGTGCGGGCCTGCCATACAATCTCCTGCCGTGTGTCGGTCACCGCTTGCGGCGTTCCGAGGTGATCGGTGTGGATGGCATAGATCCGGGCAAGGCTTGCATCCGCTGGCGGATGTTCGCCGGCAGCCTTCATCAGGCCCCTGACACTCCGCCATACGGCATGAAACAGGCTTGGATTCGGCTCCATGTCGATCTTCGCCACCGGTTTGCCATCGACGTAAATGTAGTGTGCAGTGATATGTCCCTCACTGTCGGCTTCGGCACTCAGCCGCTGATTGCGATACAAGCTGTAGGTCGTGGCGGGTGTCATCTCGGTAGGCAGGGAAGTACGTACAACGGAGCCTGCTGAACTGCGCACCGCATATAGGGTCTTCGCGAAGCGTTCGCCATGCGCGTTGTAGGCATATCTTGCGATGACGTTTTCTCTGCTGTCATATACCGCAACCAGGCGGTTTGCCATGTCGTACTCGAAACGGCGGCTGGCGGCGGCCTGCGTGGTATTCGTCCTCACCGCGTCGAGCGTACTGAATCCAAGCCGGGCGAACGGCGCACCGCTATCTCCATACAACCAGGCATTGTCGAAAAGGCCCTGTTGTCCGCGCACCCCAGACGGCGTCCCATCGAGGTTGCCACCGCCCCACGGCAGCCGCACCCGCGCAACCAGCCGGTTGGTGCCATCCGCGTACAAATATTCGCGCGCACCAGGGACTGCTTGCGTATTATCAGCCGTCGCTTGCAGCAACCGATCAGGCCTGGCCTCGATACGGCGGTTCCCCCCTTTGTCGTAGCCATAGCGGACCACCTGGCCATCCGTGCCGGCGCCAATCAGGCGGTCATGGGCATCATAGGCATACTGCTCGTCCACTTGCCGGGACGACAGGTTCCCTGCACGTCCCAGGTTGCGCCTGATGCTGACCAAGCGACCTGCCTGGTCGAAGCGATTGGCCTGCGCATAGACCAAGTGTTCGGTTGGGGCGGTAGCATGGCCCAGCCAATCGCCGAGCCGCCCCAGCCACCCTTGTCTGGCAACCGGCATGCCTGTCGCCTTGATGGAAGTGAGCTGGCCACGCGCATCGCGCTCGATGCGATGCCTGACACCATTTCCGAATGTAAGGCCCGACAACCCGGCCGGTCCTTGTTTGATATCGGCAACGATCGTGTCTTCGTCGAACAGGATCGCGTTCAGGCCACCTCGGGATGCATAGCGATATTGCAGCCGATGGCCATCCGGCAGCACTTGCGTGTGCAAGCGTCCAGCTTCGTCATAGGTATTCGTCGTGACAAAACTCAGGCCTGTGGCATCGTTCTTGACGCCTGCTCGTGCAAACCAGCGTTTTTCTTCCAGGAGCTGGCCGAGCGCATCGTAGCGGTAGCCCGTTCTTTCGATGGCATGTTCCGCGTTGCCGTCCGGCGTCGCCACGATTTCGGTCAGGCGCTTGCCCACGTAGCGATAACGCGTCAGTTCCGGAATGGCGGTAGTGCCGACCGCAACCAATCGTCCCCGCAGGTCGTGGCGGTAACGGGTATCGTTGCCCTGTCCGTCAGAGCGTACCAGCAGGCGGCCAGCGGGATCGTGAAAGTACAATGTCACGCCGCGGTCCGGGCTTACTTCCAGCATGGGCCGGCCAAAGTCGTCGAAGCGGCGCAGCGTGGTGACGCCGTTGGCGTCGATCACCTTGATCTGGCGGCCGTGGGTATCGTAGGCGAAGCTGATCGAGGCGGCGTCCGGCGTGCCCGGTGCACTCGTGCGGCTCACTAACATGCCATTGTCATCGTAGTCGAAGCGGGTAGCGATGCCGAGCGGATTGCTGATCTCGGCGACGGCGCCGGCCGGGGTGAAGCTTGCATCGGCCGTCGTGCCCAGGCTGTCGTCCATACCGGCCACGCGGCCCGCCTCGTCGAGACGGTAGCGGGCCATGCTCACGCTACGGCCGCTGGCATCGAGCATGACCGTGGATGTCCGGCGTCCTTCAGTGTCGTACACGGCAGCCATGCTGGCGCCGTCCGGTAGCCATTTGCGTGTCATGCGTCCTGCAGCATCGTAGTCGAAGCGCTGGACCATGTCGCCTGGGTGGGTGGTACTGGTTAATTTTCCGTTCGTATCATAGGCGTAGTGGACGGTTTGCGACAACGGCAGACTCCCGTCGGCGGCTGTCCCTTCCACCCGCATTTCCTCGGGTTGCCCGCGCCAGTTGTATCGCACGCGTACGACCTGGGTGCCGTCAGCATCGGTAAACCGCGTCACGGTTGGGCGCAATGCCGCATCGCGCTCGAGCACCTCTGTAACGCCGCCTCCCGGCATGTCGGTGCGCATCGGCAGCTTGGTACGGCCATCGTAGCGGGTGAGGGTGATGTCGCTGTTGGCCGGGCCCGGCTTCGACGTCGCATTCGGCAGCGGCCCGTCGGCCGCCACGCGCTGGCCGTAATAGTCATAGCGGTAGCGGATGGTGCGCATGATCGTGCCGGCGGATCCCGTGCCTTCCAGCGTTGGCATGTAGCCCTGCTCGCTGACCTGGACCGGCAGACCAGCGAGCGCCGGACCTTGCGCATACTCGAACAAGGTCACGTAGAAACGGCCGGGAACCACGCTGGGCCGGAGGATGCGCGCGGGATAGGCGGCATCCGCCTCGTACTCGTAGCGCAGTTTCAAACGCGCCGGCAGGGCCTTGCCGCGTGTATAGGCGATGTCGCTGACCGAAGCCAGGCGTCCGCGCCGGTCGTATTCCTGGCGTTCGGAGGACAAGGGTTCGCCTGTGGCCGAGAGGCGCGTGGTGGTCTGCAGTCGCGCCAGCTCGTCGTAGGCGTAGCGTACATTGGTCTCGCCACAGCCCGAGCAGCCGGCGCCGCGTACCTCCAGCAGCCGGTACTCGCCTGCCAGGATCGCGTGGCGGAAAACGGTCTTGCGCCCCTGGCTGTTGGCCACGACCGTCTCGCCGTTGCCATACTCGAGCGTCACCTGGCCGATGCCGGTGCCGTCCGCCAGGCGCGCCGGCTGCAGCGGCTTGCCGTCGGCGCCGCGCGCCAGCCTGGCGGGCCAGCCGCGCACCGACAGGTTAGCCTTGCCGTTGATGTCATAGCCATAGGTGGCGATGCGCTGCCATGCAGCCTTGCCTGCCTTGCCGTTCACCAGTTCGCTGATGCCGGTGAGGAGGGTGGGGCGGTCGGCCTGTTCGTAATGGTAGGTGCGCGCGCCAACCGGCATGCCCACCTTGACCAGGTTGGCTAGCAGCAGGCGCTTGTCGATGTCGGCGCCGGCCGGCATGGTGCTGCCATAGTGGTAGGTAAAGCGGCCAACGGGACTGGCGATGCTTTGCACGCCGCGGAAGGCGTCGCCGGCGCGGGCCTGTTCCCGGCTCGGATAGCTCAGGTCGAGCCTACGGCCCTGCGGGTCGGTGACGCGGGTCAGCAAGCCCGCCGGGTCGTAGCGCAGGGAAATGAATTGCCCTCCCGGCGCCAGGATCTGCACCAGCTTGCCCTTGCTGTCGAAGCTCAGCTGGCGGCCATTCGTCCAGTGCCAGGTGTATTCCTCGCCGCGGTTCGTCTTGACGATGCTGACGGTGCCGTTGGCCGGATCGGCGCTGGCGCACAGGCTGGGGTCGCGCGGATCGCGGTTGAAGATGATGCGGCTGCCGTCGGCCTGCACGATTTGCACGGTGCGGCCCGATACGTACAGGTCGGTTTCGTAGGAGAGTTTCCAGCCTCGTCCGACCAGGTTGGTCGAGGCGCCNATCGCGGTTGAAGATGATGCGGCTGCCGTCGGCCTGCACGATTTGCACGGTGCGGCCCGATACGTACAGGTCGGTTTCGTAGGAGAGTTTCCAGCCTCGTCCGACCAGGTTGGTCGAGGCGCCGGACCCGCTTAGCGAGCTGTTGTAGTGGCGGATGATTTCCAGGCCCAGCGTACCGGGCAGTGGAGCCATGTCGACTTCACGCCCGTACTTGTTGCCGTTGATGACGTTGATCGGGTTGCCTGCGCCGAGGTTGATGCCGCTACTCCCGCCGATCATGGCCGGACCGCGGTTGGTGCAGGTTGCGCCGGCGTTACCGGGACCACAGGTGCCCGGCGGCGTTGGCGTACCCGGCGCGCAACTGCTGTTCGGCGGGCAGATCGGCGTGCCGGGGAAGCCAGGAATCGCGGCCTGGACGGAGAGACCGCCCAGCGGCAGCAGGGCGAGTGCGGCAAGAAGCCGGATGCAGGATGTACGCATGAATGTCCTCTCCATCACACCACCGGGCAGACCGGGCAATCCGCTCCCGTGCAGGGCGCGTTCGGGTCTACCGGATCGGGCGGCACTTCCTCGTTGCAGGCGATCCCGGTACAGGGCGGCGAGGGCGTGTCGCTCACCGGCGGGTCGCCCGGATTGGTCGGGTTGCCGCCGTTGCCGGCGCCCGGCGCACTGATCGGCGAGCCTTCGATGGCGTCGGACTGCATGTGCAGCGTCACGTTGGTCACCACCGGGATGAAGCCTTTCTGCACGATCTTGGTGTACGTCGGGTCGTTATGCGGATCGGCCGCCTTCAGGTAGGCGCTGAACAGGGTACGCGCCAGCGGAATGCGCGGCTCGTAGCCGTGGATGATGCGCAGCTTGAGCAGGTTGGCATCCTGGATGGTCTGGCCGGAGTTCGGCCTGATCGATTGGTCCTTGAAGGCCAGGCTGGCGTTCGGGATGACGCGCTTGCTGCCGGTGTTGTATTTGGCCTGCAGGCTGGGTTCGTTCCAGTCCTGGAAGCTTTCGGCGGTTGGGTTGATCAGCTCGACATCTTCCAGGGACACGTATCTGTCGGCCTTTGCCAGCGATGCCGCCAGTTCGGCGGCATTCGTACCGCCGCCATACAGCGGAATGAGCGCCCTCGTGAATTCCTGTCTGACGGTATTGATGTTCGCATTGCCCATGCTGCCGGCGCGCGCCGCCATGAAGCTGGCATGGTTGATCTGGTTCTTGGCGAAGAACAGCATGGCGTACTGGATCAGGCCGAGGCCGATCAGGGCCAGCATTGGCCCGACCACGACGAATTCGACCATCGCCAGGCCACCCTGGGCCTGCGCCCGCACGCGCGGCCGGACCGCGGGGGCCAGGACCGGATGCTCGAAGCGGTCGCCCGGCTTGACGCCGAGACGCTCGATGGCGCCGGCCGCCAGCTCCAGCGTGTGGCGCGCGCCTGAGCGCGGATCGGCGGCGCTGGCGCGCCAGGGTTTCACGCGCGGCACGCATTTCAGTACGGCGCCGGCGGCGTCGAGGTAGACCACGTCGATGGCCTGGCGCATGAAGGCGCAGTGCACGCTGGCGCAGCGCGTCAGGAGCAGGCCGGCGTCCGGCGCCAGCGGCGGCGCCAGCATCAGGCCGCGCAGGCGCGTCAGGAAACCGTCGGCCAGCGCCACGCGCAAGGGGTGGGCGCCGCTGGCCGTGTGCAGGAGGATGGGGCGCTCGTTCATGGTCTTACAGTCCGTCGTGGATGAATTTCATCGCGATCGGGAAGAACAGCACGATGAAGGTGCAGGGGAAGATAAAGGCGATCAGCGGGAACAGCAGCTTCACCGGGGCTTCCATCGCCAGCTTCTCGGCGCGCAGGAAGCGCTCGCTGCGGCGCTGGTCGGCCTGGGCGCGCAGCACCGGGCCCAGGTTCATGCCCATGCTCTCGGCCTGGATCACGGCGCCGGTGAACGAGCTGACCACCGATTCGTTGAGGCGTTCGGCCATGGCGCGCAGCGAGTCGGCGCGGCTTTTACCGGCGCGGATGTCGCGCAGCACGCGCTGGATCTCGTCGCGCAGCACGCCCTTCGGGCCGCGCGACACCGCCTGGCTGAGGGCGCCCTGCAGGTTCAGGCCGGCCTCCACGCACAGGGTGATGATGTCGAGGTAGAAGGGCAGGCTTTTCAGCAGTTCGCTGCGGCGCCGTGCCAGGCGGTCGCGCAGCCAGATCGCCGGATACACATAGCCGAAGGCGGCGCCGCTGCAGGCCGCCCACAGGTAGGCGCCGGCGCCGATGCCATGGGCCAGTGCGCCAGGGCGGTCGAAAGAGCCTAGGATCCAGCAGGCCAGCAGCGCCAGCAGCAAGGCCGCGACCAGGCGCGCCGCCAGGAACTGGCTGGGCGACAGCGAGAAATCCAGGCCGCCCTTGCGCAGCCTGGTTTGCGCCGCGCGGTGCGACTTGTCGGACACCAGCGGGTCGATGAAGTAGGCGAGCGCGTGGATCGGCCACCACAGCAGGCGAAAGCCGAGCGGCGGCGGGTCCTTGTACTCGCGGTCCTCGCGCGGCACGTTGACCACGGCGCGGCTGGCCAGCCAGCCGACCAGCGCCGCGGCCAGGCCGATCAGGCCGGCCAGCAACGGGAGCACGATATGCGAATGCGTCAGCAGAAGGTTTTGCATGGGGCGGTTCTTTTTCGAATGACAGTCAGACGTCGATGGCAACGATCCTGCGGATCACGTAGATGCCCAGGCCTTCGAGCACGGCGATTACCGCCAGCGTGGCCCAGCCGATGCGGTCGTGCCACAGGTAGGACATGGCTTCCGGTTCCATCTTGTTCAGCACCAGCATCAGCAGGATCGGCAGGGCGCCGACCACCCAGGCCTGCAGCTTGCCCTGGGCCGTGAGGGCGCCGATCTTGCCTTCCATTTGCAGGCGGCTGCGCACCGTGTGCGCGGTGCGTTCCAGCGTTTCGGCCAGGCCGCCGCCGGTCTCGGTGGCGATGCGCATCGCCGAGACCACCAGCGTGGTGGTCTGGGTCGGCACCCGGCGCGCCAGGTTGGACAGGCTTTGCTCGAGCTGCAGGCCGAGGCGCTGCTCGCGCAGCAGCAGGGTGAATTCCTGGCCCAGCGGGGCCGGGGTCTCGGCCACCAGCTGGGCCATGGCGGCGTTCAGGCCGATACCGGCGCGCATGCCGCCGGCCAGCATCATCAGCGCGTCCGGCAGCTGTTCCTCGAAGCGGCGCATGCGCCGGTTGCGCATCCAGGCGTACAACAGGCGCGGGAAGAAGGCCATCATCAGCAGCACCGGCACGGCCAGCAGGGCGCTGCCGGTGAGGATCGACACCAGCAGCGGCACCAGCGCCATGCTGGCCAGGTTGACCGCGAACAGCTTGCGCGGGTCGATGAACAGGAAGAACTCGCGGGCCCGGAAGCCGGCGCTCTTGGTAAAACTGGTGCGGTAGCGCTTCAGCGTCACCGTGCCCATGTCGATCAGGAACCAGGCCAGCACCGCGCTCGCCAGCGCGATGACGACCGTGTACGAGAGCAGGACGGTGGAGTTCATCGGCGCACCTCATCCAGGCGCACGTCCGGTATTTCGCTGGGGTGCTGGGTGAACAAATTCATCTCGAGTTCGGCGCCGGCAGAGCGCAGCTCCTCGTAGAAGGTCGGCACCATGCCGCAGCCGGTGAAGTAGCCCTGCACCTTGTGGTCGCCGCGTTCGCCGCCGTAGCCCTTGGTCACGAAGCGGAACACGTCCTGCAGCTGGATCTTGCCGCTTTCCATGCCGGTGATCTCGGTGATGCAGGTGACCTTGCGCGAGCCGCAGGCAAAGCGGGTCTGCTGCACCACCAGGTCGACTGCCGAGGTGATCTGCTCGCGGATCGCCGTCAGCGGCAGGTCCATGCCGGCCATCAGCACCATGGTTTCCAGGCGCGCCAGGCCGTCGCGCGGGGTGTTCGCGTGCAGCGTGGTGAGCGAGCCTTCGTGGCCGGTATTCATCGCCTGCAGCATGTCGAGCGCCTCGGCGCCGCGGCACTCGCCGACCACGATGCGGTCGGGCCGCATGCGCAGCGTGTTCTTCACCAGGTCGCGGATCGCCACCGCGCCCTTGCCCTCGACGTTGGCCGGGCGCGACTCGAGGCTGATCAAATGGTCGTGGTGCAGCTGCAGCTCGGCCGCGTCTTCCACCGTGATGATGCGCTCGCCGGCGGGGATGAAATTCGACAGGATGTTCAGCAGCGTGGTCTTGCCGGAACCGGTACCACCCGAGACGATGATGTTCTTGCGCGCCTCCACGCACACCTGCAGGAACTCCGCCATCTCCGGGCTCAGCGCGCCGAAGTCGACCAGGTCGCGCGCGGTCAGCTTGCGCTTGGCGAATTTTCGTACCGTCAGGGTCGGGCCCTTCAGCGCCAGAGGCGGGATGATGGCGTTCACGCGCGAACCGTCCTTCAGGCGCGCGTCGACCATCGGCGAGGATTCGTCGATGCGGCGCCCGAGCGGGGCCACGATGCGCTCGATCACGCCCAGCACCGCGCGGTCGCCGGTAAAGGTCAGCGGGTGGCGCTGCAGGCGGCCGTTGCGCTCCACGTAGATCTGGTCGTAGCGGTTGACCATGATCTCGGAGATGCTGTCGTCGCCCAGCAGTTCCTCGAGCGGGCCGAGGCCGATGGCTTCGTCGAGCACCTGGCGGCTCAGCACGCCCGGGTCGAGTTCGCGCGGCAGTTCGTTGCCAATCTCGCGCATGATCTCGGCGATCAGGGTGGCGGTTTCGGTGCGCAGCTGGGCGTCGGTCATGGCCGAGACGTCGCGCCGGCGCAGGTCGATGGTGTCGAGCAGCTTGTTGTGGATGCGCTTGCGCCACTCGAATTCGAGCTCCTTGACCGGCTGCGCCGACAGCACCATCGGGTAGCCCTCACGTGTCGACCCTTGTGCCGACCCTTGTGCCGCCCCCTGCGCCGGCGCCGGCTCCTCGGCCGGCGTGCGCTGGACTTCCTGCTGGGCGCGCGCGGCCTGCGCGCGCGATTCGTTCAGGGCGTCGGTGGCCTGCTGGTTGCGGTGCATCGCGGCGCTCGAGCGCGAGTTCGGCGCCGCCGCCTGCACCAGCACCGGCTGCTCGTGTTCCAGCACGCGCAGCCGGTAGGGACCGACGCCGATGATGTCGCCGCCGCGCAGCGGGCCGTGCTGGGTGTCGATGCGCTCCTCGTTGACGAACACGCCGCCAAAGGCGCCCATGTCTTCCAGCAGCACGCCGCCGGGCGTGCGGAACAGGCGCGCATGCTCGCGGCCCACGCGCCAGCTGTCGAGCCGGATCTCGTTGTCGCGGCCCTTGCCGATGACGCAGTCGTCCGGCGCCTGCAGCAGGCGCTGGGTGCCATCCGGGTCGGTGATCTCGATCTGCAGCATGATGTCTTCTCCTTACTGCGTGGCGCGTGGCGTGGCCGCGGCCGGTGCGGGTGCCGGCGCCGGATTCTGGGCCGGAGCCGGGGGCATGCCCTGGGCCGGTGCGCCCGGCACGCGGCCGGGGCGGTTCGAATCGCTGCCGGGCTGCAGCGGGTCGCTGAGGTAGGGCGAGCGGTCCAGGCGTTCCGACAGGCGTTCCGTGCTCTTCTGCACGCGCTCGACCAGGCCCGGGCTGCGCGAATCGACCACGGTCGGCGTCACGAACACGACCAGCTCGGTCTCGCGGTTCTGGTAGCGCTTCGAGCGGAACAGCGGGCCCAGGATCGGCAGGTTGCCGAGCAGCGGCACCTTGTCGACGTCGTCGCTGATGTTGCGCTGCAGGAGGCCCGACAGGACCATGGTCTCGCCGTCGCGGGTGTTGAACTCGGTCTTGGTGCGGCGCGTCAGCAGGGCCGGGCCGGACGCGGTCGACACCGACGGGTCGAGCGAGCTGACCTCGGACTCGATCACGGCGCGGATGATGCCGTCGCGCCCGACCTTCGGCTCGATGTCGAGCTTGATGCCGTACTGCTTGAACAGGATCGTCACGCCGTTCTGGTTCGACACCGAATACGGGAACTCGCCGCCGGCCAGGAAGCTGGCTTTGTAGCCGCTGCGCGCCGACAGCTGGGGCTCGGCCAGGACGCTGGCGGTGCCTTGCTGCTCCAGCAGGTTCAGCTGGGCCGACAGGCCCATGTTCAGCGCGCTCAGCACGTTCAGCGAGGTCGGCAGGGTGGCGGTGCCGTTGCTGTTGCCTGCACCCTGGCCTGGCGGCGGCGCGTCCGAGATCGGCAGGCCGTTGCCGTTGGCCGGGATGTCGATCATGTAGGGGCCGCTGTGGCCGCGGCGCGACGGCGCCCAGATCGCGCCGAACGCGGCGCCGCCGTTGGCGGCCCATTTCAGGCCGATCTCGCGCAGCTCGGATTTCGGGAACTCGACCACCTTCACGTCCATCATGACCATCTTTTCCCAGCCGATCGCGCTGGTGAAGTTGACGATCTGCGGATAGCGCTTGGCCAGCTCGGCCACCTTCTCGCGGTCTTCGTCGGACAGCGCGTTACCCTCGACGATGACCTTGTCGCCGACGATCGAGATCTTCGCATTCGGGATCGAGGCCAGGAAGGCCGCCACCTCGCGCGCCACGCGGGCGGTGTCGCCCTGCACGATATTCACCTTGATGCGCTGGTAGCGCCCATCCTCGTTCCAGATGAACAGGGTCGAGCTGCCGGCGCCGTTGGCGAACAGGATGGTTTCCTTTTCGTCGAGGGCGGCCGCCGACAGGATCGAGCCGTTGCCGACCGCGATGCGGGCCACGCCCGGCGTCGGGAACACGCGCGACTCGCCGACGTACATGTCGATTTCGGGGATCTGGCTGTCGTCCTCGGTCTTCTTCACCGGCGCGTACGGCGCCTTGGCAGTGTCGCGCCGTGCGCCCGGTTTCGCGCGCAGGATTTCGCCGGCGGTGTCGCGCCGTACCATGGCGGGGTCGGGGACGGTGGCGCCGCTGATCGGCGCGGGCGCCAGTGCCGGCGAGGTGTGCGCCGGAATCGACTGGGCGGTGGAGGCGGTGTAGGTGCCGGAGCAGGCCAGGCCCAGGCAGATGGCGACGGCGCTGCGCAGCTGAGCGCCGGATGGCCGGTGGATGGTCAGGATGGTCGATGTCATAAGGGCTGGTTGGTGGGAAGTTATCGCCGCGGCCGTGCTGCCCGGCCGCGGCGCGGGATCAATATGCTGCTTGTGCGACGACGGGAGCCGCGGCCGGGGCCCCAGCTGGAGCGGGGGCCGGCGCTGCTTCCGCTTCCGGCGCCGCTGCCGGGCGCTGGCCGAGGCGCAGGGCCTCGGGCGGCGCCGACTTCAGGTTGCCGCCGTAGAGCACCGGCACCTGGCGCGCCACGCGCACGCGGCGCACGCCCTGCGGCGCCGGGTTGGTCAGGCCCAGCAGCGCGGCCACGTCGTACTGGCCGGCAATCGCGGTCTTGTCCTGCGGGTTGCGCAGCAGGGCGGTCAGCTTGCCGGCGTCGCGCGCGGCGATCAGGAGCCGCGCCTGCTCGGGCGTGGTGTCGATCGTGACGGTGGAGTACTGGCGCTGGTTGCCGGTCTTCGGGTCGTCCTGCGAACGCTGGCCGGTGGCCATCACGGCCACGTTCTGCATCACCGGGAAGGTCAGCTTCTTGCCGTTGCGGTCGACCGTGGCCAGCAGGTCGACGGTGTCGCCCGGCTCCAGCATGCCGGAGATCGAATTGATCTCGTCGACCGGCACCGTCATGGCGCGCCGTCCAGCGGCGACATTCGCCGAGAAGGTCGGCACGCGCGCGGTTTCCATCAGGCCCCAGAGGATCATTTCGCCACTCTTGACCGGATAGGCCAGGCGCTGGCCGTCGACGCGCTCGAAGTCTTCGGGCGAGAGTGCGACCGAGTGCGCGAACTCGGCCGGGATCGGGCGCAGCGCCATGTTCTCGGCCGAGAGCACTTCGCCCTTCGGGATGTCGTTCTTGGCGACGATGACGGTGATGGTCTTGCCCTTGGCGCTGTTCTCGATGGCCTGCATCTGGCGGTTCAGGTAGCTGCGGGCGGACATGGCGGCCAGGCCGCCGATGGCCAGGGCGACCAGCAGCAGGGCCCAGGTACGGTTCGGCCGCAGGCGGCGGATATTGGTGACGGTGGCAGTGGCTTTGGCTGCGAGGTTCATGGTTTACGTTGGCAAGGAAATGGAATGGGTAAAGCGCTGGTAGGCTTTTTCGAAGCCGTCGAGCAGGATCTGGACCGCGCTGCGATTGGCGCCGCCGTCGCCGCTGCCGGGAATCGGCACGAACAGGGCCAGCGCCAGGGCGGCGCAGACGACGACGTACTCGATCGCCGACTGGCCACGCTGGCGCGCACGTCCCGGGGATGGAACATGGCATTGCTTCATTTGATCTCCTCCACGAGGTTGACGGTCTGGATCACGATGGTGCTGCCCGCTTCCTCGGCGGGGCGGATGACGGCCATGGCTTCCTTGTCCTTGCCCTTGAAGAACAGGGTGCGGCCGTTTGCCACTTCGGCCGGCACATCGCGCGCCTGCCTTGCATTCGGCTGGGCTTCGCGTTCGAGCAAATAGCCTTCGGCTTCGAGTCGCTTGACCAGGTGGTCGCGGTTCAGTTGCTGGCTGTGGCCGTTTTCGGCCATGATGTAGGCCGTGGCGCGGCCGCGCTCGGTGGAGCTGAGCTGGTTCACCAGGCGGCTGCCGGTGGGCAGGCGCGCCAGCATGCGCTCGTTGATGGTGCGCGTGGCATCGCGCCGGTCGTAAGCCGTCTTCAGGTTCGAGACGGTAACGGTGCCGCGCGTGCCGCCCCCTTCGGTTGGCAGCGCTTCGAGCAGCACCGAGACGTAGTAGTCGCCCTGCGCCCGGCCCAGCACCAGCTTGCCCAGCAAATGGTTCTCGACCAGCGGCTGGCCCAGGCTCTTGCGGAACCACGCTGCCGTTTCCAGTGGTGCGCTACGGGTGACGAAGCCTTGCAGGCGCATCGGCATGCCGTTCACGGACATCTGTTCGCCGACCTGGTAGGCGGTGGCGCCGGACGGCAACGCCACCTTCGGCCAGGATGCGGCGGAGGCCGCGTGGGCGATGGCTGCCGCGCCCAGCAGGCCGGCAAAGGCGCACACGCGCGCCAGGACACGAACCTGCGCCAGCTGGCGGGCGAGGTGGCGCATCACTGACGGCCCCCGCCGCGGACA
This sequence comes from Massilia brevitalea, assembly GCF_030711405.1. GTDB lineage: Bacteria > Pseudomonadota > Gammaproteobacteria > Burkholderiales > Burkholderiaceae_D > Telluria > Telluria brevitalea. The sequence continues at coordinate 19,621 of NZ_JAULSI010000059.1, forward strand.
ATGCGGTCCGCCGGCACTACTTCTTTCCAGTAATCGAGCTCGCCGAGTTTCGGGCCGCAGTTGGAGAGGCAGCCGGAGGGAATTTCCAGCAGCACGGCGGCAGCCTCGACCACTGGCGGGACGGCATTAAAGATGGGCAGGTTGAAGGTCGAGCCGGCGTTGATTTCGGCGCTGTCGATGCGGCTGGCGACCTGGTCGGCATCCCTGGCAGTCCAGCCGTCCGGCACCAGGGCCACGTGACGCCGGATCACCAGGTCGAGCGACTTCAGGCGGTCATAGCTTTTTGTCGGTCCGACCAGCGAGTCCGGCAGGTTGGCCACGCTCACGCTGACGTTGCCGCGGAAGACGCCGCGCGCATCGAGGTCCATCGCTTCGTGGCGCATGAAGGCGGTGCCGTCGGCAGTCCCGCGGAAGCCCGCGTTGCGGTCGGTACTCGCGCTCTCGCCGAAGCTGATGCGCACATCGTTGTCGAAGCTGCGGATCAAGGCATTGTCGAGCGGGTCGCGCCAGAACAGGTTCTGGTGGGCCTTGAAGTCTCCCGGGATATCGTCCGTCTTGATCGGCGCCGCGGGGTTGCTGAAGAAGCGCCGCCGCACTTCACCGGCGAGCTGTTCGTTCGGCTTCCAGCCGGTGGTCGCGTCGTTGCGCACGGTCGCGTCGAAGGCCACGTAGCGCGCGGCCATCTCGGTGGCATGGGAAATGTCCTGGTACTTGGCGATCATCGGCAGCAGCAGCAGGAAGGGAATCAGCACCAGGGCCAGGCCGAGGAACTCGACCAGGGCTTGGCCGCGGGCACCGGCCGGGAGGGCAGGGCGGCGCGCAATCATGTGCGCTCCGCCGTGATCGTGTAGCCGCCGCCCTGGTAGGGTGCGAAGATGGCCGGGTCGGTTTTCATGTCCAGCCTGGCTTCCACCGCAGTCGAGCTTTCCTTGCCGACGGTGCGCTGCAGCGTCACGCCTTCGACGCCGACGGTAGGGATGAAGCTGCCGGCCTTGCTGACACAGCCCTGAATGCCTGCCATCCCCTGTACCATCTCGCACGCATGGCCGGCAATGTTGCGTTTCGCGCCGCCTGCCGGGGCGGGCGCGCCGCTCAGCCGGCGCAGGACGGCCATGCGTTCGGCCAGGCGCGGATCGGCCTCGAGCGCAGCCCGGGTTTTTTCCATCTGCTCGCGCCCTGGCGCGGGTGGATTGGCCGCGGCATCGGCGTGGGCGCGGGCATCGCACACCCCGCGTGCGGTCTTGCGCACCAGGTCGATCTCGCATTCGCCCTTGGTCGAGCGCAGCACGGCGTTGCGTTCTTCGGTTTCCACCAGGCTGCAGTCGTCGGCCATGCGCACCGTGTAGGCGATTGTGTACAAGATCCGCCGGTTCGGCGCGGAATACTCGAATTCATTGACGCGCAGGGCCTGCTCCGGGAACTCGGCAGGCGCGCGCACCGGCCGGCCGAGGCGAGAGTTGGCCGCGATGCAGAAGGTAACCTTTTGCTTCAGGTCGTCGAGTTGGGATTTGACGCCAGGGCTGTCACGGTAGTCGTCCTTCAGGTGCGCGTAATGCACGGTGACCGGCTTGTTACCCGGCTTGAGTGCCAGGTGCGGAGCAGATGCCGTGTCGACGCGCCGTTCGACGGACGTGGCGGCATGTGCAGGCGCACTTGCCAGGCACGCAGCAAGCGACAGGGCGAGCGACAGCGCCAGCGGCGCAGCAGCATGCAAACAGCTAGGGACAGATTTCATGGTGTTGCTCCTTGCCGCGCGACGGCGGCGGCCACCGATGCGGCCGAATTGCCAACCAGGTGGACTTGCCAATAGGGATTGAACAAACTGCCCAGTTCGGTAGAACCATCCAGGCGCTCGTGATCGAAAAACACCTCCGAAGTCGCAACCGCCGCCAGCACGCCGCCGGCGGCGGCGCTGTCGAATACTTCCAGCCGGCCGGTCGGCTTGATGCCTGATTTGTTGCCCGAGGTTTTGGTCTCGCCATTGGCGCGCGTCAGGCGGATCGCAAACCGGAGGCGCGCCTCGCGCTTGTCAGGATCGGCATTCGAAGGTTTGTAGCCGAGCGCGGTATCGGACAGCTCGTAGAACTCCGGCACGCCGCTGTAGCGCCATGCCGCCGACGCCGATGCTTGCCGGCTGCCGCTGCCGAGTCCGTAGGTCCTGGTGGTCCGGCACCTGGGAATGATGCCGCGCCAGGCGCGCACCCTGAAGTTGGCGCTGTCGTTCGCTTGCCAGGAGTTGTAACCATTCAGCACGGTCCTGCCGGTGCGCGTGGCTTCGCCGATCGGGATACTGCATGGCCATGGCGACTTGGAGTCCCAGGCGCGCTCGCGTACGAAATTGTCCTTGTATACGGCTTCTTCGATGGCTGCCTTCATGCGTGCGCGCTCGTTGCCGTTGGTGCGGCGCTTGTTGATGAAGGGCCTGTTGTCGTCGAAAACGTTCCAGTCATCCTTCAGCGGTACGGTATCGACCGAGACGCGGCTGCCGTCGCCATAGTTGGCCTCGGCGACATCGTTCATCACGGACAGGCGTGCGGCCGTGACGCCGAAGAACATCAACGTCTGCATGGCTTTCAGCTGCTCCTTGGCGAGTTCGGCACGCATGACGATCGCAGCGCCAACATTGGCTCCATTGAATGCCGTGTTGGCATACTCGACCGCGACATAGCCGGCAGGGTAGGACAGTGCATAGCACAGCGGAATGTACTCGAGCGTCGCCAGGGCGACGGGAACGGAATATTGGGTATAGCAAGCCAGCGGACGGACACCGCGGACGTGACCCTGCGCATATTGCAGCCACGACGAAATACTGACCATCTGCGCGATGGCGGCTTCGTTGGCGATCAGCGCACGATTGGTATAGGCGCCGAAATTCAGCGCGCGCGCATGCATGACGCCAGCACTATAGGCCACGGCATCGGCAGTATTCACGAGCTTGGTTTTCTCAGCGGTCATCTGGCCGGTGTTAAACAGATAAAAGGTGGCGACGGCCGCGCCGAGCAGGACGAAAATGCCGAAGATCATGGCCTGGCCGCGTTGCCGCAGAGGCAGGCGCGAACGGCGCATTGGCGAAGTGGATGGAATCATCGTGCAGGCGGTACCGGGACCGTCATGCCGCCGGGGCGGCATGACGGGTGAGGCATTGCGGCGCAATCGGATCAATTGCTTATTCAGTACCAGCCGAACCAGCTTCGTCCTGGTTACCGTAGGTCGACAGCGAGCGTTTTTTCTTGGCGACGGTAGCGGCTTCGGCGCCGGCATCCTTCGCTTCATCGATGTCCGATTGGGCGTTATTACCGCCGACCTCGCTGGCAATCGCACCCATCTGGCCGCGCACCGTGGTGCCGAACAGCTGGGTCACAGCGATTGCTGCAACGGCGATCAGGGCCACGATGATGATGTATTCGGTCATGCCTTGACCGGTTTGCGTGCGCTGTCTGCGCAGACGCAGTTTCAGGAAATTGAGAGGGGTTCGCATTAGAGCCTCCGAGTTGATGGAGGTCAAAGGCTAGCATCGCGAATTTTCCTGCTCAACCGCAGTTCAATTGAATTGGGTAATTAAATCATGCACTTGTGAAATTTCATTTCCGAAACGGAATCAGGGATATGTAAATACCTGGCAGTCTCTAAAACCAAGTGCAACACTCTTTCCTGTAGAGTGC
>NZ_JAULSI010000006.1 GCF_030711405.1 Massilia brevitalea
GCTCCAGCGGCACCCCGAACTTCTCCAGCACATCGGCCTGGATCGTCCTGGCCAGCGCCAGCACTTCCGCCCCGCTCGCCCCGCCGTTATTCACCAGCACCAGCGCCTGCTTCGGATACACGCCCGCCGCGCCCATGCTGCGCCCTTTCCAGCCGCACTGGTCGATCAGCCAGCCGGCCGCCAGCTTCTCGCTCCCGTCCGCCTGCGCGTGGTGCACCAGCTGCGGAAAGCGCGCCAGCAGCGCCGCGCACTGTGCGCCCGTCACCACCGGATTCTTGAAGAAGCTGCCCGCATTCCCGATCACGGCCGGATCGGGCAGCTTGCGGCGCCGGATCGCCACCACCGTTTCGCTCACCTGCTGCGGCGTCGGCGAAACGATGCCCGCCTCCTGCAGCGCATTCGCCAGCTCGGCATAGCGCAGGTTCGGCTGCCAGGCGCGCGGCAGGGCGAAGGTCACGTCCAGCACCACCAGCCCCGCCCCATCCGCCTGCTTGAACACGCTGTCGCGGTAGCCGAAGCGGCAGTCGGCCGCGCGCAACACGCGCTGCGTACCTGTCGCCAGATCATACGCTGTGAGCGAATGGAACACATCCTTGATTTCCAGCCCATAGGCCCCGATGTTCTGGATCGGCGCGGCGCCCACGGTGCCGGGGATCAGGGACAGGTTTTCCAGCCCGCCCAGCCCCTGCGCCAGGGTGAACTCGACAAAGCCATGCCAGTTTTCGCCGGCGCCGGCGCGCACCAGCACGGCGCCGTTCTCTTCGCCGACGATCTCGCGCCCGGGAATCGCCATGTGCAGCAGCAGCGCCTCGACGTCGCGCGTGAGCAGCACATTGCTGCCGCCGCCGAGCACGAAGCGCGGCAGGCTGGCGGTGGCGGCGTCGGTGCGCAGGCTGTCGAGCTGGGCCGGATCGGTGATGCGCAGGTAATGGCGCGCCCGGGCCGGCAGGCCGAAGGTGTTGAAGGGCTGGAGGGAAACGTCGTGTTCGATGGAGAGATTGGGCGGCATGTGCGCTGGTGGGCGAGGCTGGAATCCGGGGAATTATAGAGCCAAGGTGCTGCGCCAAGGCAAAAACCATCCTCGCGCAGGGGCTTGTCCGTTAAAATACCGCCACTTACAAATACAGCAGCTATAAGGAAAACACCATGCCATCGTTTGATGTCGTCTGCGAAGCAGACATGGTCGAAGTCAAGAACGCCGTCGAGCAATCGAACAAGGAAATCACCACCCGCTTCGACTTCAAGGGCAGCTCGGCCAAGGTCGACCAGAAGGAACGCGAACTGACGCTGTTCGCCGACTCCGACTTCCAGCTCGGCCAGGTGCGCGATGTGCTCATCAATAAAATGAGCAAGCGCAAGGTCGACGTGCGTTTCCTCGACGAGCAGAAGGTCGAGAAAATCGGCGGCGACAAGGTCAAGCAGGTGATCAAGGTGCGCAACGGCATCGAGACCGACGACGCGAAGAAGATCACCAAGCTGATCAAGGAAAGCAAGATGAAGGTGCAGGCCAGCATCCAGGGCGAAGCCGTGCGCGTGACCGGCAAGGACCGCGACATCCTGCAGGAAGCCATCGCCCTGCTGCGCAAGGATGTGCAGGACCTGCCGCTGGCGTTCAACAATTTCCGCGACTAATTCGTCGTCTCTGCGCCGGGACTGCGGCAGCGCCGCCTCCGTAGTCCTTTCATACGCCTCACCAGGATTGAGCTGGGGTAGAATTGAGGCCGCATAAACTCGTTCCAGGCATGGTGTCGCCAGCTTGAGCGAGCGCAACCGGTAGTATTAAGGATAGCAATGAAACGTGTTGATGATTTCCGCCTGCGTCTGGGCAACAAGGAATATGTGCCCATCATGATCGGCGGGATGGGCGTGGACATCTCGACCTCCGAGCTGGCGCTGGAAGCTGCCCGCCTGGGCGGTATCGGCCATATCTCGGACGCCATGGTGCAGGACGTGTCGGACCGCAAGTTCGATACCACCTTCGTCAAGGACAAGACCAAGCTCTACAAGTTCAACATCAACAACATGGACAAGGCGGTGGTGCAGTTCGACCTCGAACGCCTGGCCGAGGCGACCCGCCTGCACGTGGGCGCCACCATGGCGGCGAAAAAGGGCGATGGCCTGATTTTTGTGAACGTCATGGAAAAGCTGACCATGAACGCGCCCAAGGAAACCCTGCGCACGCGCCTGGCTTCCGCGCTCGACGCCGGCATCGACGGCATCACCATGTCGGCCGGCCTGCACCTCGGTTCCTTCGATCTGATCAAGGACCACCCGCGCTTCCGCGAAGCCAAGCTGGGCATCATCGTGTCCTCGGTGCGCGCGCTGCAGCTGTTCCTGCGCAAGGTTGCCAAGCTGAACCGTCCGCCCGATTTCATCATCGTCGAGGGTCCCCTGGCCGGCGGCCACCTGGGCTTCGGTTTCGACTGGAAGGAATACGACCTGCACACCATCATCGATGAAATCCTCGCTTACATGCGCGCGGAAAACATCGACATCCCGCTGATCGCGGCCGGCGGCGTGTTCACCGGTTCCGACGCCGTGCGCTTCCTGGAAAAAGGCGTGGGCGGCGTGCAGGTAGCGACCCGCTTCACCGTGACCCACGAGTGCGGCATGCCCGACAGCGTGAAGCAGGAATATTACCGCGCCAGCGAGGAAGACATCATCGTCAACGGCATCTCGCCAACCGGTTATCCGATGCGCATGCTGAAAAGCACGCCGGCGATCGGTTCCGGCATCCGCCCGGGCTGCGAATCCTACGGCTACCTGCTGGACGCGACCGGCAATTGCGCCTACATCAATTCGTACAACCGCGAAGTGCTGGCCAATCCGGACGTCAAGAACCCGCTGGTAATGGACAAGACCTGCCTGTGCACGCACATGCGCAACTACAATTGCTGGACCTGCGGCCACTTCACCTACCGCCTGAAGGACACGACGCACAAGCTGGCCGACGGTTCCTACCAGATCCTGTCTGCCGAGCACGTGTTCAAGGACTACCAGTTCAGCGTGGACGACCAGGTGGCACTGCCGGAAAAACAGGAAAGCGCCGTCGCGTAAGCAGCACGTCCGCTGCCTCGAAAAGCCATGGTTTTGCCATGGCTTTTTTATTTTTATGGTCTAGTCTGGAACTTGGGGAACATGCGCAGGGCTGGCAAGTCCAACAGCAGTGTTCCCTTTTTCCGAGGCGCCAGCATGACTGTGTCCGTTCCGACCGCCAATGCCGCTTTCCTGCTCGACGAGAGCGGCGCCATCCTGACCTGGAACACGGCCTGCGAACGCCTGTTGATGCTCCCTGCCGACCGGGCCATCGGCTGCTCGCTCACCAAGCTGCTGGCGGCGGAAACGCCGGCGGCCGCCGCGCGCGCCGATAACATCGCCCCCATGACCGTGCCGCCCGCCTCGGATCCCGCGGCCGCCGATGTTGCCGCCAACGCGATTGCCGACACACGCGCCGTCCAGGCAGCGCTCGACGATCCGGCCATGCGCTGGCGCGGCCTGGCCGCCGACCACGGCCGCACCAACAAGCTGGCGCTGCGGCGCGGCGACGGCGGCACCGTCCTCGCCGAACTGGCTTTGTCGCCGCAATACGATGCCGGCGGCGTCATCCAGTCCTGGATCGCCGCCATCGACAACGTGCACGACGACAGCACGCCCGAATCGGTGCTGGTCGGGCGTACGCCGCTGGCCGCCGTGGTCGACGTGCTTCCGGGCACCTTCTACGCCATCAACCGGGCTGGCCGCTTCGTGCTCTGGAACCGCAACCACGAGCGCATCACCGAACTCATGCCCGAGGAAGTCGAGGCCACGAGCGCGGTCGAGCTGTTCGACCTGAAGACCCGGCCGCTGATTGCCGACAGCATCCGCCGCGTATTCGAGACCGGCGAGGAAGTCGTGATCGAGGTCGACGTCCTCGGCCGCAGCGGGCGCGAAACGCCGATGCTGCTGTGCGGCTCGCGCGTCGACTGCAACGGCGGCCGCTACCTGTTCGGCATGGGGCTCGACATCACCCAGCGCCGCGCCCACGAACAGGCGCTGCGCCTGCGCGAACGGGCCCTGCACGCGGCCAGCAACGGCATCGTCATCACCGCCATCGACGGCAACGATTGCCCGATCGAATACGTGAACCCCGCCTTCGAGCGCATCAGCGGCTATCGCGCCGAAGACGTCATCGGGCGCGACTCGCGCTTCATGGCGGCGCCCGGCATGGACGGCAACGAGCGCGCCCGCGTACGCGACGCCATCGCCGCGCGGCGCCCGGTCAACGTGGTGTTTCGCAACATGCGCAAGAACGGCGAGCTGTTCTGGAACGACCTGAGCATCACCCCGGTGCTCGACGAGCATGGCAAGACCAGCCACTTCATCGGCATCATCATGGACGTCACCGCCACCAAGCAGCGCACCGCCCATCTCGAGCACGAGGTCAACCACGACGCCCTCACGGGCCTGGCCAACCGCAACCTGCTGTGGGACCGGCTCGAACAGTCGCTGCACCTTGCGCAGCGCCAGAAGTCGCTGGTGGCCACCGTGCTGATCGACCTGAACAACTTCAAGACCATCAACGACTCCCATGGCCACGAGGCCGGCGACGTGGTGCTGAAGGTCGTGGCCAAGCGCCTGCTGGCCTCGGTGCGCGACAGCGATACCGTGGCGCGCCTGTCCGGCGACGAATTCGTGCTGGTGCTGGTCAACCAGCCCTCGCTGCGCTTCACCGTGCGCATGATCGAGCGCCTGCGCCAGGGCCTGACCCAGCCGGTCTCCTTCATGCACAAGGAAATCGCGGTCGGCGCCAGCCTCGGGGTGTCGGTGTATCCGCACGATGGCCATACCGCAGCCGAACTGGTGCGCTCGGCCGACGTGGCGATGTACCACGCCAAGGCCACCGGCCGCAACGAGATCTATTTCTTCTCCAGCGACATGAAGTCGACCACCGACGCCCGCCAGCAGCTCGACGCCGGCATGTCGCAGGCCATCGAAAAGGGCGAGCTCTTCATGCTGTACCAGCCCTGCATCGACGCCCGCACAGGCACCGTGCAGAGTTTCGAGGCGCTATTGCGCTGGCGCCATCCCGAACGCGGCGTGCTGCTGCCGTCGGCCTTTTTGCTCGAAGCCGAGGAAAACGGCCGCATCGTCCAGTTCGGCGCCTGGGTGCTGGACCAGGCCTGCGCCTTCCTGCGCGAACTGAAGGAGCTCGGCGTGACCGGGGTGCCGGTGTCGGTCAACGTCTCGGCGCGCGAATACATGCAGCAGGATTTCGTTGCCAACATCGCCAAACGCCTGGCCCAGCACGGCCTGTCCCCGGACAGCCTGCAAATCGAATTGCGCGAGGAAGCGCTGATCCGCAATCCGGGCCAGGTGCGCGACCTGGCGGCGCAACTACGCGAGCTGGGGCTGACGCTGTCTGTGGACGAGTTCGGGCATGGCATGAGCGACCTTGGCTTTTTGCGCGAACTGTCGGTGGGACAGCTGAAACTGTCGAAGCAGGCCGTACACGCGATTGCCGAAGACGAGGACACGCGCGAAGGCAACGTGATGGCGCGCACGCTGATCGATATCGGGCACAACCTCAAGATGCCGGTGATCGGGGAAGCGGTGGAAACGCGCTCGCAGATGGAATTTCTCAAGGCGCATGGCTGCGAAGGGCTGCAGGGAGCGTGGCTGGGCGAGCCGATGGAGGCGGAGGCGGCGCGCGAGCTGGTGCGGGACCGGATGCCGGCGTAAAGCTTGGCGCTGCAGATGCGCTGCGGCGTAAGCATTTTGGCCTGGGTGCCCACCGTACGGTCACTGCAGCAGGCTTCGATTACCCTTCGCTGGTGATCCGGTGGATGAGCGCCCCCAGCACGTCTTCCGCCATCTCGTTCGCCACCTGGCAGGTCCCCGCATTCTCATGCCCGCCGCCGCCATACTCGAGCATCAAGGCCCCGATGTTCGTCTTCGAGGTCCGGTTCAGGATCGACTTGCCCGTGGCGAACACCGTGTTCTGGTTCTTCAGCCCCCACAGCACGTGGATCGAGATATTCGTCTCCGGGAACAGCGCATAAATGATGAACCGGTTCCCCGCATAAATCGTCGCTTCCTCGCGCAGGTCCAGCACCACCAGGTTGCGCTCGACCCGCGCGCAGCGGCGGATCTGTTCCTTGCAGCGCTCGCTGTGCTCGAAATACAGCCGGGTCCGCTCCTCGACGTCGGCCAGCGCCATGATCTGCGCGATGTCCAGCGTGCGGCAGGCGTCGATCAGGGCCATCATCAGCTGGTAGTTCGAGATACGGAAGTCATGGAAGCGCCCGAGTCCGGTGCGCGCATCCATCAGGAAGTTGAGCAGGTTCCAGCCGCTCGGCTCCAGCACTTCGCTGCGGGTAAAGCGCGCCGCGTCGGCCTTGTCGACCGCCGTCATCATCTCGCTCCAGCTGGCGGGGAACACGCCGGCGCCACCGTAATGGTCCCAGACCACGCGCGCGGCCGACGGCGCCTCCGGCTGGATCACGTGGTTGGCGCGCAGCCCGGTATTGCGCATCGCTTCCGACAGGTGATGGTCGAACACCAGGTGCGCGCCCGCTACATACGGCAAATTGGTGGTGATGTCGCGGCTGGTGATGGCGATCTTCCCGTCCTGCATGTCCTTGGGATGGACGAACAGGATGTCGTCGATCAGGTCCAGGTGTTTCAGGAGGACGGCGCAGACCAGGCCATCGAAATCGCTGCGGGTGACGAGACGGAATCGAGCAGGAACGGCAGACATCGGCATACCCTTTCATCGAACGAATAATGGGCTGGCGCGGCCAGGAAGTGAAATCATCATACCGCGCAAAATTTCCGATGGACAGCTTTTGTATGTATGTTTGGCAACTTACAACGCTGTGCCACGCGTTTGCATGCAGCCTGTTGCCTGCTTTGTGCAGGCTGTCGCACAACCCGTGCGGGGCATGTCGCCCGGGGTTAGAGTTGTGTCATTCCAACACAGCGAGACCGGTGGCGATGTATTCCAGGCATCACTTTTTTCACCGGGCGGCGGCAACGCGGTACACTCGCACCCGCAATGACACCTGACAAACACCTGACCATGCAAGCGCGCAGCTCTGCCCATTACTATTTTTCCGGCACCTTGTCGTGGCTGTACCGTGCCTTCGACAGCGTGGCCACCTGGGTGACGCAACTGTCGTGGTGGAAGTTTTTCCTGTTCGCGGCGCTGATGCTGATCGCCGGCACCATCTTGCAGGAAGAGCTGTTTTCCGGCAGCGACGAAGAGCCGCGCCTGGAACGCGGCGAGCGCAAGGAACGGGCCAGCATCACCATCGACGACAGCGGCATCCGCTTCAATTCGCGCAACAAGAACCCGCCGGCGGTGCCGGCTGCGCCCGGCGCTCCCGCCGCTCCAGGCGCCCCCGCGGCACCGGCAGCACCGGCAGCACCGGCCGCCCCTGGCGCGCCGGCCGCGCCCTCCTCGCCCGAACTCAGCCTGCCGAAAGGCGTGCACCCGAACGGCGACTCGGTCCACATCGAGCTGCCGCCGCAGATTGCCGAGGAATTGTCGGTCGCGATCGAAGGCGCGGTCGACGATGCGGCAGAAGCAAAAGTGTCGCGTTACCACAAACAGGCCTCGACCTGGTTCACCAGTTTCGTCTGGCTGCTGGTGCTGGCCCTGTTCGGCACCAAGGCCCTGGTTGGCGGCAAGAAGCGCGCGGAACTGCAGACCCGCACCGCGAACGCCGCCGCCGAGCGCGAATCTATGCAGCGCCAGCTTTCCGAAACCAGGATGCAGATGATGCAGGCGCAAGTGGAGCCGCACTTCCTGTTCAACACCCTGGCCTCGGTCGAGCACCTGATCGAAACCAATCCGCCGCGCGCCTCGGCCATGCAGCGCAGCCTGATCCAGTACCTGCGCGCCGTGCTGCCGCAAATGCGCGACAACATCCTGGTAACCAACCTCGGGCGCGAAGTCGACATGGTCAACGCCTACCTGAACCTGCTCAAGATGCGCATGGAAGAACGCCTGACCGTGGACATGCAGATTCCCGAGGGCCTGCGCAACGCCGCCTTCCCGCCGATGATGCTGCAATCCATGGTCGAGAACGCGATCAAGCACGGCCTCGAATGCAAGCCCGAAGGCGGCACCCTGAAGATCGTCGCCGATGTGGCCGACGGCAAATTGCGCCTGACGGTCACCGACGATGGCGTGGGCTTTGGCGTGGTGCCGAGCAATGGCACCGGCCTCGGTTTGCCGACCATCCGCGAGCGCCTGCGCCTGCTGCACGGCGACGCCGGGCAATTGCACATCGCCTCGAACAGCCCGACCGGCGTGATCGCCATGGTCGAGGTGCCTTACCATGTGTCGAGATAAGCGGGCCGGATAGCTTGCCTGGCGCGCCGTTTTCTTGAATAATTGTCACTCTCTTTTCCCAACCGACCGGACCCCGCCATGCCTACCGCGATTATTGCCGACGACGAAAGACTGATGCGGGACCAGCTGCGCATGCGCCTGGAACAGGTGTGGCCGGAACTGGACATCGTGGGCGAGGCCAAGAACGGCGAAGAAGCCGTGGAGCTGGTCGGCCAGGTCAAGCCCGACTTCACCTTCCTCGACATCCGCATGCCCGGCAAGACCGGCATGGAAGCGGCGGCCGAGATCGGCGACCGCAGCCAGGTCGTGTTCGTTACGGCCTACGACCAGTACGCGGTCGAGGCTTTCGAGCGTGGCGCGGTCGATTACGTGCTCAAGCCTTCCGAGCCGGAGCGCCTGAAGGTGACGGTCGAGCGCCTGAAAGCGCGCCTCGGCAAGCCGGGCGCGGTGGTCAACGACAGCGTCACCGCCATGCTGTCGCAGCTGGCGGAAAAGATCGCGGCGCCGAAGCCGAAGCATTTGCAGTGGATCCAGGCCAGCATCGGCTCGGATTTGCGCATGATCCCGGTCGAGGAGATTTTGTTCTTCCGTTCCGACGAAAAATATACCTGCGTGCAAACCGAGAAGTTCGAGGCCCTGATCCGCAAACCCGTGCGCGATTTGGCCGACGAGCTCGACCCGTCGCTGTTCTGGCAGATCCACCGCGCCACGCTGGTGAACGTGAATGCGATCGAAGGCGTGACGCGCGATATCCGCGGGCGCCACCTGGTGCTGATCAAGGGGCGGTCGGAAAAGCTCGAAGTGAGCCGCAGTTTCCTGCATCTGTTCAAGCAGATGTAAAGGTGTAAGGAATGGTGGGTTCGAGAACCCACCCTACTGTTGACTTCGTAGGGTGGGTTCTCGAACCCACCGCGTTCCGGCGTGTGCTTCACACCACCACGCGCCACCACGCGCCACACCCTCCCCGCGTGCTTGTCGCCCCTCAAACCTGCCCATCGGTTCGCGCCGTATCGTAGCGATTGGTCCGCGCCGCGGACCGTTTCGTTCATACGGNCCGGCGTGTGCTTCACACCACCACGCGCCACCACGCGCCACACCCTCCCCGCGTGCTTGTCGCCCCTCAAACCTGCCCATCGGTTCGCGCCGTATCGTAGCGATTGGTCCGCGCCGCGGACCGTTTCGTTCATACGGACTGCGGGACTTTCCATGACTCTACAGCGCAACCCGCGCCGGCGCGGGCGCGGCACGGCCTTGTTCGCGCTCGGCCTGCTCGGCGGCCACCTGGTCGCCCGCCTGAATGCCGACGGCCATGGCGACGCGCCCACCCAGCACAGCCGCCGCATCGTCGACAATGCCGGCGAGGCCATCATCTCGGCCGACGAGTACAGCCGCGTGGTGCTGGCCAACCCGGCGGCGGCGGCCATGTTCGGCGTCAGCGTCGCGCAAATGCTGGGCCAGCCGCTGGCGCGCTTCATCCGCGCCCCGGCCGACGCCGGCCATAGCCCGCTCGACCACTTCCAGGGCGCGCGCGCGGGGCGCCGCGCCACCGACTATGCCGGTATCGGCATCCGCCCGAACGGCAGCTTTCCCATCGAAGGCTCGATCACCGACGCCTTCCAGGACGGCATCATCCTGTACACCATCATCCTGCGCGACGTGTCCGAGCGCCAGCGCGTGCAGCAGAAGCTGGCGCGCTCGCACGACCAGTTGCGCCAGCTGTCGGCGGCCCTGCAAACCATCCGCGAGGAAGAACGCACCCACATCTCGCGCGAACTGCACGACGACCTCGGCCAGCTGCTGGCCTCGCTGCGCATGGACCTGACCCTGCTGCGCCAGGCCAGCGGCGACGGCGGCGACACGGGTCACCTGATCGCCGGCATGGACGCCAACCTGCTCACCGCCATCACCTCGCTGCGCCGCATCGCCACCAACTTGCGCCCGCGCGCGCTCGACGAAGGCGGGCTGTACTTTGCGCTGCAGGGCCTGCGCGACGACTTCACCGAACGCCACGGCATCGCCTGCGACCTGCTGGCCGACGAAGCCGAGCTGCGCCTCGACGACAGCGCCAGCACCGCCATCTTCCGCATCGTGCAGGAAGCGCTCACCAACGTGGCGCGCCATGCGCATGCGACCCACGTCATCCTCACGCTCTACCGCAGCAACCACGATTTGCTGGTCACCATCTGCGACAACGGCCGCGGCATCGTCGACACCGACATGGAAAAGGCCGAATCGCTGGGTCTGGTGGGCATGCGCGAGCGGGTCTGGGCGCTGAAGGGAGAAATCAACATCGGCGCCGATAACGGCAGCGGCCCGGGCACGCGCATCGACATCGTGCTGCCGGTGAACGGGCATACGGTTTAGCCGGTTTTGGTCAATGCGCTGTTTTTACAACACTGGCATGACGGTCTGTCATCAAATCGACATATTGTTCCGATAAGATTCGCTCGACCTTGAGTTTGCGATAAGCCAACTCAATCCTTCGTCGAACCTTATTGGAGATCTTCATGCAATACAAAGCCCTGGCCGCAGCGCTGATCACGTCCCTCCCGCTGTTCGCGCATGCGCAGAGCAACGTCACCATCTACGGCGTCATGGACGCGGCCATCGCCGTCGAAGATACCGATGCGCCGGGCGAATCGCGCCGTACCGTCATCAACTCGGGCAACCAGTCGAGCAGCCGCATCGGCTTCCGCGGTACCGAAGACCTGGGCAATGGCCTGAAAGCCATCTTCAACATCGAATCCGGCGTGCGCCTGGATACCGGCGCCGCCGACACCGAACTGTTCGGCCGCCGCGCCGTGGTCGGCCTGCAAGGCGCCTTCGGCCAAGTGACCGTGGGCCGCGAATACAGCCCGATCGCCTCGGTCGCCGCCGCCACCGACGCCTTCGGCCAGGGCTTCTACGGCAGCAACTTGTCGTCGTTCGGCAGCGGCAAGCTGACCCGCCGCCTGGCCAACTCGGTCAACTACAAGAGCAATTCGATGAGCGGCTTCAGCGTCCTGGCCGCCTACTCGGCCGGCGAACGCACCACCGATCCATCGGCCGACCTGTGGGGCGTGGCCGTGGAATACGCGAACAACGGCATCTACCTGGGCGCCGGTTACCACAACTACGAACGCCTGGCGACCGGCGACGACAAGGAATACGCCTTCGGCGCCGGCTTCAAGTTCGGCGACTTCGACCTGAAGGGTAACTACCTGGTGGCTGACCAGACCGGCAACAACAACAAGTTCGAGCAGATCAACGTGGGCGGCGTGTACACCAAGGGCACGAACAAGTTCTACGCCAACGTGCAGCGCAACGAAATCGACAACGGCGCCAAGGGCAACGCCTGGGCCGTGGCCTACAGCTACGCGCTGTCGAAGCGCACCAACGTCTACACCACCTACGGCACCATGCGCAACAACGCCCGCGGCGTGTTCGGCCTGACCGCATCGACCCCGAGCATCACCCCGGCCGCAACTGCGCTGGGTACCGATCCGAGCGCGTTCACGCTGGGTATTCGTCACACGTTCTAAGCCGATCACGGGCGCCCGGTTGCATGGCGCCATTGTTTCGGCCATGTACCTGCGCATGAGCGCAGGGTGGGTTCTTGAACCCACCATGACGTCGGCTGATACAACAAGGCCGATGATCTCGCAACAACGCGATGATCATCGGCCTTTTTCTTTGCATGCATTTCGACACGTAACGGTGGTACCGCGTGGGCTCGAGAGCCCACCCTACGCCATCCTCGACGCACGTAGCCGGAATGACGAGTCAGCGCGTAGGGTGGGTTCTTGAACCCACGCGGTACGGAGCTTGACATAACGAGGCCGATGATCTCGCAGAGATGCGATGATCATCGGCCTTTTTTATTGATGACGTTTCGACATGCCGCCGTGGCACCGCGTGGGCACAAGTGCCTAGCGCGGCCCGGCCCACCCTACGATTATTTCAGGCGGCAGGTCAGGATCCAGAAGAACTCGACGCGCTCGATCTTGATTTCCTTGCCGGCGTTGCCCAGCCGCTTGCGCAGGGCGCTGTCGGATGGGTAGCTTTTCGGCAGCTCGACACGCTCGCCATCGGCGGTCGTCAGGATTTCCCAGGTCGTGCCTTCGGCATCGGTGCGCGCCGTGGTTTCGCTGAAGCCTTCGACAAAGGAATCGTCCAGGATCACCAGCAGCACATCTTTCCCGAGACGCTTCTTCAAGGTCGCCAGCAACTTTTCCTGTTCGCCCTTGGTCAGGTGCGACCACAGGAAGCTGACCAGCACCGCCGAGAACTTGCCGATGTCTTCCGGCAGGTCCAGGGCATCGGCCACGCGAAAAGCTACCTTGTCCGCCGGCATGCCGCGCTCGCGGGCGATGTCGACCAGGTTGGCGTTGATGTCCAGCGCCAGCACCGACGCGGCCGATTCGGCCACGACTTCGGTCCAGTAGCCTGTACCGCAGCCCAGTTCCAGCACGGTGTGGCCGGTCAGCAAATTGCCGAGGTGGATGCTCATGTCGTCGATGTCCTCGTCCATGTCGGGCTCGAGGTAGATGTCTTCGACGGCTTCGCCCAGCTGGGCATAGAATTTTGCGAGTTGTGTATTGCTCATGTTTGCTTACAGTTCGTAGTTTTCGCCGCCGCGCATGGCGGCTTCGACCATCTTGCGGTTCAGGCTCGGGGCCAGCAGCTCGATGAAAGTATAAATATAGCTGCGCAGGTAGGCGCCCTGCTTCACCGCCACGCGCGACACGTTCATGCCGAACAACTGCCCGACGGGAATCGCACGCAGGTTGCGGTCGCGCTCGGCGTCAAACGCCATGCCGGCGATGATGCCCACGCCCATGCCCAGCTCGACATAGGTCTTGATCACGTCGGCGTCGATGGCTTCGAGCAGCACGTCGGGCTTCAGTTCGCGCAGATTGAAGGCGTGGTCGATCTTGCTGCGGCCGGCAAAGGCGCCGTCGTAGGTAATCAAGGGGTAGGTGGCAATTTCTTCCAGCGACACCGCCTTCGAGCGCAGCAGCTCGTGTTCCGGCGGCACGATCACCACGTGCTCCCACTGGTAGCACGGCAGCGTGATCAGGCCGTCAATGGCGGCAATCGACTCGGTGGCAATCGCCAGGTCGGCCTGGCCATTCTTCACCATGTCGGCGATCTGCTTCGGGTTGCCTTGCAGCAGAGAGAGGCGCACTTTCGGGAACTTGCCCATGAAGGCCTGCACCACCTTCGGCAGCATGTAGCGTGCCTGGGTATGCGTGGTGGCAATCGTGAAGCTGCCGCTGTCGTGGGCCGCGTATTCCTTGCCGATCCGCTTCAGGCTTTCGATTTCCTGCATGATCAGCTCGACCGAGGCCAGCACCAGGCGGCCCGGTTCCGTCAGGCCGCGGATGCGCTTGCCGTGGCGCGTGAAGATGTCGACGCCCAGCTCTTCCTCGAGTTCGATGATGGCCTTCGACACCCCCGGCTGCGAGGTGAACAAGGCCTTGGCCGCATCGGTCAGGTTGTAGTTCTGGCGCACGGCTTCGCGGACGAAGCGCAATTGATGAAGGTTCATTCCTGTTGTTGTCTTGTATGTGAAAAACGCCAGCCGCTATTTTATGCGAATGCTTATACCCCTACCGTATATAAGCAAATAAATTGTCAGTAGTTTGGAATAAAGCGTCGCGCGCTTACCATTCCATCTAGCCTAAAGGGCCGCCTGGCCCGTCCTCATCAGGAATTACTATGTACCGCTACGACAAATACGACCATCTCATCGTGCGCGAGCGCATTGCGCAGTACCGCGACCAGGTGGCGCGCCGCCTGAACGACGAGCTGACCGAAGAAGAATTCGTGCCGCTGCGCCTGCAAAACGGCCTGTACATGCAGCGCCATGCCTACATGCTGCGCGTCGCCGTGCCGTATGGTCTGTTGTCCACGGCGCAGATGCGCATGTTTGCCCACATCGCGCGGGAGTACGACCGCGGCTATGGCCACTTCACCACGCGCCAGAACATCCAGTACAACTGGATCGAGCTGGAGCAGACGCCGGAGATCCTGCTAGAGCTGGCCTCGGTCGAGATGCACGCGATTCAAACATCGGGCAATTGCATCCGCAACATTACCACTGATGAGTTCGCCGGCGTGGCTGCAGATGAGATCATGGACCCGCGCGCCTTTGCCGAAATCCTGCGCCAGTGGAGCACCTTCCACCCGGAATTTATCGCCCTGCCCCGTAAATTCAAGGTGGCGATCAATGGTTCGGTGGAAGACCGCGCGGCGATTGCCATCCACGACATCGGCCTCACGCTCACCCGCAACGAGGCGGGCGAAGTCGGATTCAAGTTCATGGCCGGTGGCGGCATGGGCCGCACCCCGATCATCGGCAGCGTGATCCGCGACTTCCTGCCATGGCAGCACCTGCTCACCTATACCGAAGCCGTGATGCGCGTGTACAACTCGTACGGCCGCCGCGACAACAAATATAAAGCCCGCATCAAGATCCTGCTGAAGGCCCTGGGCGTGGAAGAATTCTCGCGCCTGGTCGAAGAAGAATGGCAAGACCTGAAGGATGGCCCGGAAACCCTGAGCCAGGAAGAATACGAGCGCGTGGCCGCCTATTTCGTGGCGCCGCCGTATGCGACTTTGGCATCCATCAATCCGCTCGCCGCGCACGCTGATAACAAGGCTTTCGCCAACTGGCTGAACCGCAACGTCAAGCCCCATAAAGTGCCGGGCTATGCCGCGGTCGTGCTGTCGCTGAAGAAAACCGGCGTGCCGCCGGGCGACGCCACCGCCGAGCAGATGGACTTCGTGGCCGACCTGGCCGACAAGTACAGCTTTGGCGAACTGCGCGTGACCCACGAGCAGAACCTGGTGCTGGCGGATGTGAAGCAGGCTGACCTGTTCGAAGTCTGGCAACTGGCGAAATCGAAAGGCCTGGCGACGCCGAACATCGGCCTCCTGACCGACATCATTGCCTGTCCGGGCGGCGACTTCTGCTCGCTGGCAAATGCCAAGTCGCTCCCGATTGCGGCGGCGATTGCCGAGCGCTTCGACAACCTCGACTTCCAGCACGACATCGGCGACATCGAACTGAACATCTCGGGCTGCATCAATGCCTGCGGTCACCACCACGTGGGTTCGATCGGCGTGCTCGGCGTCGACAAGGACGGCAGCGAGTGGTACCAGGTGTCGATTGGCGGTGCGCAGGGCAATAACGCTGCCATCGGCAAGATCATCGGGCCGTCGTTCTCGGCCGGGCAAATGCCGGAAGTCATCGGCCGCCTGCTGAATGTGTACGTGCAGAACCGTTTCGAAGACGAACGGTTTGTCGACACCGCCCAGCGCCTGGGCATCGCGCCATTCAAGGAACATGTGTATGCCACGCCGATCGCGGCGGGCGAACTGGTTGGGGAAGACCATGCTTGAAGTGATTCACGAACAGATTATCCGCGGCCGTGAAGTCGTGGCCGACGATTGGCGCGTGCTGCGTCTCGAAGAAAACGAGGCGCCGGAAGCGGTTGTTGTCCCGGAAGGCAAGGTCATCGTCCCGCTGACGGTCTGGCTGGCGCAAAAGGAGACGCTGTCGCAGCGCGCCGAACTCGGCGTGTGGATCGCCGCCGACGAGCGTTTCGAAGCCTTGAAGGGCGACGCCGAGCGCTTTGCCGTGATTGCGGTGGATTTCCCGAAATTCTCCGATGGCCGCGGCTATTCGATCGCCTACAACGTGCGCCGCCGCCTGGCCTATACCGGCGAACTGCGTGCGATTGGCGACGTGTTGCGCGACCAATTGTTCTCGATGTCGCGGGTCGGCTTCAATGCCTACGCCACGCGCCAGGACCGCTCGATCCACGACGCACTGAAAGGCCTGACCGTGTTCTCGGAAACCTACCAGGCCTCGGTCGACCAGCCGCTGCCGCTGTTCCGCCGCGCCGAGCGCGACGTCAAGCCGGAACACACCGACATCGGTGCGGGCATCTGATTCGGGATGACAGCATGAGCGATCTCGCCAACCGCGTCGCCGATACGCAAGCCATCCTGGCACGCATCGCAGCCGAATACACCCCGGCCGTGTTTGCGTCCAGCCTGGCGGCCGAGGACATGGTGCTGACCGACCTGATTTTGAAGAGCCATCTGCCGATTGGCATCTTCTCTCTGGAAACCGGGCGCTTGCACAAGGAAACCCTGGCCGTGCTGGATGCGGTGAAAACCCATTACGGCCACGACATCATGCTGTTCCGTCCGCAGGCCGATGCGGTCGACGCCTACGTGGCGCAGAACGGCCTGAACGCCTTCTACGACAGCGTCGAGATGCGGCGCGAGTGCTGCCGCATCCGCAAGGTCGAGCCGCTCGGTCGCGCGCTGGCGGGCAATAAAGCCTGGATCACCGGCCAGCGCCGCGCCCAGTCTGCCACCCGTTCGGAACTGTCGACCCAGGAAGACGATCCGGCGCACGGCATGACCAAGTTCAATCCGCTGGCCGACTGGTCCGAGGACAACGTCTGGGAATACATCCGCGCCAATAACGTGCCGTATAACGCGCTGCACGACCGCGGCTACCCGTCGATCGGCTGCGAACCCTGCACTCGCGCGATCCAGCCGGGCGAGGACGTGCGCGCCGGCCGCTGGTGGTGGGAAAACCCGGAATCGAAGGAATGCGGCCTGCACCTGATCGACGGGAAATTAATCCGAATTAAATCCGTAGCAGCCTGATTCAGTTCGGCTACTCAAGAATACAAGGCACCATTCATGACGAATCTTTCTGACACCAATGCGGTCCTGGCCGACGTCAATGCGCGCCACCTCGACGCCCTCGAATCCGAAGCGATCCACATCCTGCGCGAAGTGGCGGCCGAATGCAGCAACCCGGCCCTGCTGTTCTCGGGTGGCAAGGACTCGGTCGTGCTGCTGCGCCTGGCCGAAAAGGCTTTCCGCCCCGGTAAATTCCCCTTCCCGCTGGTGCACATCGACACCGGCCACAACTTCGACGAAGTCATCGCCTTCCGCGATGCGCGCGTGGCCGAACTCGGCGAACGCCTGATCGTCGGCTCGGTGGAAGACTCGATCAAGCGCGGCACCGTGCGCCTGCGCAATCCGGCCATCGATTCGCGCAATGCCGCGCAAGCCGTGACGCTGCTGGAAACCATCGCCGAACACGGTTTCGACGCCTGCATCGGCGGCGCCCGCCGCGACGAGGAAAAAGCCCGTGCCAAAGAGCGCATCTTCTCCTTCCGCGACGAATTCGGCCAGTGGGACCCGAAGGCCCAGCGTCCGGAACTCTGGGACCTGTACAACACCCGCGTGCATCCGGGCGAAAACATGCGCGTGTTCCCGATCTCGAACTGGACCGAGCTCGACGTGTGGCAATACATCGCCCGCGAACAACTTGCGCTCCCGACTATCTATTTTGCGCACGAACGCCAGGTGATCCCGCGTAACGGCCTGCTGGTGCCATTGACTCCGCTGACCCCGGCGCGCGAAGGCGAGACCGTGGAAACGCAAACCGTGCGCTTCCGGACCGTGGGCGACATTTCCTGCACCTGCCCGGTGTCGTCGGATGCGGCCACCGTCGAAGCGATCATCGCCGAAACCGCCGTCACGCAAGTGACCGAGCGCGGCGCCACGCGCATGGACGACCAGACCTCGGAAGCCTCGATGGAAAAACGCAAGAAGCAAGGATATTTCTGATGAACGCACGCATTCACACCCCTGACGAACAACGCCAGCAACACAGCCTGCTGCGCTTCATCACCGCCGGCTCCGTCGACGACGGCAAGAGCACGCTGATCGGCCGCCTGCTGTTCGACAGCAAGGGCATCTTCGCCGACCAGCTGGCCGCTGTCTCGCGCTCGAAGCACAAGCGCACCGTGGGCGACACCATCGATCTGTCGCTGCTGACCGACGGCCTGGAAGCCGAGCGCGAGCAAGGCATCACCATCGACGTCGCCTACCGTTATTTCGCCACGCCGAAACGCAAGTTCATCATCGCCGACACGCCGGGCCACGAGCAGTACACCCGCAACATGGTCACCGGCGCCTCGACCGCCGACGCGGTGATCATCCTGGTCGACGTGTCGAAAGTGAAGCTGAGCGAAGACGGCAGCGTGGACTTGCTGATCCAGACCAAGCGCCACTCGACCATCGCCAAGCTGCTGCAGATCGAGCACGTGATCGTCGCCGTCAACAAGATGGATCTGGTGAACTACGACCAGCAGGTCTACGACCGCATCGTGGCCGCCTACGGCGAGTTCGCCGCTTCGCTGGGCCTGAAGGACGTGACCGCGATCCCGCTGTCGGCCCTGTCCGGCGACAATGTCGTCGACCGTGGCGACAACATGGACTGGTACACCGGCCCGACCCTGATCGAGCTGCTCGAATCGCTGTCGGTCTACGACGAAGCGCACGATGCACCGTTCCGCTTCCCGGTGCAGCTGGTGGCGCGCCACAACGGCCACGAAGCGAACGACTTCCGCGGCTACATGGGCCGCATCGAGTCGGGCCGCGTGTCGGTCGGCGACACCCTGGTCGTGCAGCCTTCGGGCCAGACGGCCACCGTGAAGGACATCGTCACCTTCGACGGTTCGCTGCAGTCGGCCAGCGCCGGCCAATCGGTGACCCTGCTGCTGAACGAGTACCTGGACATCTCGCGCGGCGACACGCTGTCCGGCGCTACGGCCCCGGCGACCCTGCTGAAGCAGGTCGTGGCCGACGTCTGCTGGATGTCCGACGAGCCGCTCGACCTGCGCCGCAAGTACTGGATCAAGCACGGAACGCGCCAGACCGCGGCGAAAGTGACCCGGGTCGACACCCTGCTCGACGTGAACACCCAGGAGCGCAAGCTCGTGGACGGCGCGGCCCAGGGCCTGAAGCTGAACGACATCGCGCGCATCAATCTCACCGTGCAGCAGCCCCTGGCCGCCGACGCCTACGCCGACATCCGCGCCACCGGGGCCTTTATCCTGATCGACGAAGTCACCCACCAGACCGTCGCAGCGGGTATGATTCGCCTGGAAAATTAACAGGAGTAGTGGATGGCGGGGAAGGTTTACCTGATCGGCGCCGGCCCTGGTGCGGCCGACCTGATCACCGTGCGCGGAGCGCGCTTATTGGCACAGGCCGAGGTCGTGCTCTACGACGCACTGGTGACACCCGAGATGCTGGCACTGTGCGCGCAGGCCGAGCTGATCTCGGTCGGCAAACGTTCCGGCCAGCGCTCCACGGCGCAGGATGCGATCAACGCCTTGCTGGTCGACTGCGCCTTCAAGTACAGGATGGTGGTGCGCCTGAAGGGCGGCGACCCGATGCTGTTCGGCCGCGCCGACGAGGAGTTGCGCGCGCTCGAGGCCGAGGGTGTCGAGGTCGAGATCGTGCCCGGGATTACCACCGCGGTGGCCGCCGCCGCCGCGACCCGCCAGCCGCTGACCAAGCGCGGCGTGGCGCGCAGCGTCGCCTTCTTCACTTCCAGCACCGCGCCCGACGAGCCGGAACACCCCGCCCTGCCGCACACCGACACCATGGTCCAGTACATGGGCGGGCGCGAAGCCGCGGCCACCGCCGAACGCCTGCTGGCGCAAGGCCGGAGCAGGGATACGCCGGTGGTGGTGGTGGAAAACTGCAGCCGCGCCGATGAACGGATTGCGCGCCTGACGCTGGCCGACCTGGCGCGCGGGCTGGATGCGGCGCAGGGGCCGGTGCTGGTGATGATCGGGGAAGCGCTGCGCTTGCGCGAGCATCAGGTCACGTGAACCTGAATACGAACGTGAATTAACGCCGTATCGGATCACCCCGGGCAATGCGCCCGCGCCCCATCGTATTCGTCGATCTGCAGCACCAGCTTGTCGGCCGCCGACCAGGTATCGGCCGCGATCCGGTTCAGCTGCGCGATCGCCGCTTCCAGCCGCGCGCCGGTGCGGCCGCGGCATTCCTTCACGTGCCAGGTCGCCAGGTCGCGCCGCATCTCGCTCAGGTCGTCCTTCAACTCGCTCAGCATGCGCCGCAGGTTGCGGTCGGCGTCGACACGGCCCTCGATGCTGCCGGCGTTCAGGTGGCCCGACATGATGCCGATCTTGGTGCGCATGGCGCCGACCCGGCGCGCGGCGGCGTCGATGCGGCGCGCGCAGCGTATCTCCACCACCAGCGCCGCCGGCAAGCGGGCGACATAGCGCAGGCAGGCCCGGGCAGGCCCCAACAGCGTGGCAACAAGGTGCTTCAGGATTGGTGGAAGCATGGCGCGGGCCGGTTGGTTGAAGGCCGGCCCGTATGGATGAG
This sequence comes from Massilia brevitalea, assembly GCF_030711405.1. GTDB lineage: Bacteria > Pseudomonadota > Gammaproteobacteria > Burkholderiales > Burkholderiaceae_D > Telluria > Telluria brevitalea. Next base: position 20,561 of record NZ_JAULSI010000006.1, read on the forward strand.
CCGGAAATGCCCGAGCAGTGTGGGTGGTTTCCGAACAAGTGTCAAACCGGCGGACGGTGCCATGCCATGATTCGGAACAATCCGTGGCGTGTTCGCCGCATTCCTTGTCAGGACCGCATTGGAATTCTTGCCAGAACGGCAGTGTCCTTCTCTTTGGGCGGACGCCAGCGCACAGTGCGCGCGCAACGCGGCGGTTAGCATGAACGCATCGCTTCCTGCCAACACATCACGATGAACACGATTCCGCTGGACGCCGCCACCCTGGCCGAAGCCGGCCGCTTCAACCGCAAGCTGGCCTGGGCGCCGCGCTTCCGTATCCGCAACCGCTGCATGCCGATGCTGGGCCAGGCCCTGCTGCGCGTGTCGCAGGTCGGCGCCGACGCCAGGCTGGAACGCGGCGGCATCCGGGTCGAACAGCGCATCGCCGAAGCCGATGGCCTGCGCGTGCCGGTGCGGATCCTGCGCCCGGCAGGCAGTCGCGCCAGCGCGCCGAAGGCGCTGGTCATCGACATCCACGGCGGCGGCTGGGTGATCGGGAATGCGCGCATGGACGACCGCTTCAACGCCGCGCGCGTCCAGGCGCTCGATGCGGTCGTGGTCTCGGTCGACTACCGCCTGGCCACGCGCACGCCGCTGCGGGAAATCATGGACGACTGCCTGGCGGCCGCGCGCTGGGTGCTAAGGGACGGCCTGCCGGAATACCGTACGCTGCCCGTGTTCGTGGTCGGCGAATCGGCCGGCGGCCACCTGGCGGCGGGCGTGCTGCAGCGCCTGCAGGCCTGGCCGGGCCTGATGCGGCGCATTGCCGGCGCCGTGCTGTTCTACGGCGTCTACGACCTGGCCGGCAGCCCGAGCGTGCAGGCCGCCGGGCCGGATACCCTGGTGCTGGACGGCCCCGGCATGCTGGCGGCGCTGCGCCTGCTCACGCCCGGCATGAGCGACGCCGAACGGCGCCGCGCGCCGCTGTCGCCGCTGTACGGCGACCTGGCCGGCATGCCGCCCGCCTGGATGGCCGTCGGCGACATCGACCCACTGCGCGACGATACCCTGGAACTGGCGCAGTGCTGGCGCGAGGTGGCGGACGTGGAACTGAACCTGCTGCCGGACGCGCCGCACGGCTTCATCCATTTCCCGACGCGGATGGCCGAACTGGCGCTGGCGCGCAGCCATGCCTGGATGTGCGAACAACTCGCGCGCCATGCAAAGGTAGAAGCAGAGGTGGAAGCAGAGGAAGAAAGCGAGACAGCCAGTCTCGCCCTGGACGCGATCAGCCCGGCGCCGGGCCCAGGACGCTGAGGCAGTAGTCGCGCATCGCCGCCAGCACGTTCGGGTCTTCGCCGACGGCGCCGGCCACATGGAGACGCAAGTCGGGATGCGCCGCGCGCAACGCATCGGCCAGCTGCGGCAGGTCGCGCAGCAGATGCCCGCCCTGCCCCAGGAACACCGGGACCACCGTCACGTCCCGCACGCCGCGCGCGACCAGGCTGGAAACCACCTCGGGCAGGCGCGGCTCCATCAGTTCGAGAAAGGCGAGCGCCACCTCGGTGCCGGGCTGCTGCACCCCGGTCTGCGCGTCGATCAGCGCGCGCAGGCGCTCGAAGGGCGCGGCCCAGGATGCGGCGCGTGCGCCATGCGCGAACAGGACCAGTGCGCGCTGCTTTGTCGTGTCGGTCATCAGTGCCGCTCCACCCAGCGCAGCGCGCCGATCGCCAACAACAGGAACAGCAGACTCGGCGCCGCCGCCGTCACGAACGCCGGCCAGGTCGAGAGCACCCCGAGGTGCGAGAACAGCGTATTGATCAGGATGAAGCTCACCCCGATCATGATGCCGATGAAGATCTTCAGGCTGACGCCGCCGCTGCGCGTGTGCAGGTAGGCGAACGGCAGCGCCAGCGCCATCAGCACGAAGATCGCCAGCGGATCGATCAGCTTTTTCCAGAACGCGATCTGGAAGCGCTCGCTCTCCTGGCGGTTCTCGACCAGGTGGCGCGAGTACACGGCCAGTTCGCTGGCCGACATGCGCTCGGGATCGCGGCGCGAGACCTGCAGGATCTTCGGCGTGATCTCGGAGGCCAGGTCGAGGCTCTCGACGCGGCGCGTGGCGACTGCACTCGTGTCCTGGCCGAAGGTGCTCTGGATGGTCTGCCCGGCCAGCACCGGTGCGCCCGGTTCGGGCAGCGTGCGGCTGTTCGAGAACACGGTTTCGGTCACGTTCTGCAGGCGCCAGGTGCCGTTGCCGCGGAAGCTGGCGCTGGCCGCGGTATAGATGGCGCGCATGCGCATCGACGGGTCGAATTCGTACACGCGCACGTCGAGCAGCTGGCCGTCGGCGGCGATCTGGCGCGCGTTGAAGAAGCGAGAACCGGTAATCGGGCCGCGCGCGCCGTTCGGGCCCGGCGTGTGCACGTTATCCTTGGTCCACATCCCCGAGCGGAATTCCGAGGCCAGCGTGGCGCCCTTGGCCGACAGGCGTACCTTTTCCGCCAGCGGCGCGGTGCGCGGCGTGATCAGTTCGCCGAAGATGAAGGTGACCACGACAAAGACGATGCCGATCTTGAAAAGCATCCAGCCGGCCATGCGGGTCGACATCGAGGACGCGCGCATGATGGTGAATTCCGAGCTTTGCGCGAACTGCGCCATCGCGTAGATGGTGCCGATCAGCGCCGCCACCGGCATCACCTCGTACACGTGCCCGGGCAGCATCAGCGCCACGTAGATCAGCGCGTGCTGGAACTGGTAGTTGCCCTTGCCGACCGACGGCAGTTCGCCGGTCAGGTCCATGAAGGCGATCAGGCCGAGGAAGGCGAACAGCACGAAAACCACGGCCTGCGCGATGTTCACCGCAAAATAGCGTTGCAGGACTTTCATCGCGCAGTTCCTCCCGTTGCTCCCGCCAGTTCCGGCGACTTGCGCAGCATCCGGCGGCGCTTCCAGGCATTGATCCGCACCAGCGGGTGGTAGCGGTGATTCACGTTCAGGCGCCAGGCGAACAGGGCCACCACGATCAACGCCACGACCAGGTGCAGCGGCCACCAGGCCAGCGCGAAGTCGAGCTTGTCCTTCTTGACGGCGGCTTCGACCATTTTGACCAGGTTGTTATAGGTGAAGAAGATCAGGAGCGCCAGGATCAGGTTGGCCGAACTGCCGGCGCGCGGATTGACGAAGCCGAGCGGGATCGCCAGCAGCACCAGCACCAGGCAAACGATGGGCGAGGAAAGGCGCGACAGCAGCTCCGACTGTGTGTACTGGTTCTTCACTGCCAGCAGCATGGCGGTGGACTGGGCGTCGAGCGGCACGTCGGTGCCGAGCACCGGCACCTTGGTCGCCACGCGCATGCTGTAGCGTTCGAACTCCATCGACTGGTAGTCGGCCTGGCCCGGCACGCCCTGGTAGCGGCGGCCGTTCTTCAGCACCAGGAACTGGCCGCCCTTGCCGTCGGGTTCGATCACGCCTTCCTTGGCCACCACCACCGAGTTGCTGGCGCCCTGCAGGGAGTTGACGAACACGTTCTGGACCACGGTCGACCCGCTGGCGCTGCCCTCGACGAAGAACACGCGGTCGGCGGACGAAGACTCGCGGAACTGGCCGGGGGCCACGCGTTTCAGGTCTTCGCGCTTCTCGAAGCGCTGCACGAACTCGGTGCTCTTCATCTTGGCCCAGGGCGTGACGAACAGCGACAGCACGGCCACCAGCAGCACCATCGGAATGCCAAACACCAGCACCGGACGAATCCACTTGAGCAGCGACTGGCCCGAGGCGAACCAGACCACCATTTCGGAGTCGCGGTAGGTACGCGTGAGCACGACCAGCACCGAAATAAAGCTGGTGAGAGTCAGGACAGTTGGCAGATAATTCAGGGATTGGAACGCGATCAGGGCGACCACATCGCCCGATGCGACACGCCCGCCAGCGGCCCTGCCAAGAATGGCGATCAGGGTCCAGGTAATACATACCGAGAACAGCACCGTGAAGGTTGCTCCGGCCGCGCTGGCCAGTTCACGGTACAAGGCGCGTGAAAAAATCATTCGATAGTTATAATTGCAGGTTAAGCAGTAGCCGCACTTGTATTCGCATGCTGCGCACAAAACGAAACGGGAGAATCAAATGGACTTTAGCATAAAAGCATTCGACACAAAAAACACCCTGGCCGCGGCCAAGACCGGCTGTGTGGCAGTGGCGGTGTTCGAAAACAAAAAACTGTCGCAGGCTGCGAAAGCCCTCGATCAAACCGGCGAAATCACGGCGGCATTGAAATCGGGTGACATCAGCGGCAAGGCCGGCTCGACCCTGCTGCTGCGCGGCGTGGCCGGCGTGACCGCGGCGCGCGTTCTGCTGGTGGGCATGGGCGCGGACGAAGTGGTCAGCGAAAAGAATTTCAGCACTGCCGTGAACGCGACCTTGAAGGCCTTTGCTTCGCTCGGCACTGCGGATGCCATTATCGCATTTCCAACGACCGAAGTGAAAGAGCGCGAGCCTGAATGGGCATTGCGCAGCATCGTGGTGGCCGCCAACGAAGGCGAATTCCGCACCGACGCCCAAAAGAGCAAGAAAGACCCGGCCCTGACCGGCGTGCGCAAGATCACCGTCGCCGTGCCGCTGGCCAGCCCGCAGGCCAAGGCCTCGCTGGCGCAGTCGATCGCGATTGCCAACGGCATGGCGCTGACCAAGGAACTGGGCAACCTGTCGCCGAACGTCTGCACCCCGACCTACCTCGCCACCGTGGCACGCAAGCTGGCCGACGACCATGGCTTCGAAGTCGAAGTCCTGGAGCGCAAGCAGCTCGAAGCCCTGAAGATGGGCAGCTTCCTGTCGGTGACCAAGGGCAGCGACGAAGCGCCGAAGTTCATCGTCCTGAAGCACATGGGCGGCGGCAAGAAGGATGCGCCTGTGGTCCTGGTCGGCAAGGGCATCACCTTCGATACCGGCGGCATTTCGCTGAAAGCCGGTCCCGGCATGGACGAAATGAAGTACGACATGTGCGGCGCCGGTTCGGTGCTGGGCACCTTCCGCGCCATCGGCGAGATGGGCCTGAAGCTGAACGTGATCGGCATCGTGGCCGCCTGCGAAAACATGCCGTCGGGCCGCGCCTCGAAGCCGGGCGACATCGTCACTTCGATGAACGGTCTCACCATCGAAATCCTGAATACCGACGCCGAAGGCCGCCTGGTCCTGTGCGACGCCCTCACCTACGCCGAGCGCTTCAAGCCGGCGGCCGTGGTCGACATCGCCACGCTCACCGGCGCCTGCATCGTCTCGCTGGGCCACCACAACAGCGGCCTGTTCACCCGCCACGACGCCGCCCACGACGCCCTGGCCGACGAACTGCTGCAAGCGGGTAAAGAGACCGGCGACGGCGCCTGGCGCCTGCCGATCGGCGAGATCTACAACGACCAGCTGAAGTCGAACTTCGCCGATTTGGCGAACATCGGCACCCCCGGCGGCGCTTCGATCACCGCGGCCTGCTTCCTGGAGAACTTCACCCGCAACTACACCTGGGCCCACCTGGACATCGCGGGCACGGCATGGAAGAGCGGCGCATCGAAAGGCGCGACCGGCCGTCCGGTGCCGCTGCTGACGACCTTCCTGATGAACCGCGTGTAATCGCGGTCAGGATGGAATGAAAACGGGCCGCAGATGCGGCCCGTTTTTATTGGCGATGACGATGGAAACGGCGGGGGGGCTATCCGCGATGACGTTGGAAACGGTATGGGGTCTATTCGCGATAACATTGAAACGGCGTGGGGTCCATTCGCGATAACGTTGAAACGGCGTGGGGTCCATTCGTGATAACGTTGAAACGGCGGGGCGTAGGGTGGGCACTTGTGCCCACGCGGTATGGTACCGCCGCGTCATATCGGCATCGACCAACGTCGATACATCGTCAATGGGGATAGAGCAGGTGCCGCGTTAATGCGGCCGGTGAGACCGCGTGGGCACAAGTGCCCACCCTACGGCGAATCGGTATGGTACCGCCGCGTCATATCGGCATCGACCAACATCGATACGATACGTGTGCAATCGTGATTTTGGCATCCGACGCATCTATGCAGACGTGAGACCGCGTGGGCAAGTACCCACCCCAACAACGGCGCATCAGTGGTCGTGCACGTTGCCCGTCTTACGACACCGGCGCAAACCGCGGCGTCATCACGCCATCGACCTCGACCAGCTCGAAGAACACGCTTTTCGGACGCGCCCAGATCGACCCGTCCGCGGCGCGGTAGATGATCATGGGCGTGAGGTCGGCCTCAAGCGTGGCTTCGCAGACCAGCTCGTAGAGGCCGCCTTTGTAGTGCCGGTATTGCATCAGGCTTGTTCAGCCGTCGCTTTTTGACGTTTCTTCAGGCCCTGGATGACCTTCAGTACGCCTTCCATGCCGGCTGTCTCGTCGAGGTCGCTGAACGCGTCGAGCACCTCGTTGAGCACGCGGTTGCGGACCGCGGCTTCGTCCTGCTGCATGGCCGGGGCAGCGGTCTGCTGCTCCACCTTTGCCTGCGCCTCGGCTGCCTTGGCACCGTGCGCCAGGGCCGCCTGCCAGATTACCCAGCGGCGCTGGGTTTCATACACGAGGTATTCCTCGGGCTTGTCTTCACGGCGTCGAACAATGTGGCCATCGCGCTGGGCCCACGCTTCAAATGCACTGCGCATCTCAGTCCTTTTCATATGGGTACGGAAACTCGCTATCGAAACAGCAATATTTCCCATAGTACCATTTTGTTGCAAAACCATTGTCACGAATGCATGCAATCGTGCGGCCTTGCCGGGCGGCGGAACCGAATGGTTCAGCCCGCCAAATGGCATACTACATCGCAAGTTATGCGAAAACAACTACAAGTTCCTGAATAGTAACGATTTCCAACTGTGGTTTTTTACGATTGAAATGTTACATTCCATTCCATCCTTTGCCCCAGATGTCGCATTCATATATTTTAAACCACAAATCTGGCTCTTGAGCATTGCGATTGCAATTTAAGCAAAGCGCACGACGGGGCAGCGGATGGGCCACGTTCTTCGGAAAGTTGCAGGATTTGCGCCCAGCAACGATACTGCGCACCTGCCAGGACGGAAGGTCCGCCTGGCGTGCCACCTACCACGCGCATACATGAAAATAGCTACCTGGAACGTCAATTCGCTGAAGGTCCGCCTGCCCCACTTGCTGAAGTGGCTCGAGACCAGTCCGGTTGACGTACTCTGCCTTCAAGAGACCAAGCTGACCGACGATAAGTTCCCGCTCGCGGAAATTAATTCTGCCGGTTATCAGGTTGCCTACACCGGCCAGAAGACCTACAACGGCGTCGCGATCCTCTCGAAGTTCCCGATCCTTGATGTGGTCAAGAACAACCCGCGCTTCGAAGACCCTCAGCAGCGCATCATTGCCGCTACCATCGAGGGCGTGCGCTTCGTCTGTGCCTATATCCCGAACGGCCAGGCGGTCGACTCGGACAAATATGTCTACAAGCTGGCCTGGCTGAAAGCCCTGCACGAATGGCTGGGTGAAGAGATGCGCCAGCACTCGCAACTGGCGCTGCTGGGCGACTACAACATCGCCCCCGAAGACCGCGACGTGCACGATCCGGCCGAGTGGGAAGGCAAGATCCACTTCTCGGACAGGGAGAAAGCAGCGATGACCGCGCTGGTCGACCTGGGCATGGTGGACGCCTTCCGCATGTTCGAGCAGCCCGAGAAGCAGTACAGCTGGTGGGACTACCGCATGATGGCGTTTCGCCGCAACCGCGGGCTGCGCATCGACCACATCCTGCTGTCGACCGAGCTGGCCAGGCGCTGCACGGCCTGCACCATCGACCGCGAACCGCGCACCTGGGAGCAGCCGTCGGACCATACGCCGGTGATTGCGACGCTGGATTAAGCGGTTCGAAGGGCGCGGCGGGCTGCGCTGCGTCAACGCGTGGGCACGGGGCGCCCACCCTACGGTATCCAAAGCCACTGGCCGATGTATGCGTAGGGTGGGCACTTGTGCCCACGCGGTTACGTCTGCGCGTCCGCGGCCAGCAATTCCCGCGTCGCCTCGCTATCGAGCGCCTTTGCAAACAGCCAGCCCTGCACGTACTGGCAGCCATACCCTTGCAGCAGCGCCAGCTGCTCCTCGGTCTCCACCCCTTCCGCCACCACCTGCAGCTGCAGGCTGTTCGCCAGCGCCATCACGGCCGCGACGATCGCGCGGTCCTCGCTGCTGGCCTCGAGCTCGCGGATAAAGGCGCGGTCGATCTTGATCTTGCGGACCGGGAAGCGCTTCAGGTAGGCCAGGCTCGAGTAGCCGGTGCCGAAGTCGTCGATCGACAGGCGCATGCCCATGCGGTTGATCTGGCCGAGGATCTCCAGCGTCTGCTCGCTGTGCTGCATCAGCGCCGATTCGGTGATCTCGAATTCGACCAGGGTCGGGTCGATCCCGGTCTCGTCGACGATGCGCCGGATCGAGGCCACCAGCGCGCGGTGCATGAACTGGCGCGCCGACAGATTGATCGCCAGCGGCACCGGCGGCAAGCCCTGGCGCTGCCAGGCCATGCTCTGCTCGCAGGCGCGGCGGATCACCCACTCGCCTACCGGCACGATCATGCCGTTTTCTTCCAAAATCGGAATGAAGTCGTCCGGCAGCGCCAGGCCGATGCCGGGGCGGCGCCAGCGCAGCAGCACTTCCAGCGCATGCACGCGGCGCGTGGCCATGTCCATGATCGGCTGGTAGAAGGGTTCGAACTCGCCGTTCGCCAGCGCCGCGCGCAGGTTCGATTCGAGCTCGAAGTGGCGCGCCGCGGCCTGGTTGATGCGCTGGTTGAAGAACTGGTAGTTGTTGCGGCCGGCCGCCTTGGCGTGGTACATGGCGCTGTCGGCATGGCGCATCAGGGTCTCGACGTCGGCGCCGTCGTCCGGGTACAGGCAGATGCCGATCGAGGGCGAGATGTGCAGGCTGTGGCCGTCCACCGGCACCGGCAGGGCCAGCGCCTCGATGATCTTGTCGCCCACCGCGTCGCACTCGATGCTGGCATGCACGCCCGGCACCAGCACCACGAATTCGTCGCCGCCCAGGCGCGCCACGGTATCGCTGGCGCGCACCGCGCGGCACAGGCGATTCGCGACTTCCTTCAGCAGGTAGTCGCCGGTCAGGTGGCCGAGCGAATCGTTGATGGTCTTGAAGCGGTCGAGGTCGATGAACATCACCGCCAGCTTGGTGTTCGAGCGCCCTGCCGCCAGGATCGCCTGCTCCATGCGGTCGGCCAGCAGCGCGCGGTTCGGCAGGCCGGTCAGGCTGTCGTGGTAGGCCATGTGGTGCACGCGCGCCTCGGCCTGGCGCCGTTCCAGGATCTCGTCCTGCAGCAAGGCGTTCGCACCGGCCAGTTCGGCGGTGCGCTCGGCCACACGCACTTCGAGCTCGTCGCGCGCGCGCCGCACTTCCTCGGCCGCCTCGCGCTGGGCCGTGACGTCGTCGACCATCCACACGCTGCGCCCGCCCGGGTTCTCCAGGTCGAAAGGCCGCCCGGACAGGCGCGCCCAGAACACCTCGCCGTCGCGCCGGATCAGGCAATGCTCGGACACGTGCACGCGTGCGGCCGCGAAGTCGCGCGCGGTCTCTGCACGCGCGGCCTGCCAGGCATCGGCGTCCGGGTAGAGCGTACGCACCGACACCGCGCCGATACCTCCTGGCACGCAGCCGAACAGCTCTTCCATCTTGCGGTTGCAGTGCAGGATGTGGCCGTTCTCGACCACGGCGATGCCGAGCACCGCGCTGTCGAGGATGGCCTGGTTTTCCAGCAGCGCGTCGCGCAGCGATTCTTCGCTGCGCTTGTGGCGGGTGCGGTCTTCGACGATCCAGGCATTGCCGTGCAAGGGCTCCTCGGGATTGACCATGAAGCCGATCAGCTGCACCCAGAGCGGCGTGCCGTCGGCGCGCACCATCGCGGTCTCGGTGGTGTAGGAGCGGCCCAGCGCGAACTGTTCGAAGGCGGCGGCACCGATGGCGTCGCAGGCCGCGTCGTCGGCGTACAGGCCGCGCACGTGGGTTGGCAGCGCGCTCTCGGCCGGGTAGCCGAACATCTCGCGAAAGCCGCCGTTGCAGCGGGTGATGGCGCGCTCGCGGGTGAAGATGATCGCCAGCGCCGAATTCGTGAGCAATGCCTCGACTTCGAGCTGGGCGCGGCGCGCCTCGGTGATGTCCTCGACGATCCAGATGGTGCCGGCTTCGCGCCGGTCCGGCTCGACCAGGTGGGCGCGCACGCGGCACCAGAACAGCGAGCCGTCGCGGCGGCGAAAGCGCTGGCCCGTCTTTTCATACACCTGGCCCTGGGCGATGGTGCCGAAGGCGCCGTTCATGAAGTGGACAAAGGCTTCGGGCGACTCGAACATGTCGACCGGCGCCACGCAGGCCAGCTCCTCGGGGGTGTAGCCGGCCATCGCGGCCAGGCGCGGGTTACAGCTGCGCATGCGCCCGCCCTGGGTGAACAGGATGCCGACCGGCGCGTTCTCGATCAGCACGCGCTGCTCCAGCACCGTGGTGCGCAGGGTCTCGCGGCCCTGCTCGTAGGCGCTGACGTCGGCGAAGACGAGGCTGGCGCCGCCATGCGCGAGCGGCTGCGAACGCACCTGTACCTCTACCCTGCCCCTGGCCGCGCCCAGCACGCCATGCCAGTTGCAGCCGAGGTGCAAGGCTTGCACCAGCTGGCCTTCGGCGGTCTGGGCGGCGGCGTCGACGAAGAGTTCAGGCAGGGCGCGGCCCAGCGGCGAAGCGCCGAGCAGCAGGCCCAGCGCATCGTTGGCGGCAATGATGATGCCGGCGCCATCGCAGGCGCAGGCAGGTGCGCCCAGCAGCCGCAAGGCATCGGCGACGAGGGCGGGTTGGCTAGGCATTCTGTCCATCTTCAGGGTGCATCCCAGGCTGCGGCCTCTGGGTCCGGGCCGCTTTTGCGTTGCCAGATCATAAACCACGCCGGGTAAAAACTACTAGCACAATGGAAAGTTTTGAAACAAAGACGGGCAGCCGCCGTCGTATTGACGCCACCTGCCCGCCTGCTGGCACTATCCGACGCTCAGAAGGTGTCGCCCGGCACCCGCACCCAGCCTTCCATCAGCACGCGCGCGCTGCGGCTCATCACGGCCTTGGTGACGCTCCATTCGCCGTCCTTCTGCACGGCCTCGGCGCCCACGCGCAGGGTGCCGGACGGGTGGCCGAAGCGCACCGCGCCCGGCGTGCCGCCGCCGGCGGCCAGGTTGACCAGCGTGCCCGGCACGGCGGCCGCGGTGCCGATCGCCACGGCGGCGGTGCCCATCATCGCGTGGTGGAGTTTGCCCATCGAGAGCGCGCGCACGACCAGGTCGATGTCCCCGGCTTGTACCTGCTTGCCGCTCGACGCCGTGTAGGCCAGTGGCGGCGCAACGAAAGCCACCTTCGGCGTGTGCTGGCGGCCGGCCGCTTCGTCGGCGTGCTTGATCAGGCCCATGCGCACGGCGCCGCTGGCACGGATGGTTTCGAACAGCACCAGCGCCTTCGGGTCGCCGTTAATCGCCTCTTGCAGCTCGGCGCCGGTATAGCCGACGTCGGCGGCGTTCAGGAAGATGGTCGGGATGCCGGCGTTGATCATCGTGACCTTCAGGGTGCCGAGGCCCGGGACGTCGAGGTCGTCGACCAGGTTCCCGGTCGGGAACATCGAGCCGCCGGCGCCCTCCTCGTCGGCCGCCGGGTCCATGAATTCGAGCTGGACTTCGGCGGCCGGGAAGGTCACGCCGTCGAGTTCGAAGTCGCCGGTTTCCTGGACTTCACCATTCGTGACCGGGACGTGGGCGATGATGGTCTTGCCGATGTTGGCTTGCCAGATGCGGACCGTGGCCATGCCGTTTTGCGGGATGCGGTCTTTATCGACCAGGCCTCCTTGAATAGCGAACGAGCCGACGGCCGAGGACAGGTTGCCGCAGTTGCCGGACCAGTCGACGAAGGCCTTGTCGATGGCGACCTGGCCGAACAGGTAGTCGACGTCGTGGTCCGCTCTTGTACTTTTGGAGACGATGACGGATTTGCTGGTGCTGGAGGTGGCGCCGCCCATGCCGTCGATCTGCTTGCCGTAGGGGTCGGGGCTGCCGATGACGCGCAGCAGGAGTTTGTCGCGGGCCGGGCCGGGTTGTCGGGCCGCTTGCGGCAGGTCTTGCAGGCGGAAGAAGACGCCTTTGCTGGTGCCGCCGCGCATGTAGGTGGCGGGGATTTTGATTTGGGGAGTGTGTGCCATTTGTTCGTGGTCCTGTTTGATTGTGCGGGCGACGTTTCGCCGTACGTGTCCGGGTGTTGGGTGCGTACCGCGTGGGCAGTAGGGCTGGCTAAATGCCAGCCCTACTGCCCACGCGGTTACGTGTCTCAAACAACGCCGCGGACGGTGACGCATCGCCCGCAAACGTCAACCTTAAGCGGCGACCTTCGACGACGCGAGGAAATCCTGCGCAAACCGCTGCAGCACCCCGCCCGCCTCATAGATCGACACCTCTTCCGCCGTATCCAGCCGGCAGGTGACCGGCACCTCTACCCGCTCGCCGTTGCGGCGATTCACCACAAGGGTGAGCACCGCACGCGGCGTGCGCTCGCCGATCACGTCATAGGTCTCGGTCCCGTCCAGCCCCAGCGTCAGGCGGTTCACGCCCGGCAAAAACTCCAGCGGCAGCACGCCCATGCCCACCAGGTTCGTACGGTGGATGCGCTCGAAGCCCTCGGCCACGATCGCCTCCACACCCGCCAAACGCACGCCCTTGGCCGCCCAGTCGCGCGACGAGCCCTGGCCGTAGTCGGCGCCGGCCACCACGATCAGCGGCTGCTTGCGCTCCATGTAGGTCTCGATGGCTTCCCACATGCGCGTGACCTGCCCTTCCGGCTCGATGCGCGCCAAAGAGCCGGCACGGACAGAACCGTCCGCATGGCGCACCATCTCGTTCTTGAGGGTCGGATTCGCAAACGTCGCGCGCTGCGCGGTCAGGTGGTCGCCGCGGTGGGTAGCGTAGGAGTTGAAGTCTTCCTCCGGCAAGCCCATCTTGAACAGGTATTCGCCAGCCGCGCTGTCCATCATGATCGCATTCGATGGCGACAAATGGTCGGTGGTGATGTTGTCGCCCAATACCGCCAGCGCGCGCATGCCGGACAAGGACCGTTCCCCGGCCAGCGCGCCTTCCCAGTACGGCGGACGGCGGATGTAGGTGCTCATCTCGCGCCAGTCGTACAGCGGCGACACGGCTTCGGCTTCAATCGCCACGCGCGCGAACATCGGCGTGTAGACCTTGCGGAACTGCTCGGGCTTCACGCTCTGTTCGATGACGGCGTCGATTTCCTCGTCGGTCGGCCAGATGTCGGCCAGCTTCACCGGCTGGCCGTTGCTGTCGATGCCCAGCACATCCTTCTCGATATCGAAACGGATCGTGCCGGCAATCGCATACGCGATCACCAGCGGCGGCGACGCCAGGAAGGCCTGCTTCGCGTACGGGTGGATGCGGCCGTCGAAGTTGCGGTTGCCCGACAATACGGCGGTGGCGTACAGATCGCGCTCGACGATCTCCTGCTGGATCACCGGGTCGAGCGCGCCGCTCATGCCATTACAGGTGGTGCAGGCAAAGGCCACCACGCCAAAGCCCAGCTGCTCCAGTTCCGGCATCAGGCCCGCTTCTTCCAGGTACAGCGACACCGCTTTCGAGCCCGGCGCCAGCGAAGACTTGACCCACGGTTTGCGCAGCAGGCCGCGCGCATTCGCATTGCGCGCCAGCAGGCCGGCGGCGATCATGTTGCGCGGGTTATTCGTGTTGGTGCAGCTGGTAATCGCCGCGATGATGACCGCGCCATCAGGCATGCGGCCCGGCTCATTTTCGACCACGCCGGCGATGCCGCGTGCAGCAAGCTCGGAGGTCGGCACGCGCTTGTGCGGGTTCGACGGACCGGCGATATTCCGCACCACCGTCGACAGATCGAAGTGCAGCACGCGCTCGTACTCGGCGGTGGTCAACGCATCGGCCCACAGGCCGGTTTCCTGCGCATAGAGCTCGACCAGCTTGACGGTGTCGTCTTCGCGGCCGGTGAGCTTCAGGTACTTGATGGTCTGCTCGTCGATGTAGAACATCGCGGCGGTGGCGCCGAATTCCGGCGCCATGTTGGAGATGGTCGCGCGGTCGCCCAGCGTCAGCCTGGCCGCGCCTTCGCCATAGAATTCGAGCCAGGTCGACACGACTTTCGAGGCGCGCAGGAACTCGGTCAGCGCCAGCACCACGTCGGTGGCGGTGATGCCCGGCTGCGGCTTGCCAGTGAGCTCGACGCCGACGATGTCGGGCAGGCGCATGTAGGATGCGCGGCCCAGCATCACGCTCTCGGCTTCCAGGCCGCCCACGCCGATGGCGATCACGCCGAGCGCGTCGACCATCGGGGTGTGCGAGTCGGTGCCGACCAGGGTGTCCGGGAAGGCCACGCCATCCTTGACCTGGATGACCGGCGACATGCGCTCCAGGTTAATCTGGTGCAGGATGCCGTTCCCGGGCGGGATCACGTCCACGTTCTGGAAGGCCTTCTTGGTCCAGTCGATGAAGTGGAAGCGGTCTTCGTTGCGGCGGTCTTCGATGGCGCGGTTCTTGGCAAAGGCGTCGGGGTCGAAGCCGCCGCATTCCACCGCCAGCGAGTGGTCGACCACCAGCTGGGTCGGCACCACCGGGTTCACCAGGGCCGGATTCCCGCCTTCGAGGGCGATGGCGTCGCGCAGGCCGGCCAGGTCGACCAGCGCGGTCTGGCCCAGGATGTCGTGGCAGACCACGCGCGCCGGGAACCAGGGGAAGTCGAGATCGCGTTTGCGCTCGATGAGCTGTTTCAGCGATGGCACCAGCGCCATCGGCTCGCAGCGGCGCACCAGGTTTTCGGCCAGCACGCGCGAGGTGTACGGGAGCTTGTCCCAGGCGCCGGCCTCGATTTCGTCGACGGCTGCGCGCGCGTCGAAGTAATGCAGATTGGTGCCGTGCAGGGGTTTGCGGTATGCGTTGTTCATGATGATGGTGTTACTAAAAATAGTTGTCGATGCTGCTTGGCGTAATACTGCCCGTCATGCAGGAAAGCGTCCGGTTCCAGGCCGAACTGCCGGAAGCCGAAGCGCTCGTACAGGCCGATGGCCGCTGCATTCCCGTCGATGACGGTGAGCGTGATCTGGCGGACATGGCCGAGCGAGCGGGCGAAGCCGATCAGGCAGGCGACCAGCGCGGAGGCGATGCCCTGGCGCTGGCGCCCGGGATCGACGACCAGCGCATTCAGGCTGGCGGAGTGGCGGTTCTTCTGCCCTTCCTGCGTGCGCAGGCAGATGGCGCCGACCAGCTCGATGCCGTCGAAGGCGCCGAACCAGTATTCCCCGGCTTTATTCAGGCGCCCTTCGGCCCAGGACAGCGGCTGCAGCACCGCCTCGTCATACGAAGGACGAAAGGCATGCGGAAAGGCGCGCAGGCCCGCCAGCCGCAGCGCACGGTAGCGCGCGGCATCGGCGGGGCCGAGCTGGCGCAGCGTGGGTGCGGTGGCGGGCAGCGTGTCCATCAGCTACGGTCGGCGATCGGTACGAACTGGAGGTCTTCCGGACCGACATAGTTCGCGCTCGGGCGGATGATCTTGTTGTCGATGCGCTGCTCGATCACGTGGGCAGCCCAGCCCGAGGTACGCGAAATGACGAAGAGCGGCGTGAACATCGCGGTCGGCACGCCCATCATGTGGTACGACACGGCCGAGAACCAGTCCAGGTTCGGGAACATCTTCTTCACTTCCCACATCACCGATTCCAGGCGCTCGGCGATGTCGAACATCTTCATCGAACCGCCCGATGCCGACAGCGTGCGCGCCACTTCCTTGATGACCACGTTGCGCGGGTCGGAAATCGTGTACACGGGGTGGCCGAAGCCGATCACGACTTCTTTGTTCGCCACGCGGTTGCGGATGTCGGCCTCGGCTTCGTCGGCGTTTTCGTAGCGCTTCTGGATGTCGAGCGCGACTTCGTTGGCGCCGCCGTGCTTCGGCCCGCGCAGCGCGCCGATGGCGCCGGTAATCGCCGAGTGCATGTCGGAGCCGGTGCCGGCGATCACGCGCGCGGTGAAGGTCGAGGCGTTGAACTCGTGTTCTGCGTAGAGGATGAGCGAGGTGTGCATCGCGCGCACCCATTCATCGGACGGTTTATGGCCGTGCAGCAGGTGCAGGAAGTGGCCGCCGATGGATTCGTCGTCGGTCTCGGTTTCGATGCGCTTGCCGTTGTGGCTGAAGTGGTACCAGTACAGCAGCATCGAGCCGAACGAGGCCATCAGGCGGTCGGCGATGTCGCGTGCGCCGGCGATGTTGTGGTCGTCCTTTTCCGGCAGCGCGCAGCCCAGGATCGAGACGCCGGTGCGCATCACGTCCATCGGGTGGCTGCCGGCCGGCAGCGCTTCCAGCGCCAGCTTCACGGCTTGCGGCAGGCCGCGCAGGGATTTCAGCTTGGCCTTGTAGCCGCGCAGCTCGGCGCCGGTCGGCAGCTTGCCGTGCACCAGCAGGTAGGCGATTTCCTCGAATTCGCAGGAGTTGGCCACATCCAGGATGTCGTAGCCGCGGTAATGCAGGTCATTGCCCGATTTGCCGACCGAGCACAGGGCGGTGTTACCGGCGGCGACGCCCGACAGGGCCACGGATTTTTTCGGCTTGAAAGTTGGGGCTTGTTGTTCGCTCATGTTAGGTCTCCTGTTTTCGATTATTTCTTTTGCGCTGAATGTTGAGCCGCGAAGAGGGCGTCGAGGTGCTGCTCGAAGTCGTGGTAATTGATGCGCTCGTACAGTTCGGCGCGGGTCTGCATGGTATCGACCACGGCTTGCTGGCTGCCGTCGCGGCGAATCGCAGTGTAGACGTTTTCGGCCGCCTTGTTCATGGCGCGGAAAGCGGACAGCGGGTACAAGACGATGCCGACGTCGGCGGTTTTCAGCTCATCGACCGTGAACAGCGGGGTCGAGCCGAATTCGGTGATGTTGGCCAGGATCGGCACGCCGACGGCTTTCGCGAATTTCGAATACATGGCGAGATCGGTCATGGCTTCCGGGAAGATCATGTCGGCGCCGGCTTCGACGCAGGCCACGGCGCGCTCGATGGCGGCGTCGATGCCTTCCACGGCCAGCGCATCGGTGCGCGCCATGATGACGAAATTCTCGTCGGTACGCGCATCGACGGCGGCCTTGATGCGGTCGACCATCTCGCCTTTCGAGACGATTTCCTTGCCCGGACGGTGGCCGCAGCGCTTGGCGCCGACCTGGTCTTCGATGTGCATGGCGGCGGCGCCGAACTTGATCATCGACTTCACGGTACGCGCCACGTTGAAGGCCGAGGCACCGAAGCCGGTATCAACGTCGACCAGCAGCGGCAAGTCGCAGACGTCGGTAATGCGGCGCACGTCGGTGAGCACGTCGTCCAGGTTCGAGATGCCCAGGTCCGGCAGGCCGAGCGAACCGGCCGCCACGCCGCCACCCGACAGGTAGATGGCCTTGAAGCCGGCGCGCTTGGCCAGCAGGGCGTGATTCGCGTTGATGGCGCCGACAACCTGCAGCGGCGATTCTTCCTGGACGGCGCGACGGAACAGTGCGCCTGGCGATTGGATCATGGGGTCTCCTGGTGGTTCGACAAATGAATACCTCGGTAATTGCAAAGAGCATGCCAGCACGGCCGGCACGGTTTGGGCTGCTGAAAAGCCTGATAGTTCAAACGTTTAGCGTGGAGCAGCCTGCTGTATCAATATCCGTGCTGTTTCAATCATGTTTCAGCTTGAAACATTGTCGCAACACCGTTGCAGTAGAATTGCAACATGCGCCCTCTCTCTCCCCTGCCCCAGGAAGCCGACAAGCCGGTCATCTGGACCGTGTCGGTTTCGCGCCTGTCCGACCTGTTCCGCGACATCACGCTCGAGTACGACCACCTCGCCACCATCGAGCCGATCAAGCTCGGTTTCGACGAGGCGGCGCGCCACATCCGCGAACGCATGGCGAACGAGCGCTGCGACGTGGTGATTGCGGCCGGCTCGAACGGCGCCTATTTGAAAGGGCGCGTGTCGGCGCCGGTGGTTGTCGCCAAGGCCAGCGGCTTCGACGTGATGCAGGCGCTGGCCCGCGCGCGCAAGGTCTCCAGCCGCATCGGCGTGATCAGCTACCAGCAGCCCTTGCCGGAACTGGCCGACTTCAGCGCCACCTTCGGCCTCACCATCGCCCAGCGCACCTACGTGACGCGCGAGGATGCGCGCGCCGCGATCAAGGAAATGAAGACGAACGGGATCGAGGTCGTGATCGGCGCCGGCCTGATTACCGACCTGGCCGAGGAAGCGGGCTTGAGCAGCGTGTTCCTGTACTCGGCGGCCTCGATCCGCCAGGCCTTCGACGATGCGCTGGAACTGGCGCGCCTGACGCAGCTGGAAGCGAACCGCATCCGGCGCGGACCGTCGAACGAGCCGCGGCGCGCACGGCGTGGCCTGAACGATTTGCGCGGCGAATCCGAGGCAATGGAAAGGCTGCGGCAATCGGTGGTGCTGTATGCGCGCTCGCCGGCCACCGTCCTGATCCAGGGCGAGACCGGCAGCGGCAAGGAACTGGTGGCGCAGGCGATCCACCGCGAAGGACCGCGCAGCCTGGGCGCGAACCGGCCCTTCGTCGCCGTGAATTGCGGGGCGATTGCCGAGTCGCTGCTGGAATCGGAACTGTTCGGGCACGAGGAAGGCGCATTCACCGGCGCGCGGCGCGGCGGGCATGCGGGGCTGTTCGAGGCGGCAAACCGCGGCACGCTGTTCCTCGACGAGATCGGCGAGATGCCGCTGGCCCTGCAAACGCGGCTGCTGCGCGTGCTGGAAGAACGCGAAGTGATGCGTGTGGGCGGCACGCGCCCGGTGCCGATCGAGGTGCGGGTGATCAGCGCCACCCACTGCGACCTGGAGGCGCGCGTGCGCGAGGGGCGCTTCCGCGCCGACCTGTTTTATCGGCTGGCGGTGCTGCGCCTGGCGCTGCCGCCGCTGCGTGCGCGCGCGGCCGATATCGCGCCGCTGGCTCAGTGGTCGCTGAAGCAGTCGCTGGCGGCGCTCGGGGCGCGGCCGCATCCGAACCTGCATGCGGAATTGACGGCCTGCGCGCCGCTGCTGGAGCGGTATGGCTGGCCGGGCAATGTGCGCGAGCTGCGCAACCTGATGGAGCGGCTCGCCTTGTTCCTGGCGGCGGAGCCCTTGCAGGCGCTGACGCCGGGCTTCCTGCTGTCGGTGGCGCCGGAACTGGGGCAAGGTTCGCTGACCGGCTCCGCTACGCCAACTGCGATCACGACGCCCATGCCGGCCGCTTTCACGGAAAGCACCGCCGATGTCATCGCGCGCTTCGGCGGCTCGCGCGATGCCGCTGCGCGCCATCTCGGGATCAGCCGCACGACCTTGTGGCGGCGGGTAAAAGCAGGCGCCTGAAGCCCATGCGCCTGGCGGCATCGTGGCAAGCATCTGGTATCGTTTCCATCCCGGCGCTACACTGGTGCCGTTTGTCCATCTACCGAATGCCCACCGTGCTGAAACCGCTCTTCCTGTCCTGCCATTCGCGCATCATTGGGTTCATCGGCTTCCTGTGCCTGCTGGCCTGGGCCGGGCCGGCCGCCGCCCTGCCCGCGGAAGTGGGCATTGCGAACACCTCGCACACGCGCTGGACCGCGCTCGAAGGCGGGCCGCCGCCGGTTACCGCCATGGCCCAGACGCCCGACGGCTGGCTCTGGCTCGGCACCTCCGATGGCCTGTACCGCTTCGATGGCGACCGCTTCGTACGGTATGCGCTGCCGGCGCGCGGACTGCTGACGCGGGCGCGCATCGCCGGGCTGCACGCCGAAGCGAACGGCAAGCTGTGGATCATCTACGTGGCCGGCCGGCTGTCGGTCCTGCATCCGGATGGGCGGCTCGAGGACATCCCGGACGCCGCCGAGCCGATTCGCGGCATCGACGTCGTGGCAATCGACAGCGACGGCAGCGTCTGGGCCGCGGCCTCGACCGGCCTGCACCGCTTCGACGGCAAGGCCTGGCACAAGGCCGCGATCGAGGGCAGGCTCGATGCCGATGGTTTCGACAGCATGCTGCTCGACGGCGACGGCCAGCTCTGGGCCGCCGACGACAGGAACGTCTGGCGCCTGGACCGCGCGAGCGGCCGCTTCGACCGGGTTGCCGCGAGCGGCGGCAAACTCACCCTGTCGCCGGACGGGCGCCTGTGGCTGGTGCAGCGCGGCCAGCTGCGGCTGCTGTCGCCAGCCACCGGCAGTGCAGTGCAGCCCCGCCCGCGCCCCGCCTGGTTCAACCAGTCGGAATCGCGCTCCGGCGGCCAGTTCGACGCCGACGGCACGCTGTGGACGCCGGACGGCGCGCGCGGCGTCCACCTGCGCTACGGCGCGGCGGCGGCAAGGGCCGGATTCGACATGGGCAAGGACGCCGACGCCCATATCGCGGTGGCATCGCTGACCGGCGACGATCCACGGACCGTGCTCGAAGACCGCGAGGGCAACGTCTGGGTCGCCACCCAGCACGGGCTGGACCGCTTCCGGGCGCAGCGCGTGTTGCGTTCGCCCCTGCCCGGCGCCGGCCTGCATTACAGCCTGGCCCGCGATTGCGCGGGCGTGGTCTGGGCCGCCGACTCGCGCAGCGGCGCCTTGTGGCGCCTGGCGCCGGGCGCGACGCCGCGCCTCGAAGCGGGCCGCGAGGTGACCGTGGTCGGCAACGACCATCGCGGCGCCCTGCTGCTGGGCGGGAAGCGCTCGATCGAGGTGAACCGTTGCGGCACCGTCGAGCACATCGCGCTGCCGCCGGGGCCGGATGGCAAGCCCGTGGACTTGCGCCTGATCGGCATGCGCGACGACGGCAAGGTGCTGTGGATTGCCAGCATCGAGACTGGGCTGATGGGCCTGGTCGGCGGCAAGTGGCTGCCGCGCAGCCATTTCAAGCTACCGCCCAAAATCTTTGTCTCCGCCACCGGCGCGCCGGGGCAGCTCTGGCTCGGCCTGGGCGACGGCGAGCTGGTGTTGTACGACAATGGCCGCCAGCAGGTCTTCGATGCCACGGCCGTTGGCCTGGCATCGGCCATCTTCACCCAGGACGGCGTTGCCATCAGCGGCGAGCGCGGCCTGGGCGTGCTGAAGGACGGCCGCATCGACCTCCTGCGCGCCGCCGATCCCGACGTGCTGAGCAACCTCACCGGCATGCACGTCACGGCCGCGGGCGACCGCTGGCTGAACGGCGCGCGCGGCGTACTGTACGTGCGGCGCGCGGACTGGCAACGCAGCGTCGCCGACCCGGCCCAGCCGCTGCGCTACGAACTCATTGGCGCACTCGAGGGCTATCCGGGCCAGGCCGTCACCGAAACGCGCCTGCCTACCGCCGTCGCCGATGGCGCCGGCCGCATCTGGCTGGCCGCCTCGGGCGGCGTGGTCAGCATCGACACCCGCTCCTGGCGCCGCAACGGGTATGCGCCGAGCGTCGCGGTGCTCGGCGTGCAGTCGGGCGAGCTGGCACTGGCTGCGGGGTCGTCCGAGCCTGGGCCAGTCGACCTCGGGCCCGGCGCCGGCGAATTCAGCATCGGCTTCACGGCGCCTGGCATCGGCCGGCCCGAAGCCATGCGCTTCCAGTACCGGCTCGACGGCGTCGACCCCGACTGGCAAAGCGCAGGCAACCGCCGCACCGCGTTCTACAACAATGTCGGCCCTGGCGCTTACCGCTTCCATGTGCGTGCCACGAACGAGGACGGCGTTCCCAGCGCGGGGGCGGCCACCGTCGACCTGCGGGTGGCGCCGACCCTGTTCGAAAGCCGCCCTTTCCAGGCGCTGTGCGTGCTGCTGCTGGCGGCGCTGGTCTATTCGCTGCACCGCTACCGGGTGCGCTACCTGACCCGGCGCGTGGCCGAGCGCATCGAGGTGCGCAATGCCGAACGCGAGCGCATTGCCCGGACGCTCCACGATACCTTCCTGCAGACCGTGCAGGGACTTGTCCTGCGCCTGGACACGGTGGTCGGCGCCTTGCCGGCGGAAGGCGAGGTTCGCCGCAAGCTCGAACAGGTGCTGGGCGAAGCGCGCCATGCCATTACCGAGGGCCGCGACCAGCTGCAGGGCCTGCGCAACGAAACCGCCGCCTTCGAGGAGGCGCTCGCCGCGACCGTACACTC
Organism: Massilia brevitalea; assembly: GCF_030711405.1. Taxonomy (GTDB): domain Bacteria; phylum Pseudomonadota; class Gammaproteobacteria; order Burkholderiales; family Burkholderiaceae_D; genus Telluria; species Telluria brevitalea. Next base: position 42,713 of record NZ_JAULSI010000006.1, read on the forward strand.
GCTGCAGGAAACCAGTCCCGGCACGACTGTGTCGATCCTGCTCGACGACACGGCGGTAAAGGCCAGCCCGGCCATCGGCGAAGACGTCGTCGAGATCGCACGCGAAGCCTTGCGCAACGCTGCCCGGCATGCCAATGCGCGCCATATCGAGGTCCGGCTTGCATGCCGGGACGGGCAGTTGATACTCGACGTGAGCGACGACGGCAAGGGGATCGACGACGCCGTGCTGGATGCGGGCGGCCGCAAAGGCCATTGGGGCCTGCCCGGGATGCACGAACGTGCGGCGCGCGTGGGTGGGCGCTTGACCGTGGCGCGCCGTAGCGGCGGCGGCACGGTGGTGCGCCTGGCATGGCCGCTGGAAGGCAAGCCGGCCGCATCCTGAGGCTGCCGCCTGCGTTTGCACGCAGCCGCGCCGGCCACGGAACTAGATGGTCCGGGCGGCCCGGCGCCGGCGCAGGCTGTAGATCATGAAGCCGACCACGCCCAGGTTGACGGCCAGCAGGCAGGCGCTGAGCAGGCTGGGCTGGTGGAACAGTTCCCGGAATTCGAAAGGCAGGTAGACCGCGCCGCTGGCCGCGGCGAAGCCCTCGCCCCAGGTGCGTTGATACCAGAGGCCATACGCCTCGATCATGCGCACGGCGGAATACGCCAGCGCCGCTGCCGCCAGCTGCATCAGGTGTGTATTGTCCAGCTTGCCGGCGAATTCCAGGAACACGCGCGGCGTGTGGGAAGCGGGATTCAGGTGCGCGTGGCGCACCAGTGATTCGGCCAGCTGCTGCACATCCCGGTGCAGCAGCGCAAACAGGCCGAAACCGGTCAGCAGCACCACCAGACCTTTTGAGGCCTCGATCGCCGCGACGGTGCGGATACCTTGCGACAGGCGCATCGTTTCAACCTCGTATCGACGGTCTCGCCGGCGAAGCCCTCTCGCCTGCCCTCGCCCGCAGAACCTTACAAGTAACAAGTAGCAATCATGTACAGTGTGCATTCTAGCGAGTTCGACACATCCGCAGCGCCACCAAAATGTGCTGGCATGCCGGCGCAAGCATTCTGAATTTCACCCCTATGCCAATTATCACTACTGCTGAAGAAGAATTTTTCGCTGGGCGCGAAACCGTGGTCGGAGGCAATTCTCCTGAGGGCCGCTTCGTCGCCGTGTTCGAAGACGATGGCGATACCGGTTATTTTTATGCGCTCGATACGCAGGCCGAGGGCAACGCGATCCAGGATGCCCTGCACATCTATAACGCCAACAACGTGACGGATCGCGCCCGTCCTTCGATGGCGAGGATCGGCTGGTCGCAAGACGGCCTGAAGGCGGTCCTGCTCATCAATGACTATCCGCACGCCGTCTTCGACTTCAGCGCGCGCCAGGGGCGGTGCCGGACCGGCTTTCCGCCGGTGGCGCCCGGCGGTGCATGGTCGTCCGCAGGCCACGCCTGGGACGACGCGATGATCGCCCTGTTCGCCTAGCGCGGACCAGGGCGCAGCGATTCAAGCGTCAGCGCCGTGGCGCGCCTGGGAGCGCGCCGGGCCATCAATCGGCAGGCTCAGCGCACGCAGGTCACGTAAGCCTTGACCTCGCTCTCGAAGGACGTCGACGCCCCGCCTGCCAGGTTCAGCGCCACATGGGTATTGTTGCCACTGCCTGCCTCCGCAACCCAGGCATGGCCTGTCGCCCAATTTTGCCCCGCCAGTTGCCCGGATTTGATCAGCGCGTCCAGGTCGGCTTGCGCCGGCAGTTTCCAGCCGGTCTTGCCCTGGATTGTCGTGTTCTTGCAGTAGGCGTCGGCCTTGGCCCAGGTGAACAGGTTCTCGGCCGGCATCCACAGGGTTTCGCCAACCGTGACGAAGCCGGCGGTGCTGGCCGGCGCCACGCATTGCCCGTTCTGGCGCACCGACGGCGCTTCGCAAACCCGTTCCGTCACGGTGAGCACGGTGCTGGTGGACGTGGGGTTGTAGCTGCCGACCTCGGGCTGCGACGCGGTGATGGTGGTGGTGCCGGCAAGGTGCACGGTCACGGTCCTGCCGGCGATGCTGGCCACCTGCGGATTGCTGCTGGTGAAAGTGAATGCGCCGGGACTCTTCGAGCTGGGGGGCGTCAGCTCGAAAGGCGCATCGCCTTCCACTTTGTTCGCCACAGTGAAATCGCCCAGCTCGACGCCATGGCCACCACAGGCGGACAGCACGAGCAGCGCGGCGGCTGCGGTCAGGGAAAGGAGGCGCTTGAAGCTCATGGTGTCCGATTATCCAGGCGAGAAAGATGGGGCAGTATAGCACCCGGCGGCAATAACAATTGACAAAATCATATGCCGATCGGGTAGCGCGATTGAGCGTTCACATGGCGTCCCGGCCGCAACCATGCCTTCAAAAGCTGAGCGCATGAATCGCATACCGATATGCGATTATCTTATTAAACAAACATGACTATACATGCTAAGGTGGCGGCCTTCGATGTCTCGCGGCGCCGCTCGTACACCGTTCGCGCCAGTTCAAACCCGCGTCCACGGATCGCCGTAAGATGTCTTGTTCTTCACGACCGGCGCCCATCTGCGCCCTCTTTCCTGCGTTCACGGCGTCCACAAGGCGCTCCTTCGGAGGCAACATGCAACGCGATCTGGAACACCCGACTCAAGCAGCGATTTTCTCGCTGATAGGCAATACCCCGCTGGTGCAAGTCACGCGCATGGACACTGGCCCCTGCCAGCTGTTCCTGAAACTGGAATCGCAAAACCCCGGCGGTTCGATCAAGGACCGCATCGGCGTGGCCATGATCGAAGCAGCCGAGCTCGACGGTCGCCTGCAGCCGGGCGGCACCGTGGTCGAGGCCACCGCCGGAAATACCGGCCTGGGCCTGGCCCTGGTGGCGCGCATCAAGGGTTACCGCGTGGTGCTGGTGGTGCCCGACAAGATGGCCGCCGAAAAGGTGCTGCACCTCAAAGCCCTGGGCGCCGAAATCCACCTGACCCGCTCGGACGTCGGCAAGGGCCACCCCGAGTACTACCAGGACGTGGCGGCGCGTTTGGCGCAGTCGATTCCCGGCGCCTGGTTCGCCGACCAGTTCAACAACCTCGCCAATCCGCGCGCCCACGAAACCACCACCGGCCCGGAAATCTGGCAGCAGACCGACCACAATCTCGACGCCATCGTGGTCGGCGTGGGTTCGTCCGGCACGCTCACCGGCCTGTCCAACTTCTTCAGGCACGCCCAGCCGAACCTGGAATTCGTGCTGGCCGACCCGCAGGGTTCGATCCTGACCGAATACGTGCAGACCGGGCACTTGTCGAAAGACGCCGGCTCCTGGGCCGTCGAGGGCATCGGCGAAGACTTCATTCCCGGCATCGCCGATTTGTCGCGCGTGAAGAGCGCCTATTCGATCAGCGACGAGGAAAGCTTCAACACCGCGCGCGCCCTGCTGCAGCGCGAAGGCATCCTGGCTGGTTCCTCGACCGGCACCCTGCTCGCCGCCGCCCTGCGCTATTGCCGCGAACAGACTACGCCGAAACGCGTCGTCACCTTCGTCTGCGATACCGGCACCCGCTACCTGACCAAGGTCTACAGCGATGGCTGGATGGTCGACCAGGGCCTGTTGCAGCGCCCGGAACTGGGCGACCTGCGCGACCTGATCGGACGCCGTTTCGACGCCGGCGAAGTCGTCAGCCTGGCGCCGAACGACACCCTGCTCACCGCCTTCAACCGCATGCGCAGCAGCGACCTGGCCCAGATGCCCGTGATCGACAAGGGCCGCCTGGTCGGCATCATCGACGAATCCGACTTGCTGCTGCACGTGATCGACGAACCGGGGCACTTCAAGTCGCCGGTGTCGACGACCATGACGGCGCATCTGCAAACCCTCAAGCCGTCGAGCAGCATGGCCCAGTTACGCAGTATCCTCGACCGCGGCCTGACCGCGGTGATTCTCGAGGACGACAAGTTCTATGGCCTGATCACCCGCTTCGACCTTCTCAACCATCTGCGCAGGACCCTATCGTGACCGATACCATCAACAAACAGCACCTCGCTACCCGCGTCATCCACGGCGGCCAGGCGCCCGACCCCAGCACCGGGGCGGTGATGCCGCCGATCTTCGCCACCTCGACCTTCGTGCAGGAGAGCCCGGGCGTGCACAAGGGCCTGGACTATGGCCGCTCGCACAATCCCACGCGCTGGGCGCTGGAGCGCTGCGTGGCCGACATCGAAAGCGGCAGCGCCGCGTTTGCCTTCGCTTCCGGCCTGGCCGCCATTTCGGCAGTGCTGGAACTGCTGCCGGCCGGCTCGCACATCGTGGCCGGCGACGACATGTACGGCGGCACCTACCGCCTGTTCGAGCGCGTGCGCAGGAAAAGCGCCGGCCACAGCTTCAGCTACGTGAACCTGGCCGACCCGGAAGCGCTGGCTGCCGCAATCACGCCTGAAACGAAGATGGTCTGGGTCGAGACGCCGACCAACCCGATGCTGAAGCTGGCCGATCTGCGGGCGATCGCGACGCTGTGCCGCGAGCGCGGCATCGTCAGCGTGTGCGACAACACCTTCGCCAGCCCGATCAACCAGCGCCCGCTGGAACTGGGCATCGACATCGTGGTGCACTCGACCACCAAGTACATGAACGGCCACTCGGACGTGATCGGCGGCGTGGCGGTGGTCGGCCAGGCCGATCACCATGCGGAACTGCGCGAAGGTCTCGGCTTCATCCAGAACGCGGTCGGCGCGATCCAGGGACCGTTCGACAGCTTCCTGGTGCTGCGCGGGATCAAGACCCTGGCCCTGCGCGTGGAACGCAGCAGCGCCAATGCCCTGGACCTGGCGCAGTGGCTGGAGCGCGAACCGAAAGTGCGCAAGGTGCATTACCCGGGGCTGGAATCGCACCCGCAGCACGCGCTGGCGCGGCGCCAGATGGATGCTTTCGGGGGCATCATCTCGATCGAGCTCGATACCGATTTGGCCGGCTCGCGCCGCTTCCTGGAAACCTGCCGCGTGTTCACGCTGGCCGAGAGCCTGGGCGGCGTCGAGAGCCTGATCGAGCATCCGGCGCTGATGACGCATGCGACGATTCCGCCGGCGCAGCGCGCGGAACTGGGGATCGGCGACAGCCTGATCCGCCTGTCGGTGGGCATCGAGCACCTGGAAGACCAGCGCGCGGATCTGCAGCGCGCGCTCGACGCCGTTTGACCGGACTGCGGGCTGCGGCCCGCTGCGCCATCAGGCGGCCAGTGCCAGCCGCTGCGGTGCAGGCGGAGGTGCAATTTCAGGTGCGATTTCATGCACTGCAGCGGCGGCTTGCACCGGGCCGCCGCGCAATTTGAAGGTGCCGACCAGGCGCGCCAGTTCGGCCGCCTGCTCGCGCATCGATTCCGCGGCGGCCGCCGCTTCCTCGACCATTGCCGCGTTCTGCTGGGTCGAGACATCCATCTCCGCGATCGCGCGTCCGACCTGGGCCACGCCACCGGCCTGGCTGGCGCTGGCGCTGTCGATGGCTGCCAGGATCGCGGCCACGTCGTGCACATGGGCGAGCACGGCGCGCATGGTGGCGCCGGCCGCGTTCGCGATGCCGGTGCCGGATGCGATCTCGGCGTTCGAGGCGCCGATCAGGTTCTTGATCTCTTTCGCCGCCTGGGCCGAGCGCTGGGCCAGGTTGCGCACCTCGGACGCCACCACGGCAAAGCCACGACCCTGCTCGCCGGCGCGCGCCGCTTCCACCGCCGCGTTCAGGGCCAGGATATTCGTCTGGAAGGCGATGCTGTCGATCATGCCGGTGATGTCGACAATGCGCGCGGCCGAGGCCTTGATCGCCTCCATGCGCGCGACCAGCTGCTCGACGGCCGCCGCGCCCTCGCCGGCCACGTTCGACGCGGTTTGCGCCAGGCTGTTGGCACGGCGCGAACTGGCGTTGTTGTCGGCGATGGCGCCGGCCAGGGCATCCATCGCGCCGACGGTCTGGCGCAGCGATGCGGCCTGGCGCTCGGTGCGCTGCGAGAGGTCGTGGTTGCCGTCGGCGATTTCGTTGGACGCGGAATCGATGGCATACGCGCCTTGCAGCACCTGGGCCACGGTGTGCGAGACGCCGCCGGTCATGCCGTTCAGGGCGTCGAACAGGCGGCCGATCTCGTCGCCCCGCGTGTGTTCAATGGTCGGGCGCAAATCGCCGTGGGCCACCTGTTCGGCCAGGCCGACCGCCTGCTGCAGCGGGCCGACGATGTTGCGCGTCAGGAGCCAGGCCAGCAGCGCGCCGATGGCCAGTGCGGCGGCGCCCAGCGCCAGCAGCAGGGCCTTGCTGAAGGCGGTGCTGGACGCCGATTCGTCGGCCAGGCGGCGCGCTTCGTTTGCCTCGTGGGCCAGCAGGGCCTCGAGGGCGGCAGTCTGGGCCTTGAAGGCGGGCTCCCAGCGCGAGCCGATGATGTCTTCGACCACGTTGGTCTGGCCGAGGTCCTTGGCGCGGAACAGGTCGGCCTGGGCGGCGGCCAGTGTCTTGTCGTGCTGGGCAGCGGCCTGTTTCAGGCTGCGTTCGCGGGTGCTGGCGGGCAGTTTGTCCAGTTTGGCGATGACGGCGGTGCGCAGCTTGCGGCCATCGGCCAGCTGGGCCTGGAAGTAGTCGGCCAGTTCCAGGCTGTCGCTGCGGGCAATCGCAACCGTGCGCGAGCCGTTCAGGCGTTCGAGGCCGAGCAGGTCGGAAACCAATTGCTGCTTGGCGAGCTTGTCGTCGACCAGGTCGGCGGTGAGGGCGTCGGCGGCGTGCATGCGCCATACGGCAACTACGGCAATCACGACGATGAGCAGGGAAACGATGGCGAAGGAAGCGAGGAGCTTGGTGCCGGTGTGGAGTCGTGCAAGTCGCATCACGGTAGGGTGAAGTGAAGGAATACTTGCAGTGTAGAAACTTAATGTGACGGGCGTGTGAAGTACAACCGATTTCGCCGATGAGCAGGCGATGGGATGGTGGGTTCGAGAACCCACCCTACGGCGACTCACGATCAATCGGATTTTGTAGGGTGGGTATTTGTACCCACCAATGTCATAACATGCGCGGTCGCGGCGTCACTGGGACGCCGCGCGCCACATCACTGCCGCTTCAGTGCCGGAATCGCCGCCGGCTTCCACGGCTTGACCGGCTGCTCCTGCATCTTCTTCTGCAGCAGCTCGATCGCCACTTCCAGCTGGCGGTCGCGCCCTTCGAAGGTCTCGTGCGGCAAATTGTCGACCTCGACATCCGGCGCCACGCCCACGCCTTCGATCAGCCATTCGCCATCGGTCGAGAACTGTCCGAACTCCGCCACGCGCGCCATGCCGTTGTCCAGCAGGCCGTTGCCGTCGCTCAGCCACACGCCGGCGCCGGCGGTGCGCTTGCCGACCAGCGGCCCAAGCTTCAGCGCCTTGACGCCGGCGGCAAAGGTCTCGCCATCCGAATACGTCAGCTCATCGACCAGCACCACCAGGTGGCCGCGGAAGGTGTTCTGCATGTTCGACTGCGGCTGCTTGCCGTTCGATGCCCAGAAGGCCCAGGAGCGGCGCAGCAGCTTCTCGATGATCCAGCTGTCGATATTGCCGCCGTTGTTGCGGCGCACATCGATCACCAGGCCTTCCTTGTTGATGTTGGCGTAGAAGTCGCGCGCAAAGGCGTTGATGTCGCGCGTGACCATCGCACGCAGGTGCAGGTAGCCGATCTTGCCCTTCGAGGCGCTGTCGGTCTGCTGGGCCCTGCCCTGCTCCCAGTCGGCGTAGCGCAGGCTGGCGTGCCTGGTCATCGACACCGGCGTCACGATGGCCTGGCGCGGCTTGCCGCCCGGGCTCTTCACCTGCAGCAGCACCTGCTTGTCGGCCTGGTCCAGCAGCAGGTCGGCGATGTCGCGCGCGCCCGTCGCGGACTTGCCGTTCACGGCCAGGATGATGTCGCCTTCCTTGACGTCGACGTCCGGCGCCGACAGTGGCCCGGCTTCCGACGGCAGTTCCGGCTCGCTGCGGTAGACGCGGTCGACGCGGTAGCCTTCGCCGGTGCGCGTCAGCACCGCGCCCAGGCTGGACGGCGTGCCCTCGGCGGCGGCGCGGCGCAGGTCGCCCGGACGGATCTGCGAGTGCAGCGCGCCGACTTCGCCCACCATCATGCCAAGCACGTCGTCGAGTTCGGCGCGGTCGGTCACGCGCTCGACCAGCGGCGCGTAGCGCTTGCGCACGGCGTTCCAGTCGATGCCGCGCATGTTGGCGTCGTACAGGAAGTCGCGGTGCATGCGCCAGGCGTCGTTGAACATCTGCACCCACTCCATGCGCGGGTTCGAACTCAGCGCCCAGTCGTCGACCTTGATCCTGGCCTTGCTCAGGTCGGCCGGGGCCTTGGCGCCGGTGTCGACGACCAGCATGTCGCCCGGCGTACCCTTGGCGAAGGTGCGATAGAACACGTGCTTGCGGTCCGTGGTCAGGCCGAACTCGCGCACGTTGGCGGCAAAGGTCTCGGGTTTCGGCGTGCTGCGCGAGACTTCCAGCGTCTTGAGGGTGCCCTTGCCGCCCTCTTCGGCGTCGAGCAGGTACAGGCGCTTGTCGTCAATGGCCAGCGCGCTGTAGTTGCCCGATTCGACCGGCACTTCGTACAGACGCTCGCGCAGGCCGGCATACACGATGGCCGGCGTCGGCGCCTTCGGTTTCTCGGCGGCTGCAGATGTCTTTGCAGTCGCGGTGGCTGCGGCTGCCGCCGCTGCCACCGCTGCGCTCTTGTCGGCGTCGCGGTCGTCCGGCGACTTGATCGCTTCGCGCGCGGCGGCTTCGGGCGACTTTTCTTCCGGCTTGGTCAGCTCGTCTTCCGGCTTGAACGGGAAGCGCGAGCCCGGCTGCAGCGCCAGCGCATACACGCCGACGCGCTTGTCGAACACCGGCCCCATGTTGCGGTCGCCCCAGGGCGAGGCGTTACCCAGGTTGAAGTTGCGGGCCGAGAGGAAGTACAGCCATTTGCCGTCAGGCGAGAACACCGGCGCATGCGATTCGTAGCGGTCGGTGGTCACGAAGGCCATCTGCTTCGTTACCAGGTTGAATAAGCCGATCTGGTTGCGCTGCTCGCTGGAACCGGCGCGGACAAAACTCAGGTTGCGGCTGTCCGGCGACCACACCACCTGGTCCGGGCGGTCGATGCCGGCCTGGCCGGCGTCGTCGATGATGACGTTGGTCTTCTTGTCGAGATCCAGCAGCCAGGTGCGGCCCTTCTTGTCGGTATGGGCCAGCCATTTGCCGTCGGGCGAAGGATACAGGGCCGCGCGGTGCGAAGCGCCGTCCGTCGTCAGGCGCTCGCCGCTGCCGGAACCGTCGGCGGCGTAGCGCCAGATTTCGTTTTCGCCGCTGGTGTCGGCAATCGCGTACACCCATTTGTCGTCGTGCGAGAAGACGGCGCTGCGGGCACGGGCGCCATCCGGCACGGCGATCTCGACGCGGCGGTGCTTGCCGGTGCCGGCAATCGTCACGCGGCCACGCGCGGTGATGACGATTCGCTCGGCCTTGCTGGCCGGCTCGATGCTGGTGAGTGCTTCGAGCGGCGACTTCACGCGGCGCATGCGCTGCTGGTCGAAGTCCGACAGCAAACTCGCGTCCAGGCGGCTGTCCTGGCCGCTGGCGATGTCGAACACGTGCAGGTCGGCGCCGAGCTGGTAGGCGATGCGGCCGTCGCCCAGCGAGGCGCTGCGCACGTCCCATTCCTTGTGCTGCGTGAGCTGGCGCCGGTCGGAGCCGTCCGGGTTGGCGGACCAGAGGTTGTCGGCGCCACCGGCATCGCTGATGAAGTAGAGGCGGCCCTGCCAGAGCATGGCGCGGCGGTTGTTGGCCGGGTCGCCCTTGAACAGCTGCTGGGCCTCGCTCTTGCCGCCCAGTTCGTAGCGCCACAGCTGGGCGGTGGCGCCGCCGCGGTAGGACTTGACGTTATCGTTGGTCATGGCCAGGCCCATGCGCGTGAACCAGACGGTCTTGCCGTCGTCGCTCAGGGCGGCGTCGTTGGCGTCGGCCAGCGGCAGCACGCGGCGCGCCAGCTTCACCGGGTCGAGCGCGGCCACCACGCGGTGTTTCGACGGGCCGACCGAGTTCTCGGTGCTGACCAGGACCTCGCCTGCTTTCGTCCAGCCGAGGACCGTGACGCCGCCGTTTTCGAAAGTGACGCGCTTGGGCAGGCCGCCCTCGATCGGCATCACATAGGCTTCCTGGGCGCCTTCGTAGGAGGCGGCAAAGGCGACGTACTTGCCGTCGTGCGAAATGGCGGCGTGGGTTTCGGCGGACGGGTGGGTAGTCAGGCGCGTGGCCTTGCCGCCGGCCGTCGTGGTGCGCCAGAGGTCGCCTTCGGCGGTGAACACGACGGTGTTGCCGCGCACGGCCGGGTAACGGAAATAGGGATCGGCGGCGGCTGCGTGGCTGCCGACAAGGGCCAGGGACAAGGCGAGGATGGTGCGGGACAGGTTCATGCGAGCGGTGGCAAGTTAACAAGAGAAAACGAGTTTGCCACACGGAATGCATGAGTTGGCGTGCATACGTGCAAATAAAGCCGCTCGGAGCGGCCGTCGACGGTGGCCTGCAGCTTGGAAAGTGGGCCTGCGGCCGCGACCGTACGGTGGGCACGCCGTGCCCACACGGTTACGTGCTTCTCTGGAATCGCTAGCCGGGCGAATTCGCTCCGCGGCGTTTCCATCATTGGAAACGCTGACGAGACGCTTTGGGATGCTTCATCGGATCGCTTCGTTATGCGTTGGCCCGCTGCGTCAACGATGCGCATCGTTCCGCGTGGGCACGGAGTGCCCACCGTACGGGATATGTCACCACGCGTTCGGCAGTTTCGATTAAGCGGGCAAAAAAAACCGCGCACAGGGCGCGGTTTCTTGTGAAGCGATCGAGCTCAGTTCATCTCGCTCAGTGCATGTCGATTACTCGATCTCGACCGTCTCGGCCGGGGCCGGTGGCGGCAGTGCGTCGCCTTCCGGGAACTCGAGGACCACGTCGTCCTTCTCGTTCAAATCCACCGTCACGCGCCCACCGTTGACCAGGCGGCCGAACAGCAGCTCGTCGGCCAGCGCCTTGCGGATCATGTCCTGGATCAGGCGCGACATCGGACGCGCACCCATTTGCGGATCGAAGCCCTTGGCGCCGAGGAACTTGCGCAGTTTCTCGGTGAAGATGGCTTCCACCTTCTTCTCGTGCAGCTGCTCTTCCAGCTGCATCAGGAACTTGTCCACGACGCGCAGGATGATTTCCTCGTCCAGCGCGCGGAAGCTGATGGTCGCGTCCAGGCGGTTGCGGAACTCTGGCGTGAACATGCGCTTGATGTCGGCCATCTCGTCGCCTGCCGCCTTCGAATCCACGAAGCCCACCGAGCGCTTGGTCAGGCTTTCGGCGCCCGCGTTGGTGGTCATGATGATGATCACGTTGCGGAAGTCGGCCTTGCGTCCGTTGTTGTCGGTCAGCGTGCCATGGTCCATCACCTGCAGCAGGATGTTGAAAATGTCCGGGTGGGCTTTTTCAATCTCGTCCAGCAGCAGCACCGCGTGCGGCTTCTTGGTGATGGCTTCGGTCAGCAGGCCACCCTGGTCGAAACCGACATAGCCCGGCGGCGCACCGATCAGGCGCGACACCGCGTGGCGCTCCATGTACTCCGACATGTCGAAGCGGATCAGCTCGATGCCGAGGATGAAGGCCAATTGCTTGGCCACCTCGGTCTTGCCGACGCCGGTCGGACCGGAGAACAGGAAAGAACCGATCGGCTTGTCCTGCTTGCCGAGGCCCGCACGCGCCATCTTGATGGCCGCCGACAGGGCTTCGATCGCCGGGTCCTGGCCGAAGACGACGTTGCGCAAATCGCGGTCGATCGTCTGCAGCTTGCTGCGGTCGTCCTGGTTGACGGTTTGCGGGGGAATCCGCGCGATCTTCGCGATGATTTCCTCGATCTCGGTCTTGCCAATCGTTTTCTTCTGCTTCGACTTCGGCAGGATGCGCTGGGCTGCGCCCGCTTCGTCGATGACGTCGATCGCCTTGTCCGGCAAGTGACGGTCGTTGATGAAGCGCGCCGCCAGTTCCGCCGCAGTCGACAGCGCCGACGACGAATATTTCACGCCGTGGTGTTCTTCGAAGCGCGACTTCAGGCCACGCAGGATCTGCACGGTCTGCTCGACCGACGGCTCGTTGACATCCACCTTCTGGAAGCGGCGGCTCAGCGCATGGTCCTTCTCGAAGACGCCACGGAATTCCGTGAACGTGGTCGCGCCAATGCACTTGAGCTGGCCATTCGCCAGGGCCGGTTTCAGCAGGTTCGATGCGTCGAGCGTGCCGCCCGAAGCCGAGCCGGCGCCGATGATCGTGTGGATCTCGTCGATGAACAGGATGCCGTTCGGCGTGTCTTTCAATTGCTTGAGGACGGCTTTCAGGCGCTGTTCGAAGTCGCCGCGGTACTTGGTGCCGGCCAGCAGTGCGCCCATGTCGAGCGAGAACACGACCGCGTTCTGCAGGATTTCAGGCACTTCTTCCTGGACGATGCGCCATGCCAGGCCTTCGGCGATGGCGGTCTTGCCGACACCGGCTTCACCCACCAGCAGCGGATTGTTCTTGCGGCGGCGGCAAAGAATTTGAATGACACGGTCGACTTCTTCCTCGCGCCCGATCAGCGGATCGATCTTGCCGTCGGCAGCCGCCTTGTTCAGGTTCTGCGTGAACTGGTCGAGCGGGCTTTCCTTGGTCGCGCCTTCGACCTGCGCCTCTTCCACGCCTTCCGACGCCTTCTGGCTGTCGATCTGCTGGTCCTTGCGCACGCCGTGCGAGATGAAGTTGACCACGTCGAGGCGGGTCACGCCCTGCTGGTGCAGGTAGTAAACAGCATGCGAATCCTTCTCGCCGAAGATCGCCACCAGCACATTGGCACCGGTCACTTCCTTCTTGCCGTTCGAGGCCGACTGCACGTGCATGATCGCGCGCTGGATCACACGCTGGAAGCCGAGCGTCGGCTGGGTGTCGACCTCGCCCGTGCCGGGCACGGTCGGGGTGTTGTCACCGATGAAATTGGTCAGGGTCTTGCGCAGGTCGTCGATATTGACCGCGCATGCACGCAGGACTTCAGCGGCCGAGGGATTGTCGAGGAGCGCAAGCAGCAGGTGCTCCACGGTAATGAACTCGTGCCTTGCCTGTCGGGCTTCGACAAAGGCCATGTGTAGGGATACTTCAAGTTCCTGCGCAATCATACTTCCTCCATCACGCACTGCAGGGGATGCCCCGCCTTGCGCGCATGCGTTAAGACAAACTCCACTTTGGTACACGCTATATCTTTGGAAAACACACCACACACGCCTTTACCATGGCGGTGCACGGAAAGCATGATCTGCGTCGCCGTCTCGCGATCCTTGTTGAAGTACTCCTGAATGATGGCCACCACGAATTCCATCGGTGTGTAGTCGTCATTCAGCAACGCCACCTGATACAGGGGCGGTGGTTTGATCGTCTGCCGCTCCAGCAGCTGTTCGGTATCGTGCTTCGTTGCCATGGGCGTATTCTAATGCTTTCAAGGATGATGCCAAGCGTAAAGATCAGACGCAGCGATCAGATCACTTCGACTTGCCTTCATCTTACTTGTTTTCCGTTGAAAGCGCAGATGGCGTTCCGATTGCAGAAATCAAGAGGGCATGATGCAAGTCGTGTGAAAAATTTAGCAACAGTTGCTTTAAAGGGCTTGACTTACAACTTTAGTGCATCAACAATGCAAACATTGACATGTACTTATGTACTTGTTGATAAGAAGTGAGCAGGCTGAGGAGGGGGCAAGAAGCTTCTTGCTTTTATGGCTCGTGTGATTTGTTTTTATTTGAAAGTTCTTTTATGGCAACTGGTACTGTTAAGTGGTTCAATGATTCCAAAGGCTTTGGCTTCATCACTCCAGATGACGGCGGCGAGGATCTGTTTGCACACTTCTCCGCGATCAATATGAACGGTTTTAAGACCCTCAAAGAAGGTCAGAAAGTCCAATTCGAAGTCACGCAAGGCCCTAAAGGCAAGCAAGCTTCCAACATCCAGGGCATGTAATCGGCCCTGGCGGAAAGCCACTGCGAAGAACCCCGCTCCGGCGGGGTTTTTTTTCGCCTGCGCTTCCTAATCGCCACGCAGCGCCGGAAACAGGCGACAGGCTTCCTCGAGGGCAGCCGTCAACCCGTCGCCATCGAGGCGCTGGCCGCCCCGGCCAACGACCGCCTCGAACAGTTGCAGCATGCGCCCTGCCCGGGCCGCATGTTCGGGATGGGTGGCGTCAAGCGCCATTTCCTTCAGCCGCTCTTCATCCAGGCCGGCGCGCTGCAAACCGTATATCATGCGGCCGATTCGTTCGTAATCCTTTTCGCCGTCCATCGCATTCCCTCGCATTCCCTTTCTATCGCCAGGAATAGACACCCGCCTGGAATACAGGCGGCGGCAAGCATTTCATGCCGGTTGCATCTGCTCGATCATGACGTCGCCGAATCCCGAACACGATACCTGGGTCGCATTTTCCATCAGGCGCGCAAAATCGTAGGTCACGCGTTTCGATCCGATTGCCTTTTCCATAGCCGCGATGATCAGGCCTGCCGCCTCAATCCAGCCCATATGACGCAGCATCATTTCGGCCGACAGGATCAGGGAACCCGGATTCACATAATCCTTGCCGGCGTATTTCGGTGCGGTGCCGTGGGTGGCTTCGAACATCGCCACCGAATCCGACATATTCGCACCCGGTGCAATGCCAATGCCGCCAACCTGGGCCGCCAGCGCATCGGAGATATAGTCGCCGTTCAAATTCAGGGTGGCGATCACGCTGTATTCGGCCGGGCGCAGCAGGATCTGCTGCAGGAAGGCGTCGGCGATCGAATCCTTGATCATGATGTCGCGCCCGGTCCGTGGATTCTTGAACTTGCACCACGGGCCGCCGTCGATCAATTCGGCGCCGAATTCGGTTTGCGCCAGCGCATAGGCCCAATCGCGGAAGCCACCTTCGGTGTACTTCATGATGTTGCCCTTGTGGACGATCGTCACCGAGGGCTTGTCGTTGTCGATGGCGTACTGGATCGCCTTGCGCACCAGGCGCTCGGTACCTTCGCGCGAGACCGGCTTGATACCCAGGCCCGAGGTTTCCGGGAAGCGGATCTTCTTCACGCCCATCTCGTTCGTCAGGAAGGCGATCAGTTTCTGCACACCCTCCGACCCCGCCGCCCATTCAATGCCGGCATAGATGTCTTCCGAATTTTCGCGGAAGATCACCATGTCGGTCTTTTCCGGCTGCTTCAGCGGCGACGGCACGCCGGCGAAATACCGCACCGGACGCAGGCAGACATACAAGTCGAGTTCCTGGCGCAAGGCCACGTTCAGCGAACGGATGCCGCCGCCGACCGGCGTGGTCAGCGGGCCCTTGATCGAGACCACGTATTCCTTCAGCACCGCCAGCGTTTCCTCGGGCAGCCAGACGTCGGGGCCGTACACGCCCGTCGCCTTTTCGCCGGCAAATATCTCCATCCAGCTGATCCGGCGCGCACCGCCGTAGGCGTGCGCCACCGCCGCGTCGACCACCTTGCGCATCACCGGGGTGATGTCGGCGCCGGTGCCGTCGCCCTCGATGTAGGGGATCACCGGGTTGTCTGGTACAGTCAGCGAGAAATCGGCATTGACGGTGATTTTCTGGCCGTCGGCGGGTACGTGGATATGTTGGTACATCGTGTTCTCCGAAATGGTCGCGTGGCTGGCTGGAAGGTCGCCGCTTCTGGCAGCGGGCATCGCCTGCGCTTCCTTTACAATGCCTGCTTTCGCCGCTAGTCCTCTATAAGAGATGGCGTTGTGCATTATGCACCAGTCTTGTGCGATGCGCCACGCTCGGCAGTCCGAACCATTTTATCGCTTCCATGCCCCTGATTCTCTTCAATAAACCCTTCCAGGTCCTGTGCCAGTTCAGCCCGCAGGACGGCCGGCAATCGCTGGCCGACTACCTCGACATTCCCAACATCTATCCGGCGGGCCGCCTCGACGCCGACAGCGAAGGCCTGATGCTGCTCACCGACGACGGCAAGCTGCAGCACAAGATCGCCCACCCGGACCACAAGGAGGCCAAGACCTACCTGGTGCAGGTGGATGGCGTGCCGGATGCGGATGCGCTGGCGCGGCTGCAGGCGCCGCTCGACCTGGGCGATTTCGTGACCAAGCCTTGCCGCGCGGTGCAGATTGCCGAGCCGGAATGGCTGTGGCCGCGCAACCCGCCGATCCGGGCGCGCGCCGACAAGCCGACCGGCTGGATCGCGATCACGCTGGAGGAAGGCAAGAACCGGCAGGTGCGGAGGATGACGGCGGCGGTGGGCTTGCCGACCTTGCGGCTGGTGCGCAGCAGTATCGGGCCGTTTTCCTTGGCCACCCATCCCTTGATGCCGGGTGAATACATCGAGGTGCCGGTTGCAGCGCTGAAGCCGGGGCGCTGAACCGTACGGTGGGCACGCTGTGCCCACGCGGAAGGCGATGCAGCGTTGGCCGATTTAAAACCCGACGAGCCGCGGGCCGCCGGCGTCATCCGGGATATTCCGCGAACGTCGTCAACAATCGCCTGCGTCATCGCCGCGTTTTGAAGCCAACATGACGCACACATCCGCGTGGGCACAGTGTGCCCACCATACGGATAACGCTGGCGCCCAAAATAAAAACCCCGCCGGGCTAGCAAAGCCGGCGGGGTTTGTTTTTACTACGCACCACGCGGCAGCGCCGCGCGGTTAGGTCAATCAGGCACCAATCGTTTCCAGCGCCGCATTGAAGGTCGCGCTCGGACGCATCACCGCCGTCACCTTGGCTTCATCGAGCTTGTAGTAACCGCCGATATCGGCCGGCTTGCCCTGCACTTCCAGCAGCTCGGCAACGATCTTGGCTTCGTTCTCGGCCAGGGTCTTCGCCAGCGGCGCGAACTGGGCTGCCAGCTCGGCATCCTCGGTTTGCGCGGCCAGTTCCTGGGCCCAGTACAGCGACAGGTAGAACTGGCTGCCGCGGTTGTCGAGCTCGCCGGTCTTCGGCGATGGCGACTTGCGGTTGTCCAGCAGCTTGCCGGTAGCGGCGTCCAGGGTCTGCGACAGCACCTTGGCCTTGGCGTTGCCGGTCTTCAGGCCCAGGTCTTCCAGCGACACCGCCAGGGCCAGGAACTCGCCCAGCGAATCCCAGCGCAGGTGATTTTCTTCGGTCAGCTGCTGCACGTGTTTTGGAGCCGAACCGCCGGCGCCGGTTTCGTACATGCCGCCGCCAGCCATCAGCGGGACGATCGACAGCATCTTGGCCGAGGTGCCCAGTTCCATGATCGGGAACAAATCGGTCAGGTAGTCGCGCAGGATGTTGCCGGTCACCGAGATGGTGTCCAGGCCACGCTTGACGCGTTCCAGGGTGTAACGCATCGCACGCACTTGCGACATGATCTGGATGTCCAGGCCGGTGGTGTCGTGATCCTTCAGGTAGGTCTTGACCTTCTTGATCAGTTCATTCTCGTGCGGACGGTACGGGTCGAGCCAGAACACGGCCGGCATGCCCGAGTTGCGTGCGCGCGTCACGGCCAGCTTGACCCAGTCGCGGACCGGCGCATCTTTCACCTGGCACATGCGCCAGATGTCGCCCTGCTCGACGTTCTGGCTCATCAGCACTTCGCCGGTGGCGAGGTCGGTGATGTTGGCCACGCCGTCTTCGGCGATTTCGAAGGTCTTGTCGTGCGAGCCGTATTCCTCGGCTTGCTGGGCCATCAGGCCGACGTTCGGTACCGTGCCCATGGTCTTCGGATCGAAGGCGCCATGCCATTTGCAGAAGTTGATGATCTCCTGGTAGATGCGGGCGAAGGTCGATTCCGGAATGACGGCCTTGACTTCCTTCAGGCGGCCATTCGCGTCGTACATCTTGCCGCCGGCGCGGATCATCGCCGGCATCGAGGCGTCGACGATGACGTCGTTTGGCGAATGGAAGTTGGTGATGCCCTTGGCCGAGTCGACCATGGCCAGCGCCGGACGGTGTTCCTGGCAGGCGTGCAAATCGCGTTCGATTTCTTCGCGCTGCGAGGCCGGCAGGTCGGCGATCTTGTTGTACAGATCGGCCATGCCGTTGTTGACGTTGATGCCCAGGCTGTCGAACAGCGCGCCGTGCTTGGCGAACGCGTCCTTGTAGAACATGCGCACGGCGTGGCCGAAGACGATCGGGTGCGAGACCTTCATCATCGTGGCTTTCACGTGCAGCGAGAACAGGATGCCGGTTTCTTTCGCGTCTTCGATCTGCTGTTCGTAGAATTCGAGCAGGGCCTTGCGGCTCATGAACATCGAATCGATGATCTCGCCATCCTGCAGCGCGACTTTTGGCTTGAGCACCACGGTCTGGCCGCTCTTGGTGATCAGTTCCATCTTGACTTCACGCGCGCCGCTCACGGTCATCGACTTTTCGCCGTGGTAGAAGTCGCCGTGGGTCATGTGCGAGACGTGGGTGCGCGACGCTTGCGACCATGGCTGCATCGAGTGCGGGTTCTTGCGTGCGTATTCCTTGACGGCGCGCGGGGCGCGGCGGTCGGAGTTACCTTCGCGCAGGACCGGGTTCACGGCGGAACCGGTGCACTTGCTGTAGCGTGCCTTGATGGCTTTTTCTTCGTCGGTCTTCGGATCGGCCGGGTAGTCGGGGATGTTGTAGCCCTTGCCCTGCAGTTCCTTGATCGCGGCAACCAGCTGGCCGACCGATGCGGAAATGTTCGGCAGCTTGATGATGTTCGCGTCCGCTTCCAGGGTCTTCTTGCCCAGCTCGGCCAGCACGTCGGGAACGCGTTGTTCCTCGGTCAGGTTTTCCGGGAATTGGGCCAGGATACGGGCGGCGACCGAGATATCGGCCTGCTCGACGCGGATACCCGCAGCCTTGGTGAAGGTGCTGACGACAGGCAGGAAGGCGTGGGTCGCCAGCAGCGGCGCCTCGTCGGTCAGGGTGTAGATGATGGTCGGATCACTGCTCATGCACTATTTCCTCGGTTCTCGCGACGGTATCGCGAATATCTAACTAATAAATAAGGCCTGTCTGCGCCCGCTGTCGGGCGGCACGCCATCCACGCGCCGATACTACTCCGCTTGGCGCGCGATGGACAGCGCGCGATGGGCAACACTGCCCGGGCCTGTCCGCTGCTCGGCTCTCCTGGAGCGCCGCGTCAACTCTTCTATAAGACATAAGACGCGCGTTTCACATTATGCACCAGTATTTTACTGTGCGCTATAGGTTTAAGGCCCGGCAAGCCCGTCCCCGCGCCGCCTGCCGGGCGCTCGGCGGTGCGCGAACGCGCTAGCATGTGCCCGGGCTTTCTACCTTTATCACTTGTCAGGAGCTGCCATGAGCGTGCGCCAGTCCGATGCTTTCACCATTCCCGCGTTGCGCTCGCTCGGCTGGGCCGGCCTCCTGCTGGGCTTTGGCCTGGGCGGCTTCTTCGACGGCATCCTGCTGCACCAGATCTTGCAGTGGCACCATTTGCTGTCGCTGGTCACGCGCCCGCCTTTCGAGGACATCCGGGTGCAGATCATGGCCGACGGCTTCTTCCACCTGCTGATGTACGTGATCGCCTTTGCCGGGCTGTGGAAGCTGTGGAAGGGGCGGCACAGCCTGGCTGCGCCCGGTGGCGACCGGCTGCTGCTGGCGAATGCGCTGATCGGCTTTGGCGCCTGGCACATCCTGGATGGGGTGCTGTCGCACTGGCTGCTCGGCATCCACCGCATCCGGCAGGGCAGCGAGAACCTGCTGTTCTGGGATTTACTGTGGTTCTTCGTGTTTGGCGTGGCCTTCGTGGCGCTGGGCTGGTGGCTGGGGCGGGACCGGAACGGCGGCGCGCTTGGCGGCAGGACTGGCGCGGCGATGCTGGCGGCGGCGGTGCTGGCCGGCGGCCCGGTGGCGGCGCTGCCGCCGCCGAACGTAAATACGGTGATGGTGTTCTTCAAGCCGGGCACGACGCCAAGCCAGGTGTTTGCCGGGATCGAGGCGGTGGACGGGCGGATCTTGTGGTCGGCGCCGTCGGGGGATGTGTGGGCGCTGGATGTGCGGGATCAAAGCCGCACTGCCCTGCTCTACCGGCACGGGGCCTGGGTGGTGAGCAATTCGGCGTGGGTGGCAGGGTGCCTGGCATGGACGTCGGCGCGAAAGTGATGGGGGATAACGTTTGGGTTTGGCCGTTGCTCTTGCAGGGTGGGCTCTCGAGCCCACGCGGTATCACCATGCGAGCAGCGGCGAACCATTGCGGGGCTCCGCGAAACGGTGCGGTGCACGTGGGCACGACCGCGTGGGCACGAGTGCCCACCCTACGCCCATGCATAAGCACGTGTCCCAAAAGACAATCGGATGAACACGCAGAAGCACAAAGCGGAAAAACCCGCCGGACATGCGTCGGGCGGGTCTTTCTTCCACTGTACTGCCAGCGCGGCGTGTGCCGCGCGCCAACCGGTCTATTAGGCCGACAGGGCTTTCAGGGCAGCAGCCAGGCGGCTCTTGTGGCGAGCGGCCTTGTTCTTGTGGATGATCTTCTTGTCGGCGATGCTGTCGATGGTCGACACGGACGACTGGAAGATGCTGGTTGCAGCGGCTTTGTCGCCAGCCTGGATGGCTTTGCGGACGGCCTTGATTGCGGTACGCAGGGTCGAGCGCTGGGCGCTGTTGTGTGCGTTTTGCTTAACTGCTTGACGAGCGCGCTTGCGTGCTTGTGCGGTATTTGCCATGGAATTTCCTAAATCGGGGTCAAGTTGCGTTTGCAAACATTAGCGAGTCAAACTGGCCCATTCCAGTGCCTGCCAAACATAAGTGTCTGCTAACAGAATTCAGTACAGCCCACGATTATAGCGAAGGAATCCCTTCCCGGCAATTCATTATTCACAAAACCCACCGAACCCGGGCCGCGCGAGGTGTTGCACAGTTATAATCTCGGCCCATGAATCTGCTCAAGACCCTCGCCGCCATCTCCAGCATGACCATGGTGTCGCGCATCACCGGCCTGTTGCGTGAAAGCCTGTTCGCCGCCGCCTTCGGCGCCTCGAACTTCACCGACGCCTTCAACATCGCGTTCCGCCTGCCGAACCTGTTGCGGCGCCTGTTCGCCGAAGGCGCCTTCTCCCAGGCCTTCGTGCCCATCCTGACCGAATACAAGACCAGGCACGGCCAGGAAGCCACCAAGACCCTGGTCGACCATGTGGCCACCGTACTGATCTGGGCGACGGTGCTGACCAGCATCGTCGGCATCATCGCCGCCCCGGTATTGATCCTCTGGATCGGCGGCGGGCTGCAGCGCGAGCCGGCCGCTTTTGATGCCGCCGTGGTCATGACGCGCATGATGTTCCCCTACATCGCCTGCATGGCCTTCGTCGCCATGGCCAGCGGCGTGCTGAACACCTGGCGCCAGTTCAAGATTCCCGCGTTCACGCCGGTGCTGCTGAACCTCTCCTTCATCTTTGCCGCCGTCGTGCTGGCCGATCATTTCGAGCAGCCGATCTATGCAATGGCGGTCGGCGTGTGCATCGGCGGCATACTGCAGGTGGCGCTGCAGCTGCCGCCGCTGATCAAGCTCGGCATGCTGCCGCGGCTGTCGGTCAATCCTTTCACCGGCCTGCGCGACGCCGGCGTGCGCCGCATGCTGGGCAAGATGGGACCGGCCGTGTTCGCCGTCGCCGCGGCCCAGATCAGCCTCCTGATCAACACCACGATTGCCGCCAGCCTGGCAGCCGGCGCCGTCACCGCGCTGCAGTACGCCGACCGCCTGATGGAACTGCCGACCGCCCTGCTCGGCGTGGCCCTCGGCACCATCCTGCTGCCCGGCCTGGCCAAGGCGAATACCGAAGGCGACACCCAGGAATACTCCTCGCTGCTGGACTGGGGCCTGCGCCTGACCTTCCTGCTGTCGATTCCGGCGGCGGTCGGCCTGGCGACCATGGCCACGCCGATGATCTCAACCCTGTTCCACTACGGCGCCTTCGACGCCGCCGCTGTGAATGCCTCGTCCATGCCGCTGATGGCCTACAGCGCCGGCCTGCTCGGCTTCATCCTGGTCAAGACGCTGGCGCCGGCCTTTTTCGCGCGCCAGGAAGTGCGCACGCCGGTGTACATCGCGGTCGGCACGCTGGTGGCCACCCAGCTGATGAACCTGGCCTTCGTGCCGCTGCTGGGCGTGGCCGGACTGGCGCTGTCGATCGGCGTCGCCGCCTGCCTGAACGCCGCCCTGCTCTACCGCGGCCTGCGCAAGCGCGCCATCTACGTGCCGCTGCCGGGCTGGGGTGCGTTCTTCCTGAAGCTGGTCGTGGCGGTGTCGGCGATGGGGGCCGTGGCCTGGTTCTGCCAGATCCAGTTCGACTGGATCGCGCTGCGCGCCCATCCGCTGCTGCGCGCCGGCGCCCTGCTCGGCATCATCGCCCTGTGCGGCATCACCTATTTCGGCGTGCTGGGCGTGCTGGGCTTCCGCCCGCGCGACTTCAAGCGCCGCGCCAAGTAATCAGCGCCGTACCTGCTGTGGCGGCTGCGGCGGCTCTGCCGGCTCGCCAGGCGGCGGGTCCGGTGCTGGCTCCACTTCCGGCGCTTCCGGCTGCGATGGCGGCTCTTCGGGTTCCGGGGGTGGTTCGGTTTCGGGTGCCGGCTGCTCGGGCGGGGCGGACGGCGGAACCGGCACGGCAGGCGTACCAGGTGCCGGTTGCGTGCCCGGAGCCGGGAACAGCGGCGCCGGCGCTTCCGGCGTGCCTGGCGTACCCGGCGGCGGCGCGATGTTGCTCGGCACCGTCACGCTCACGCCCTGCCCGGTCGCCGTGAACTTCCACTCCGACAGGTGCTCCTTGTTCTCGAAGTTCAGGAAGCGCGCGTCGAAATTCGCCAGCTTCAGCGGCTGCGCCTGCGACAGGCTGTACACCGCCAGCACGCCGGTCTTGTCGCCCTGGTACACGATGCCCCACTCGTCCTTGCCCGTGACCGGGTCGACGAAGATTTTCCGCAAATGCCGCCGCGTGCCGGGAAAGCGCGGATCCTTCAACAGCTCCTGCAGGGTCGGCGGCGCAGTCGGGGAGCCGCGCGGCGTGGCGGCGGCATAGCTGCGCAGGGCCTCGCTGAATTCGGCGCCGATCTCGAGCAGGTCCTGCTCGGCGGCGGCGCGGCGCAGCAGCGAGTCGACTTTCAGCGTGGCCGCGCCGACCAGGCCCAGGATGGCGACAAAAAACACCATGCCGACGTAGGTGAAGCCGGCCGCGTGACGGGCGGGCCGCGCTACCATTCGGCGTAGGGGCGGCCGTCGCGGCCATTGCCGGGCGCGCCGCTGCGGATGTCGTACATGGCGCCCTGCTCGCCGTCGGCCTCGGGCGCCACGACCACCCAGGTGCTCTCGCTCTCGGTCACCGGGTCGACCGGCACCCGCGCCAGGTATTTTTTCTCGACCAGCTGCTCCAGCGAGTCCGGATAGCGGCCGGTGTCGGCGTGGTACTGGTCGATCACGGCGCGCGTGTTGCGCAGGTTGTCGAGCAGGATGGTCTCTTTCGTCTTGTCGACGCTCGGGAAGAAGCGCGGCACGGCCAGGGTCAGCAGCAAGGCGACGATGCCGAGCACCACCAGCAGTTCGATCAGGGTAAAGCCGCGCCTGGGATTCATGCTCGTCATGGTCTCACCAGCGCTTGTAGGGGATGCCGTTCAGGCCGGTCTTGCCGGAAGTCGAGTAGACGTCGTAGACATCGTCGCCCTCTTTCGGCTCCTCGGCTTCGCTGGCGTAGCTGCGCTTGCCCCAGGTGGCGGCGTCGGCCAGTTCCGGATCAGGATTGAAAGGGTCGCGCGGCAGGCGGCGCAGGAAGTAGATCTTGGCTCCCTTCGGGCTGCGCAGGTCGGTCACGCCTTCGACCAATAATTCCAGTTTGGCCGGGTAGCCGGTGGCGCCGGAGGTCTTCCTGACGCGGCCTTCGTCGCTGGCGCGTTTGTAGGTGTCGATGGCGGAGCGGATCTCGCGCAGGGACTGGCGCAGCTGGGCTTCGTTGCGGCGCTGGACGACGGTCTGGCCGACCGGGATCACCAGCGTGGCCAGCAGGGCCAGGATGGTGAGGGTGACCAGGAGTTCGATCAGGGTGAAGCCGCGGGGACGCGCCTTGCCATTGCCGCGTTGATGCGAGCCTGGCTTGACCGCGTGGCGTAATCCAGTCCGGGGGACTGGATTACAAAAGCCGTCCACCCTACGGGTCTGCATCATTGGTTCGGGATCGGGGTCGTGACCGGCGCGGGAATCGGCATTACCTGCGGCATTACCTGCGGCGTCACCTGCGGCGTGGTGCCGACCGGTTGCGACAGCGGGATGCCGGTAACCGGCGGCGGCACACCGGGCGCCGCCGGCTGGCCGAGCGGTGGCGATACCGGCTGGGCATTCGACGGCTGTGCGGGCGGCAGCGCACGCGCACCCGGCGCCGGCGCCACGGCCGGCAAGCGTACGGCGGGGTCGGGACGGCGGCGGAAGCTGGCCTCGGTGCCGGCGCCGAATTCCGACGCGCCGGCCGGCGGGCGCTGGATGGTGCGCACCAGGTGCGGCGTGATCGACAGCACGATCTCGGTCTGGTCGTTCGAGTCGCGCGTGCTGCCGAACAGGCGGCCCAGCACCGGCAGGCTGCCCACGCCCGGCACCTTGCTGCCGCTGGTGCGGTCTTCGCTGCTGATCAGGCCCGCCAGCACCTGGTTCTCGCCGTCCTTCAATTGCAGCATGGTCTGCGCCGAGCGCGTGCCGATGCGATAGGCCACCGAGCCGTCGTTGGTCTTGATCGAGTCGATCAGGTTACTGACCTCGAGCGAGATGCGGATGCCGACTTCGTTGTTCAGGTAGATGGTCGGCTCGACGTTCAGGGTCAGGCCGACGTCGACATAGGTGATCGACTGCGAGGCGAAACCGCCCACGCCGGTCGAGACCGTTGTGGTGAAGTTCGGCACCCGGTCGCCGATCACGACCTTGGCCTTTTCCTTGTTGCGCACGCGGATGCGCGGGTTGGCGAGGGTGTTCGAATCGGTGTCGGTCTTGTTGGCGTTCAGGGTGGCGCCGATGCCGGTGACGCCGATGTTGCTGCTATTCAGGCCACGCAAGGTATTGATCGTGATCGGTGCGCCCTGGGCTGCCATCACCGGCGCAAAGCCAAGGCTGGGCGGCCAGCTCAGGCCCAGGTCCATCAGGCGGCTGCGCTTGATTTCCAGGACCTCGACGTCGAGCATGACTTCCGGCTCGGGCACGTCCTGCAGGGCCACCAGCTGGGTTGCGAGCTTGATCGCCTCCGGGCTGTCGCGCAGGATCACCAGGTTCAGCTTTTCGTCGATGACGACGTCGCGCGACTTCAAAATGGTCTTGAAGGTGTTGGCGATGGTCTTGGCCTCGGCGTTCGCGAGATAAAAGGTCTTGACCGTCATCTCCTGGTATTCCTTGAGCTTTACGGCCACGTTCGGGTAGACCAGGATGGTGTTGCCGTCCATGACCTGGCGCTCGAGCTGGTTGGTCACCAGCAGGAAGTGCACGGCCGCTTCCACGGTGCTGTTCTTCAGGAAGATCGAGGTGCGCCCGTCCGAGCGCACGTCCTTGTCGAACACGAAGTTCAGGCCCGAGTGGCGCGCGATGATCTCGAAGACCTGGCGCAGCGGCGCGTCGCGGAACTCCAGGCTGATGGGTTTACGGAAGGCGGCGGCCAGGGCGTTCTCGGAGGTCGGCGCCACCGCCAGCTCGTTCACTTCGTTCAGCATCAGGCGCGCGCGCTCGTGCAGCGGGCGTTCGGTGAGGATGGCCGACAGCTTCTGGCGCGCGGCCTCGTAGTCTTTTTTCGCGACGTCGGCCGTGGCGGCCTCGATCAGCGCGCTGTGGCGCGCATCGGCTTCGAGCTGGCGCATGCCGGCCCGGCCACGCTCGTTGGCCGGATCGATCTCGAGCACGCGCGCAAAGGCGCTGCGCGCTTCCTCGGCGCGGCCGCCGGCAAGGTCGCGCTCGGCCCCGTCGATCAGGCGCACGGTGGCGCCGTCGCGCGCGCGCAGGTAGGCGGCGCGGTACAGCGGGTTGCCGGGGTCGGCAGCCACCGCCTCGCGGTATTTCGCCAGGCCGGCGCCGACCTCTTCCCGTGCAACCAGGGCATTGCCCTCCTGGTAGGCGCGCTGGGCCGCGCAGCCCGCGAGCAGCGTGCACGCCAGGCCCACGGCGGCGACGGAACGGATGCGGGAACGTACCATTAGTCGAATGCTCCAATATTGAGCTGCTGAACCTGGTTCAGCGGCAGGTAAGTCAGGGTCATCAGCGGCGGCGCGATGCGCTCGACACGCCAGGCGCCGTCGAGCGTGCCGCCCTCGACCGCGATGTGGGTGCGCTCGCCGCTCGCCAGGTAGACCTCCCACTTGCCGTCTTCGACCGACTTGCCGATGAAGGTGAAGGGCAAGGGCGGCGCCACCGGCGGCAGCGGCGCTGCGGTTTGCTGTGGCGGTGGTGGCGGCGGCGGTGTCCAGTCCTGGCTGCCGAACACATCGCCGCCGCTGCCGCCGGCGTCGCCGATCAGGGTCGCGCGCGGCTGCAGGCGCAGGATCGCCACCTTGGCCTCGGCTGCGCGCTGCCTGGCCGCGGCCTGCGGTGCCGCCTGCGTCGCCTGCACCGGACGCTCGACCGCCTCGGCCACCGCGTCATCCGGCGACTTGTCGCCGAAGGCGGCGAGGCCGGCGGCAAGCGCCAGCGCCGCGCCCATCAACATGTGGCGCGGTTTCATCGCGGCGCTCCCGACGCGGCGGCCACAGGCGCGGCCACAGGCACGGCTACAGGCGCGGCCACAGGATCGGCCACAGGATCGGCTAAATACAGCGTCAGCCGCAGGCGCGCCTCGACGTTCGCCTGGCCGATGCTGTCGCGCCTGAAGCTGATGTCGTCGAGCGAGGCGAAGGGAATCGCGCGCAGCGCCTGCAGCGCGAATTGCCACACCTGGCCATAGCTGCCCTGCACCGGCAGGTTGATCTGGTAGGTGTGCAGCTTGCCGTTGCGGTCGTAGCCGCTCTTGTATTCGCCCTGGCGCAGGCTCAGGCCGGTCTTGGCGGCGATGTCGAACAGGGTCTTGATCTGCCGTTCGGCGTAGCGCCTGTCGCCCAGGGTCGCGTAGAACAGGGCCAGGTTGGCATCGGCCGTCTGCGCCGGAACCACGCGCTGCAGCGGCGGCGGCAAGGCGGCGGCGCGGCGCGCCAGTTCGCGCTCGGCTTCCAGCGCTGCGCGCGCCGGCAGCAGCCAGGCCAGCGCGGCGATGCCGGCTGCGCCCAGCAGGAGCGCGGCCAGCAGCACGGGACTGGCGGCGCGCAGGGCCAGGCGCAGGCGCAGCGCCGGCGCGGCAAACTGCGGCCGCTTCATGGCGCGCCCCACTCGGCATCGACCTGGAAGCGCAGCGGCCGGTTCGGGTCCTGCTCGCCGATCTCGTGGCGCACCAGGGTGGCGGCGCCGAATACGCCCTGCTCCTGCAGTTTTTCGACGTAGCCGATCATGTCGTCGCTGGTGCGCGCCTCGGCCGTGATGCGCAGCACACGCTTGCGCGCATCCGGCTCCAGCGCCAGCAGCGCCACCGAGGCCGGCGTCGCCGCGCGCACCGCGTCGTGCAGGGCACGCCACGGCAGGTTCAGCTGCATGACGGCGGCATTTACGGCCGTGGCCTGCTGTTCGCTCGGCGGCGCTTTTCGCGTTGTCGGCGGCAACGCGGGCTGCAGGGCGGGCGCGGGCTGCACGCCGGCGCGGGCGCGCAGGGCCGCCTGCAGGGCATCGACTTCCTCGCGCGCCTCGCGGTAATCGAGCGCCTGCACGAGCGCGGCGCAGCACACGGCGAGTGCGCCCATGACCGGGCCCCAGACGCCGGGCGGCGCCAGGAACAGCGCGCGGCGCAGGCCCGGGCGCGCGAAATCGAGACGCACGCGCTTCATGCCGGGCTCCCGGTACAGGCCAGGCGTACGGCGCCCGACTGGCCGCCGGCGCCTTCGCCGTCGAGCAGCGTGCAGCCGAACTTCAGGCGCCCTTCGTGGCTGGCCCAGCTGCGCGGCGCCGGCCCGCACACCTGCACCCGCTCGGGCCGCCCCACGCCCACGCGCAGCGCCTCGCGCGCCACGTGGCTTTCCAGCCAGTCGCGGTCGGCGCCGGGCGGCACCACGGTTGTGCGCAAGGCCACCAGGGTGCGGCCGTCGTAGGCGGCCAGGGTCAGGACCTGGCCGTGCATCAGGCCGAACCAGGCGCCCGGACGGTGCAGGCGGCGCCAGGCGTTCATGGCGGCCACGAACTGCGGCACGATCTCGACCAGGTGGCAGCGCGCTTCGCGCGCCGCTTCCTCAAGCACCTCGAGCAGCGCCAGCGGCAGCGCGGCGGCCAGGAAAGGCCGCGCAGCCTGCCAGTCGGCGGCGATCTTCCAGCCGCCCGGCGGCGCGCCGAACAGGGCCTGGTAGCGCATGGCGGCGGCGGCCTCCAGGTCGGCCAGATGGGCCGCGGCGGGCGGCGGCGCCACCTGCCACATGCGCACCAGTTCATCGGCCAGCACCACGGTCAGCGGCCAGCCTGCCACTGCGGTTCCGGCCAGCAGCGCGCGCAGCCCCTGCCGCAGCGCCTGCGGATCGTGGACATCGCCCAGGGACGCTTCGGCCAGCACCGTCGCGTCGCGGCCGACGCGGATCAGGGCCAGGCTGTCGTGGCCCAGCCCCAGGCGCAGCGCTTGTCCGGGCAGTCTAGGCATGCTGGGTCACCCGCTTGATTTCGTCGAGCGTGGTGGCGCCGCGCCGCACCAGGTCGAGCGCGGCCATGCGCAGGCTGCGCGTGCCGTTGGCGTGGGCGGCGGCCTTGATGCGCCGGATCGGCTGCTTGTCGACGATCAGCTCGCGGATCTCGTCGTTCAGGGTCAGGATCTCGGCGATCGAGCGGCGGCCCTTGTAGCCGGTGCCGCGGCAATCGCCGCAGCCCTTGCCGCGCATGAACAGGTAGTCTTCGGCGGCCTCGCGCTCCAGGCGTGCCGCTACCAGCTCGTGGTCGGTGGGCGTGTAGCGCACCGCGCAGTGCGGGCAGTTCATGCGCACCAGGCGCTGGGCCCAGATGCCGTTCAGGGCCGAGACAAATGCATACGGATCGATGCCCATGTGGGTGAAGCGGCCAAACACGTCGAATACATTGTTGGCGTGGACGGTCGTCAGCACCAGGTGGCCGGTGAGCGCCGACTGCACCGCGATCTCGGCGGTCTCGCGGTCGCGGATCTCGCCGACCATGATCTTGTCGGGGTCGTGGCGCAGGATCGAGCGCAGGCCCTTCGCAAACGTGAGGCCCTTCTTTTCGTTGACCGGGATCTGCAGGATGCCGGGCAGCTGGTATTCGACCGGGTCTTCGATGGTGATGATCTTTTCGCGGCCGTTGTGGATTTCGGTAAGCGCCGCGTACAGGGTGGTAGTCTTGCCCGAGCCGGTGGGCCCGGTCACCAGCAGCATGCCGTAGGCTTCCTGGGCCAGCATGCGCAGCGTGGCCAGCGACGGCGCATCGAAGCCCAGGGCTTCCAGGGTCAGCGCGCCGTAGGCCTCGATCATGGCGCGCTTGTCCAGGATTCGGATCACCGCATCCTCGCCGTGAATGCTGGGCATGATCGAGACGCGCAAATCGATCTCCCTCCCGCCGGACTCGACGCGAAAGCTGCCGTCCTGCGGAATGCGGCGCTCGGCGATGTCGAGTTCGGCCAGCACTTTCAGGCGCGAGATGATGTGCTCGGCCAGCTCGATGCCGCCGACCGAGGCCGCATGATCGAGCACGCCGTCGACGCGGTACTTGACGGCGATGCCGGTGGCCGTGCTTTCCAGGTG
Source organism: Massilia brevitalea (assembly GCF_030711405.1). Lineage (GTDB taxonomy): Bacteria > Pseudomonadota > Gammaproteobacteria > Burkholderiales > Burkholderiaceae_D > Telluria > Telluria brevitalea. Next base: position 72,488 of record NZ_JAULSI010000006.1, read on the forward strand.
GATGTCCGAGGCGCCGGCCTTCAGGGCGTCGTAGAGCGTCGAGTTGACCAGCTTGACGGCCGGGCTGCCCGCTTCCGACACCGAGGCGAACGACAGCACGGCGGCGGTCTTGCCGTCGCGCCGGGCGTCGGCGCCGCCGGGCGCGAGCGTGTCCACGGCGCGCGCCGAGGCTTCCTGGCGCGACAGATAGGCCTGGATGTCGGACTGCAGCGCCAGGCGCAGGTGCAGCGGCGCTCGCGGCGTGGCGCCGGCCATGCTGGACAGCCAGGTCTGCTGGTCGAGGTCGAAGGGGTCGGCGATCACGCCGGTCACCTGGCCGCCCGCGCCGCGCAGCAGCACGCAGTGGCGCGCCATGGCCTGGGCCAGCGGCAGCCGGTCGAAGGCGGGCTCCTGGCTCAGCATCTCGGCCGTTTCCATCACCGTCAAGCCGAAGGGTTCGGCCAGCGCCCGCACCAGCTGGCGCGGCTCGAAACCGCTGATGGCTTCGAGCTCGGCCACCAGAGAACGCTGCGACTGGCGGCTCTGCGCACGCGCGCGCGCCAGCATGGCCGCATCGAGCAGCACCATGGTACCGGACGCGCTCACGACATGTCTCCCGCCAGGTCGAAGATCGGCATGTAGAGCAGCACCACGATGGCGCCCACCACCAGGCCGATGGCCGCCATCAGGAGCGGCTCGAAGGTGCGCGTGAAACGGTCGATCCAGCGGCTGATCTCGCCGTCGTAGAAGGCGGCCGATTGCGTGAGCATCGGCCCCATGTCGCCGGTGCGCTCGCCCACGCGCAGCATGCGCAGCGAGATCGGCGTAGTGAGCCCATGCGCTTCGAAGGCATCCGACAGGGGGCGGCCCGATTCGATGGCGGCGCGCGCCTGCGCCAGCGACTGGCGCAGCGCCGGCGAGACCATCGACTGCACGGTCTCGATGGCGTTGACGATGGTGATGCCGCCCTCGCTCAGCATGCCGAGCGTGAGATACAGGCGCGACAGCTCGTAGATGCGCGCGCGTTCGCCGATACCGGGCAGGCGCGCCAGCAGGCGCGCAAGGCCGCCGCTCCTGAGCAGGCGGCGCGCGCCTGCGATGGCCAGCGCCAGCAGCGCCAGCGCGCAGAACAGGATGGGCATGCCGTGGCTGGACGCGAACTGTCCCCACTCCAGCAGCAGCTGCGACATCCACGGCAGGTTGCGCCCCGCGCCCTGGTAGACCTCGGCGAAGCGCGGCACCACGTAGCCGATCAGGAAAGCGCTGACGCCGCCGCCCACGCACAGCAGGATCACCGGGTAGATCGAGGCGCTGACGATCTTCGCGCGCACGGTGTCGATGCGCTGCTGGTAGTCGATGTAGCGCGCCAGCGCGCGCGGCAGATCGCTGGTGCCTTCGGCGGCGCGCACGATGCCGACGTACAGCGGCGGGAACAGCGCGGGCTGGCTTGCCAGCACGCTGGAAAAGCGCTTGCCCTCGCGCAGGCCGGCCAGCAGGCGCTCGAGCACCACGCGCGCGGCCGGGTTGGCTTCCTTTTCCAGCAGCGCTTCCAGGCCTTCGACGATGCCCAGGCCCGCCTTCAGCAGCGCCAGCAGCTCCTGGCTGAACAGGACGATGGAGAGCTTGCCGCCGCGCGCGCGCTGCAAACGATGACCGCCGGCCGGCTCGACCGCGCTGACGTGCAGGCCGCGCAGTTCAACCTGGCGGCGCGCGTCGGCTTCGTCGAGCGCGTCGACGACGACGCTGGCGATCGACAGGTCGGACGCGAGGGTGCGTACTGCAAACTGCATGAAGACGTGCCCGGATAGGTGGAATGGGGAGCCGGATCAGAGCGAGGAGATGTCGGCGTTGTCGCCGCTACCGCCTGGCTGGCCGTCCTTGCCGAACGAGACAATCTCGTATTCTCCCTTGGCGCCCGGCGAACGGTATTGATATGCGTGGCCCCACGGGTCGGCCGGTACGCCCTTCTTCAGGTAGGGGCCATTCCACTTGGCGCCGGCGCTGGCCGGGGCGGTCATCAGGGCGGCCAGGCCTTCTTCGCCGCTCGGGTAGCGGCCGACGTCGAGGCGGTAGGTGTCGAGCGACTTCTCGAAGGCGTCGATCTGGGCTTTCGCAATCGTCACTTCCGACTTGCCGAGCTGGCTGAAATACTTGGGGCCGACATAGGCTGCGAGCAGGCCGATGATCACGATGACCACCAGCAGTTCGAGCAAGGTGAAACCTTGTGCGCGCTTGCCACGGGATCCGACGAACATTGCTTCAGCCATCCAACACACTCCTGGTTCGGCCGGGGCGGCCGCATCCGTGCAGACTATCATGGTGGTGTCTGCGAGGCAACGCAAAAGCTTGCCAGGTGCTGCCGGCGCGGCAATGTCAGAGCATTTGTCGGTTTGTCACACGCCTGTCATGGTGGTCGACTACGGCGACATCGGCCCTCGCCTTCATTCCGGAATCCTCGCGAATGGCGCAGGACTCCATTCCGGCGCATGGGCTTGCCCCAGCAAGGCGCACACCAGTTCGCCCAGATCGGCGCCCAGGCAGTCGCGTGCCGCCTGCGCACCGCCATCAGCGTGATGCGCCGCCAGCACGAACGGCCGGAACGCCGCCCAATCCTTGGCCATGTACGCCACCAGGATGCGCGCCAGGTCGTAGGACAGCAGATTGCCGTCGTCCAGCCGCTGGAACGCATGCCCGGACCAGAATTCCCGGATGGTCGCCTCGCTCCAGAAGGCGAGTTGCATGCCGCGCAGTTCCTGGGGCGTATGGACCGATCCCTGCACCCCGGTCAGGCGCTGTTCGGTATTCACGGCCAAGCCCTCGTTCAGCCAGAGCGGAATCGGCAGGTGCGCGAGGCAGCCGTGCGTCATTTCGTGGGCGATGACGGGCTCGATGGCGCTCAGGTCGCGCCTGACGGTGACGAAATGGCCGCAACCGCCATTGATGTACATGCCGCCGCTGTTGGCGAATTCGCCGCCTCCGGGATACGCATGCGACACATAGCGGTAATAGGAATCCTCGTCGTCGAACACGATCAGGATGTCCTTGCCCTCGGGCGTTACCTGGGCAATGCCGTCGAGCGTGCGGACGACGCGCTTGAGCGTGCGCTCCATGAAGCCGAGCGCGGCATTTGCGACATTGTCTTCCAGCGCAGCCAGCAACAGGCAGTTCCCGGATTCCGTCAGCCGGAAGCCGGCGCCGAGCGCATCGCGCAGGTGCAGCAGCCAGGCGCGTTCGATGGCGATCCAGGCCGACGCCTGTTCCTCGGCTGGGAGTACGTCGACCCAGCGGGCGGCCGCCGCCCAATCCATGATGGGATAGCCCTGCTGTCCCCAGCAATGTTCGGCAACGCGAAACGCAGGTGCACTGCCGCTTGCTACCTCGAGCGGTGCGGCCACCGCATGCTGCACCACCGGCGGCGCCGCCGGGGCGCGTGCGGCACGCGCGCCGAACAGGTTGCGCAGGCGCGTCAGCATGCCGCCTCGCGCCGCCATTCGGCAGGTTCAGGCGTGAAGAACAAGCGTTTATTGCGCCGAGACGGCATCGGTCAACTGGCAGGTCCCTGCCCGGCAAGCCGCCGCCGGCGGTGCGATGGCGCGGCAGTCGGAGACCATGCCGGAACGCGTATTGCTCGCCTGCTGCTCGCTGCGGTGGCGGTCGGCCAGGGCCTGCAGTTCGGCGCCGGAGGTCCTGGCATTCGACCAGGCCAGGTAGCTGGCCGGCCCGCCGCAGGGACGTGCGCCCACGGGCAGGACCTGGCATTGCTGGTCGGAGGTGCATTCGGCCTTGCCGATCAGACCGCTGATCTGGCCCAGCGTGCCACTCGCGCCAGGTGCGGACACGGCCGGCTGGACAACCTGCGGCGTGGCCGGAAGTGGGGCTGGAGACTCGGCTGGCGCGTCGGCCCGGGTCGTGCAGGCCGCGCAGGCCAGCAATGAAAGAAGAACAAGTTTTCGCATCGGCTCATCATACGCTTGTGCCATCAATGGTCAAGCACGAACGATTTGCTTGGGAAGAGACGGCATGTTTCATTTACTTCGCCTTCCTGAGGCGCTAACAGCCGTAGCACACGCTGTGGCACGGATGCGACGAGGTGGCAGCAATCGTTCTATGGCGCATCTGATATTTCTCGTAGGATATTTCCCACAATCACCATTCATCTGCGCCTATCCTGATGCCTTCTTGCGTTCATAATCTTTTATCTTCGCCCATTTTTACGAAAATAAATTGATTCAAGGAAAAATTTGAGGCTACAATCGTTTCATCGACTGACGAGCCTGCTTCTTCCACCATGCATACCCAATACATTCGCACCATTCTCGCCGCTTCCCTGTTTGCCGCCTTCCTCAGCGCCTGCGGCGGCGCGGCAAGCGACACGGCCGGCGCACCAATCCAGACCGCCGCTGTCATCGCCTCTGTCGCCGTATCTGCCGCCGCCACCCATGCCGTCGACCTCTCGGTCGATCCGGCCGCCGTCGGCCAGACCCCTGCCCCCGACTGCGCAGCCGACGGCTGCGCCGGCCTGCGCATTATCGACGGCAATGCCGAAGCTTTCCGCATCGACGCCATGCGCCGTGCAGCCCAGGACAATGGCTAAGCATCGACACGAAAACCGGCGCGAAAAAAGGCCCGCCCAGCTAAGCCGGGCGGGCCTTTTTTACGCCGGCACACCAGGCCGGCGGCATGCCGTAAGACTTAAGGCATGCGGCGCTGGCGCAGCGTCCAGCCCAGCAGGATCAGGCCGGCCAGCAGCATGGCCATCGATGCCGGCTCCGGCACTTCGGCCACGCGGGCCACACCGTCGGCAGCCGACACGGTCACGCCGCTGCCCGGCATCAGGTCGAACTGCACCAGGTTGCCTTCCGCGCCCAGGTAGGTGGTGAAGAACTCGTCGTACAGCGCCACGCCCAGGGTCATGCCATCGCCTTCGCCGGCGAAGTCGAACATCACGTTAAAGCGGAACACGCCGCCCAGGTTCACGGCCTGCAGGTAGTCGTTGAAGAACACCGAGTTGCCGAAAAGGATGCCGGTGTCGCGGTCGCCGGTGACGTCGCCTTCAAGCCAGAAGTCGCCGAAGTCGCCGCTGAAGTTGCTCAGGTAGGCGGTGGCGGCGCCGGCCGACTCCAGGCCGAGGAAGGCGAAGTCGAGCATGCCGGTGCCACTCAGGCCCTGGGTGTCGATGGTGACCTGGTAGGTCGGGCCTGCCGAGGCGGCGCCGGCGCCGGTGACCAGCATCAGAGCCAGCATGGCACGGGCGAACAGGTTTTTCAGGTTAAACATGGTTCGGTTCCTTAAACTTAGAAAGAGCCCGAGAGCAGCTTGGCGTTGTAGCCGATGCCGACTTTCGATGGGTTGGTAAAGGTGGTGGTGACGGTGACCGATGCGCCAGGGGCCAGCGTGGTGTTCGCCAGCGTGATGTAAGGCGCGCCGTCAACGACGCCGTTCTTGTTGTCGAGCGTGACGCCGCCTGGCAAGCCTTGCAGCACCAGGTGCAGCGGACCGCTGATGGCCGCGCCGCTCGTGTTCTTCACCGTCACGCTGCCGCTGTACTTGCCGGTAACGCGGTTGACCACGATGCTCGACTTGGTCAGGGCCACCGATGCCGTGACGTCGGCATAGGGCGGCGCCAGGTTCAGGCTGACCACCACCGGGTCGTGGTCCGAGGCACGGTAAGCATTGCGCACGTACGGGTCCTCGGCGGTGTCGTTCAGGTTGTAGTCGATCGCGTCCGGTTCGTCGGCGTTGTTGTGCCACTCGGTCACGCCCGCCACCTGGCCCGACAGGCTGTTGCTGGCCAGCGCATGATCCAGGTAGCCGCTTTCGGCGCCGAACACGTACGAGTAAGGAATGCCTTGCGCACGCACGAAGCGCTCGATCTCGTTCACGTAGCCGCCCGCGTTCAGCAGGCGGATCGGGTCTTCATGGCCGTAGGCGTTCATGTCGCCCACCACCAGGATGTCGCTGTCGTTGGCGGCGCCCGCCACCAGCGGCAGGAAGTAGTCGCGCAGGCGGGCGGCCTGTTCGACGCGGGTGGCATTCCAGCAGCCCTGGCCGTCGCCGCTGTCGGTATTGCCGGCGCCACCGCCGCAGCTGCCTTTCGATTTCAGGTGATTCACGACCAGCGAGAACTTGCCGCCGTTCGCAGCCTTGAAGGTCTGGGCGATCGGCGGACGGTTGTTGACGGCGTCGCCATCCGACAGTGCATTGCCCACCAGGCTGACCGCGCCCGGCTTGTAGATCATGGCCACGCGGATCGCGTCGGTGCCGGTGGTGGCCGGCTTTGGCACGACGGCATAGGTGCCGGCGCCGAGCTTGGCGTTGAGCTGCTCCACCAGGTAGGACGTGGTGGTATCGCCATTGTTCTCGATTTCCATCAGGCCGACGACATCGGCGTTGATGGCGCCCAGCGATTCGACGATCTTGTCGCGCTGGCGCACGAATTCGGCCAGGTTGTCGGCGCCGCGGCAGTTCGAGGCGCGCGTGGTGCCGCCGAGCGTGCAGCTCTGGCCGGTGCGGCCCCAGGCATCGCCGCCATTCGTGAAGGTGGTGAAGAAATTCAGCACGTTGGCGCTGGCCACTTTCACATTACCCGCCGCCAGCACCGGCGCCGGGGTGCGCTCGTTGGTGCGCGAGAAGGTCGGGGCCACGGTCGGCTGCAGCTTGAAGGCCGCGCCGCCGCCGCCCTGGGCGCCGAAGTCGATCACGCCCGTCAGGTCGGTGACGGTGTCGCCGCTGCGCACGGTGCCGTCCGCGGCCAGGTAGGGGATCGTGGCGGGCGTCGTGAAGATATTGTCGTCGAGGACGATGACGTTGGCTGCGTTTTCCTGTGCCAGCGCACGCGCTTCGGCGGAACCTGCCGGGTAACGGTTGGTCGGGATTTCGCGGCGGCCGTTCGACAGCACCAGTTCGCCACGGTCGCCCAGGTAGGCGTTGCCGTTCACCGTCAGGGCATTCGTGAAGCGCACCAGCATGCCTTCCACGCGCGCCAGGTCGGTCGGCAGTTCGATATTCGTCGGGGCGACGCTGTAGCCGGCGCCGATTTTCGTGGTCGCAGTCAGGTCCTTGAATTCGGTATAGGAACGGGCGGCGCCGCTTGGCGTGTATTCGGTGACGGTGCCGGTGATGCGCACCAGGTCGCCCACGTTGACGCCGGCATTGTTGCTGAAGACGAAGATGCCGTCCGAGGTGGCCGGGTCGCCATCGCCGTTCGCGTCTTGCAGGAAGTAGCCGCTGCCGACCTTGTGGGTGACGACGCCTTGCGTGGTCTGCACGGTGTTGTTGTAGGCGCTCTTCGGGTTCGGACCCTGGATTTGCGGGATGGTCAATTGGCCGGCCACGCTCACGGCGACGTTGCAGCTGGCATCCTGGCCGTCGTTGTTGGCGAAGGTAATCGTCAGCGGGTAGTTGCCTGCTGCCAGCGATGGGTCGATGTTCAGGGTAGCGTTGGCCGTGCCGCCGACCGCGCCGGCCGCGGTGAAGCTGCCGATGCTGATGCCGGGCACGGCGCCGGACGCGATGACGGCGCTGTTCACGATGCTGTCGCGGTCGCTTGCCGACAGGGCGGCAATGGCGCCGCTGCCGAATTCGGCCTGCACGCCGGCCGGGCAGCTGGTCACGATCTGGTACACGACCGGGCCACTGTTGCAGGCGTTCAGCGGCGAACTGGCGCGGCGCGGGCCAGCGACTTGCGCGGCGCTGAAATCGTTGCCGTTGTTGTCGGTGTCGAGGCAGCCGAGTTCGCCGCGCTGGATGGAATTCACGGTCGATGGCGCCGGGGCAGCGCTACTGCCCTCGAAGCGGTTGGCGGTGCCGAAGCCGACCATGTCGATCACGGCTTCGCCTTCGGGGGTGCTCATGGCCCGGGCGACGCTGGCCAGCGCCACCTTGCCGGTGGTAGCCGACAGCGCCAGGCCGCCCGAGGCGTCGCCTGGGCCGACGTCGCTGCCGGTGGCGGCTGTTTGTGCCGTCACGAGGTAATACTGGCCTGGCTGCAGGACCGTGTTCGTCGCGGCGATCACTGCCCAGCTGGTACCCGCTGCCGACTGGTACTGCACGCTCCAGCCACTCAGGTTGACCGGGGCGCTGCTGCGGTTGAACAGTTCGACGAAGTCCTTGTTCCAGAGCGCGCCGCCACTGCCGGCGCCGCCGTAGTACTGGCTGATGACCACATCGGCCGGCGCGGCCAGGGCCGGCGCCGACAGGCCCGTCAATAGTCCTGCCAACGAGGCGGCCAGGACGGTCAGTCGGCTGGCTGGGTGATTCCTTGCAACGTGCATTTTCATGGGCATCCTGATTGTGGTAGGGAAGCTAAGCGTTTTGTCTTTACGGCTAATCATTTTATTATCAGAAACGATAATAAAACCACAATTTGACAAGATAATGACAAGCAATCGCTACCCCGGTGCGCGGCTGAGGTATCCCGACAACATATGCACGTATATTGCGCAGCCTTGAGGCCTGCGCGGGCGATGGCGGTGCATCAGCGCCGCCGGTAGGGAGCGGCCAGCGGCTCGCCGATGAACAGGCCGTGGGCCGGCCAGGCCACGCTCTTCCAGTAGGCTTCGATGGCGCTGTCGCCGCGCAGGTAATGGCGCAGCAGCACGGCCGGGTTCGGGAATTTCTGCCAGTGGCTGCAGGGCTCGCTGACGGTGCCGTAGCTGGCGGTGGCGCCGGCGTCCAGCCAGCGCAGGCTGCTCATCTGCCGGCTTCCCAGCAAATCGCCGCCATACGAGGTCAGGTGGTCGGCCAGGGCGCCGGGCAGGAAATGCAGGGTCTCGAGCTTGTCGACGCTGGCCGTGCCAAGCTGGTACAGCATGACGTCGCGGGCGTTTTCCAGCGCCTCGGCCTGGAGGCGCTTGACGTCGAGCTGTTTCGCGACGAGGCGGCCGGCCGGCGGAAAAAACGCGGCGCGGCTGTTGCGCGCGGTTTCGCCGGTGGTGAGGTAATAGGCGCCCGCCGGCACCGGGCGAAAGCCGCTGGTCACGCCGCGGTCGACCACCTCCCTGGCTGCCGCTACCGATTCCGTGGGCAGCAGCATGGCCAGGCGCATGCCGTGGCTGGTGAATGGACGCCGGCTGGGCGCATTGAAATAGGCGCTGGGCTGGCCGGCGGCGCAGGTATCGCGGCACAGGGCGGCGTCGAAGCCGAGGGTGTAGGCCCCGGTGATGCTGTTGCAGGCCACGGCGTACGGCGCGGTCCAGACCATCAGCACGGCCTCGATGCCGGGGCCGAGCTGGCTGTCGATTTCCTCCTTCAGCAGGCGAAAGCGCGCCGGCTCCAGGCTGCGCGGCTTGCCGGGGATGCGCACATGGACCACGTTCGCGGCCGGAATGCCGCGCCGCTCGCGGTAGTAGGCGGCCACGGCCACGCTGGCCGGGTCGGCGTCGTTGACCACGATGGCCAGCTGCGCCGGCCCCAGCGCGCCGGTGTCAAACGATGGCGCCTGCGCCAGCGCGGCGCCATGCAGGACCAGGAACAGCAAGAGCTGCGCCGTGCGCAGGAGCCGGGCCATGAGCCGGCCGTCAGGCGCAGCGCGTCGGGGAACCGCGGCGCGCACTGTGCTGCCGGCGTTGCCCAGTCCCGGCCAGCCCGATGCCGGACGTCCTGATGCCGGACATCCCGATGCCGAGCAGGCCCAGGCCCGCCGCCAGCATCGCCGCCTGGGCCGGTTCCGGGATCGGCGACACGGCGTAGATCTCGAGCGCATCGATGCGCAAGAACTGGCCGCCGACGCTGCCGTCGACGATGCTCCGCCCTTCCCCGTCCGGATTGCCGTAGCTCAGGCGCCAGGAAAAGGCGGTATCGAGCCTGTCGTTGACGAACAGATCGGCCCCGGCGCCGAAGGTCGGTCCCTGGTCGGGCGCATTGAAGGTCTGGAACGACCCCTGGCTGGGCAGCTCGAAGCTGGTAGGAATCTGGCGGTAGACGGCCGGCTCGGTGAGGTTGAAGATGAAGGCGGTGCGCTGGAAGTCGCGCGGGGTGAGGTTCCAGCCGCCGTCGAATTCCCAGCTCTGCGGGTTGTAGCCGCCGACCAGCCAGCTGTTGTCTTGCGGATCGCTCACGCGCAGCAGCGTGAAGGTGTCGCCGCGGCCGTCGGCGGCGGCGTGGAAGTCCAGCGCATCGTCGCCGGGCTGGCGCGTGTAGAGATTGGCAAAGACCTGGTCGCCGGCGCCGAGCCAGCGTTCGAGCTGGCCTTCGAGCAGCGGATCGAGCGGCGGCGCGCCGGTCTGCGCGGCTGCCTGCGGCGCCGCCGAGGACAAGGCCAGCGCGAGCGCGCCGGCGGCAAATAGCGTCTTCATGATCACTCCCGAGAGGATGCACTGACCGGGGCATTGTATGCCTGGCCGTGGGAGGGTCTCACACTGTTGACTTGGGGATGTTGTGCGAGTGTAGGGTGGGTTCTCGAACCCACCACGAGGATGCCGACAGACCACCGGCCTCGGCAGTTGCCGACAGACCACCGGCCTCGGCAGTTGCCGACAGACCACCGGCTCGGGCAGGCGGTGCGCATGCGCCGTTGTGGTGGGTTCGAGAACCCACCCTACGGACCCGGCCCAATAAAAAAAACGGGCCTCGCGGCCCGTTCCTGTATCAGCAAGACGCGCTTACGAACGCTTGTAGATATCCTCGAAGCGGACGATGTCGTCCTCGCCAAGGTAGCTGCCCGACTGCACTTCGATGATGTGCAGCGGCAGCTTGCCCGGGTTTTCCAGGCGGTGGTTCATGCCGATCGGGATGTAGGTCGATTCGTTTTCCGACAGCAGGCTGACCTTGTCGCCGCAGGTGACGCGCGCGGTGCCCGAGACGACCACCCAGTGCTCGGCACGGTGGTGGTGCATCTGCAGCGACAGCTTTTCGCCCGGCTTGACGGTGATGCGCTTGACCTGGAAACGGTCGCCGGAATCGATGCCCTCGTAGTGGCCCCATGGGCGGTACACGCGGGTGTGGTGCAGGTGCTCGGTGCGCTCTTTCGACTTCAGGTGCTCGACCACCTGCTTGACGCGCTGGACCTGGTCCTTGTGCGCGACCAGCACCGCATCTTCGGTCTCGACGACAACGATGTCTTCGACGCCGACCACGGCCACGATGCGGCTTTCGGCGCGCACCAGGGAATTCTTCACGCCGTCCAGGTAGACGTCGCCGCGCTGGGCATTGCCGTTTTCGTCGTGCGGCTGCACTTCCCACAGGGCCGACCAGGAACCGACGTCGCTCCAGCCGATGTCGGCCGGCACCACCACTGCGTCCTGGGTATGTTCCATGACGGCGTAGTCGATCGAATCCGACGGGCAAGCCGTGAAGGCGGCGTCGTCGAGGCGGCAGAAATCGAGGTCGCGGTAACCGTTGTTCACTGCCTTGTCGGCAGCGTCGGCGATTTCCGGAGCGAATTTCGCCAGCTCGGACAGATAGCGCTCGGCGGCGAACATGAACATGCCGCTGTTCCAGTAGTAGCCGCCGTCGGCCACGAAGGCCTGGGCCGTGGCCAGGTCCGGCTTCTCGACGAAGCGTTCGACCGCGTAGCAGTCGGCGCAGTTGGCCAGCGCCGCGCCGCGGCGGATGTAGCCGTAGCCGGTTTCAGGCGACTTCGGCACGATGCCGAAGGTGGCCAGGCCGCCGCCCTGCACCATGGTGGCGGCGCGCAGCACCGCTTCCTTGAAGGCTTCGCGGTCGGTGATCACGTGGTCGGCCGGCAGCACCAGCATGACCGCTTCCGGATCGACGGATTTCAGGAAATGCGCTGCGGCGGCGACGGCCGGCGCGGTGTTGCGGCCAACCGGCTCGAGCAGGATCCCCAGCGGCGTAATGCCCGCCGCGCGCAGCTGTTCGGCCACCATGAAGCGGTGGTCGTTGCCACACACGACAAGCGGCGCCATCAGACCAGGCAAGCCGGCAACGCGCAACGCGGTTTCCTGCAGCATGGTCTTGTCCGCAACCAACGGCAACAGCTGCTTGGGCAGCACGGCGCGCGACAGGGGCCACAGCCGGGTACCGGCGCCGCCGGAGAGGATCACTGGGTAAATCTTCATGCGTTCGCTTTCTCTAGGTTATTACTTTTCTGACTCGCGATTTCCTTGCGGCTACTGCGCCGGCGGTCACGCGCATTCAGCCATTCATCGGAACCATACTCCGACGCGTGCTTCATTTCTCCGGCACGGTCGACACTATATTCTTTAAAGACTATCATTTCATGCAACGTTACATCATGCAACACGCGAGTATATTCAAACAACACACTTCGCACAATCTCCGCGCCTTCGCAGATGTGGCTGCCATGTCCGATCCAGGTCGGGCCGACGATATGCGCGCCCGCTTCGATGCGCACGCCCGAGCCGATGTACACCGGCCCTTCGATTTTCGTGCCGCCGCTCCAGTCGATGCTGGTGTTCAAACCGGTCCAGATGCCCGGCTCGATCTGGATGCCCGGCACGTCCATGTGGTTGACTTCGCCGGTCAGCACCGTTTGCAGCACTTCCCAGTAATCGCTCATGGTACCGATGTCGAGCCAGTTGAACGGGCGCGTCTGGGCATAGAACGGCAGGCCGCGCTCGGCCAGCAGCGGGAACAGCTCGGAACCGATGTCGAACGGCACGCCGGCCGGGATCAGGTCGATCACTTCCGGCTCGAAGATGTAGATGCCGGTGCTGATGTAGTTCGACAGCGCTTCTTCCTGGCTCGGCTTTTCCTGGAACTGCTTGATGCGCCCTTCTTCGTCGGTGACGACCACGCCGTACGACGAGACCTTGTCCCACGGGACTTCCTTGGTGATGACCGAGGCCATCGCGCCCTTGCGGCGGTGTTCCAGCAGGGCCGCCTTCAAATCGAGGTCGATCAGGGCGTCGCCGCACAGCACGATGGTGGTGTCGTCGAAAAAGCCGCCGAATTCCTGGATCTTCTTCATGCCGCCGGCCGAGCCGATCGGCTCCGGCACGACCGTGCCGTCGTCGGTCATGTAGCCTTCGAAGGAATAGCCGATCTGCACGCCGAACTGCTCGCCTTCGCCGAAATACTCTTCGATCTTTTCGTGCAGCCAGCTGACGTTGACCATGATCTCCGTGATGCCGTGCTTCTTCAGGTGCTCGACCAGGTAAGCCATGACGGGTTTACCGAGCAGCGGAATCATCGGTTTCGGAAGATCGTAGGTGAGCGGGCGCACGCGGGTGCCCTTGCCTGCCGCGAGAATCATTGCTTTCATTGGAGCGTCCTCATTCTGTTAGGTTTTGCGCTGCCGGGCTGTCAAACTTTGTATGAATTCTTGTGCTGTTTTGTCGCCCGGCGTGCATGGTTTTCCGTGGGTACAAGCTTGCCCGGCAGGCTCAAGCCTTGCCGTTGGCGGTCTGGTAGTGCCAGGTGTCGGCGCACATCTGCGCCACGTCGCGCGTGGCCTCCCAGCCGAGTTCGTCGCGTGCGCGCGCCGGGTCGGCGTAGCACTTGGCGATGTCGCCCGGACGGCGGTCGACGATCTGGTAGGGAATCGGACGGCCGCAGGCCTTTTCGAACGCGGCGACCATTTCCAGTACGCTGTTGCCGCGGCCAGTGCCGAGGTTGTACGTCAGCAGGCCCGGCGCCTTGGCCAGCTTTTCCAGGGTCTTCACGTGGCCGATCGACAAATCCACGACGTGGATGTAGTCGCGCATGCCGGTGCCGTCCGGGGTCGGGTAGTCGCCGCCGTAGACCGACAGCTTTTCGCGCTGGCCAGTCGCCACCTGGGCGATGTAGGGCACCAGGTTGTTCGGAATGCCGGATGGCTCTTCGCCGATCAGGCCGCTTTCGTGGGCGCCGACCGGGTTGAAGTAGCGCAGCAGCGCGATATGCCAGTCCGGCTCGGCCTTGATCAGGTCGCGCAGGATGTCTTCGATCATCAGCTTGCTGCGGCCATAGGGATTGGTGGCCGAGAGCGGGAAGTCTTCCAGGATCGGCACCGAGGCCGGGTCGCCGTAGACGGTCGCCGAGCTGGAAAACACCAGGGTCTTGACGCCGAACTTGGCCATGGTTTCGAACAGCACCACGCTGCCCGAGACATTGTTGTCGTAGTAGCGCAGCGGCTGCGCCACCGATTCGCCGACGGCCTTCAGACCGGCGAAGTGGACCACGGCGTCGACCTTGTGGGCGGCAAACACCGCTTCCATGGCCGCGCGGTCGCGGATGTCGGCTTCGACCCGTTCGAACGGTTTGCCGGTGATCTTTTGCACACGCTCTTGCACCGAGCGCTGGGCATTCGAGAGATTGTCGACCACGACCACGTCGTACCCGGCATGTTGCAACTCGACGACGGTGTGGGAACCGATGTAGCCCACGCCGCCCGTAACCAGAATCTTCATTGTCGTCACTCTCTGTGTTTGTACTGTTGATGCGATTGATACGCGCCTGTTTCGGCGCTCCAGGACAGCGTCATGCCATCCCCCCTTGTTCTTTCGGCAGCGGCTTTCTGTGGCCGCCTTCCCCTATTCTTCACTTTCCCTTACGGGCAAACATCACACTTCCATCACACCTTGCGGCCGGCTGCTTCCTTGATGAACAGCCAGACAAACGCCATGTCGTCGATAAAGTAACGGCGGAACATGCGGCGCGGCTCCTGCAGGAAGCGGTAGAACCATTCCAGGCCGGCGCGCTGCATCCAGCGCGGCGCACGGCGCACGAGGCCAATCGCCACGTCGAAGGTCCCGCCCACGCCCATGGCGAACGGGATCTTCATCTCGCCTTGCCAGCGGCCGAGAAATTGTTCTTTCTTGGGCGAGCTGATTGCCACGAACAGCAGGTCGGCGCCGCTGGCGCGCACCTGTTCGGCCACCTGCACTTCCTCTTCATTCGTCCAGTAACCGTTGCGCCAGCCGGCGATCATCAGGTCGGGATAGCGGCGGCGATAGGTGTCGGCCACCGCGGACACGACTTCCTCGCGCGCACCGAGCAGGAACACGCGCCAATTCTTTTCGCCGGCGCGCCGCATCAGCGCCTCGAACAAATCGATGCCGGCCACCCGCTCCTTCAGCGGTTTGCCCAGCAGGCGCGAGGCCCACACCACCGGCATGCCGTCGGCATTCACCAGCGCGCAGTCGTTGACGATGCGGCGCAGGTCCGGATCGCGGCTGGCTTTCACCAGCTTGTCGACATTCACCACCACGTGCTGATGGGGCTGGCCGGAGCGGATGAATTCCTCGATACGCACGAGGGTTTCCTCCATCGACAGATTGTCGATCCTGCAGCCCATCATGGTGATGGCGGGTGTCATGCCAGCCTCACCCCAGCGCTTTGGCGAGAATGGCGACGATGCGTTCGGCGGCCTTGCCGTCCCACAGTTCAGGACGGCGGCCCTGCTTGCCTTCGCCGCGCAAGACCTTGCGCGCTTCCAGCAGGATTTTTTCCGGGTCGGTACCGGCCAGCACGTTCGAGCCCTCGTCGACCGTCACCGGACGCTCGGTGTTTTCGCGGATGGTTACGCAAGGTACGCCCAGGGCCGTGGTTTCTTCCTGCAGCCCGCCGGAGTCGGTGAGGACCATGGCCGCGTCTTTCCAGAGGTTCAGGAAGGCCATGTAGGCTTGCGGGCCGGCCAGGGTGATGTTCGGACCGAGGTCGATGCCGAACTTCTCGATGTTCGCGCGGGTACGCGGGTGCACCGGGAAGATCAGCGGCAGCTCCTGCGCGATTTCCTTGAGGGCGCCGGCGATGCGGGCAAAGGTTTCCGGCTCGTCGACGTTGCTCGGGCGGTGCATGGTGACGACGCCGTAGCGGCCACCGTTTTCCTGCGCTGCGGCCTTGAAGGCGGCGGTCTCGAAACCGGAGGTATCGGCGCGCGTGAGTTTGTCGGCCTGGTACAGCACGTTGTCCACCATCACGTGGCCGACATAGTGCACTGCCGAGTCCGCCTTGCCTTCGCGGCGCAGGTGCTCGACGGCGGCCGGCTCGGTGGCGAAGAACCAGTCCGAGATGCTGTCGGTGACGAGGCGGTTGATTTCTTCCGGCATCGACATGTCGCCGCTGCGCAGGCCGGCCTCGACGTGGGCCACCGGGATGTTCAGTTTCTTGGCGACGATCGAGCAGGCCAGCGTGGAATTCACGTCGCCGACCACCAGCACGGCGGCCGGACGCTCGTTCATGCAGAGCTCCTCGAAGCCGACCATGATTTTCGCCGTCTGCTGGGCGTGGCTGCCGCCGCCGGCGGCCATGAACACGTCCGGCTGGGGAATGCCGAGTTCCTCGAAGAAGACGTCGTTCATCTCGCGGTCGTAGTGCTGGCCGGTGTGGATGATCTTGAACGCCAGCTTGTCCTGCGCCTGCAATGCGCGCACGATCGGCGCGATTTTCATGAAATTGGGACGTGCGCCTGCAACCAGATAGATAAGCATGTTTGGACGATCCTGCATTGTAGTAATTATGGAAACTAATTAGAAAAACGTTATTGTAAACCTGCACTCGACCGGAACGGCGGACGATACGGTGCTGATGCGCAACACGTCGCACGGCTCCTTCGATTCGTAGCAGCGCGAGTACCAGCCCAGCGGCGGGTTTTCGGCGCCGCGCACCAGTTCCAGCTTCAGGTCGGCGCCGCTGGCCTGCATTTGCAGGGCGAAGCGCTTGCCGCGCACGTGCAGGCCGGTGCTGGTCAGGCGCACGTTCAGTTCCGGGGCGAAGTGCCAGAACAGCTCCATCGGATGCGGGCGCTTGCCGGCAACCTCGTCGCGCACCGTCAGCGTCGAGCTGGCGGCGTCGAAACGCACGCTGCGCACGTGGCGCACCGGGTCCGCCAGGCGCGCGTAGCCATCGTGCGAGCCGCGGAAATCGAATTCGTGGGGCGAGGTCGGCATGCGCTCGATGCTGGCGCGCGCTTTTCTCAGCCACAGGAAGCGCCCGCCCGAGACCGACTGGTCGCGGCCGTCGATGCGCACCGTGTTGTGCGCTGAGGTACCGCGGAAATAATCGCGCCATTTCTGGTCTTGCCAGTACGAATAAGTGCCGGGGTCGACCAGCACTTCCTCGCCCGCCACCGAGAGCGTCATCGACAGGGCGTCGGCGTGGCCGTGGGCGGCGATGCCGAGGTAGCCGAGCGGCCCGCAGTCGAGCATGCCCTTGATTTCGTCGGGTTCGCCGAAGTGCGAGCCGAACAGGAAGTAGCCGCCGTCGGGGAAGGCCCAGCCGGTGTCGGGTTCGTGGGCGTCGGCGTCCGGACGGCGCCCGGGCAGCGCGTGCAGCAGCCAGCGCACGCCAGGGTGGCTGTCGGGGGCGGCGCCGAACACGGTGTCGCCCAGCGCCAGCAGTTGCGCGGCGCGGTCGCTGCCGGCGGCGTCGAGGCGGAACACGATGCCGTCGTCGGCGTCGCCCACCATCGGCACGTGGCCGCCGACGTCGCGCACCGAGCGCAGGAAGCGCAGCGCACGCTGCAGCACGCCCCAGTAGTTGCGCGAGAACGGCACCCCGGTCGCCTGTCCCACCAGCCCGGCCACGAACAGGAATTCGGCCGAGAACACGTGGTAGGCAAAGGCCTGCTCCTTGTTCACGCCGTCGAGCGAATACTGCAGGCGCGCCTGCACCTCGAGCTCGCGCCGGGCCTGCTCCATCCAGGCGCCGGACTCTTTCCAGCAGGGCCAGACCGAGGCGCCGACGAACAGGCCGGTGAGTTCGCCGATCAAATGGTTGTTGGCCGAGGAATGGCGCGACAGGTTGCGCGCAATCGTGCGGCAATGGGCGTGGATGCTGTCGAGCCAGTCGGCGCGCAGGCGCTGGCCGGATTCGCCGGCGAACAGGCTGCTCGATTCGCCGCCCACCAGTTGCCACAGCAAGGCCCAGTTGACCAGGCGGATGCCCATTTCGAGCGGGCTGGTCCAGTTGGGGCCGGTCAGCGGCGGGCACTGGTCGAGCCAGCTGCGCAGCTGCTGTTCGAGCGCGTGCAGCCAGCGCACTTCGCCCGACACGCTCCAGGCTTGCGCCAGGCGCACCAGGTGCAGGTGGCGGTTCAGTTCCCAGACGTGCTTGATGTCGCCGACCAGTTCCTGCCTGTCGATGGCGATGTCGCCCGAAAACACGGCCGGGCCGGTGATGCCGCTGTCCGGGTCGCGGTTCCAGACGGTGGGCACGCCGACGTCGAAGCTGCGGTCGGCGAACAGCACCACGTGGCCGGCGCAGATGCGGTCGGCTTCGGCCAGCAGGGCATCTATCTGGACCGGGTCGAGCGCCGGGGCGCCGTGGACGTCGAAGCTGCGCGCGCGCGGCAAGGGAGCAGGCGCGGCCCGGTGGGCCGCTCCCCGGCTCATCCTTGTGCGCGCGGCCTGGCGCACGCGGTAGCCGATCTCGGCCACCGACATGCAGCGCAAACGGTTGACCAGCCAAACCATGCGTACTGTTGCGTTCATCGCGTCCCCGCCAAATCGTTGTAGATCGCGGCCAGGCGGCCGCAGACTGCCTGTGTCGAATACTGTGCTTCCACTGTCTTGCGCGCGCTGGCGCCGAGCCGGCTGCGCAGGCCCTCGTCGGCGAGCAGGCGCGCCAGGGCGCGCGCCAGGGCGGCGCCGTCGTGCGGCGGCACCAGCAGGCCATTCTCGCCGTCGCGCACCAGTTCCGGGATGCCGCCCACGCTGCTGGCCACCACCGCCTTGCCGGCCGCCATCGCTTCCAGCAGCGCCATCGGCAAGCCCTCGGCATGCGACGGCAGGCAGAACACGCTGGCCCGCGCCAGCTCGGCGTCGCGCGCGGCGGCGTCCAGCCAGCCGGGCAAGTCGATATGCCCGGCGATGCCGCGCTGCGCCGCCTGGCGCCGGAATCCGTCCAGGTCGCCGCTGCCGCCCATCACCAGGCGCAGCTGCGGAAAGCGCGGCGCCAGTTGCACGACGGCGTCCAGCAGTTCGGCCGTGCCCTTGGCTGCTTCGAGCCGGCCAAGGAAGAGGATGCGGCCCGGGACCACGGTTTCCGTCTCGCCTGCCAGGCTGGCAAGGTGTGCCGGGCTTTCCGGGACGGTGGTGGTCCTTGCCGCAGGCAGGGACACTGCGTTCGGCACCACGGCCACGCGCGCCTTCGGCGCGAAGCCTTCGATAAAGACGGCCCAGCTGTCGGACAGGGCGATGACGAGCGAGCTGCGTTCGAGGGTATGGCGGATCCAGCGCCGCATCAGGGCGCCGGAGCGCTCCAGTGCGTATTCGCGGAAGGTGCCGCCGTGCAGGTGGAAAATGGTCTTGCAGCCGCTGGCGCGTGCCAGCAGCAGCACCAGCGACTTGCGCACGAAACTCGCTCCCGATGAAGCATGGGCGTGGACGATGGCCGGACGCTGCAGCAGGCAGGTCGCCAGCGTGGCCCAGAGGCCGGCGCCGGCGTGGCACAGCTTGGCCAGGGCGCCGCCCTCGCGGTGGGTGCTGACGTAGTGCACCGCCTCGCGTTCGAACAAACCGCCGGCCCGCAGCACCGACAATATCGCTGCCACCCCACCCCGCCCGTCGAGGGCCGTGCCGACCATCAGGATGCGCGGCGCGCGCGCTTTCATGCGCAGGCTCCGGCAGGCGTTGGCACCGATCTGGTGGGAAGGAAGTGGTTCACGTTTCTTAATAAAGGTACAATATTTCGATCATACATCAAGAATTTCCCCTCCCGCGCACGGTTCGCCACAGAATTCACATTTCAAACGCAATAAATTCATACTTGCCGTTCGGTCCGCGTGGAATGGCCGCAACCCGCTCCACGCCTGCGTCCACGCCGGGTACACGCAGGAGGAACTTGTCCAGCAGGGCCGCTTCGTCGGCCGCGCCGAAGGCGTCGGTGGCGACGACGCGCAGCACGAAACGCGCGTCGCCGCGATACAACACCTGGCCTTCGAGCAGGCCGCGTTCATGGCCCTGGAATACCCGGTCGAGGCGGGCAATGACCCGGCCGTCGGGCAGGGTCACGATGCGCTCCTGGCGCCCGATCACGGCCTTGACGGTGGGGAAAACCCGGCCGCAGGCGCAGGGCCGGCCGTTGCCAGGGAGAACACGGTCGCCGGTGCGGTAGCGCACCAGCGGCATGGCCGCATTGTTCAGGGTGGTGCCGACCAGTTCGCAGCTGCCGTCTTCTCCTTCCAGCAATTCGACGGCGCCGTAGTCGGTCAGCACGTGGTAGTTGCCGCGCTCGCAGCTGCCGATGGCCACCACCCGTTCGGCCTGGCCATACCAGTCGTAGACCGGCACGCCGAAGGCGCTTTCCACGGCCATGCGTACTTCCGGCTCCAGGGTTTCCGACGACGTGAGTACGCCGCGCAGTGCCCGGCCGCGATAGCGCTGCCCGGCCGCGTTCAGCCAGGCGGCGAGGGTGCCGACCGAGGACGGGTAGGCATGGATGACCACCGGGTCGTGCCGCTCGAGCGCGCCGACATAGGCGCCAATGGTGGCGTTCGACAGGTGGTAGGACGACATCATGAGCATCTTGCCGAACCAGTCCTGGCACCAGTAGCGCCCGTCGGGCGGCTGCGGCGGGCAAACGATCTCGCCACGGATCCAGGCGCGCCGCTGGCCGTGGCGCCAGCCGATCCAGGCCAGCTGGCGCTGGATGAAGCCTTCCTCGCGGATCACGGCGCCCAGGGTCTGCACCAGCGCCAGCGGGCTGCCCGAGGTGCCGCTGGTGCGGATCGTGTTGCGCAGCAGCGTGCCCAGGCTGCGCGGACGCAGGAAGCGCTCCGGATGGCGCTGCAGCTCGGTCTTGTCGAGCAGCGCCGCGCCTTGAGTGAGACGGCGCAGGCGGGTGCCGTCCGGCTCCACGGGCACGCCGATGCGGCGCGCGCGGCGCGCGATGGCTGCGTTCAGCAGCGCCGCCGAGCGCTCCACGGCGGCCAGGCGCGGGTACACCAGGTAGCGGCCCCAGAAGCCGCGCAGCAGCTCGCGCAGCAGCGAGCGCAGCGTAAACTTCAGCGAATAGGTCCACATGGCGGGCAGATGGCGCTGTAGACCTGCGCGACCTTGCGGCCGAGGATGGCGTAGCTGCGGTGCGCACGGACCCAGGGCGGCCCGCGCGCGGCCACCCCGGCCGCCAGTGCGCGGTCGTCCAGCAGGCGCAGCGTGGCTTCGGCAAAGGCTTCGGCCTGCATCGGCACGCACAGCCCGGCTCCGCTCTCTTCGAGGACCAGAGCCTGGTCGGGAATGTCGTTGGCCACGCTCGGGAGGCCCAGCGCCAGGTACTCGACCAGCTTGGTGGGAGAAGACACGTCGAACAGCACCCCGCGCGGGATCGGCGACAGGCCGACTTCGGCGCGCACGGCATAGCCGAGCGCCTCGCGCTGGGGCAGCCAGCCGGTGAGCAGCACGTGCCGGTCGAGCTTCAGGCTGGCGATCTCGCGCCGCATCCAGGCCATTTCGTCGAGCGAGGGCGCGTCGCCGGCGATCACCAGCAAGACCTCCGGCAGGCGCGCGCGCAGCAGCAGCGCAACGTCGAGCAGGAAGCCGGACTGGCGCGATTGCGCCACGCTGCCCAGGTAGAGCACCACGCGGCGCCCATCCAGGCGCGGGTCGCTGCTGGGCGCGATGGCGCTGCGCTCGAACAGGGCGCTGTCGACGCCCATCGGCACCGCCGTCATGCGCCCGGGGGCAATGCCGCGCCCGGCCAGCCAGACGCGCATCGCCTCGCTCTGCACGAACACGTGGTCGGCGCGCGGCAGCACCAGGCGGTACAGCAGCAGACGCGAGGCTTGCGCACGCAGCGCGGGCGCAAGCCACAGTGCTCCCCTGCCCCGCTTGCCGATGGCGTCGCGCCGCACCTCGAAGCCTTCGACGATCGGAAACGACATCCAGTAGACAAAAGGGACGCCCAGCAGACGCGCGGCTTGCGCACGCAGCGCGTGCGCAAGCCACAGTGCTCCCCTGCCCCGCTTGCCGATGGCGTCGCGCCGCACCTCGAAGCCTTCGACGATCGGAAACGACATCCAGTAGACAAAAGGGACGCCCAGCAGACGCGCGGCCAGCCAGGCCACGAAGGCGCTGGCGATCTTGTCGCGCACCTGGATGCAGCCCGGACGCACGCGGCGCCAGGCGCGCAGCAGGCCGAGCACGTCCCAGAACGGAGAGAATACGGCGGCGAAACGGCTGCCCAGGCGGCCGACCACCTGCATGCCGCCCCGGTCAGGCTGCCCGGTGCTGCCGGTGCCGTCGGTGTCGTCGGTGCCATCCGGGCCATCGGGACCGTCCGCGGCATCCGGGCCGGCCTGCCCGACCAGTTCGGCATGCACGCCATGGCGCGGCAATTCGGCGCCGAACAGGGTCAGCACATCGGCCCGGCGCGGCGGCAAGGGGTCGCGGACGATGTAGGCAATCGATAGCGGACGGGAGCGCATGTCGGGGTCGGCTGGTGATGACCGGTCGATACTAGCGCAGCGCGCTGCCCGAAACCCGGCCGCAGCAAGCGCGCGCACGGCGCCTTTGCGGCCGCTCAAGCGCGGGCCTGATTCGGCGCTGGAAAGCCACGGGCTGCCGGGATAAAAAAAATCCTCACGGCATGGACGCTGTGGGGATTGGCTAGCGATGACACCCGCTACGGGAAGCGCGGGCGGACACCGCGCCGTATCAGTTCAGCGTGACCGCTTGCCCCGCCACCGTGACCGTGCGCACCGTACCCGAGGCCGCCACCTGCACCGGTGGGCGCTTGCAGCCGACGTCGAGCAGCACCAGGAACTCGGCAGTCGACTTGCCGTCGTTCGGCAGGTAGAAAGCGCCGTGGTCCTCCGTCACGCCGGACTTCGGCGCCGGGCCGGCCCACTTGGCGAAGCTGGCGTTGCCGTTCAGGCTGCGCACGCAGACCGACTGGCCGTTGGCGGCAATCTTCACCGCACCCGTGTTTTCCACCGTCATCGCCACCGGGGCGTGCAGGTTGAATTCATAAGTGTGCGGCACGCTGGCGGACAGGCGGTCGCGCACCAGGATCGCATTTCCGGCATTGCGCAGGTGCCAGACCTGGCGCTTGGCCATGGTCAACTGGCCACCGTAGGCCGCGGTGGCGTCGCCCTCGGCATAGTCGTAGCCCGGCTGGGCCGAGAACGCCGTGATCTTGCCGTTGCGTTGCAGCTGCTCGCGGTAGCCGTTCACCAGTTGCCCCTTGCCGCCGTCGAAGGTGATGGCGTTCTGCGAGCGGCTCTGGTGGTACCAGTCGGTCCAGTAAGGCGAGCCGTACCAGTCGTACCAGCCGGCCTTGACCAGCAGCGGCTGGCCGGCCACCGACAGCAACAAGCCATTCTGGTCGCCATGGCTATGGTTGAAGGAACCGTAGGGGCTGGACTTGAAGAAGAGCGAGCTGCGCGCGGTCGAGCCGATATCGCTGTGCATCGCCACCCAGCCGATGCTCGGGTAGTAGGCGCTGCTCGACGGCGGCGCCTGGGTCCTGGTGTCGGCCACCGGCATCGGGTACGGCGCCTGCAGCAGCGACAGCGTGTCTTCGGTGCCGCCCAGCTTGTCGACGTACCAGGCGGCGCGCGGCGACACCATGCGCGAACCGAAAGCGTGGAACACGCGGGTGTCGGGCTTGGTCTCGGAGCCGTCGCCAAAGGCGTGGATCTTCGAGCCCGGCGGCGTGAACTGGGTGGCAAAGTCGAGGAAACCCAGGGCCCAGGGCTTGGCGTAGAAGTTCACGCCGGTGGCCTGGGTCAGCGGGTCCCACAATTGCACCAGGTAGCCGGCCGCGTACTCGGCATAGGCGGTGCCGTTGGCGAAGCCGCCTTCCGGGCCGGCCCAGGGCGACGGCGCATTGGCATAGGCGCGGAACGAGAAGTCGAACCATTTCTGCGCTTCCGGGATGTCGCCCAGCGAGAGCGAGGAAATCAGCACCAGGAACACCAGGCTGGTGTTTCCGTGCGAATCGAAGGGGTACTGGTCGAGGCGGCCGTTGTCGCCCGCCAGGTTGCGGTAGATTTCCTCGGTGCGCACGCGCACGGTTTCCAGCCAGCGCGCCTTGCGCGTTGCGTCCAGGTCGCCGGCCAGGCTGTCGACGGCCTTGATCAGGGACACCGAGATCTGGCGCGTGGCCTGGTCCTGGTTGGCATAGCTGGTCGGGCCGGTCGGATTCAGGCTGGCCAACTGGTCGCCCTTGCGCAGCGCCTCGTTCAGGAACAGCGGATCGCGCTTCATGCGCCACATGATGGCGGCCGCTTCCAGCTGGCGGCTGGCTTCGTTGATGCGCTGGCGGATGTCGGTCTGCTGGGCGGCCATGGCGGCGGTCAGCGGCGTGGTGATCGCGATCGGCCAGCGCGCGTCGTTCAGCGCCGGCAGCGCGTTGATCTGGAGCTTGATCTCGTTGCTCATGCGGCTCACGTAAGGGTCGAGCTCGGCTTTCTTGGCGGCGTTCCAGCTTGTGTACAGGGTGAATGAAGGCGGCAGTGCGCGCGGACGCGCCTTGGCGGCGATGCGGCTGCGCAGGGTGGCGTTGTCGGGTACTTCGAACACCGTGGAACGGCTGGTGAGCTGGAAGCTGCGCGGGCTGGACCAGTCGTTGCTGCCGCTCGGACGCACGCGCCAGGTGTAGTTCCCCAGCGGCAGCGCCTTGGCCGGCAGGTACCAGTTGCGTTCGACGACAGCCTTGACGGGCGCGCCGCTCTCCGGGGTGATCTCGATTTCGTAGGCGGCCGGGCCCGTGGCGTGGCGCGCCCAGGTGAAGCCGGGCGGATTCTGGGCCTGCACGGCATTGTTGGTGGGACCCGGCTGGACGATCAGCGGGTCGGTCGACTGCGCCCAGTCGGCACGCGCGTTCAGCGACAGTGCGCACAGGGACGCCAGGGCGAGGGCCTGCAACAGGCCCTGTCGGTTGAATTTCATTGAATGATGCTCCGGACGATGGGATGACT
Organism: Massilia brevitalea; assembly: GCF_030711405.1. GTDB lineage: Bacteria > Pseudomonadota > Gammaproteobacteria > Burkholderiales > Burkholderiaceae_D > Telluria > Telluria brevitalea. The sequence continues at coordinate 97,230 of NZ_JAULSI010000006.1, forward strand.
TGTCGAGAGGGCCAAACACGGCGTTGGGCCCGATATTGCCGACGATCGACGCTTTTACTGAACCCATGTCGACCGCTACAAATTCATGTTACCGCAGTAAGAAATTGAACAGCGGCAACTTTTTTCCCGAAATCATCCTTTTTTTGTGTGCATCGCAGAAATCCAACGCCAGAATATTAAGCTTGTTTCAGCATCATTTTCACAGTGGCAATAGCTGTGTTGTGTTCACAAAGACGCTCTGCCAACTTTCGTTTTTGTACAGGCAAGTTACCGAAAATGCGGCGCACGCCGGCATGTTTTCAGGTGGGGGCCGCGCGCAAGGCGCGCACGCGTTTCAGGTAGCGCAGGCAGTAGATGGCGAACGCGAGCGGCGCCTTGCGCAGGTAGCGGCGCCGCACCGTGAACTCTTCCTGACGCGCGCGCAGCTTGTTGGCGCTGGACACGCTGCCGGCATGCTCGCGGAACACCGTCAGCGGCCGGGCGATCTGGACCGGCGTTGCATGCGCGGCCAGGCGCAGCCAGAGGTCGATGTCCATCGCATAGCGCAGGCCCTCGTCGAACAGGCCCACCTGCGCGAACAAATCGCGCCGCACGAACACTGCCGGATGGGCGATCGCCGCGTGGCCGGAGGCATAGGCCCGGTAGCTGAACGGACGCATCGGGTAGGGTTCGGCCAGCCGGCCATCCTTCAGCACGCGCACCTGGCCCACCACCCAGGCCGCGCCGGTTTCCTCGATGCAGCGCGCCACCCTGTCCAGCACGTCGGGGGCGGCATAGTAATCGTCGGAATGCAGGTGGGCGATGTAGTCGCCGCGCGCGGCCAGGATGCCGGCATTCATGGCGCGGCTGATGCCGCCGTCGACGCCGTGCAGCACGCGCCTGGCGACCGGGTGGGCGTCGATCAGGCCGAGGGTGGCGTCGCTGGAGCCGGCGTCGACGAAGATGTGCTCGAGGTCCTGGCAGCTTTGCGTGCGCACCGAGGCCAGGGTGTCGGCCAGGGTCGCGGCGCTGTTCCAGGTGCAGGTGACGATCGAGAAGCGCGGCGGCTTCGGGGGTGTATTCAGCAGTTCATTCGGCATACAGCTCCAGCAGGCGGGGAAGGATGTGGGCGGCGTCGGCGCCGAACGCGGCCGCGCGGGATGGCCGGGCCGGCGCCGTAGCCAGTTGGCGGCGCACGCGCGCGACCAGGTCGGGCATGCTCCAGGCCAGCTGCAGCTGGCCCGGATACTGCTGGTAGGCGGCCAGTTCCGGCGTGCCGCCGCGCGCCAGCGCAATGCAGGGCCGGCCCAGGGCCAGCGCTTCCAGCACGGTGGTGCTGCAGGCTTCTTCGCAGACCGAGGGCACCACGCACACATGGGCGCTGGCAGCCAGCGAGAGCGCACCCGGATAGTCCTGCCAGCCGAGGAAGCGCACGCCCGACCCCGCATGGCGGCTTTCGAGCAACCGACGCTGGGGACCGTCGCCGGCCACCAGCACCTGCGCCAGCTCGGGCAGGCGCCCCGCGGCGGCGGCCAGGAATTCGCCGAAGCCCTTGCCGGCATCGACCCGGCCGACCAGCACCACACGCCCCGCCACCGGCGCCAGCGCGCCATCGACGGTGGCGGCCAGGCGCGGATAATCGACGAAATTCGGAATCACGCGGCAGCGCGCCAGGTCGGCGTGCGGCACGGCGCGCAGGAACTGGCGCTGCAGGAAGTGCGAGACGAACACGGTCTTGTGCATGGCAAAGGCGCGCGCGGTCTGCTCGCGGTAACGCCGCACCGCCACTGCCGTGACGCTCTTGCGCAGCGCACCGGCATGCGCGCAGATGCAGGCCGAGCAGTCGCGCGGCGCCAGCGTGGTGCAGGGCGTGTCGTCGCGAAAACGCAGGTGGGTCAGGCATTCGCTGCCCTGGTCGTGGCGAGTCTGCACATAGTTCATGCCCGGCGCCACATGCAGGCCCACCATCGGCAGATGGCCATGGTAGTGCACGATGTCGGCGTCGGCGGCATGGCGGTTGATGGCGGTGCCGATCTTGCGCGCAAAATAAGGGCGCTTCAGCGGATTGAAGACGCCGAGCTGGCTTTCCTTCCAGCCCGGATGGGCGTAGTCGAAGCCGGGCACGAAGGCGCCGTGGAAGCCGATCTGGCGGGCGGAATGCGCGGCGCCGTCGGCAGCATGGCCGGCGCCGCCCGTGTTGCGGCCTCCGGTGTTGTTGCCGATGTGATTGCCGCTGTGATTCCCGTTCTGATTGTCGTGTTGATTGGCGCGGTCGTTGCGGCCGAGGATGCGCACCTCGTGGCCGCGCGCCAGCAGGGCATTCCCGAGCGTGACCACGTGCTTGCCGAGGCCGCCGATCTGCTCGCCGGGCAAGTCTTCGGACACGAGCAGGATGCGCACCCTAGCCTCCCGCCCGCGCCCGCGCCCGCGCCCGCAGCCGGAACCGCAACTGCGCCCAGGCCCAGCGCCGGTCCTCGCGCTCGGCGACCAGCACGCCGGCCAGCACCAGCAGGACCAGGGTCAGCGCCAGCACCAGCACGAAGTCGAGCGCGCCGCGGTGCAGCCAGGCTTCGGCCAGCGCCGCCGCCAGCGCCACGCCGGCGGCGCCCGCCATGCCCGGCAACAGGCCGTGCGTGCATAGGCGGACCAGCGAAGTCGGCACCGTGCGCCCGTGCACGAAGACCAGGAAAGCGCCCGTGAACAGCACCGAAGCGATCAGGTGACCCCAGGCTGCCCCGGCGATACCCCACCCTGCCACGCCCAGGTAGACGACCAGCAGCCCGGCCAGCGCACGCGCCACCGCGAACAGGCCGGAGACGCGCGGATGGCCCATGCCGTCGTTCACCAGCGACGGCAGGCTGGTGAGGGAATCGACGAATTGGGCCAGCGCCATCAGCGCCAGCACGGCGGCGCCATGTGCGGCGAAATCCGGGTTCATCCAGTAGCGCAGCAAGGGTTCGGCGAACACCGCCAGCAGCACCAGCATGGCCGCGTTCAGGTAGACCACGTAGCGGGTCGCCTTCAGGTAGGCGTGGTCCAGGCGTGCCAGCTCGCCGCCCGCGGCCAGCATGCTCGCCGCCGGGAAGAACACGCCGGACAGGCGGAAGCTCAAGCCCAGCACCCGGTTCGCGAGCGTGGCCGCGACCGTGAAATAGGCCAACCCGGTGACCCCGACCAAGGCCCCGATGATGAGCTTGTCGGCATGGGCATACGACAGCGCGGCAAAACGCGACAGGAAGGAATAGGCGGAAAAGCCGAGGATGCCGCGCCGCAGCGCGCGCCCGGGCCAGCGCCAGTGCAGGCCCGGCAGCAGGCGGACGATACCGCGCCACAGCAGCAGGCAATGAATGGCGCTTGCCGCCACGCGCAGCGCGATGATCTCGAACAGGCCATATCCCAGCATCAGTACGCCAACCGTCAGCAGCGGCACCAGGGTGCCGAATACCATCTCGAGCCGGCCCGATACATCGAAGCGCATCAGCGCCTGCGGCACGCTGTGCAGGTAGCTTTGCAACTGGCCGACGAAGAAGCCGAGCGCAGCCAGCTGCAGGCTGGCGACGGCGTCGGCTGCCAGGTGCGGCGGCACCGCGAATACCCCCGCGACCAGGAAGCGGGCGCCGAACAACAGGCCGCAGCCGCCGAGCGCGCCGATCAGCGCGTAGATGGCGGCGCCGAAGCTCAGCGTGCGGGCGATCTGCTCGTCCTCGGCACGCGCATGCTGGGCGGCAATGTATTTCACCGAGCCGGCGGTGACGTTGATGTCGATGACGGCGAAATAGCCGACGATGGCCGTCACCAGCGCATACAGGCCGTAGTTGGCCTCGCCCAGGCCGGCCACGACCAGGGGCACGGTGGCCAGGGCCGCCAGCGCCGGCACCGCTGCTCCGAGCAGGTTCGACCAGGCATTCCGGAACAGGCGCAGTTGCATGGCGGTCTTGGTGCGCTCAGGCCGGCACAGGCTGGATACGGGCGCGCGGCGCCACCATGCGCAAGGGCAGCGCAGGACGCGCCGCGGCGGCCAGCGCCACATAGGGCAGCGCCAGCGCGATGGCCAGCATTTGCGTGGTGCGCACCTGCGGGAAAGGCGTGCCGACCAGCACGTCGGGAATCATGAAGGCCAGCGCCGCCGCGCCCGCGGTGCCCAGCGGCAGCAGCTCCGGCGGCAGGCTGTGCAGGGCACGGCGCGCGGCCAGCACGAAGGCGACCACCGTTCCGGCCAGCAGCGCGATGCCGGGCAGGCCGCTTTTCAGGGCCACGTGCAGGATCCCGCTGTGCAGGAACAGGCCGCCGTCCGGATTGGCTTGCCAGGAAATCTGCTCGTAGCCCGAATAGCGGCCCCAGGAGCCGATGCCGGTGAAGGGTTTTGCCAGGATATCGCCCAGCACCAGCTTGAGTTCCAGCACACGCTCGCTTTCCGGGCCGAAGCGGCGCGACTGCATGTCGTAGAACAGGCCGCTGCCGCCGCGCGTCTGGCCGAGGCGGCGCAGGGCCGCATAGCCGAGCGCGGCGCCGGCCAGGGGCAGCGCCGCCAGCGCCAGCTGCAGCCGGCGCCGGATCGGGAAGCGCAGCATCACGATGGCAAACCCGAGCATGAAGCCGAACCAGGCGCTGCGCCGGTAGGACAGCACGATGCAGGCGGCGGTGGCGCCCAGGGTCAGCCACTCGAGGAGGCGCCAGAGCGTGGCGCGCCGCACCTGCGCGGCCTGGAACAGCTGCACCGCGGCAATCGAAAAGGCGAGCATGCACAGCAGGCTGTCGTTGATGTCGAAGAACGTCAGGCGGATGCGGATCGCGTTCATGTTCGCGTACACATTGTTCGGGTCACCACCGAAGGCAGCCCAGCGCCCCAGCCCGAACAGGGCGCGGCCCAGGCCAGCGAGCATCACGAAGCGGGCCAGTTCCAGTGCCTGCTCGCGGGTGCGGAACGCGAGCAGCATCAGGGCTATCAGCGCGCCCATCCAGACGATGTTCGAGAAGCCGGACGGCGCCAGCGCGTCCTTGAGCGGTACGCCGGCGACGAAAGCGGCGCCGGCGTGGCAGGCCAGCAGCACGGTCCAGCCCCAGAACCAGGGCAGCAGGTTGCAGGACGCTGTGCTCCCGGAAACCGGCGCCTGCGCCCTGCCCGGCATGCCTCCCTGTGCCCCGCCCGGCGCCCGGCCACCGCTGAAGCCTGCCGCGATGCGCGCGCAGCACCAGGCGCCCAGCACGTACCACAGCACCACCGGAAACAGCAGCATGCCCGAGCCGCGGCTGTAGACGCCGGGGCTGGCGAACACGGACAAATTGCCGTAGCTGGTCGAATTCATCCAGAAGAAGATGCACAGGTAGGGATAGACCAGCAGGCGCGGCCACACCAGGCCGAGGCCAATGCCGAGCACGGCAAGCAGCGCCAGCAGCACCACGACAATAAACGGGAGCGAGGTGAACAGGTACTGGAGCAGGGTTTCGCTCATCGCGTTTTTTGCTCCATGGCTTGCTGCGCCTGTTGCTGGGAGTCTTGCTGAGCCTCCCGCTGCAGCGGTTGCTGCCCGGCGGATCCGCTACCCTGCCCGGCCGGAACTGGATCCGAAGCGCCGATCAGGCGTGCGCGGCTGGGCGCATCGAGGCTGGCCAGCAGCTCGGCCACGAACTGGTCCTGCAATGCGTAGGCGCGGGTGTCATCCACGGCAATGCTGGACACCCGCACCAGCATCCCGTCGGGAATCTCGCCCGACAGGCCGTAGGCCAGGCGCCGCAGCTTTTGCTCGATGCCCGAGCGCGTGGCCTTGTCGCCGATCGTGATCCAGTAGGTGATCGGCTCGTTGCGTTGCCCCTGGCGCGCCACCAGGCGCTTGACCGGCAGCGCGCCGTGGTGCGTGGCCAGGCTGCCGGCGCCGTCGCGCACCAGCTGGAAGCCCTGGGCCACGTAACAGACTTCGGGCAGGTGCAGCTGCAGCGCCTTGCTCTGGTCGCCGCCATAGGCGATCGACAGCATCACGCGCCGCCCCGCCGCATCGATGTAGGTGCGCGACAGGGTCTGGTCGTACAGTTTCTTGAGCATGCCCTGCTGCTCGGGATCGGGCGTGAGCGGGACCACGCTGGGGTCGAGCTGCCAGGCGCCGAAGCGCTGCGGGATCATGGTCTCGAGCTGGAACGGCGCCTGGTCCTGGGCCAGCTTCACGCCGGGCGTGAGCGCGCCGGTGAGCGCCGAGGTGCCGGCCATGCCCAGGCCGAGCACCAGGCTGGCCAGGAAGCGGCGGTTCATCCTTCCCCTCCCCTGCGCCGCGCGACATACCATTGCAGGCCTGAATCCACCGCGAGGATCAGCACCAGCGCGGTGAGGAACAGCACCATGCCGGCAAAGCCGTGCAGGAAACCCTGGCCGGCGGCGTCGCCCAGGTAATAGGTGACCAGGGTCAGGGTGATCACGCGGATCACATTGGCGGAAAACGAGATCGGAATGATCAGGATCGCCAGGCCAATGTTGCGAAAGGCCGAAGGATGGCGCATCAGGTTCAGGTAGAACAGGCCGAGCGCCTCGAGCGTGAGCAGGGTCTGCAGGCCGGCGCAGGCGTCGGCCACCAGCAGCTGGTACTGGCCGATCTGCAGGATCACGCCGGAGCGCGCGATCGGGTAGCCGGCGGCAAACAGCAGGTGTTCGGTGGCCCAGGACACGGCCATCTTCATGGGCATGGTGACGGCAGCCACGACCTCGCTCGGCAGCGGCACCATGAACAGCATGAAGAAGAACGGGAACCACAGCACGCGCAAGACGTGCGCGCCCAGCTTGGCCAGCACGACCGCGGCCAGCACCACGATGATGGAACCGATCTCGAACATCAGTATCTGCTGCGAACGGCCCAGCAGGTACAGCGCCAGGCCCAGCGCCAGCAGGGGCCAGGCCAGCCAGGACGGTGCGGCCGGCCTAGCCAGGGCGTCGGGCCACTTGCGCCAGCCCAGCCACAATGCCAGTGCGAAGATCATCGGCCCATGCGCCTGTTCTTCGCCGATCCAGGCGCCGGTGAACAGGGAATACATGGTCGGCAGGAACAGCGCGGCCAGCCCGGCCAGCACTGGCCACCATTCGGGCAAGGCTGTGCGCAAGCCGGCACACAGGCGTGCCTGCAGCGGCGGGCTGCCCGCCGCAGGCGCCGCTGGTGCCGCCTGTGTTGCCGGGCCGGGACGCACCTGGGTCGTCATTCAGAACTCCATCACCACCGCGCCGACCACCTCGGCCCCGGCCTCGGCCAGCTGTTCGGCCATGCGCGCCAGCTGGGCCACGCGGGTATGGTCCTTGTGCACGGCCAGCAGCACGCCGCCGGCGCGCGCCGCCACCGCCAGCGCATCGGCTCCGGCGCCGAAGGGTGCGAGGTCGTACAGCACCACGTCGTAGCGGCTGGCGAGCGAGGCATCGAGCGTGCGGAAGGTGTCGCGGCTGAGCAGCTCCTGCGGGTTCGGCGGCAGCGTGCCGGCCGGCAGCACCGAGAGATCGACGAAGCCGCCCACGCGCAGTACCACGTCGAGGTCGGCACGCCCCGCCAGCAGGTCGGACAAGCCCTGGCGGGCACGCAATCCGAACACTTCGTGCTGACGCGGCGCGCGCAAATTGGCGTCGACCAGCAGGGTCTGCTCGCCGAGCTGGGAAAACACCACGGCTAGGTTGGCTGCGAACAGGGCTGCGCCGTCTTCGGGATCGGCTCCCAGCACGGCCAGCGCGCGGTGCCCACGCGCGAACCAGCGCAGCATCAACTGGCTGCGGATCGCGCGCAGCGACTCGACCTGCGGAGAAAACGGCTCGTAGGCAGCCACCAGGCGCGGCGACAGGTTCGCCTGCCCTTTCGGCAGATACGGGTAGGCGAACTGGCGCGCCAGCGCTTCCTGGACGTCGTCCTCGCTCACCAGGCCCAGGCGCACGGCGGCCTCGCCGAAACGGATGCCGAGATCCTTCTGCATGCGCAAGGCGCGCTCGGCGCCCTCGAGCGTGAGCTTGCCGGCGTCCACCAGCAGGGCGCCCATGCTGGAATCGAGGGGATCGACCGGCAGCGGCGACAGGATAGGGGAATTCATCGATAGCTCCTAATTCAGGCGCAGCAGGCGGCGCGGCGTCATCAGGGCGCGCAGGCCGCCCCGCGGGCGCGCCGGCTGCCAGGCCACCGTACCCAGCACCGGGATGCCGAGCAGTTCCTGGACGTCGCCGCTGGAACGCACCGGACGGTTCAGCAATTCGAGCAGCAGCGCCAGCCCGACGCCGAGCACGGTGCCGAGCAGCACCGCCACCAGGGTGTTGAGCAGGATGCGCGGGCCGGAAGGCTCGGCCGGGGGCACGGCGGGATTGAGCACGGCGATGTCGGACTGCTCGGACTGGGCCTCGATGCGGGTCTGCGAAAAGCGTCCGCTGGCGGCGTCGAAAGCACGCTGGGCGCTGTCGAGGTCCTTCAGCAGCACGCCAAGTTCATCGCGCGTGCGGTTCAGCTCCAGCACCTTGGCCTTTTGCGCGGCCAGTGCGTTGCGCAAATCTTCCTCGCGCTGGCGCAGCACCTGGGCATTGCCGCCGACGCTGCGCGAGACGGTCGCCAGCGCCGCATTCAGGTCGGAACGCATCTTGCCCACTTCGGCGCTGGCGGCCTGGTAAGCCGGGTGGTTGCGGCCGTAGCGCGCGCTGCTTTCGGCCAGCTTGGCCTCGGCCGCCGACAGCGACACGCGCAGGTTCTGGATCAGCGGATTGTTGGCGACATCCGGCGACTGGGCATTGCCACCGCCGGCCATGCGCTCGCGCGAAGTGGCTTCCAGCGCCAGCGTCTGCGCCGCCACCAGTTGCGACGACAAATCGCTCAGGCGCGAGAGTTCGATGTCGACCCGGTTGTTGTCGAGGCTGACGATACCCTTGTCCTGCTGATACTTGGACAGGCGCGCCTGCGCGGTTTCCACGTTGTCGCGCAATTGTCTGGTCTGCTCATTGAAATAGCTTGACGCCTTTTTCATCGGCTCGGTTTTCAGGCGCACGCTGACGTTCTGGTATTCCTCGGCAAAGGCGTTCGCCACCGCCGCCGCGAAGCCCGGGTCGGCGCCCTTGAAGCTGATCTCGACCACGCTCGATTCGCGCGAGGGCTTGATGTCGAGCTTGCGCAGCAGCAGGTCAGCCAGCCAGTCGCGCACCGTGCCGCGGCCCTCGGTCGCCTCCTGGAACTGGGCGATCACGGCCGGGTTGCTGGCCATGCGCAGGCGCTCGACCACGCGCAGCGCCACGTTCTTGCTGCTGATGATGTCGATCTGGGTCGCCATGTAGCCGGGCAGCAGCTGCCCGGGCATGGTCAGGCCGGTGAGCGGATCGACGCCCTTGTAGTTCAGCAGCACCGAGGTGGTGGCGGTATAGGTCTTGCCCTGGACCAGGCTCCAGCCCAGCGCCAGCAGGATGGTGGTGCACAGGGTGGCCAGGATCAGCTTCCTGCGCGCGAGCAGCAGCAGGAGGAATTGGTAGAGGTGCATGGCGTGCTCCCGCTCAGAACCAGCTTTCGCGCACCGTGATCACATCGTCGACCTGCACCGGGTCGCTGGCGCGGGCTTCGAGGGTGACCGGGTTGCCGGCGGCGTCGCGGCGCGTGATGCGCAGGCGGCTGTCGCTGCCGCGCGGGGTCAGGCCGCCGCCGGCGGAGATCGCCTGCTGGACCGTCATGCCGCGCTCGATGCGGAAGGCGCCGGGCCGCTGCACCTCGCCGGTGACGTAGGCGCGCGGCGCGCGCTCGACGAAGATGATGTCGCCGCCGGCTACCTCGTAGTCCTTGTCGAGTTCACCCTTGCGCACCATGTCGACCACATCGATGGTCTCGCGCGTGGTCTTGCCGTCGCGCGTGCGCACCAGGCTGATCAGGTCGCCGCCGTCGGCGCTGGCGCCGCCCGCCATGGCCAGCAGGTCGAGCACCTTGCGCCGGCCCTCGACCGGATAGCGCCCGGGACGGTTGACCTGGCCCAGCACCGACACCTGCTGGCTGGCCAGGGTGGTGATGATCATGTTTACTTCGGCCTTCTTCAGGTAGCCGCCCTTTTCCAGCAGGCTGCCGATCTTGCGCTCGGCGGCGGCCACGGACAGGCCGCCGATGCCGACCTGGCCCAGCAGCGGAAAGGTGATCGCGCCGCTTTCGCTGACCCGCGTTTCGATCGACAGGTCGGGGCTGCCGTAGACCGACAGGCGCACCACGTCGCCCGGGCCGAGCAGGACTTCGGCGGCGCTGGCCACGCCTGCGCCCAGTGCCAGCACGGCCGCGGCCATCCAGTGTGCAAGTGGTTTCATGTTTCCTCCTGTATGCGTCTGGTCGGATTCATTTCAGGCCAGCCACGCCGCGGTCGACGGCGGCATGGTCGGCTGCGGGCGCCACCGCATCCGGGGCTGCGGCATCGGCCATCCCGCCAGGCGGGTGGTCCTTTGCCATGTCCTCGGCCATGCCCCCTGCGGCGCCCGGCGCCAGGCCTTCCTGCGCCGGTGCAACGCCGGCCGCGGCACTTGGCGCCCCAGCCGCGGGGGCGGTCATGCTGGCCGGCGCCGCCTTCGGTCCTGCGGCCAGGTCCTTGTTCAGGTACTCGATTTTCGCGTGCTGGCGCAGGCGCTCGACCTCGGCCGCGGCGAGTTCCTTGTTCTTGTTGCTCATCAGGTATTTTTCGATCTGAGGCGCGGCCACTTCCAGCGGCACCGGGGCATCGCGCACATCGGCCACCGCCAGCAGCATGGCGCGCTCGCCTTCGCGCACGCTGAACAGCTGGTTCTTCGGCATGCCCAGCAATTTCTTGGAGAGCTGGGGATTGAGCTGGGAGGTGCTGCGCGTGACCTGGGCGCGGCCGTACTTGACCTGGTGCGCATCGAGCCAAACCGCCACTTCTTCCAGCGAACGGGCGGCGTCGGCGGCGGCGCGCGCCTCGGGCGTCAGGTCCTTGGCGGCGAGCACCAGCTGGTCCATCTGGAACTGCTTGCGGTTCGAGAAGAACTCGGGATGCTGCTTGAAGTAATCCTCGACCTCGGCCGGCGTGGGCCGCGCGACGTTCGCCAGGCGCTTTTGCATGTAGGCCTGGGCCACGATCAGCGAACGCGCCCTTTCGATGGCCTGCACGACCTTCGTGTCGCGGTCGAGTTTCTCCTGCTCGGCAGCGCCCTCGAGCAACTGGCGGTCGATCAGCGCCTGCAGCAGCTGCTTGCTGGCTTCCTGCTGGCGCGCCGCGGGCACGCCGGCACGCTGGATTTCCTCGTTCAGCTGCAGCACGGTGATTTCCTCGCCGTTGACGCTGGCGAGCGCCTGGCCCGGTTTCGATTCCTTTTCCCGGTCGCCACAGCCGGCCAGTACCGCCGCCAGCAGGATGACGGCCGGAAGCGATGCCTTGCGGGCCTGATGAATGTTGTTCAAGATGACTCCTCGTGAATGGAACCTGCCGCTTCAGGCCGGCGTCTCCATGGCCTGCGTTTCGAGAAATGCCGCGTAGGCGCGCCGCAATCCTTCGCGCAGGGGCGTGCTGGCGCGCCAGCCCAGTGCATGCAGCTTCGATACGTCGAGCAGCTTGCGCGGCGTGCCGTCCGGGCGCGAGGTATCGAACACGATGCGCCCCGTGTAGCCGACCACGTCGCTCACCAGCCCGGCCAGTTCGGCGATGCTGACATCCACGCCGGTGCCCACGTTCAGGTGCGAATGCATGGGATCGGTCGTGCCGCGGTAGACTTCAAGCGGAAGATTCATCACGTGCACGCTGGCGGCGGCCATGTCGTCGACGTACAGGAATTCGCGCATCGGCCTGCCGCTGCCCCAGATCGCGACCTCGGGCACGGCGCCCACCCTGGCTTCGTGGAAGCGCCGGATCATGGCCGGGATCACGTGGCTGTTCTCGGGGTGGTAGTTGTCGCCCGGCCCATACAGGTTGGTGGGCATGACGCTGCGGTAGTCGGTGCCGTACTGGCGGTTATAACTCTCGCACAATTTAATGCCGGCGATCTTGGCGATCGCATACGGCTCGTTGGTCGGTTCCAGCTCGCCGGCCATCAGGTAGTCTTCCTGGATCGGTTGCTGCGCCAGGCGCGGATAGATGCAGGACGAGCCGAGAAACAGCAGCTTTTGCACGCCTGCGCGCCAGGCTTCGTGGACGACGTTCGTTTCCACCTGCAGGTTGTCGTAGATGAATTCGGCGGGATAGGTATTGTTGGCGTGGATGCCGCCCACCCTGGCCGCCGCCAGGTAGACCTGGTCGATGCGCTCGCTGCGGAAGAATGCGCGTACCTGGGCCTGGTCGGTCAGTTCGAGTTCGTCGTGGCTGCGCATGACGAGGTTGGCGTGGCCGCGCGCAAGCAGTGCGCGCACGATGGCCGAGCCGACCAGGCCGCGGTGACCGGCAATATAAATGCGGGGATCGGAATGATTCAAGCTGCCCTCCTGGTGGGAACGCGTCGCGATTGCGGCAAATAATGCGAAGGAGCAAACCCATCCGCACACGCGTACGGTTGGGCACAATACCGTTGCAAGCCTACCCGTCGAACGCAGCGCAACCTTTGACAAGGATCGAAGCGTACAAAGGCCGAGAAATGAACTCCGGATTCCCTCAGCTGTCGCGCGCCGGCGCTTCGTCTTAAAACGCGTTCTCACGCGTCAAAACAACCTTGACTGTCTTTAAAATGATCCACAGATCCAGCCACAGCGACCAATTACGCAGGTAGTCGAGGTCGTGCTGGATGCGCGCTTCCATCTTGTCGAGCGTGGCCGTTTCGCCGCGCAAGCCGTTCACCTGGGCCCAGCCGGTGATACCCGGCTTCACTTTGTGGCGCAGCATGTAGCCCTTGATCAGTTTCCTGTACTGCTCGTTATGGGCGACGGCATGCGGGCGCGGCCCGACAATGCTCATCCGCCCTTGCAGCACGTTAACGAATTGCGGCAGCTCGTCGAGCGAGGTGCGGCGCAGGAAGCGGCCGACCGGCGTCACCCGCCCGTCGTTGCGGCGCGCCTGGACGATGTCCTTGCCGTCGTCCAGGCTGGTCATCGAGCGGAACTTGTAGACCCAGATTTCCTCGCCGTACAGGCCGTAACGGCGCTGCTTGAAAATCACCGGCCCCGGCGAAGTCCACTTCACCGCAGCCGCCACCGCCAGCATCAGGGGCGCCAGCCCGACCAGGATGAGGCTGGCAAGCACGATGTCGCTGACGCGCTTGACCAGCCCGTTCAGGCCCATGAAGGGGCTCTCGCGGATCGCGATCACCGGCATGCCGCCGACGTTGTCGAAGCGTGCCTGCATCAGGTCGAATACGTAGACGTCGGGCAGGAAATACACCGAGGCCGTGGTGTCCTGGAGTTCGTCGATCAGGCGCCGGATGCGCGGCTGCGCCGACACCGGTTGGCTGATGAAGATCAATTTGATGTTGTGCGCGCGCACGTACTGGCTCAGCTCCGACATCCTGCCCAGCATCGGGTGCCGCAAGCCGGGCGGATGGCGCTCGCCGGCGCGGTCGTCGAAGAAGCCGTGCACCTGCATGAACAGGTTCGGGTGGCGGTCGCAGATGGCGGCGAACTTCAGGCCGACATCGTTGGCGCCGACCACCACGGTCGAGCGCACTTCGCGGCTGCGGCCGGGCCGGCCGGCCGCCAACCGCACCGCGATATGGCACACCAGCAAGGTGCTCGGCGCGGCGATCGCCCAGGCCAGCAGGACGCGCGCGTCGTAATAGTATTTCAGGCCGCTGGCCGAGCCGAGGAAGTACAGCACGCCCACCGTGAGGCACCAGCCGAACAGGGTATCGCGCGCATACGCCAGCATGCGCCCGCTGCGCCAGGTGCGGTAGGGGTCGACGTGCTGATAGACGGCCGAGGAAATGAAGAAGGCTAGGATCATCAGCACCAGCAAATAGCCGGAAAACGGTTCGTTGAAGGCCATCGACGACGCGTACAGGGACCCCATGATGATCAAGGGATCCAGCACGCGCTGGAAAAACGAAATGATCGGAATGTCATTGACCGTCATTGCCTGGTCTTCAGAACTGTCCGCTGGCGTTGATGGCAAAGGACTGCGACTCGAACTTGCCGATGCCGAGCAGGCGCGAGCCGCTGCGCGCCTGGTAGAACCAGCCGGCCGACAGCGAGATGGCCTGGCGCGGCGCCCAGGTCGCCTTCAGGCTGGCGGTGCGTAGCGCATCGTCCAGGCCGCCGGGGGCGGACAGCCCCGCGCGCGCGTTATAGTCGCGCTTCTCGTAGGCCGCGTCCGCTTCCACGCGCAGCTTGGCGCGCGCATCCCAGGTGGCGCCGGCGCTCGCTCCCTTGTTCAGGGTATAGCTGACGACCGTGCTTTCGATCGGCGCGAAGTCGCGCCAGAGCGAGGCGCGGTAATGCAGCTTGCCGCTTGGGTCGTGCAGCAGCGTCACCCGGCCGTTGGCGCCGCTCGTGCGCCCACTGCCGAACGAAGGCTGCTTGCGGCGCGCATAGCCGGCCAAGGCCTGGACCGTGGTGGCGCCGCTCGCCTTCCAGTCCACGCGCGCCTTCAGTTCGTCCTGGGTGAAGTCGTCGGTCAGCGGACCGAGGGAAAATGGGCGCCGGTTCGGATAACTGCCCTCGATGCGGCGCAGCACCAGCCCGACCGCGCTGCCGCTGCGGGCCAGGTAGCGTCCTTCGAGCTCGGCTACGTCTTCGGTACGGTCGTTGAAGGCCTGGGCCGCCAGTGCGTAGTCGTACTTATCGCGCGAAAAGGCGGCGTGCGCTTCCCAGCGCGGATGCAGTTTCCAGCCGCCCTCGAAAAAGCCGCGGCGCTGCTCCCGCAGGTTGCGCTGGTCGCTGCGAAAATCGGTGTACGGCGCCAGCGTCTGCGCATGGACGACGCCGAGCTGGCCCTCGAAACGGTTGCCGAGCTGCCAGTACCAGGTACCCTGGATGTCGCGCCCGTCGTAGTCGAGCTGGCGAAAATGGTCGAACTTTACCTTCGACAGCTTGGCGTGGGCGACCAGGCGCTGGCGGCTGATCGTGCGGTCGTAGACGGCGCCGGCTTCCAGGGTGCGCCAGGAATCGGAGCGCCCGTTATCGAAGGCCGGCGCGTCGTCGGGAATACGCAGTAGATTGTCGTCGTAGGCCCAGCCGATGCGACCGTACAAATCGAGTCCTGTGCCGGGCACGGCAAGCGCCGGACCGCAAACGAGTGCCCCGGCCAGGAGCGCAGGTGGGCGCAGGCAAAATCGCGACATGGTGTTCGTCTCGGAAAGCGCTGCGTCGGGCGGGAAACCGGCGCCGCTTTCCATCGCCATGCACGCAGGCGGTGATGGCAGGGAGACGAGCACAGCGGTTCCGGCGCGGACCGGAGCAGCGGCGATCCGACACGCCAAAGCCGATACTGACGAAACCCCTGAAATGCGATCTGTGCTGGATCAACGCGACCGGGGTTGCACGCTGGCGCCCCGGTCAGGATCGCAGCCGGGTCAGGCGTCGCCGCGGGCGCGCGCCTCGATTTTTTCCCAGCGCTCCAGCGCTTCCATCAACTGTTCGTCGATTTCGCTGAAGCGCGCGTTGATGCGGCGCGCATCGGCCGGATTGGTTTTATAGAAGTCCGGCGCGTTCAGCTGGGCCGTGATCAGGGCCTGCTCGTCCTCGAGCGAGGCGATCAGCTTGGGCAGCTCTTCCAGCTCGCGCTGTTCCTTGTAGCTTAGCTTCACTTTCTTAGCGGCAGCCGAGGCCTCGGCAACCGGCGCCGGTGCGGCCTTGGCTGCGGCCGGAGCCGGAGCTGCCGTCTTCGGCTCGATTGCCTTGACCCGTTCCCAGTCGCTGTAGCCGCCCACGTATTCGCGCCACTGGCCCTGCCCTTCGGCCACGATCACCTGGGTCACGACATTGTCGAGGAAGGTGCGGTCGTGGCTGACCAGGAATACGGTGCCGGTGTACTCCTCGAGCAGCTCTTCCAGCAGCTCCAGGGTGTCGATGTCGAGGTCGTTGGTCGGTTCATCGAGCACCAGGCAGTTGGCCGGCTTGGCGAACAGGCGCGCCAGCAGCAGGCGGTTGCGCTCGCCACCAGACAGCGACTTCACCGGCGAACGCGAACGCTCGGGCGCGAACAGGAAGTCGTTCAGGTACGTCATCACGTGCTTGCGCTGGCCATTGACTTCGACCCAGTCGCTGCCCGGCGAAATCGTGTCGGCCAGGCTGGCCTCCTCGTTCAGCTGGGTGCGCATCTGGTCGAAGTACGCCACGTTCAGCTTGGTGCCGAGGCGGGTGGTGCCGCTGTCGGCGCTTTCCTCGCCCAGGATCATCTTCAGCAGCGTGGTCTTGCCGGCGCCGTTCGGCCCGATCAGGCCGACCTTGTCGCCGCGCAGGATGGTGCCCGTGAAGTTGGTGACGATGACTTTCTCGCCATACGCTTTCGACACGTTTTCCAGTTCCGCCACGATCTTGCCGGAACGCTCGCCGGTGCCGACGTCGAGCTTGATCTGGCCTTGCGTATCGCGCCGTGCGACGCGCTGCAGGCGCAGGGCTTCCAGGCGGCGCACGCGGCCTTCGTCGCGGGTGCGGCGCGCCTGCACGCCCTTGCGGATCCACACTTCTTCCTGGGCCAGGAACTTGTCGAACTTGGCATTCTCGACTTCCTCGTTGGCCAGCAGTTCGCGCTTGCGTTCCTGGTAGGTGGAGAAATTACCGGGGAACGACAACAGGCGGCCACGGTCGAGCTCGATAATGCGGGTCGCGACGTTGTCGAGGAAGCTGCGGTCGTGGGTAATGAACAGGACCGAGCCGCGGAATTCGCGCAGCAAGCCTTCCAGCCACATGATGGACTTGAAGTCCAGGTGGTTGGTCGGTTCGTCGAGCAGCAGGACGTCGGGCGCCGAGACCAGGGCCACGGCCAGCGCCACGCGCTTTTGCATGCCGCCCGAAAGCGTGCCCATCTTCGCATCGCGCGCCAGGCCCAGGCGGTCGAGGGTGGTGTCGACCTTGTTGCCCAGGTTCCAGCCATCGGTGGCGTCGAGCTTTACCTGGATCACATGCATGCGCTCCATCAGCGCCTCGTCGTCGCCCTGGCCGAACTGCCCGGTCAGCGCTTCGTATTCGGCGAGCATGCCCTGCAGCTCGCCCATGCCGGCGGCAACGGCGTCGAACACCGTCGATTCGGGATCGAAGGTCGGCTCCTGCTCGACATAGGCGATCTTGATGCCCTGCTGCATGACCAGCAGGCCATCGTCGAGCTTGAAGCGGCCGGCGATGGTTTTCAGGAGCGAGGACTTGCCGGTGCCGTTGCGGCCGATCAGGCCGACGCGCTCGCCGGTTTCGAGGGAAAAGTCCGCGTGGTCGAGCAATGCGACGTGGCCAAAGGCCAATTGTGCGGACGAAAGGGAAATGACAGCCATAATCTGTATGCGGGCCGCTCGACACTCGGGATCGAGCAGCGGCGCGGCGAATCAATTGAAAGAAGCCGACATTGTACCGATTGCGGCACGCCTACTTCCAAAGAATCCGCTTTCCTCGGCTATAATTGCACTCGGTTCACGATACCGGCCTGCTTTGTGCAGGGTCCGCTCGCCGAACTGCAGGCCTGCCCTGCTTTCGTGCCGCCCCGGCAGCACGCGCGTCCTCCCCGTAGCACAATGGATAGTGCACATGCCTCCTAAGCGTGGGATACTGGTTCGATTCCAGTCGGGGGGACCAAACGCCTCAGCGCCCTTCGCTCCACGGCCCGCTGCGCATCATCCAGCGCCGTACGACATTCTGCGGTTTCGGTTCCCGGAACAATCTCCACCATGTTTCATCCGCAATGCCGCGTCCCGAGGCCAGTTGCAACACGTCCACGTCTCCGCCTGAATTCACCTCGATGGTTTGCGGCCCTTCGTCCGTAAAGGCAATATCCCAGGACTGGTACATGATGCCGGGGAACAAGGGTGCGGCGCGCAGGCACATCGCGACCGCCTGCTGCCAGTCGGGCAGCGTGCAGCCGATGATCGGCTGGCCGGTGTCCGGGTGCGCCGGGATTGGCTCCAGGCGTGAGCCTTTCCTCCCGATGACATTGAACAGCACACCGGTGTCGACGTCGATGGCGCCCAGCAAGTTGCCGGTAGCGCCGTGCCGGAAGTTATCGATCATGTTCTTGCCGACCGGGATACGCAGCACTGCGCGATGGACCAGCGGCCCGCTGTCGTCGACCCGCACCACCACGCGCGCCGTCGCCAGGCGCGGGCCGAAGCGCGCGTCGAGTTCCGGATGCGGACGCGCCACGCTTTGCAGCATGATGCCTTCGCGGCTCAGCCAGCGCTTGAAATACTGCTCGACGGCGATGGTTTCGCCATTACGCAGTTGCAGTATGCCATCGGCATAACCATCGACCCCGACCGAGCCGGCGCCGCCGTTACCGGCAATCGGCTTCATGAAGACCGGGAAGACTGCCCGGGTGGCCAGGTAATCCGTCACCTCTTCCACGGAGCGCAGCGACACGGCGCCGGGAAAGCTGCGCGTCGGATGGCCGATCGCCTGGATCGTAGGGAAGGGAAAGTCGTGCAGGCGCAGGATGCCATAGGCAATCAGCTTGTCGGCCGTGAGCGCTTGCGCACGCAGGTCGTTGTTCGAGGTCGTGGCCGTCGACGACTTTTCGCCCAGGAACTGCGATTTTTCTTCCCAGCTCATGCCTGCCAGGCTGTACATGTCGTATTCCTTGGGCGTGAGGCGATTCGGCGGCCGGCGCAGCTGGGCTATTTCGTAAGCGCGTTTCATTAATACATCTCCGGGAAGCACTGTTCTTAATAAAATTGCTATGCTAACCAGCGGGCGAGCGCTTGTCCAATTGAATGCACCATTCTGGGGAGAAATGCTGCCGACCCAGCCCCCGGCTGGTGCAGCTTTGCCCCATTCAGGCTCGGGTAAACGATATACATCGTTTGGCGCGCGATTGCTGCCAAGCGTGCCCTGCCGAACATAAAGCCGCCGCGTTCGCGGTTAGGATGGCCCTACCCACTGGCCTGGAGGACGGCGTCCATGTTCGACTTCATCACGAATTTCTTGGAGAAAAGCGGCTATCTCGGCGTCTTTGCGCTGATGGCGCTGGAGAATATCTTCCCACCGATTCCGTCCGAGATGATCATGCCCTTCGCCGGCTTCGTTGCCGCGCGCGGCGATTTGAACGTGGTCGGCGTGCTGGTCGCCGGCACCGCCGGTTCGGTGGTCGGCGCCCTGCCCTGGTATTACGCGGCCAGGGTGTATGGCTGCGAGCGCCTGAAGAAGCTGGCCGGGCGCCACGCACGCTGGCTGACGATCACGCCCGACGACATCGACAAGGCGCTCGACGCCTTCCACAAGCACGGCAAGAAGGCGGTGCTGTTCGGGCGCCTGGTGCCGGCCGTGCGCACCCTGATCTCGGTGCCGGCCGGGCTCGGCAACATGAACCTGGGCCAGTTCCTGCTGTATTCGACGATCGGCTCGCTGGCCTGGACCGGCCTGCTGACGGCAGCCGGCTTCCTGCTCGAAGACAATTACAAGGACGTGGCGAAGTACGTCGACCCGGTATCGAAGACCATTCTCGGCGCAATGCTGGCCTGGTACCTGTACCGCGTGGTCACCTACAAGCCGGCGGCCAAGGATACGTCCAACGCGCAGAAGCAGCACGAACGTACCTGAGCACACTGCCCTGAAATAAACTGGCAGCAAGCCGGCGCGGCAAGCCGACGCAGCCAACCTTATGCCCCGCCGCGCTCGTCCAGCCCCGCCTTCATCCCGCTTAGCAGCGAGATCAATTGCTCCTTGTCCTGGGGCGCCACATGCCCCAGCAATTCCTCGACCCAGCCTTCGTGCACCCTGGCCATGGCGCCGAACGCCGCCTGGCCGGCAGCGGTGAGCCTGACGGCAAAGGCGCGCTTGTCCTGCGGGTCGGGCACGCGTTCCACCAGGCCCTCGCGTTCGAGCTGGTCGGTGATGCCGGTGATGTTGCCGCCGGTGACCATCATGCGCCGCGACAGTTCGCCCATGCGCAGGCCTTCGGGATGGCGTTCCAGCTGGGCCATCAAATCGAAGCGCGGCAGCGTGATGCCGAAGCTGGTGCGCAAACGGCTGCGGATCTCGTTCTCGATGCGCACGGTGCACGACAGCATGCGCAGCCACAGCTTGAGCGACTGGTGGTGGTTGCTGCTCAGGCGCGTGGCCAGGTCGAGCCCTTGTGGTGTAATCGGTTCCTGCCTGTCTTCATCCTGCATTCTGCGCCGGCGCCGCTTCGGCGCGTAGTTTGAAACGCTGCAGTTTACCGGTTTCGGTGCGCGGCAGTGCGTCGCGGAACACGATGCGGCGCGGATATTTATACGGTGCGATCCGGCGCTTGGTAAATATGCGGCGCGGATATTTATACGGTGCGATCCGGCGCTTGGTAAATTCCTGCAGTTCGCACGCCAGCGCCGCATCGGCTTCCTGCCCGGCGCGCACGACCACGTGCGCCTCCACCACCTGCCCGCGCTCCTCGTCCGGGCGTCCGATTACCGCGCATTCGGCCACTGCCGGGTGGCGCAGCAGCGCTTCCTCGACCTCGACGCCGGCGATGTTGTAGCCGGCCGAGATGATCATGTCGTCCATCCGCGCGCGGTAATAGAAATAGCCGTCGCCGTCCATCTCGTAGGCGTCGCCGGTCAGGTTCCAGCCATCCTGCACGTAGTCGCGCTGACGCGGGTCGGCCAGGTAGCGGCAGCCGGTCGGTCCCTTCACGGCCAGGCGCCCGATCACGCCCGGCCCCACCGGCTTGCCCTCGGCATCGAGCACGCAGGCCTGGTAGCCCGGCACCGGCTTGCCGGTGGCGCCGGGGCGGATTGCGTCACCGGCCGCGGAAATGAAGATGGGCAGCATCTCGGTGGCGCCGATGCCGTCGATCATGGCCAAACCGGTTGCCGCCTGCCAGGCCTCGCGCGTGGCCAGCGGCAGCGCCTCGCCGGCCGAGATCGTGCGCGTGAGGCTGGACAAATCGTGGCTGGCTGCCAGCTGCGCCATTGCCGGTAGAAGGTCGGCGCCGTGAAGCAGACCGTGGCGTGCTCGGAGGCGATGGCGGCCAGCAGGGTCTCGGGCGTGGGCTTTTCGATCAGCACCGCAGCCGCGCCCACGCGCAGCGGGAACAGCAGCAGCCCGCCCAGCCCGAAGGTAAACGCCAGCGGCGGCGTGCCGATGAAGATGTCGTCGCCCCGAGATTGCAGCGTGTGTACCGGGAAGCAGTCGCAGATCGCCAGCAGGTCGCGCTGGAAGTGCATCGTGCCTTTCGGGATGCCGGTGGTGCCCGAGGTGAAGCTGATCAGGCAGACGTCGTCGGCCGCGGTGTCGGTGGCCGCGAACGGATCGCCGTGGCGCGCCATCAGCTGCTCCAGCGCGGCCGGGTCGCCGGGGGCGTCGAACAAGGTCAGCGGCGGCATGCCTTCACCCAGAATTTCTTGCAGGGCGTCGACTTCGGCGCGCAGGCCGGCGGCGCACAGCACCACGTCTACCTGCGCCTTGGCGGCGATGGCGCCAAGTTCGCGCGCGCGCAGCAGCGGCATGGTCGGCACCGCGATGCAGCCCGCCTTGAACACGGCCAGGATCGCCGCCGCCATCGTCGGGCAATTCGCGCCGCGCAGCAGCACGCGCTTGCCCGGCACCAGCTGCAGGTCGCGCCGCAGCACGTGGGCGATGCGGTCGACCTGCGCTGCGAGCTCGGCGTAGCTCAGGCGCTCGCCCGCGCCGATCAGGGCAGTGCGCATGCCCCAGCCGCGCGCCAAGGCCGCATTCAGCAGTTCGACGGCGCAGTTGATGCGCTGCGGGTAGCGCAGCGCCGGGAGATCGAACAGGAAGTCGGGCCATCCGCCGGGTGGCGGAAGATGGTCGCGGGCAAAGCCGTCGACGTGCGAGGAAGGACTGAGTGCTGCTCTGGGTTCTACCGTCTGCGCGCTGGTCATGGTCGTCCCGGTTGGTGGTCAGCCGATATCCGGGAGATACTTTAAGTCTAAACCATCTTTCCGACAAGCGAATTGTCGGGATGGCTCGCTCGTCCGATTCGGCCCTCCGTTCAGGCCTCGCCCACGCGTTGCGCCTGGCGTTCGACCGCCGCCCGGGCCGCGGCCAGCGCCTCGGCCACCCCGGCGGGCGCCAACAATTCACGCGCCTGCGCCAGGCGCGCCGCCGCGGCGTGCAGGCCGAGCGTGGTGCAACCCTCTTCCAGGCGCGCCAGGCGTGCGCGCGCGGCCGGCGGGTCGGGCAGCAGTGCTTCCAGGCTGGCCGCCGTGTCGTCGAGCTGGCGCGCCAGGCCGCCGAAATACAGCCGCAGGCGCGCCAGGTCGATGCCGAGGCGGCGCGCGCTGTCCTGCGGCGTCTCGGCCTGCCCCAGGCCAGCCAGCCAGGGCCGCAGCTGCTCGACGCGGAAGGGCTTGACCACGTAGCCGTCGGCGCCCAGCGCGGCTGCTTCGTTCATGGTGTCGGCGTCGTTGGCGGCCGAGACCAGCACGAAGGGAATCGCGGCCAGCTGCGGGTGCGCCTTGAGCCGCGCCAGCAGCTCGGTGCCCGACAGGTGCGGCATGCGCAGGTCGCAGAACACCATCGCCGGACGCAGGCCGCCCTCGAGCTGGCGCCAGGCGTCGGCGCCGTCTTCCGCTTCCAGGATGGCGAAGCGGCCGCAGGTATCGACCAGGTGCATCAGCATCATGCGCGAGACCACGTCGTCGTCGACGACCAGCACCTGCGGCACCTGCGGCATATCGTTACTTGTTGAAGACATCGGTTCGGAGGTCAGGTAAGAAAGGTATCGAAAGCGTCGAGCAGCGCGTCCAGGCGCGCGAGGCCCGCGCGCAGCTCGTCGCGGCGGCCGCTGTCGGCCGCCTTTTCCAGGCGCGCGCAGAGCACCGCCAGTTCGCGCGCGCCGAGGTGGCCGGCGCTGCCGCGCAAGCCATGCAGCACGCGGGCGCAGGCCTCGTCGTCGCCGTCGTCGAGCGCGGCGCGCAGCTCGCGGCGGCGGCGCGGCAGGTCGGCGGCAAAGGCGGCGCGCAGGCGGGCCTGGAGGTCGCCGGCCGGCTGGTCCGGGGCCGGTGCCGGACCGGCCGTCACTGGCGCCGCCTGATCCGGCGCGATCCCGAACAGGGCGTCGAGTTCGGCCGTCGTCGGCGCCGCTGCAGTCGGATCGGCCGGCGCCTCCATCGGCGCCAGCGCGATGCCGCGCGCCAGCTGGCGTTCGATGGCCAGGCCGAGCTGCCGGTGCAGGGCCGCCTCGTCGATCGGCTTGGTGAGGAAGGCGTCCATGCCGCAGGCCAGGTAGCGGTCGCGGTCTTCGTCGCTGGCGTTCGCCGTCAGCGCCACGATCATCACGCGCGGGTCGCGTACCGGCGCGTCGAGCGTGCCGCCGGCGCGGATCAGGCGCGTGGCGGTGGCGCCGTCGATCTCCGGCATGCGCCCGTCCATCAGCACGATGTCGTAGTGCGTGCGGGCGCAGGCCGCCACCGCCAGCGCGCCGTTCTCGACCACGTCGATGCTGTGGCCCATGTCCTCGACCATCATGCGCGCGATGATCTGGTTGGTGGCGAAGTCCTCGGCGCACAGCACGTGCAGGCGGTGCGTGTGGGGGAGGAACACTGCGGGTTCGGCCCGGGCCGGCTCGATGCCTTCGTCGAACGGCAGCACGAAGCTGAAGGTGCTGCCCTTGCCAGGCTCGCTATGCGCCTTGATCGTCCCGTCCATCAGCTCGACCAGCTGGCGGCAGATCGCCAGCCCCAGGCCCGTGCCGCCGTAGCGGCGCGTGGTGGTGGCGTCGGCCTGCTCGAACTTCTGGAACAGGCGCGGCAAAGCCTCGGCGGCGATGCCGATGCCGGTGTCCTGCACCGAAAACCGGATCCGATGGGCCGACCTGTCCTGCGCGCCCTCCTCCGATCCCGGCTGGTCCCCGGGCTGGCGCTCGACGCGCAGCAGCACCTGGCCGGCCGGCGTGAACTTGAAGGCATTCCCGACCAGGTTGACCAGCACCTGGCGCAGCCGGGTCGGGTCGCCGCGCACGAAGCGCGGCAGGTCGGGCGCCAGCTCGATCGCAAAATCGATGCTGAGGGCGGCGGCCTGCTCCTCGAACAGGGCGGCCACGTTGCCGATGGCCTCGTCGAGCGCAAAGTCGATGGTCTCGACGGTAAGCTTGCCGGCCTCGATCTTGGAAAAGTCGAGCAGGTCGTTGATGATCGCCAGCAGCGCCTCGGCATTCGCCTGGCCGCGCGCGATCTGTTCGCGCGTGCTCTCCTTCAGTTGGCCGTCGCGCAGGGCGAAGCCGAGCATGCCGATCACGCCGGCCAGCGGCGTGCGCATCTCGTGGCTCATGTTGGCCAGGAAATCGGACTTCTGGCGCGCGGCGTCCTCGGCGCGGCGCGCGGCCAGCTGCAGGCGGCGTTCGTTCTCGTGCAGGGCGCGGTTCGCCTCGCCGAGTTCGATGGTGTTCTGGCGCACCTGCTGCTCGCGCTCGCGCAGCTCGGCGGTCTGGCGCTCGAGCAGGCGGTTCTGCAGCCCGATCTCTTCGGTGCGGGCGCCGACCTGGCGCTCCAGGCGCAACTGCTGGCGGTGCAGGCTGCCGATGCGCAGGCGGTAGCCGCCGTAGCCGGCGCTCAGCAGCAGCAAGGCGCCGGCGACGCGGAACCACCAGGTGCCCCAGGCCGGCGGCTCGATCACGATTTCCAGCGTGGCCGGGGTCTCGCTCCAGACCCCGTCCTTGTTGGCGGCGCGCACATGGAACACGTAGCGGCCCGGGTCGAGGTTGGTATAGGTGGCGAAGCGCTTGCCGGCGTCGGCGTTCACCCAGGCCTGGTCGAAGCCCTCGAGTTTATAGGCGAAGCGGTTGCGCTTCGGCGCCGCGTAGTGCAGGGCCGAGAATTCCAGCGAGAACACCGAGTGGCGCGACGACAGCGTGATCGTGCGCGCATTCTCGATCGGGCCGTCGAGCAGTTCCGGCCAGGCCTGCTGCACCGGGCGGTTGAAGATCTGGAAGCCGGTGATCACGGCGCGCGGCGGGATGCGGTTGTAGCGCAGCGCGCGCGGGTCGAAGGCGGTGATGCCGTTGAAACCGCCGAAGTACAGGCTGCCGTCCGGCGCGCGCGCCGCCGCCGCATCGAAATAGGCGCCGTCGACGGTGCCGTCGGCGGCGGTGTAGCTGCGCCAGTTGTTGGTGACGGGCTCGAAGCGCGACAGGCCGTTGGTGGTGCTGATCCAGATCGCGCCGCCGGCATCCTCCAGCATGGCGGCCACGGCGTCGTCGACCAGGCCGTCGCGCATGGTGTAGCGCAGGAAGCTCACCGAGCCGTCGCTGGCCGTCACCATCTTGTTCAGGCCGACCGCGGTGCCGACCCAGACGTTGCCGGCGCGGTCTTCCATCAGGTAGTGGATCTCGTCGTGGCTCAGGCTGTTGGGGTCGTAGCCGTCGTGGCGGAAGTGGCGGAAGCGCCCGCTGGCGCGGTCCAGCAAATCCAGGCCATTGAAGGTGCCGACCCAGAGCCGCCCTCTCCGGTCTTCCAGCACCGGGCGCACCGAGTTGTCGGACAAACTGGCCTGGCGCGCCGGGTCGTGGCGGTAGCTGGTCAGCTGGCGCGTGGCCGGGTCGAGCATGTGCAGGCCGCCCTTGGTGGCGATCCACACCATGCCGTCGCGCCCCAGGCTCATGGCGCGCACGTTGTTGGCGTTGGCGGCGTTGCTGTCGTTCGCGGCCAGCACCTGGCGCACGAAGCGCCCGCTCTTCGGGTCGAAGCTGGTAATGCCGGTGCGCCCGCCGACCCACACCAGGCCCTGGCGGTCGCGCACCACGGCGTTCACGGCGCTGTCGATCAGGCTGTTCGGGTTGCCGGGCTCGTGGCGCCAGATGCGGTTCGGCTGGCCGGGCGCGGCCGGGTCGTACAGCTGCAGGCTCGAGGTACTGGCCAGCCACAGCTTGCCGCTGCCGTCGTTCTCGATGCCTTTCACGCGGTTGTCGGCCGTGCCGGCGCCGTCGCGCTCGCGCACGATGCGCGCGAAGCCGCCGCTGCCCAGGTCGACGCGCGACACGCCGGCATACCAGGTGCCGACCCAGAAGGTGCCGACGCGGTCGCGGTAGAGCGCGGCGATGTGGTTGTCGGCCAGGCTGTGGCTGTCGGCGACGATCTGGCGGTGCGTCTCGAAACGCGCCTGCGCCGCGTCCCAGCGGTACAGGCCTTCGTCGTGGGCGCCAACCCAGACCTGGCCCTGGGCGTCCTGGTAGAGCGCACTGATCCAGGTGCGCGGGATGCCGTCCTGCGGCCCCAGGCGCTTGCGCCGCCCGACTTCCGGTCCGGCCAGGGCCATGCGCTCGAGGCCGCCCAGGGAGCCGATCCACAGGGTGTTCGCGGCATCGACCAGCAGCGCATTCACCGTCTCGCCCGGCTCCGGCCTGCCGCTGCCGTGGTGCTCGAAGCGCTTGAGCTTGAGGTCGTAGCTGTCGACGCCGGCCGTGGTGCCGATCCACAGCAGGCCGCTGCGGTCGAGCGCCAGCGCATTGATGTCGTCGCTGGCCAGGCTGTCGGGGTCGCTCGGCACGTGGTGCCAGGTGGTGAAGCGGCCGCTGGCGACGTCGAAGTGCTGCAGGCCGTCGCCGGTACCGAGCCAGAAGCCGCCCTTGCCGTCGTCGATGATGGCGCGCACGTGGCGGTTGCCGTTGCCGCGCCGCGCCGGCTCCTCGGGCAGGAAATGCCGGAAGCCCTGGGTCGCCGCGTCGTAGCGCGCCAGGCCGCCGTCGGTGCCGATCCAGAGCCGCCCCTGGCGGTCGACGTGCAGCACGCGGATCCAGTTGCTGGGCAGGGTGGCGGGGTCGCCGACGGCGTTGCGGAAGTTGACGAAGCGGTAGCCGTCGAAGCGCGACAGGCCGTTCTGGGTGCCGAACCACATGAAGCCGTCGCTGTCCTGGGCCATGGCCAGCACCGATTCCTGGGCCAGGCCATCCTCGACGCTCAGGTGCTCGAAGCGCATGGTCGGGGGCGGCGCACTCCAGGCCGGCGCGGCGAACCCGCCGGCCAGCGCCAGCAGCAGGATCAACAGCAGCGCCTTCATGCGGAAAGCGGCGCCCGCGGCAACGTGTGCGCGAACGCGAGGCAAACGCCGCCGGGGCAGGCGGCTGGCGCCCCTGCCCTGTCCACGGCCGATCGACTTGTGTGTTCCCTATCCACCCTGCAAGGGTAGCAAACAAAGTGAGTCTAGAGGGAAATTATTGCCCTTGGCTCAAGCGTTTCCTGCACTTTTGCCCGCTTTCAGTCTCCTTTTGCAACGCCCTCACGGCGCGGATCGGCGCCGCCGAACCACCAGGGCTCGCCGTGGATCGACATGCGCATGATGCCGTGCAGGCCGGAGTTCTGCTCGGTCTGCTGGACCTTGTGGCCGCGCGCCTTCAGGGCGTCGACCGTGGCCTGCGGGAAGCGGCCGGCCTCGATCTCGGTCGGGCCGTTGCGGCTGCCGAAGTTCGGCAAGGCGATGGCCTGCTGCATGTTCAGGCCCCAGTCGAGGGTGCCGACCAGGGTCTTGGCGACGTAGTTGATGATCGCCGGGCCGCCCGGCGAGCCGACCGCCAGCACCAGCTTGCCGGTCCTGGTGTCGAAGACGATGGTCGGCGACATCGCACTTCTCGGACGCTTGCCCGGCTCGACGCGGTTCGCCACCGGGCCATCCTTGTCGCGCGCCGAGAAACTGAAGTCGGTCAGCTGGTTGTTCAGGATGAAGCCGTCGACCATCTGGCGCGAGCCGAAGGCGTCTTCCACGGTCGTCGTCATCGACAAGCCGGCGCCGTGGCTGTCGACCACCACCATGTGCGAGGTCGACGGGGTTTCGATGGCGTTGTCCTTGCCCCACAGCCAGGCCGTTTCCATGCCGGGCGGATTGCCGGCCGGCGCTTCGCCCATCGACTGTTCGCCGATCAGGGCGGCGCGCTTGGCCAGGTAGGTCTTGTCGATCAGGCCGGGCAGGCCGCGGCCCGGCAGCGGCACGAAGTCGGTGTCGGCGGCGTAGCGGTTGCGGTCGGCGTAGGCCAGGCGGCCGACTTCCGAGAACAGGTGCACGGCATCGGTACTCGGCACGCCGTTCGTTGGCGCCAGCGCGCGCATGTCGCGCGTCTCGAACATGGCCAGCATCTGGGCCACGGCGATCCCGCCCGAGGATGGCGGCGGCATGCCGCACACGGTGTAGACGCGGTAGTCGCTGCAGACCGGCTCGCGCACTTTCGGGCGGTAGTCGGCGATGTCCTTGGCGGTGAGCAGGCCCGGGTTGGTCGGGTGCGCCTTCACTTTATTCGCGATGTCGCGCGCGATGTGGCCTTTATAAAAGGCATCGGCGCCGCCGGCCGCGATCTCGCGCAGGGTCTTGGCCAGCGCCGGATTCTTCAGCAGGTAGCCGACCGGGCGCGGGTTGCCCTCCTTGTCGTAGAAGTAGGCGGCAGCAGCCGGGTCCTTGCGGATATGGGCGTCCCACATCAGCATGCCGTTCAGGCGCGCGCTGACCGGGAAGCCGCGCTCGGACAGGCGGATTGCCGGGCCGAACAGGGTTTTCCAGGGCAGCTTGCCGTGCTGCTGGTGGGCCAGCTCCAGCATGCGCAGCACGCCCGGCGCGCCGACGGAACGCCCGCCCACCACGCCGGCGGTGCGCGACAATGGCGTGCCGTCCGGCTTTTCGAACAGGTGCTCGTCGGCCGCCATCGGCGCGGTTTCGCGGCCGTCGAAGGCTTGCGTCTTCTTGCCGTCGTAGTGGACCAGGAAGGCGCCGCCGCCGATGCCCGAGCTTTGCGGCTCGACCAGGGTCAGCACCATTTGCGTGGCGATGGCGGCGTCGATGGCGCTACCGCCTTTTTTCAGCATCTCGTAGCCGGCCTCGACTGCGAGCGGATTGGCGGCGGCGACCATGTACTTGTGCGCAGCCCAGCCGGCCTTTTCCTCGTAGCCGGTGGCGATTTCGGGGGCGCGCTGGGCGGTGTCCGGGGTGGCGCTCGCGGTGGGACTCTGGCTGACGCTTCGGGTAAGATCATCGGCCGTCTTCTGGGCAAGCGCCGGGCTGGCCGGCAGGAGGATGCCGGCCAGGGCGGCCAGCAGGGTGGCGCTGGCGCGCATCTGCAACTTCATCATGGATTCTCCAAAAAGCAAAACGGGCGTGCAACCAGGGCTGCACGCCCGATACCGTCTGGCATCCTACATCAAATTGTCAAACGGCTCATGGCACTTGTAAAGTGTGCCGGAGACGTTTCCAGCCGATTTTATTTTGGCTGCATGCGGATCGCGCCGTCAAGGCGAATGGTTTCGCCGTTCAGCATCACGTTCTCGATGATGGCTTTGGCCAGGTGCGCATATTCCTTCGGCAGGCCGAGGCGCGGCGGGAACGGCACCATCTTGCCCAGCGAATCGCGCACTTCCTGCGGCATGCCCATCAGCATCGGGGTCTCGAAGATGCCCGGCGCAATCGTCATCACGCGAATGCCGCTGCGCGCCAGGTCGCGCGCCATCGGCAGGGTCATGCCGGCCACGGCCGCTTTCGAGGAGCCGTAGGCCGCTTGGCCGATCTGGCCGTCGAAGGCGGCCACCGAAGCGGTGTTGATGATGATGCCGCGCTCGCCGTACTCGCCTGCCTCGGTATTGCCCATGGCTTCGGCGGCCAGGCGCGACATGTTGAAGGTGCCGACCAGGTTGATGTTCACCGCGCGCTGGAACACGTCCAGCGGGTGCGGGCCGTCCTTGCCGACGGTCTTCACGGCCGGGGCGACGCCGGCGCAGTTGACCAGGCCGCGCAGCGTGCCCAGGGCCACCGCCGCTGCCACCACCGCCTGGCCATCGGCCTCGGAGGTGACGTCGCATTGCACGAACTGGCCACCCAGCTCGCTCGCCAGGGCCGCGCCGGCCTCGGCCTGCACGTCGGCGATGACGACCTTGCCGCCGGCTTCGGTGATCATGCGCGCGGTCGCCGCGCCCAGGCCCGACGCACCGCCGGTGACGATGAACACATTGTCTTGAATTTGCATGGTTTTTCCTTATCTCCCTGTTCGCGTTCTCGTTTTGACGTTTACGTTAACGTCAACCAGCGCGATTGTAGCGAATTTTTGGCAGGAAAAACCACGGCCGCTTTAAAAGCATTGCACGTTGGCTCCGTTGCGCGTGCACAAGCGGCCTTCGCTGCTGACGCCGGCGTTGCCGACATTCGTCTGGTAGGTGGCGCCGCCCGTGTCGGTGCAGGTGTTGCCGAGGCAGCTGTTGAGGCGGGCGGAACCGGGCTGCGGCGCGGCGGGCCGGGCTGGCGATGGTATCGGCGGCGTGACCACCGTATCCGGCTGTACCCCGGGCACGCGGGCGATGTCTTGCCGGGCCGGGCGCCGCGCTGCGGCATTGGTCTGCTTGTTCGTGCCCTTGCTGTCGGTCTTGGCCGGGTCCGTCTGCTGGGGCGCCGGGCGCGCCGACGGATCGGCTTCCCGGTGCGGCTGCTGTTGCGGCGTACCGCCGGCTTTTTCTTCCTGGGCCTGCGGGGTTTGCTCGGGCTGGGCGCCGGGCTCGGACCGGGTGGTCTGCGGGTGCAGCACCGGGCCATAGCTGGGGCCGGTGGCGGGAGCCGGCTGGCGCGGTGCCTGGGCCGCTTGCCCGGATTGGCGCTGTGGATCGGGCTGTGGCTCGGACCGCGGCGCGGATGGCGTCTGCGCTTGGACCGGTTGTGCCGCCGCTGCAGCGGCCAGCGCCACGATCAGGGCCAGGGCAATCCGGGTGGCCCGAAAAGGCTTCGAGTGCTTGAGGTGGGTAGCGTGCTTCATGGCGTCCTCCATGCGGCCTGCGGCCGATACGGGAATTATCGGCCGCCCCTGCCTGTCATGGCGCGCGCCAGCATGGGCGTTTCGTCAAGTCCGTGTCAGTTTCACGGTTTACGCTGCAGGGATGATCCGGCAATGTTGTTGATGCTTGCCGCGACAACAATCACAACGATGGAGACGGCAATGCAGACAGTTCACGCGCTCTACCAGGCCAAACGGACCGACGCCGCTGGGGCCCTGGCGCACTTGCGGGACCAGGACATGATCATCGTGCCGACCGGGGTCGGCGAGCCGCCTGCCCTGCTCACGGCACTGTCCGAGGCGCGCACGCGCTGGCAAGGGATCCGGGTGGCGCAGATCCTGGCGATGCGCAAGTACGGCTACTTCGAGCAGGACACTGCCCGGCACGTGCGGCACGCGGCGCTGTTTTTCGGCGGCGCCTCGCGCGGGGGCGGCCAGGGCGGCTGGTGCGACTTCATCCCGAATTATTTTTCCGAGATCCCGACCCTGATCGAGCGCGGCCTGATGCCGGCCGATGTGGTGTTTGCCATGGCGTCGAGCATGAATGCCCAGGGCTACTTTGCGCTCAGCCTGGGCACCGACTACACCATGGCTGCGGTGGCCAGGGCGCGCGTGGTGGTGCTGGAAGTGAACCCGCACGTGCCTTTCGCGCACGGCCAGTGTCACGTGCACATTTCGCAGGTGACGGCGCTGGTCGAGGATGACACGCCGATCCTGGAGGTGGGCCTGCCTGCCATCGGCCCGGTGCAGGAAGCCATCGGCAAGCACGTGGCCGACATGATCGACGATGGTTCGACCTTGCAGATCGGCTATGGCGGCATTCCCGATGCAGTGGTGATGCAGCTGACCCACAAGCACGATCTCGGCATCCATACCGAGATGATCGGCGACGGCATCCTGAAGCTGGTCGAGTGCGGGGCCGTGACCAACCGCCGCAAGACCCTCCTGCCCGGCAAGATGGTGGCGACCTTCGCGCTCGGCTCGCGCAAGCTGTACGACTTCATGCACCACAACCCGATGCTGGAAATGCATCCGTCGAACTTCACCAACGACCCGTACATCGCCGGGCAGAACGACAATCTGGTGTCGGTCAACGCCAGCCTGCAGGTCGACTTGCTCGGCCAGTGCGGCAGCGAAAGCATTGCCCACCTTCCCTATTCCGGCACCGGCGGCCAGGTCGACTTCGTGCGCGCGGCGAATCGTTCGCGCGGCGGCAAGTCCTTCATCGTGCTGCCCTCGACGGCCAAGGACGGCACGATTTCGCGCATCGTGCCCACGCTCACGCCGGGCACCCACGCCACCACCAGCAAGAACGACGTCAACTACGTGGTCACCGAGTACGGCGTGGCCCAGCTGCGCGGCAAGTCTGCCAAGCAAAGGGCGCAGGAACTGATCGCGATTGCACACCCGGACTTCCGCGGCTGGCTGCGCGAAGAAGCCAACAGGATGTGCGTGTTCTGACGGGAAACCTGCGCCATTGCCCTGCCCAGCCGTGCCATGATGGCTGCGACGCCGCATTGGCCGGCACCATCATGGAGGCAGGATGAGCAAGCAACCCGGCATTACCGAAGACGATCATGTGCGCGGCAGCGCCGACGCCGTGGTCACGCTGATTGAATACGGCGATTTCCAGTGCCCGTATTGCGCACGCGCGCACGCGGCGCTGGGCGAATTGCAGCGCCAGCACGGCGAGCGCTTGCGGCTGGTCTACCGGCACCTGCCGCTCTCAAGCCTGCACCCGCTGGCCCAGCCGCTGGCGGAAGCCGCCGAGGCCGCCGGCGCCCAGGGCAAGTTCTGGGACATGCACGACGCGCTGTTCGAGAACCAGGGCATGCTGGACGAGGACGCCCTGCCAGCGCTGGCCGGCGCCATGGGGATCGATGGAGGGCGCTTCCGCGACGACTTCGAAAGCGGGCGATATCGCGACAAGGTGCTGGCGCAGGCCGAAGAAGGACGCGCGATGGGCGCCAGCGGGACGCCGAGCTTCTTCATCAACGGCGAGCCCTATCATGGGGATTCGGACCACGCGTCGCTGGCGGCGGCGATTGAGCAGGCGTTGAAGAGGCGTTGAATTTGTGCTGAGTTTGCTGCGTCGGCGTTGAATCTGCGTCGATGCAGCGTTGTCCCGGGCGTGGCGCTGGCGTCGATGTCGTCAGGCCTGACGGCAAAGCTGGGTACCGGAGCCTCAGTTGGTTAGTTACATATTTATCGCGTGCTGCCTGTTGACTGGGTTGCTGCGCAGCGTAGGACGCGTGGACGGCAAAGCCGTCCACCCTACGAGGATGTGCTTCAGGGCTGGGTGCGCGGCTGCTCGACAGCAACCCGCGTCGGCGCTGGCGCTGGCGCCGTCGTCGCGTGCGCCGGCTTGCGCATCTGCGCCAGCTGCGGCTCGGACACCGCGATCCAGCCGGCCGCCGGCAGCAGCGGCACCAGCAGCAGCGCAACGATGTTGATGATCTTGATGAGCGGGTTCACGGCCGGCCCCGCCGTGTCCTTGTAGGGGTCGCCCACAGTGTCGCCGGTGACCGCCGCCTTGTGCGTGTCGGAGCCCTTGCCGCCGAAGTTGCCGTCCTCGATGTATTTCTTGGCGTTGTCCCAGGCGCCGCCGCCGGTGGTCATCGAGATTGCCACGAACAGGCCGGTGATGATGGTGCCCATCAGCAGCCCACCCAGCGCCGCCGGCCCCAGCAGCATGCCGACCAAAATCGGCACGATCACCGGCAGCAGCGAGGGTACGACCATCTCGCGGATTGCCGAGGCGGTAAGCATGTCGACCGCCTTGTCGTATTCCGGCTTGCCGGTGCCGGCCATGATGCCGGCGATGTCGCGGAACTGGCGCCGCACTTCCACCACCACCGCGCCCGCCGCCCGCCCCACCGCTTCCATCGCCATCGCCCCGAACAGGTAGGGAACCAGGCCGCCGATGAACAGGCCGACGATCACCATCGGGTTCGACAGTTCGAAGACGACGGACTTGCCGACCGAATCGAGCGCGTGGGTGTAGTCGGCGAACAGCACCAGTGCCGCCAGGCCGGCCGAGCCGATGGCATAGCCCTTGGTGACGGCCTTGGTGGTATTGCCGACCGCATCGAGCGGGTCGGTAATCGCGCGCACCGAATCGGGCATGCCGCTCATCTCGGCGATGCCGCCGGCGTTGTCGGTGATCGGGCCGTAGGCATCGAGGGCGACGATGATGCCGGCCATCGACAGCATCGCGGTGGCGGCAATCGCAATGCCGTACAGCCCGCCCAGCTGGAAGGCGACCAGGATGGCGACGCAGACCGCGAGCACCGGGTAGGCCGTCGACTTCATCGACACGCCGAGGCCGGCGATGATGTTGGTGCCGTGGCCGGTGGTCGAGGCTTCGGCGATGTGGCGCACCGGCTTGAAATCGGTGCCGGTGTAGTACTCGGTGATGTAGACCATCAGGCCGGTGAGCACGATGCCGGCCACCGCGCAGCCGAGCATGCTGCCGCGCATGGCACCGTCGCCCCAGACCAGCCAGGTGACGATTGCAAAGCCGATCAGCGACAGCCCGGCCGCCCACCACAGCCCGGTGTACAGGGCCGACATGATCTTGCGCCCCGGCTTGTGGCGCACCATGGCGCAGCCGACGATCGAGCCGAGGATGGAGACTGCGCCCAGCAGCAGTGGATACAGCATGGCCTCGCCGGCGCCGTCGACGATCATCAGCGCGCCGAGCAGCATGGTGGCGATCAGGGTCACGACATAGGTTTCGAACAGGTCCGCCGCCATGCCGGCGCAATCGCCGACGTTGTCGCCCACGTTGTCGGCAATCACGGCCGGGTTGCGCGGGTCATCCTCGGGAATACCGGCCTCGACCTTGCCGACCAGGTCGGCGCCGACGTCGGCGCCCTTGGTGAAGATGCCGCCGCCCAAACGCGCGAAGATGGAAATGAGCGAGGCGCCAAAGGCCAGGCCGATCAGCGGCTTGATGACGTCATGGCGCGACAGCGCGGTGTCGCCATTCGCGCTCAGGGCCCAGTAGAACAGGGTCACGCCGAGCAGGCCCAGGCCGACCACCAGCATGCCGGTGATCGCCCCGCCCTTGAAGGCGACGTCGAGCGCCTCGTTCATGCCTTTCGACGCCGCCTGGGCGGTGCGGACGTTGGCGCGCACCGAGACGTTCATGCCAATGAAGCCGCAGGCGCCGGACAGCACGGCGCCGGCCAGGAAGCCGCCCGCGGTCCAGGCGCCCAGCAAAAAGTAGATGGCAACGAGCAGCACCAGGCCGACGATGCCGATGGTGCGGTACTGGCGCCCGAGGTAGGCGGCGGCGCCTTCCTGGATGGCCAGCGAGATTTCCTGCATGCGGGCGTTGCCGGCGTCCTGGCGCAGGATCCAGGCGCGGGCCCACAGCCCGTAGATGACTGCGATGACGCCGCAGGCCACGGTAAACGTGATCAGGTTTGCTGCCATGTCGTCCCCTTAGTTTTTCAATCAAGCAACACCACACAACGAAAGATGCCCACCTCTTCGGCGAAGCAGTCTGCCTCACTGCGTACTGCACACATTTGATCCAAACCACTGGAACGACGGGCGCGTGAGAAAACGCCCATGGCAGCGTTGCATCCGTCTCGCCGTACTCACGTACTGTCTTCGACGAATGCGCCTTGCGCTGGACGTTTTTCACGCGCCCGGAGCCGGCATGCTGCAAAAAAAACCAAAAAAAAGCGGACATCCCTGTCCGCTTCAGTCTCCCTTCCGATTACTCGGAGAGCGCGGCAAACGCCGCGTCGCGTACTTGTTCGACCGGGCCCACGCCCGTGATCTTGCGGTATTTAGGCGCGCCAGGCAGGCCCGACTGCGCCCACTTGTTGTAGTAGCCAAGCAGCACTTCGGTCTGGTTGTGGTAGACCGACAGGCGCTTCTTGACGGTTTCTTCCTGGTCGTCGTCGCGCTGGACCAGCGGCTCGCCGGTGACGTCGTCGATGCCTTCGGCTTTCGGCGGGTTGAACTTGGTGTGGTAGACGCGGCCCGAACCCGGGTGCGAGCGGCGGCCGCTCATGCGCTCGACGATCAGGTCGTCGGGCACGTCGATTTCCAGCACGTAGTCGACGTTGATGCCGTTGTCCTTCATGGCGTCGGCCTGGGCGATGGTGCGCGGGAAGCCGTCGAACAGGTAGCCGTTGGCGCAGTCGGCTTCCTGCAGGCGGTCTTTTACCAGACCGATCATGATGTCGTCGGAAACCAGGCCGCCTGCGTCCATTACCTTTTTCGCCGCCAGGCCCAGCTCGGTGCCGGCCTTGATCGCCGCGCGCAGCATGTCGCCGGTAGAGATTTGCGGGATATTGTATTTTTCCTTGATGAAGTTAGCCTGGGTGCCTTTACCGGCGCCAGGCGCTCCTAACAAAATGAGACGCATGAAGTATTCCTAAACGGATGTTGAAAATCTTGGATGTTGAAAATTGTTATTGTGTTGGCAATAAATGGCAATTGATGCTTTATGACTGCAGACCTGCCTGGCTTGATACGAAACTTACCACAAAAGGCAGCGTCAATGCCAATCCCAGCGGCTGGCTTCGGTCGCGATTTCTTGCTTTTTTGATGTACCGCAGACTGACCGCTAATCAATTGCAATAAAGCTCAAGACGCGTAGTGCAATTGCACCCGAGCTAAATCTTCCGGGGTGTCGACACCGGCCTGGGGCGCGCTGTCGGTCACGTGGACGGCAATCGGCACGCCATGCCAGAGAACGCGCAATTGTTCCAGCGCTTCGATCTGCTCCAGCGGCGACACTTCCAGGCCCGGATAGGCTTGCAGGAAGGCGTTGCTGTAGGCGTAGAGACCGATGTGGCGCAGCGGGGCATACCCGGCAGGCAGCGAAGCAGGCAATGCATCGCGGGTGGCGGCAAAAGCGTCGCGCGCCCAGGGAATCGTGGCGCGCGAGAAGTACAGGGCGCGGCCCGCCTTGTCGAGCACGACCTTCACCACGTTCGGATTGAACACGTCGGCCACGTCGCTCAGGGGATGGGCGCAGGTCGCCATCGGCGCATCCTGGCTGATGCGCGCGGCGCAGGCCGCCAGCAGGGCCGGGTCGATCAGCGGCTCGTCGCCCTGCAGGTTGACCACGACTTCGTCGGCCGCCAGGTTCAGGGTGCGCGCCACTTCGGCGATGCGGTCGGTGCCGGACGGATGGTCGGCGCGGGTCATGACGGCTTCCACGCCGTGTGCGGCGCAGGCAGCGGCAATATCCGCATGGTCGGTCGCGACGATGATGCGCGCCGCGCCGGACGCACGCGCGCGCTCGGCGACGCGTACGACCATGGGTTTACCGCCGAGGTCGGCCAAGGGCTTGTTCGGCAGCCGGGTCGAGGCCAGGCGTGCCGGGATGATGACGGTAAAGCTCATCGGCAACTCAGACCGCTTCGATCTTGCGCGCCTGGTCGGCCCACATGATCGGGATACCGTCGCGGATCGGGTAAGCCAGGCGGTCCGGGCGGCAGGTCAGTTCCTGGCCTTTTTTATCGTATTCGAGCGGGCCCTTGCACAGCGGGCAGACCAGGATATCAAGCAGTCGAGCGTCCACGACATTTCTCCACAATTTGTTGGGCAAGCGCGGCATCGATGCGCGCGCTGACCGGCACCACCCACAGGCGCGGGTCGTGCTTCAGGTTTTCAAGTTGCCCACATTTTACTGCATCCTTCTCGGTGATCAGGATGACATCGGCGTCCACGCCCCTAAACGGGTCGTCGCGGAAGTCGTGGTGGTCGGGCAGCGCCAGTTCGGCGAACGACAGACCGGCGCCGCGCAGCATGGCGAAGAAGCGTCCCGGGTTGCCGATGCCGGCGGCGGCCAGGATGCGGCGGCCGGCAAAGTCGGCCAGCGGCAGGCGGTTTCCGGCGTCGATCAATTGCTCGGCAGTGTCGCCGGCCAGCGCCATGCGGTAGGGCTGGCCGCCGACGGCGCGCGCCAGCGCCGGCCCGATCCCGGGCGCATTCACCACCGTGAAGTCGCGCCGGCGCGCAGGCGGTTCGCGCAGCGGGCCGGCCGGCAGCAGCCAGCCATTGCCGACGCCACGGCCGTCGAACAGCACCACCTCGACGTCGCGCGCCAGGGCGTAATGCTGCAGGCCGTCGTCGGTGACCAGGACATCGACCTCGGGATGCGCCGCCAGCAGCGCCCTGCCCGCCTCGGCCCGCCGGCGCCCGACGAATACCGGCACCCGCGTGCGGCGCGCGATCAGCAGCGGCTCGTCGCCGACCTGGGCGGCATCCGATGCAATCGTCACAGCGCGCGGCGCCTCGCCTTCGCTTCCATGCCCGCGCGAAATCACGCCCGGACGCAGGCCGGCCGCCAGCAGCGCCTCGGCCAGCCAGATCGTCAGCGGGGTCTTGCCCGTACCGCCGATAAAGATATTGCCGACCACGACGACCGGCACCGGCAGGCGTTCGGACTTCAGGATACCGGCACGGAACAGCCCGGCACGCAGCGCGGCCAGCGCGCGAAACAGCAGCGACAGCGGCCACAGCGCGCAGGCGAGCGGACCACGGCGCAGCCAGGCGCGGGTCAGGACAGATTCGAGGGAATTATTCTTGGACATGAAGGAGAGTGCACGAAGCAGGCCTTGCGCCGGCCTCGTGCCTGTGAGCCTGTTACCTTACTTCTTGCCGCCCGTCTGGGCGGCAAAGGTCAGCTTGTCGTAGCCGGCCAGGCGCGCCGCTTCCAGCACGTTGATGACCATCTGGTGCATCGCGAACTGGTCGGCATTGACGATGATCACCGGATCAAGCACCGGCTGCCCGTTCGGACCCGAGCGCGCCGCGGCCTTCAAGTCGTCGGCCAGGCCGTTCACGCCGTGGAAAGACACTGGCGTGTTGTTCACCGTGTAGTTACCCTTGGCATCGATCGTGACGTTGATTTCGAAAGGCTTGTCCACCACCTTGTCTGCATCGGCCGTCGGCAGCGTGATCTGCAGCTCGGTGAACTTGCTGTAGGTAGTCGACACCATCAGGAAGATGAGCACGACCAGCAGCACGTCGACGAACGGGATCAGGTTGATTTCCGGATCCTCGCGCTTGCGGCCGCGGCGAAAGTCCATCATTTGCGGGCACCGTGGACAACGTCGACAAATTTCACTGCCTGCAGTTCCATGTCGACGATGAAGCTGTCGACCAGGGCGCGGAAGTGGCGGTAGAACACCAGGGCCGGCATTGCGATCGCCAGGCCGAAGCCCGTGTTATACAACGCAATCGAAATCCCGTGCGCCAGCTGCGCGGGATTTGCGCCCGAAGCGTTTTGCGAACCGAAGATCTCGATCATGCCGACCACCGTGCCGAACAGGCCCATCAGCGGCGCCAGCGAGGCAATGGTGCCGAGCGTGGTGAGGAAGCGTTCCAGTACGTGGGCGACGCCGCGGCCGGCTTCCTCGATCGACTCCTTCATGACGTCGCGCGGCGCGTCGACGTTGCGCAGGGCGGCGGCGAGCACGGTGCCGAGCGGCGAGTTGGTTTCCAGCGTGTTGATGATGTCCGGAGTGACCTTGTTGTTGCGATAGACGTTGATGACTTCGCCAAGCAAGGCTTTGGGGAGGATCTTTTCGCGGCGCAGGTAAATCAGGCGTTCGATGATCAGTGCCAGGGCAATGATCGAGGCAATCAGCAATGGCCAGATGGGCCAGCCTGCGGCTTGTAAGATGGCGAGCAAGTGAACTCCTGACAGAATGGAAACGAATCCGGCAATGTAGCAAGTTGCCGCCGCCTGAGCAAGAGTAGTTCTGCACAAGTTCTGTGGATAAAATTGTGCGCAAGGACTCACCCATAGGCTAAGCGCCTTGATTCTTAAGGGAATTTTCTACGTGCGCAAGAATGTAGCAGGTGCAGCAAGATGGCGCGATGGCTTCCTGGCGTCCCTGACGCAGGCACCAGCCCTTGGAGTTGCAAACAATTTCTGTGGATAAAAATGTGCGCAATGGCCATGTTGCGTACTTAAGTAATTGATTTAAATCATTAATATTTCACTGCTGAAGAATGCAGCAGGGGCGCATGCATGACCAGGATTTTGTCGAGAGGCATTTCCCCACATTTTTTGTGGACAAAATTGTGAGCAAGGCCAGCCTGCTCGCCTGAGACCCTTGATTTCTAAGGGAAAAATGGTGCTGCAAAGAAAGTAGGCAGGTCGACTTATCCCCATTGCGTGAACGTGAGTCCAGGTTCGGTTTGCGCAAGCACAGCACCAGCTCCAGTCTATGCACACTTTCTGTGGAAAAGAATGTGCGCAAGGCCCTCCCCGACAACACAAGCCTCTGATTTTTATATGCTTTATCGTGCCGCCTGCTTTTTGAGCAAGCTCAAGATTTATTCAAGAAAAATGCAGTAAAGCCGTGTCTGGTCCATCATCCAGGCCTTTGAGAGACATGCCTGTGCACTTGGCCGGTTCGAGCGTAAAAGGATAAATAAGCGTTTCTTCACATTTTCTGTGGACAAAATTGTGAGGAAGCGCCTTGCGTTAGCACAAACCATTTGATTTTAAAGAGAAAAATCCTCCTGCTTCAATTTGTGGCACGGCCCGCAAGCCTGGAAAGCAAGCGAACATCCGGAAGCGCGATGCCGCACGCAGTTGGCTTATCCACGTCGATCGAGGCGAACTCTTCACACAAACTGTGGAAAAAGATGTGCGCAAGGCAGGTGCTCTATAACTAAGTCATTGATTCCAAAAGACATAGACATGCATGCCCGCATTTTCGGCAGCGGGACAAGTGAACTGCCGAGTTCCTCACAATTTTTGTGGATAACATTGTGTCCAAGTGGACCTTGCCTTACATAAACCTTTGATTTCAAACGAATCACCCTGCCATGCCTGCAAAAAAGGCGGCCATGCACGCGACAAATAAGCCTTGTCGGCGCGGCGCGGATATGCCATAAGCTTCACCGCTCATGCACCAGGATGCCCACACATGCTCAACGATACCGATTCCGACACCGCCTACGCCGCCCCATCCGTCCTGTCCGTCACCGCGCTGAACGCGCAGGTCGCACGCCTGCTCGAACGGTCGTTTCCGCTGGTATGGATCGGCGGCGAAATCTCGAACTTCACGCGCGCCAGTTCCGGCCACTGGTACTTCACGCTGAAGGACGATGCGGCCCAGGTGCGTGCGGTGATGTTCCGCAGCCGCGCCCAGTACGCCGGCTTCAATCCGCGCGAAGGCGACAAGGTCGAGGTACGCGCCCTGGTCACGCTGTATGGCGCGCGCGGCGACTACCAGATCAATGTCGAGGCGATCCGGCGCGCCGGCGTCGGCCAGCTGTACGAGGCCTTCCTGCGCCTGAAGGAAAAGCTGAGCAACCAGGGCCTGTTCGACGCCGACCGCAAGCGCCCGCTGCCGCTGTTCACGCGCAGCATCGGCATCGTCACCAGCCCGCAGGCGGCGGCCCTGCGCGATGTGCTCACCGCGCTGAAACGCCGCGCGCCACACGTCAACATCGTGCTCTACCCTGCCCCGGTGCAGGGCCAGTTTTCTGCAGATAAGATCGCCGAAGCCATCATGACGGCCTCGCGCCGGGCCGAGGTCGACGTGCTGCTGGTCTGCCGCGGCGGCGGCTCGATCGAGGATTTGTGGAGCTTCAACGAGGAATGCGTGGCGCGCGCGATCGCCGCCTGCAGCATCCCCGTGATTTCCGGCGTCGGCCACGAGACCGACGTCACCATCGCCGACTTTGCCGCCGACATGCGCGCCGCCACCCCGACGGCGGCGGCCGAGCTGGCGGCCACGCCGCGCGACGACTGGATGGCCTCGCTGTCGGCCGACGCCCTCGACCTGCGCCGCGCCATGGCGCGCCAGTTGTCGGAAGCGAGCCAGGGCCTGGACAACCTCAGCCGGCGCCTGCTCAGCCCCACGGCCCAGATCGCCCACCAGCGCCTGAAGCTGCGCGCCATGGCGGCCTCGCTCACGCATGCGGTGCGCACGCCGCTGGGTCGCGGCGGCGTGACCCTGGCCCAGCTCCAGCAGCGCTGGGCGCGCCACCGTCCGGACCTGCGCACCCTGCGCGCCCAGCTCACGGCCGAAGGCCGCCACCTGAATGCGAATGTCTGCACCCAGGTCGCCCAGCGGCGCAACCGCCTGGACGCGCTGGCGGCCCAGCTGGAATTGCTGAACCCGCAGCGCACGCTCGAGCGCGGCTACGCCATCGTCAGCAATGCCCAAGGCCAGGCGCTGCGCTCGCCCGGCCAGATCAAGGCGCGCTCGGCGCTGACCGTGCGCCTGGCCGAAGGCAGCGCCCAGGTGCGGGTGTCGAGCGTGCAGGCCGAGCTGGAGTGAGAACCTATCTCAGCAGATAAGAGTCGCTGCTGAGGCGCCTGGAAAGCGGGGGCGGCGTTGCTCGTCGTTGCATGGCCAGCCATGCGGCCTCCTCACGCCTAGCCCGCGCTTCCCAGGCATCCTCATCCGCTTCCTCTTATCTGCTGAGATAGGTTCTAAGGCCAAACATGCAACGTCTGCTCATCCGGTTTAGAATATGCGCCGCTTGAAAACAAACATAGCGCGTTTCCAACCAAACTAAGGACAAGACATGGAACATACTCTGCCGCCACTGCCGTACGCCAAAGACGCTCTCCAGCCGCACATCTCGGCCGAGACCCTGGAATACCACTACGGCAAGCATCACGCGACCTACGTCACGAACCTGAACAACCTGATCAAGGGTACCGAGTTCGAAAACATGTCGCTGGAAGAAATCGTCACGAAATCGTCGGGCGGCATCTTCAACAACTCGGCCCAGGTCTGGAACCACACCTTCTTCTGGAACTGCATGAGCCCGAACGGCGGCGGCGCACCAACCGGCAAGGTTGCTGAGGCAATCGACGCGAAATGGGGTTCGTTCGACAAGTTCAAGGAAGAGTTCACCAAGTCGGCAGTCGGCAACTTCGGTTCGGGCTGGACCTGGCTGGTGCAAAAGGCCGACGGCAGCGTCGACATCGTCAACACCTCGAACGCCCACACCCCGCTGGCATCGGACGACAAGGCCCTGCTGACCTGCGACGTCTGGGAACACGCCTACTACATCGACTACCGCAACGCCCGCGCCAAGTTCGTGGAATCGTGGTGGAACCTGGTCAACTGGGAATTCGTGAACGCGAACCTGGGCTGATCCTTCTTTCCTTCCAGCCCCGGGGCTGGAAGAAATCGCCTGAACGGCCTGCCATTTGGCGGGCCGCCTTTTTTGCTGTCCCCCAGCTCGATTACCTTGGCGCGGCTGGCG
Source organism: Massilia brevitalea (assembly GCF_030711405.1). Taxonomy (GTDB): domain Bacteria; phylum Pseudomonadota; class Gammaproteobacteria; order Burkholderiales; family Burkholderiaceae_D; genus Telluria; species Telluria brevitalea. The sequence continues at coordinate 140,124 of NZ_JAULSI010000006.1, forward strand.
CCCTCCCACCGCGCTACCTGCAAGCAACTTCCCCCGACGCAGGCCTTGAGCTAACGCAATGAACCCGGCTGATGCACCATAACAGTGCGAAAATACGGCGTTAAATACCTGCGGCACATTTCTCAGTGCAAACAGTCAGCGTTCAACAGGGGGCCCCGTGACATCCGAACCGCAATGATGGCCTCGAGCGTGGCAGCACTCGCCCTGCTTGCAGGCGGCTGCGCCATGCCTGCTCTATGTGGCAAAGTCATCCTGACGTTAATGACGTTCCCGCGCACTGGAGCCGCAACCGGCGCGACTCCCTGCGCATCCTGGGCTCCGGCGCGGCACTCGCCGCCCTGGGCCCGCTGGCCGCCTGCAGCAGCGGCCACGCCGCCAGCCGCAGCGACGAGTTGCGCGACCAGTTGCTGGCCGACGAGCGCTTCTGGGCCGACGTCGCCGGCATGTTCACCCTCGATCCGGCGCGGCGCTTCCTGAACGTCGGCACGGCCGGATCGATGCCGAAGGTAGCGCTCGACATGTTCGACAGCGAGAACCGCACCAAGGCGCGCGAATCCGGCAACGGCTATACCAACCTGCTGGCGGAACGCACGGAGGTCGCGCCCGGCTTCGGCGTCGACCCGGACGAACTGGCCTTTTCGGCGAATACCTCGTCCGGCATGTGCCACGCCATCCTGGGCCTGGGCTGGCAGCCGGGCGACGTGATCGTCACCACCATCAACTTCCCGGTGATCGGTGCGGCCAGCGACCATTATGCAATCCGTATCTCGACCCACCTGTGGACGGGCGTCGAGGACATCGACCGCCTGGTGGGAGCGATGGCAGACCTGGCCGGGAAGATGGGATAAAGGCCGCCGGCACTCTGCCCGGAGCCGCCCCGGCGGCTTTTTATTTGGCCATGGCCGGGTCAACTGTCACCAAAATGTCTCCATCTGTCGGCACAATGTAGTGTTTGTGCTTACACGCCATTGCTTCTATACAATGTCGGCAGAGGAGAAAAGCATGTACCGAGTTTTGCTGGTGGAAGACGATGCGCGGTTGGCCGAACTGGTGACCGAATACCTGTCCGCTTACGAGTTTACCGTCGAGCTGGTCACACGTGGCGACGCGGCGCTGGCGCGCTTCCAGGGGTTTGCGCCGGACATCGTGGTGCTGGATTTGATGCTGCCGGGGCTGGACGGGATGGTGGTCTGCCGCCAGATCCGCGAGCTGTCCGATGTACCGATCCTGATCCTGACGGCGCGCGAGGATTCCTACGACGAAGTCTCGGGCCTGGAACAGGGGGCGGACGACTTCGTCAACAAGCCGGTGCAGCCGCGCGTGCTGCTGGCGCGCCTGCGCGCCCTGCTGCGCCGCACCCAGCCGAAGAGCGCGCCGGAGTCCAACGAACTGGTGTTCGGCGGCTTGCGGATCGTCGGCGCCGACCGCACCGTGTTCTGGCGCGAAAAGCTCTGTGTGCTGAGCAATACCGAATACAAGCTGCTGCTGGTGCTGGCCGAGGCGGCCGGACGCGTGCTTTCGCGCGACGAACTGCTGAAGAAAATGCGCGGCATCGAGTTCGACGGACTGGACCGCAGCATCGACAACTGCATCTCCAAGCTGCGCCGCAAGTTCGACGATGCGCGCTCGGAAAAGATCAAGACGGTGTGGGGCGAAGGCTACCTGTTCTCGCCGTCGGCCTGGAACTGACCTTTACTCGAACAGCGGCACGATCGCCAGCGGCACGTTGGCGCTGATCACCTGGGCGCGCTCGGCGCCGCCGAAGCGGTAGACCACCGTCGGGAAGCCTTCATCGGCATCGCCCGGGAAGGCGGCGCCATTCACCGGCGCCAGGGCCTGGTCGGCGCCGTCCAGGCGGTGCAGGCGCACCGCGATCTCCCCCGCCCGCCGCGCAAACACGAAACGCACGCCGCCGCATTGCAGCGCGCGCTGCGAGGCGTCGGCATGGCGCGCGAAGCCGAGCGCCTGCTCGCAGCCGGCGCGCAGCTGGGCCGCGTCGTACACGCCGTCGGCCTGCGGCACCAGGGACACGCGCGGACGCACGCTGAAGGCGCCGATCTTGCGGCTCAGGTACAGGGCGGCATTCTCGTCGTAGGCCGCCTTCAGCAGCGGGAAGGCGGTGCGGCCGAGCGGATCGAGCGCCAGGTTCACCTGGTTGGCCTTGCCGGCCAGGGTCAGCTGCACGCCATCGAGCGCCACGCCCCTTTCCAGCGGCACGACCTGCAGGTGATGCTGGAGCTGCTGCTTCGGCCCGCCGTATTTCTCGAACACGACCATCGCCCGGTAGGCGTCGCGGTAGCTGACCCAGTCGGCCGCTTGCGCGCCCGCGCCGGCGCCCAGGGCGCTCAGCGTCAGGATGCAGGAAGCGAACAGGTGGCGGGCCAGGGGCATCGTCAGAACCGGTAGGCGAAGGCGGTGGACACCGTCAGGTTGGTCGGCCGCTCGACGAGCGGGCTGTGGCGGGCGTCGCCATTCAGACGCATGAGCTGGACGTTCGACGTCAGCATCCAGGACGGCGTGAAGGCCCAGTTCCAGCGCAGGCCCAGGTGGGCGTCCTTCAGGCCGCCGCCGGGACGGTAGACCGGGTTGCCGCTGCGCAGGGAATCGAATTCACTGACGCCGAAGAAGGCGCGGTTGTAGCCGGCATTGACCAGGCTTACGCCGGCCGCCACCGAGATCCGGTGGTGGGCGCCGGCCTGCATGGCCAGGCGCTGCACGCCCAGGTCCAGGCGCGCGCCGTCGCGCTCGTTGCCGGCGCCATACAGCAGGCTGCCGGTGACGCGCCAGTCGGGCGTCAGGTAAGCGTTCAGGAAGCCGCCGCCGAGCAGGCGGGTGGCGACCGGGGTCATGCCGTTCAGGCGGTTTTCGCTCAGTTCGGCGTCCGGCAGCGAAACGACCGAATAGCGCATCAGGATGCCGTCCACGCCGCCGCCCCTGCCCGACTCGTCGCGGCGCCGCTGCAGCTCGAGCAGCGGGCCGAATTCGACCCGCGGGTCGCGCGACAGGTGCATGCCGGCATTCATGCCCGACACGAACACGCCATTGCTCCACTGCACCTGCAGCACCGGCAGCGCCTTGCGCTCGCTGTGCTCTGCCCCGTCGTAGCGCGCGGCCGAAACCAGGCCCAGCCCGACATACATGTCGCGGCTGCCGTCGGGCATGGGATTGGTGGCCGGCGTCTGGGCAGCGGCGCTGCCTGTCAGGAATGCCAAGGCCAGGGCGGTGAACTTGTTCATGGTGGAGTCGGAAGATTGCTTGCCCGTATTCTACGTTGAGCTAGCCTTGCCCGAAATATCCTGAGTGCATGATTTACGGTCGCGTCAGCGCGGCCGGTGCCGATGGAGGGGATAGAGGATGGGGCGGCGAAGCGCCCGAGGCCAGGGAGTGGCGAGCAGCACGGCCTCATCTCGTCCTCCCGTCGACTGGCCGCACCCTTGGGCTGCGACCGGAATAAAAAAACCCACCGACACTCGCGTATCGAGTGGGCAAACGGAAAACCTGAATCCTCGCTAGGTTATCCGTCTGGCATGTTTTAATCTCCTCCCAGATGTCGCCTCTTTGTCGCAAATTTGTAATTTACCGTTGTCATCATTGCTCCTATACAATGGCGTTAGGAGAAAAACAATGTTTCTTGGCGTCGTAAAGAAGGGCCGATGTTGGAGGGAAGTCGGGTGAACCGGATTTTCTTCCGCTTTTTCGTGCTGGTGATGCTGTCGATTACGGCCGCCACCTTCGTGATCTATTTTGCGATGAGCCGCCTGTTCGGCGACCCGCTCGACGACATCGCCCGGCGCCAGTCCTCGGCCCAGATCTTCCTGATCGAACAATACGTCGACGAAGCGCCGGCGGACGAATGGCTGGTGCGCCTGAACCGCGTACGCGAAGTGTCGGACACGCGCTTCGACCTGATCTCCCTGGCCGCTGCCCGCGCCGCCCTGCCGCGCGCCAGCCTGCGCGCCCTCGAGCGCGGCGAGGTCGTGCTCGACATCGGCAACAAGGCCTTCTACCGTCGCGTCGACCTGGACGGCCAGCGCTACATCGGCAGCGACGAGGAAGTGATCCACGCGCGCGATTTGCCGATCGACGTCAACCTGGCCCTCAAGATGGAAGCGGTGCGCTACGTGATCGTGGCGCTGGCCCTGCTGGTGCCGGTGGCGCTGTGGTCGCGCTCGCACTGGCAGGGGCTGCAGAAGCTGTCGCGCGTGGCCGACGAATTCGGCGCCGGCCGCCTCTCGGCACGGGCGCGCATGCCGCGCTCGGCCAGCATCTATCCGCTGGCGGAACGGATCGACCACATGGCCGACCGCATCGAGGAATTACTGGTCTCGCAGAAGAACCTGCTGCACTCGGTGTCGCACGAACTGCGCACGCCGATCGCGCGGCTCGAATTCGCGCTCGAACTGCTGGACGCGAAAGCCGGCGACCCGGCCCTGCGCCGGCGCATCGCGGCGATGGAAGGCGACGTGCGCGAGCTGAACGACCTGGTCAACGAACTGCTGGGCATGGCGCGCCTCGACAGCGAGCAGGCGCTGCGGCGCGAAACGGTGGACGTGGCCGGCCTGCTGGAGAACGCTGCGGCGTCGCTGCCGCCGGGTCCGCAGGCGCTGGAGTTGGCTTCGGCGCAGGATCTCGGGACGATCGAGGCCGATCCGCGCCTGCTGGGGCGGGCGCTGTCGAACCTGCTGAGGAATGCGCAGAAATACGCGGCGGCGTCGATCCGCCTGTCGGCCGCGCGCGAGGGAGACAGGCTGCTGATCGCGGTCGAGGACGACGGCCCCGGCATTCCCGAAGCGGAACGCGAACGCATCTTCGAGCCCTTCTACCGGCTCGACCGCAGCCGCGACCGCGCCACTGGCGGCTTCGGCCTTGGCCTGTCGATCGCGCGCAAGGCGGTGCTGCTGCACGGCGGCAGCCTGACGGTAGAAGCATCGGACCTGGGCGGCGCCAGGTTCGTGATCGCAATCTAGAGCAGGCGGCGCACACACAGCGTGCGCCTTGCCCACCCGGTCTAGCCGACCACCCTACTTCCGCTCGGGCTTCACGTGCGTGAAGCCGTACCACAGGTGTTCCCACCAGTGTGCGCGCGACTTCACGGTGTACAGGCAGGCCTTGTCGACCCCGCTCTTGAACACCGGGTCCGGGCATTGATTCGTGATCAGGGCATGGCGCTGGTTCTCGGCATTCACGAGCGTGATGCAGAGCCAGATCACCAGCCCGAGCAGGATCACGACCAGCGACCACGCGATGTGGTTCACGTTGCTGGTCTCGAACAGGTCCTCTTCACGAGGGCGGGCGCCCTCGTACATGGCCAGGACCTTGCCTTCGCTATCGCTCATTTCGTCTTGGCTGCCTTCTCGACAAGGGCGTCCAGCACCTGGAAGCTCGCCTGCATCAGTTGGTTACGGTCCGTGATCTTCAGCTTTTCCGACACCTGGCCCGGCGAAGTCTGGTACTTGCCGTCGATGATGATGGTCGGCGTGCCGCTCACCTGGTAGGCGGTGGCCAGTTGCGGCAGGCGGCGCAGCTTGGTGGTCACGCCGAACGAGTTCCAGGTTTCGAGGAACTTGGCGCGGTCGATGCCGTTCTTCGATACCCAGTCGATGATCTGGTCGTCCTTCATCAGGCGCACGCGCTGCACGTGCACGGCGTGCAGCACCTTCGGATGGAATTCGGCCTGCTTGCCCATGGCTTCCAGCGTCAGGAACAGGTGCGCTTCCGGGTCGGCCGGGCCCTGGAACGGCAGGTGGACACGGCGCAGCACGATCTTGTCACCCTGCTTTTTGACCCATTCGTTCAGGCCAGGTTCCAGCGCGTAGCAAGCCGGGCAGTGATAAGCGAAGAATTCCACCACTTCGACCTTCTTGCCGGTCGCCTGGACCGGCTGCGGCGTTGCCAGGGTCGTGTATTCGACGCCGTTCTGCGGATTGGTTGGCGAAGCGAAAGCAGTGCTGGCAACCAGGCTGGCAGCGACGATGGCGAAACGCAGGGAGCGGCGCATAAAAATCCTTCTGTGTGAAGTTGAAGAAAACGACCGCGAGATTACCACTTTTTCGCTGTCCCCTCTAAGCTGGACACGATTTTTTGCAATTGCTTACGGGTGTAACGCGGCCATCGGCTCGAATGTGGGTCGTCGTTGGCGCGGGATCTGGTGGCATCGTTGATGATCGTACGGTGGGCACTTTGTAGTGCTGGCATTTAGCCAGCCCTACTGCCCACGCGGAATGATGAACATGGTTGGCTTCGTTTTACCTGCGACCGCTGGCCAATCGAAACGTGTTCGAATGATCACTTGATGACGCCAACACGTGGCGGGTTCTGTGGTTCAAACAGCGCCAACATCACGCAAGCTTCCGCGTGGGCACGGGGTGCCCACCGTACAGGTGATGTCGGTGTCCATGGATGAATCAACGTGGGCGCCGTGCACGCGCTTCGTCCAGGCGCGCGCACAGCGCCGCGGCGCCATCGACCACGCGCGGGCCCGGCCGGGTCAGCAATTCCTCGTCGAGCGTGAACAGGTTATTACGCCGCACCGCCGTCATGCCCTTGTACGGCTGCCAGATCGACAAGCCCCGGTCCTGCGGCGTGTACAGCTTGCCGCCAACGATCGCCTCCGGGTCCTTCTGCACCACGGCTTCCACACCGACCTGCGGCGCCACCGTCTTCAACTCGGCAAAGATATTACGGCCGCCGCAGGCGCGGATGGCGTCGCTGGCGATCTGCTCGCCGTTCAAGGTATAAAGCGGGCTGTCCCAGGCCTGGTAGAACACCGTCACCGGCGGGCGCTGCGCATAGCGGGTGCGCAGCGCCGCCAGCTTCGCCTGGTATGCGTCCGCCGCGGCGCGCGCGATAGTCTCGGTGCCGAGCAGCTGGCCGAAGCGCAGCAGGCTGGCCGCCACCTCGTCGAGCTTGCGCGGCTCGCTGTGGAAGACCGGGATGCCCAGGCCCTGCAGCTGGGCGATCTGGCGCGCCGTGTTTCCGCTTTGCCAGACGATCAGCAAATCCGGCTTCATCGCGATCACGCGCTCGATGTCGATCTGGCTGTTCGAGCCGATCAGGGGAATGCTGCGCGCTGCCGCCGGGTAATCGCTGTAGTTCATGGCGCCGACGATGCGCGACCCGCCGCCGGCCGCGAACAGCAGCTCGGTGACGTGCGGCGCCATCGAGATCACGCGCTGGGCCGGACGCGCCAGCGTGACGCGCTGGCCGCCATCGTCGACCACGCTGACGGCGGCCTGGGCCGAAGCGGAAAACAGCAGCAGGGCAAGCAGCGCTTTCATTGGGTCGTCCCGACAGGTGCAAGCTTGGTGATGGCCGCCGGCGCATCCGGCAGGAACACGGTGCGCGCGCCGTGGGCAATCGCCGCGATCGGATGACCGAGGCAGGCGCTCAGCAGCTCGGGGCGCATCACGTCCTGCGTGGCGCCGGCGTGCCAGCTGCCGTCGCCGTTCAGCAGCAGCGCGTGGGTGGCGCCGCTCCAGGCCAGGTTCAAATCGTGGCCGACGCTGACCACCGCCCTGCCCTCGCGGCACAGGCGCGCCATCAGCTCGGTGACGGCCACCTGGTGCGCCAGGTCGAGGGCATTCGCCGGCTCGTCGAGCAGCAGCAGCGGCGTGTCCTGGGCCAGCAGCGCGGCAATCGCCACGCGCTGGCGCTCGCCGCCGGACAGGGTGCGCACGTCGCGCTCGGCCAGGTGCGCCACGTCGAGCGTGCGCAGCGCGGCTTCGGCGGCGGCGTGGTCGTCGCTGCCTTCCCAGTAGCGGTCGGCGTGATAGGGATGGCGCGCCATCAGCACGGTTTCGATGACGCGGTAGGCAAAGGCGTCGCCGCGCGATTGGGCCAGGTAGGCGCGTTCGCGCGCCAGCGCCGGCAAGGCCCAGTCGCCGACCGGCTTGCCGGCCAGGGCGACCGTTCCGCCGTCGGGCGAACGCAGGCCGGCCACGGTGCGCAGCAGCGTACTCTTGCCGGCGCCGTTCGGGCCGATCACGCACCAGCTTTCGCCGGCGTGCACGCGCCAGTCCAGGCGCTCGACGAGCAGGCGCCCATCGACGCGCAGGGTCAGGTCTTGGGTAGAAATCATCGGCGGAGTCATCGGCAGAGTCATCGGCGGCGCAGGTGAAGTTGATGAAGCTGGAACAGGAACACGGGTACGCCGATCAGCGAAGTCAGCACGCCCACCGGCAGCTGCTGCGGCGCCAGCACGGTGCGCGCCAGCGTGTCGGCGACAACGAGGAAGCTGCCACCCGCCAGGGTGGCGGCCGGCAGCAGAATACGGTGGTCGGGGCCGAAGGCATGGCGGCAGGCATGCGGCACCACCAATCCGACGAAGCCGATGCTGCCGCCGGTGGTGACGGCGCAGGCGGTCAGCAGGCCCGAACACAGGAATAGAAAACGGCGCTCAGCGGCGACATCGATGCCGAGCGCCACGGCGGCGTCGGCATGCAGGGCCATCACGTTCAGCGCCCGCGCGCGGCGCAGGGCCAGCAGAACGGCCAGGCCGAGCACGACCCAGGGCAGGGGGCGCCAGCTGGCGCCGGCCAGGTCCCCGATCATCCAGAACACCATGCCGCGCAGGCGCGACTCGGGCGCCACCGACAGCATCAGCGTGACCAGGGCCATGCAGGCCGAAGCCAGCACCACGCCGGTGAGCAGCAGCACGCCGGATTCGCCGGTGCGTACCGCTTCTCGCCCACTACTGCGTCCACCACCGAGGTCACGCCGCGCAAGCAAATACAGAAGAAGAGAAATCCCGATCGCGCCCGCGAGCGCGCCGAGATCGACCATCCACAGCGCCGCGCCGAACAGCAGCGCGGCCAGCGCGCCGACGGCGGCGCCGGCCGAGACCCCCAGCACGTAGGGATCGGCCAGGGGATTCCTCACCAGGGCCTGCATCATGACCCCGGCCAGCGCCAGTGCCGCGCCGGTGGCAAAGGCGGCGCTGGCGCGGCCCAGGCGCAGGTCGAGCAAGGTGGCGGACATGCCATCCGGTTCGCCCGCCATCAGGCTCGATAAAGCCTGCGGCAAGTCGCTGAACGGCACCGGCACCGAACCGGCCAGGCCGGCAGCGCCAAGCGCCAGCAGCGCGCACACGGTCAATACCAGCACGATCACGCGCTGGCGGGTCCGCGACGCTGCCGGCAGGACGCTCACTGGCCTAGCTCACCACGATCAGAAATCGTAGCGCGCCGAGAGCTTCAGCTGGCGGCCGTCGCTCGGGTAGATGCCGCTGCGGCAACCGAAGGCGTTGCTGTAGTACTGGCGGTCGGCCAGGTTCAGGCCCGACACCGCGAATTCCCAGCTGCCGACCTTCTGCGCGAAGCGTGCGTCGATCGTGGTGTACGACGGAATGCGCGCAGCGCAGGTATTGCCGAAGTCGTTGCCGAAGCGCTGGTCCGACACATACTGGGCGCCGATGTCGGCGGTCTGGCCGGTGCTCGGCATCCATGCCAGGCGCGCGGTGAGCACGTTCTTCGGCACCAGCACCATTTCGCGGCCGGCGTTCGGGCCATCGGTGAACTTAGCCTTCACATGCTGCCACTGGCCGGTGATGCGCCAGTCGCTGGCGATGTTCACCTGGCCTTCGACTTCCACGCCCTGGCGGCGGGTCGGGTCGAGGTTGGTGTTGGCGCCGAAGCCGTTCAGGGTCGGATCGTAGAAGATCTCGTTCGTCAGGCGGTGGCGGAACACGCGCGCGCTGATGCGGCGTGCCTCGTTGCCGGCGCTGACGCCCAGCTCCAGGTCGCGCGAGGTCTGCACGTCGAGCAGGCCTTCCGACGAACGGTAGCCGTTTTCGTCGGCGTTCGGGATGCGGTAGCTTTCACCTGCCTTGGCGTGCACGGTGATGCCGGCCAGCGGATCGATGCTGCCCTCGACGCTCCAGCCGTTCTGCGACTGCTCGCCCCGCTCCGGGCTGCCGAAACCGCTGTTGTCCTTCTTCTCGAAGCGCTCGTGGCGCGCGCCCAGCGCCAGGCGGGCGTTGTAGGCGCTGGCGAAGCGCATCTCGTCGCGCAGGTAGAAGGCCTTCGAATCCTGGCTGGAATCCGCACCGAAGCTGGTGCTGCGCTCCCAGCGCGTCAGGTCGACGCCGGCCACGACTTCGTTCAGCATGCCGTTGTCCAGGCGCGCGATGTGGCGCAGGCGCGGCGAGAACTGGGTCTGGCGGCTGTGGTAGGTGGACTCGGACAGGCCGCTGCCGAAGTCGTAGGCCGACTTCACTTCGCGCTCGCGGTGCGCCAGTTCGGCCGCCAGTTCCACGCTGCCGATGCGGTGTTCGCCGAACAGGGTCACGCGGTCGCTGTCGAGCGAACCGAAGTCGTTCGGGTTGTTGGTCTGGCGCGGGTTGGCGTCGAATTCTTCCTGGCTCAGCGAGCCCGGCAGGCGCGAGTGCTGGCGCGCGCTTTCCACGCGCAGGCCGAGGCGCGAACCTTCGACGGCCCACTGGACGCCGCCGCTGATCGACTTCTGGCGGAATGCATTGTTCTCGCGGTAGTTGTCGGTGCCCTGCTTGTCGGCGGCCAGGTCGAAGGAGAGCGGGCCTTCGCCGTGGCGCACCGAGGCACGCGCGTCGTACTGATCGAAGCGGCCGCCTTCCAGGCTCAGGGTGCCGTGGTAGCCGGCATCGGCGCCGCGCCTGGTGATGATGTTGATGACGCCGCCGGTAGCGCCTTCGCCGTACAGCACGCTGCTGCCGCCGCGCGTGATCTCGATGCGCTCGACGGTGTCGACCGGGATCGAGGACAGGATAGGGCCGGCCAGTTCGTTCTCGTTGAGGCGCACGCCGTCGACCAGGATCACCATGTTCTGGCTGCTGTTCGAGCCGAAGCCGCGCAAATCGAGGCCAAAGTCGGGCGAGCCGTCCAGGCTCTGGCGGCCGAACACGCCGCCGATCTTGCGGATCGCGGCGTTCACGTCGTTGGAACCGGCGCGGCGGATGTCGTCGGCGGTGATCACGGTGGCGCCGATCGGGGTCAGGGCCGCGTCGCTGGCGAAGCGGGCGCCGGTGACGTTGACGGTGGCGATAGCCTGCTCGGCGCTGGCGGCGCCGGCGAACAGGGTCAAGGCACAGGCAAGCACGAGCGGCTTGATCGCCGGCGCGCTGGTCGGAACAGCAAAAGTCATGATGTTTTTAAATTCGATAAGTGTGCATCCGGCCTGCGTCCCCGCAGGCCGGATTCAACGGACAGTCCCTGGGAATGTCCACCTGTCCTGGCCGGTATCCGGGCTAGCAAGTCGGACCGCCTCACCTTCCTGCGCTTGTACACAGTGGTGTTCGAGGCGGCCTGTCGCCGTGGCGACGCTTGTTTACCGTTGCGGGGGCAGCACACCTGGCCGTGCGCCGGGGGCGCAGGGGCATCGTGTTTCCCGTTTAACTGCGCACGCGGATTGCGCGCGCGGGCACCAGAACGGGGCGGATTATATAACGGGCAAGGGATTGCGGCGTTTCGCGGTTGTTGTTGCGCCGCGTTGGTGCGGTCTCATCGCACGATCATCGGCGAACCGACCGGCCACGCCCGAACGCCGGATCGGCTACCATCGCAATATGCCACTACATGAAGGAGCCGCCATGACCACCCGCCTGCCCACCTATTTCGTCTCCCACGGCGGCGGCCCCTGGCCCTGGCTGAAGAAGGAATTCGGCGCCGCCTACGACAAGCTCGAAGCCTCGCTGGTCGACATCCCGCGCCAGCTCAAAGCGCGGCCGAAGGCGGTGCTGGTGGTGACCAGCCACTGGGAAGCCCCACGCTTCATGGTGTCGTCATCAACGGCCCCCGGCATGATCTACGACTACGGCGGCTTCCCGCCGCACACTTACCAGGTACGCTACCCTGCCCCGGGCGACCCGCAACTGGCGGCGCGCGTGGCCGCCCTGCTGAACCAAGCCGGCCACCCTGCCGCGCTGGACGACCAGCGCGGCTTCGACCATGGCACCTTCTCGATGCTGTATCCGGTGTATCCGCAGGCCGACATGCCGGTGGTGCAGCTGTCGCTGCGGCGCGACCTCGATCCGCTGGCGCACGTCGAGGCCGGGCGGGCGCTGGCTCCCTTGCGCGACGAAGGGGTGCTGATCATCGGCAGCGGGCTGTCATTCCACAACCTGCGCCAGTTCGGGGCCAGTGGACGCGAGGCGTCGCACGGGTTCGACGGGTGGTTGAACCGGACCTTGCTGGAACTGGCGCCGGCCGAGCGGACGGCGGCGCTGCTGCGCTGGGAAGAGGCGCCCTCGAGCCGGGCGGCGCATCCGAGGGAGGAGCATTTGATACCGCTGATGGTGGCGCTGGGGGCGGCGGAGAACGAGGCGGCCGCCAGCGTGTATCACGAGGATGCGTTTTTTGGCAGCCTGGCGGTGTCGAGTTTCAGGTTTGGGGAGGTGGGGGGTGGTGTGGGGTGATCATTTGGAGGCGGTACTGAACCGCACATTACGCGGCTGGAAAGCCGCAATCACCGCGCACAGTTCCGCGTGGGCACGGGGTGCCCACCGTACGGTTGAGGCCAACGTCCAAGGTAAAGCCGGTGGGTGTCCGGCGTCAGCGATTACGTGCCGCGCTTGCCGCGGGCGGCTTCTTCGGCCTTGGCGGCGGCCTTCTCGGCGGCGATGCGCGCCTTTTCGGCTTTTTCGATCTCATGCGCGGCGATGCGGGCGGCGCGGGTGGCCGGGGTCTCCAGGCTGATGCGGCCCAGGGCGCCGCTGCGGTAGTCGTGCAGCAGCACGTGGGCCGCCTTTTCGACGTCGAACTCGCCGCCACGCACACGGAAACCGCGGCGCGCCGCGACGTTTTCCACCACCGCGATGCCGTCCATGCCCTCGGTCTTGAAGCCGTAGCGCGCGGTCAGGAGATGCGGGTAGCGCTCCAGCAGCAGGTCGCCGAGGAAGAAGGCGACTTCCTCCTCGATCAGCGCATTCGTGCCGATCGCGTGGCTGGCGGCCAGCATCATGCCGTCGCTGTCCATCTCGATCTTCGGCCACATCAGGCCGGGCGTATCGACCAGCACCGTGTGCTTGTCGAGATACAGCTTTTGCTGGGTCTTGGTCACGGCCGGCTCGTCGCCGACCTTTGCCACGCGCTTTTTCAGCAGCGCGTTCATCAGCGTGGATTTACCGACGTTCGGAATCCCCATGATCATGATGCGCAGCGGCTTGGTCGGCACGCCGCGGTGCGGCGCCAGCGACAGCGCCAGCTGCGGAATGCGCGCCACGTCGAGCGGCTTCTTGGTCGTCATCGGGTAGGCGGTCACGCCGTCCTGGGCATCGTAATAGGCTTTCCAGGCGGCGGTGGCCACCGGGTCGGCCAGGTCGATCTTGTTCAGGATTTTCAGGCAGGGACGCTGGCGGAACTTGCGCATGCGGTCGACCAGCGGGTTGCAGCTCGCTTCGGGCAGGCGTGCGTCGAGCACCTCGATCACGAGATCGATGTTTTCCATCTGCTCCTCCGCCTGCTTCTTGGCGGAGTTCATGTGGCCCGGGAACCATTGTATCGACATGCTGTGCTTTCCAATTCTTTCTAACGAGGCAGTATTCTACGCGGCTTGTCCCTGCCGCGTCGCCTCCTGCATGTCTGAATGTTTCCACAAAGAACGAAATCGTTTGATCTGTTGCAATAGGGACGCGCCGCCAGCCCGGCACCATGACGAAACCGGCCGCCTGTGGCCGGGTCGAGGAGAACGTCATGGGGATCGGTCGCAACGTGGAAGTGTGGATTTTCGGGGCATTCCTGGTACTGGGCCTGGTGGCCTGCCTGAGCGGCCCGTCCGAACGGGCGGCGCCCGCGCCGGTGGCGAATGCGGCGGTCGAAGGCGAGATGGCGCTGCCGATCGATCCGCGGCAGCCAATGTACACGGTGTACGTGGTTGGCAAGCGGCCGACGGCGGCGGAGAAGGCGCAGATGCGCAAGCGGGACGCCAGTTAGCACCACGCCATTTACCTCATTGGAGGGGCGGGCAATTACCCGTAGAGGATGTGAAAAAATTGTCAGGGCAAGGCGCCGAGTCGAAGACAGTACGAGCGTACGGCGAGACGAGGCTACGCAGCCATGGCGATTTTTTCACATCCTCGTAGGGTGGGCACTCCGTGCCCACGCGGTTACGTGCCCGTCCGCAGTCTGCTGCGGTGAAGTGTCGCTCGAAACGCTTGCAACGAACCGACAAGCTGGCGATGTGCTCCCGATGCGCCGGCATCGTTCGCCCATATCNTACGTGCCCGTCCGCAGTCTGCTGCGGTGAAGTGTCGCTCGAAACGCTTGCAACGAACCGACAAGCTGGCGATGTGCTCCCGATGCGCCGGCATCGTTCGCCCATATCGACTGCGGTGAGCGTCAACACCATGCAGGCATTCGCGTGGGCACGGGGTGCCTAGCGCGGCCCGGCCCACCGTACGGTCGACGTAGCAAGCCATGTCATCGTCCGAGGATGATCTCCTCCAACGCCGCCAGCAACCACATCACCGCGCCAGGTTCTCCATATCCCGCCGCAGCACCGACGTGATCCCACCCCAGTTCCGCCCCGTATAGTGCCCGTAATCCTCGCCATCGTCGCGGAACACCACCGAGTGATACGCCCACTTCGGCCGCCCGCCCTGGTTGTTGCCCGCGCCCAGGCGCAGGTCGTTGCAGAACCAGTCGCCCGGATTGCACAGCGAGCTGCCCGAGCTCCCCGACGCCCCGCCCGAGCTGTGGTAGGCCACCACCTCGTCGTCCTGCCCTGGCAGCGCGAACGAGTACAGGGTGCCGTTCGCCCCTGCGTACATGTAGAACCAGATGTTGCGCGTGTCGTTGTGGTTGTAGAGCGCGCGGGCGGTGGCCACCTTGTGCTGCTGGGCCAGCGGCTCGCTGGTGAGCCAGGCGCCGATGTCGGCCAGTTCGCTGCCGCCGGCGGAACCGGCCGCCGCGCGTACCCAGCGGATGTTCCAGCCGGCCTGGCTGCCACCGCTGCCGGTGCAGACGCCGGCGCCATTCGCCTGGGCATTCGTCACCGGCCGCGCCGAGCCGCCGTAGTTGGCCAGGGTATAGCCGACCAGCATGTCGCCGGCGCTGTGGACGGCGATGTAGCACCAGTTCTGGCCGGTGCAGAAGCAGTCCAGCGCGTTGCGGACGTAGCCGCTTTGCGAGGCGATGCCGCTGCGGCCGTCCCAGTTGACCGACTTCTTGTTGACGCCGGCCGGCGTCGTGTTCGGGCCGAAGTAGGCGAAGTCGTCATAGTTGCCGATCGCGCCGCCGCCAGTGCGGCCGTGGACCCACAGGGTGTAGTTGGTGGCACTGGCCACGCCGGCGGCGAGCATGCCGGGCAGGCACAGCGCGAGTGCAAGTTGACGCGAACCGCGTGCAGGACGTCCCATGTCTTCCTCCGTGTTGT
Source organism: Massilia brevitalea (assembly GCF_030711405.1). GTDB lineage: Bacteria > Pseudomonadota > Gammaproteobacteria > Burkholderiales > Burkholderiaceae_D > Telluria > Telluria brevitalea. The sequence continues at coordinate 155,466 of NZ_JAULSI010000006.1, forward strand.
TGTAACGGCCATCGAACAACGTGGGAGGCGCTGCGTCAATCGCGCGCAGGGTGGGCGTCGTGGGGAGGATACCGAACAGCGGGGAGGAACGGGTGGCGGCATCGAAACGCCGCCACCCTGGCACGCATGGACCTACGCTTGTCCTAGCGCGTCGGTGTCCCGCAAGCGCTCGGCGGCAGCGGCTGGGCCGGATCGAAGGCGGCCAGGCTGTCGCGCGCCAGCTTGCGGTCCTTGGCAAACTCGGTCAGGTAGCGCTCGCGTTCCTCGCCACCGGCCTCGTCATCCGAGATGCCGTTCAGCGACTGCGTGCGGCTCTTCAGCACCGGCCCTTCCAGGCGCGGCATCAGCTCGCGGTCGGGGTCCGTGTTTTCCTTCAGTAGGTAGCCGTCGACGTCGCGCAGGGTCAGGGGCAAGGCCGGCGCGCCGTCGTGCATCAGCTTGCCGAACACGGTCAGCCTGATGTCGTTCGGTCCCGGCCCCAGCACCTCGTTGAAGGTGGCCAGCGCGAACGGCCGCCCTTTGGCATCGTCGACGCGTCCGGTGACCACGTAGCGCCCCGGCGTGCGCACGTCGGCGCGCAGCACAAAGGCGAGCGAGCCGTCGGCCACGACTTCGCGCGGCGGCCCGGCCCACACCGCCGGCAGCCGGGGCGAATAGATCACATCGAAGATCAGTGCGCCGTTCTTGCCGCCGGCCGTGTAGCGCACCTCGGTGCGGATGGTGCCGTGGAAGCCGGCCAGCCCGGTCTGGGCCGGCGTGAGCACGGCGGCAAAGGCGCCGTCGCCGGCCACCGGGTCGGCGCCGCCGCCATCGTCGGCAAAGGCCAGCGCCACCTGGGTGGTGGGACGGGAGCCGGTCGTCATGATGCCGGCGGCCACCGCGCGCGTGATCACCAGCGGCACCAGGCTGCCGTCGGGCGCCACCGCGCGCAGCGAAAACGCCACCGATTCGTTGGCCGCCATGTAGACGCGCGACTGCGAGGTTTGCAGCAGGATGTTGGGGTCGCCCTTGCCGTCGCTAGTGCGCATCGGCGTCATCTCGGTGACTGGCTGGTTCGGGTAGGCCTGGTCGGGATTCTGCGCCATCGGGCGCGAGCCGGCCGGGTACTTGCTGCCTTCGAGGTAGCTGCAGTAGGTGTGGTCGGTCAGCTGGACGTGCTCGACCAGCAACTGGCGCCGTTGGGCGCGCTCGGCGGCGGACGGCTGCGCAGGCTGGCCGTCGACCTGGCCGAAGAACTGCGGCCCCTGCGCAGGCGGAGGAGCGGCACTTGCCGCTGCCGGCGCCGCCTCGCCTTCTCCCCTCAGGGCGAGCCAGGCCAGGGCCGCCACCAGCGCTGCAAGCAGCGCCAGCGGCAGCCAGCGGCGCAGGCCGGAGCCGGCGCCGTGTTGCGTGCTGCGTGGACGATCAGAGGGCACTGTTCACCACGGCATTGCGCACGACACCGACGATGCCGCCCCAGTTGCCGTTCGCGTAGTGGTTGTAGGCTTCGGCGTCGTCGCGGAAGCTGACCGAGTGGTAGCTCCACTTGGCCGAGCCGCCTTCGTTGGCGGCGGTGCCCAGGGTCAGGTCGTTGCACAGCCAGTCGCTCGGGTTGCAGTAGGAGCCGCCCGAAGTGCCGGCCACGCCGCCGGTGCTGTGGTAGGCCACGGCTTCGTCGTCCTGGCCCGGCAGGATGCCGGAATAGGCCGTGCCTTTGGCGCCGGCATACATGTAGAACCAGATGTTGTGCGTGGTGTTGTGGTTGTACATGGCGCGTGCGGTGGTGGTTTTCAGGTCCTTGACCAGCGCTTCCGAGACGGCCCAGGAGCCGACGTCGGACAGTTCCGAGCCGCCGCCCGCGCCCGATGCCGCGCGCACCCATTTGATGTTCCAGCCGGTCTGCGCGCTGCCGTCGGTGTTGCCGCACACCCCGGACGAGTTGGCGCTGGCGTTCTTCTTGACGCGCGCCGAGCCGCCGTAGTTGGCCAGGGTGTAGCCGAGGATCAAATCGCCGGCGCTGTGGGTGGCGATGTAGCACCAGTTGCCGCCGGTGCAGAAGCAGTCGAGCGCGTCGCGGATCTTGCCGCTTTGCGAAGCGATGCTGCTCTTGCCGTCCCAGTTGACCGACTTCTTGTTGACGCCGGCGGCCGTGCTGCCGGGTCCCCAGTAGGTGAAGCTGTTGTAGTCGCCAACGGTGCCGCCGCCGGTGCGGCCGTTGATCCACAGCGTGTAGTTGGCCGCCGCGGCAATGCTTGAAACGGCCATCAGGCAGAGCGCCAGGGCCAGTTGACATGCTTTTTTCACAATCTCCTCCGTTATTGAGTGGACGCCTGATACGGTCGCCATCGCTGCCGGCTCACGCAGGCGCAGCCGCTTGTTGCGGCTGAGTCGACTGTAGGGTCCGTATGTATGAGAGTCAATTGTTTGGAGGTAAGACGAGACATCGTTTGTGAATGTGTCGCGTTAACGCCAGTGCAAGATAATCGATGCGCTCACCAATGGATGGTGGCCATGACCGTACGGTGGGCACCCCGTGCCCACGCGGAACGGTGGTCATCGTTGCCCGATGCAGCATCGCGTTCCCTGCATCGTCGCGGCGTATCGAAAAGCCTCTCGCAAACGTGTCATCCATGGTTGAGCCGCGGAGCGAGTCATCCCGGCCAACACATCAAGGATGCCCACGTAACCGCGTGGGCACGGGGTGCCCACCGTACGGTCAAGGCCATCGTTCATGCGGCCAGCGCGGCACGGCCCGGCGCTAGTCCAGCTCCGCCAGCACCTTCAGATGCGCCACCACGCTGCGCCCCAGCGACGACAGGTCATATCCCCCCTCCAGGCAACTGACGATCCGTCCCTGCGCATGTTCCTTCGCCAGCGCCATCACTTCGCGCGTGATCCATGCGTAATCCGCCTCGACCAGGTCCATGCCGCCCATGTCGTCGTCGCGGTGGGCATCGAATCCCGCCGAGATGAAGACCATCTGCGGCCGGAAGGCGTGCAGCGCCGGCAGCCATTGCGTGCGCACCAGCTCGCGCACGACGTCGCCGCCGCTGCGCGCCGCCACCGGCACATTCACGCTGGTGGCCGTGATCGGTTCCGGTTCCGAATTCGGGTAGAACGGATGCTGGAAGAAGCTCGCCATCAGCACCCGCGGATCGCCCCGAAAGGCGTCGGCCGTGCCATTCCCGTGGTGGACATCGAAGTCGACGATCGCCACCCGCTCCAGCCCATGCACCTCGAGCGCATGGCGCGCTGCGATCGCCACGTTGTTGAACAGGCAGAAGCCCATCGGCTCCTTCGGCGTGGCGTGGTGCCCCGGCGGGCGCACCGAGCAGAAGGCATTCGCGATACTGCCGGCCATTACGGCGTCGGTCGCCGCCACGGCCGCCCCCGCCGCGCGCAGGGCGGCCTGGTAGCTGGCGTGGCAGAGAATGGTGTCGGCATCGAGCGGATAGAACTCGCCCGCCGCCGGCACATGGTCGCGCACCAGCGCCAGCGCGCCCGGCGTGTGGTTGCGCAGGATGGACGCTTCCTCGGCGGGCGGCGCCAGGCGCCGTTCGACCAGGCCGTCGAGCCGGGCCAGGATGAGTTGGTCCTCGATGGCCTGGAGCCGGTCGGGCGACTCCGGGTGCCAGTCGCCCATGTCGTGCTTCAGGCAATCGGGGTGGCTGAAAATAGCTGTGCTCATGGTGCGCTCGTCAAGCGTGGGTGACTGCCCTGCTCATCCATACACCGGAAATATCCGTTCTCGCATAGAATCATCCGGACGGCCCTCCCCGCGTGGAAGAATAGTTGCCAATATCGCTAATCTACCATGCCGCCCGGGCCGTCGCACCATTCGACCATGGGAACCCAAGCATGTTCAACAAATTGCACGCCGCCGCCCGCCAGGTCGGCCAGATCGTCGTCGGCAAGGACCAGCAGGTGCGGCTGGCCTTTACCTGCCTGCTGGCCGGCGGCCACCTGCTGATCGAGGACGTCCCCGGCGTCGGCAAGACCACGCTGGCGCACGCGCTGGCCCTGTCGCTGGGCCTGAAGTTCAACCGCGTCCAGTTCACCAGCGACCTGCTGCCGGCCGACGTGGCCGGCATCTCGGTCTACGAGCGCGAAAAGAACGGCTTCGTGTTCCACCCCGGCCCGATCTTCACCCAGGTGCTGCTGGCCGACGAAATCAACCGCGCCACGCCAAAAACGCAATCCGGCCTGCTCGAGGCGATGGAAGAACGCCAGGTCACCTTCGATGGCGTCACGCGCGACCTGCCGGAACCTTTTTTTGTCATCGCCACCCAGAATCCGGCGCACCAGGTCGGCACCTTCCCGCTGCCTGAATCCCAGCTCGACCGCTTCCTGATGTGCCTCTCGCTCGGCTACCCCGACCCGGCCGCCGAACGCGCCCTGCTGCTGGGCGAAGACCGGCGCGCCATGCTGCGCACCCTGCAGGCGGCCACCAGCCCGGCCGAACTGATGGATGCGCAGGCCGCGCTGCGCCAGATCCACGCCTCGCATTCGCTGGTCGACTACGTGCAGGCCCTGGCCCAGGCCTCGCGCCAGGGCACGCTGTTTGCCGAAGGCCTGTCGCCGCGCGCCACTCTGGCCTTGTTGCAGGCCGGACGCGCCTGGGCCGCGCTGGAAGGCCGCGACCATGTGCTGCCGGAAGATATCCAGGCGGTGCTGGTGCCGGTCTGCGCACACCGTTTGCGGCCGCTGCGCTCGGCGCAAGGCATGGCCCTGGCCAGCCGCGACCTGGTGCTGCAATTGCAGAAATCGGTACCGGTCTGAACACCATGGCGCCGGCAGAAACGCTCACGGGCCGGCTACGCCACAAGGCGCGCGCACGCTTGCAGCGCGAACGCGACGCCGGCGCGCTGCTGCTCGGCCAGCGTCGCATCTATATTTTGCCGACCGGGCCGGGCCTGGGCTTCGGCGCCCTGATCCTGGTGCTGCTGGTCGGCTCGATCAACTACAACCTCGGCCTGGGTTATGCGCTGACTTTCGTCGCCCTGTCCTGCGCCCTGGTCGACATGGTGCTCACCTGGCGCAACCTGGCCCACCTGGTGCTCACACCCGGCCGCGCCCCGAACGTGTTCTCCGGCCAGGAGGCGCCGTTTGAACTGCAGTTGGCAAATCCCGGCCCGCGCAAGCGCTACGCGGTGTGGGTCGACGTGGCCGGCGTGCCCGAGCCGCGCCACGTGGCCGACGTGGCGGCCGGTTCCAGCGCCACTGTGCGGATCGCCGTGCCGACGGAGAGCCGCGGCTGGCTGGCGGCGCCGCGCCTGACCCTCAGCACGCGTTTTCCGCTCGGCCTGTTCCGTGCCTGGGCCTACTGGCATCCGGACATCCGGGGGCTGGTGTATCCCTTCCCCGAGGAAGGCGCGCCGCCCCTGCCGCAGGTGGCGGGCGGGCGCAGCGACGGCACGGGCCAGGCCGGCAGCGACGATTTCGCCGGCGTGCGCCCCTACCAGCCGGGCGACTCGATGCGACGCCTGGCCTGGCGCCAGATCGCGCGTCTCGACCCGAACGACGGCGGCCAGCTCGCCACCAAGCATTTCGAAGGCGGCGCGCGCGACGAGCTGGTGCTCGACCTGGCCGCGCTGCCGGTGCAGCTCGACCTCGAAGCGCGCCTGTCGCGCCTGACGCGCTGGGTGCTGGAAGCGGAAAGCCGCGCCCTGCCCTATGCCTTCCGCCTCGGCGCCGACCGCCATGATGCCGGCAATGGCGCGGCGCACCAGGCGGCCTGCCTGCGCGCCCTGGCCCTGTATGGAAACCCTGGCAACCCCGGCAACGGGAGCACGCCATGAACCTGGCGCGCCTGGCCGCCCTGCCGCGCGATAAAGCCGACACCCTGCTGCTGCTGGCCAGCGCCATGCTGGTGCTGGCCCCGCACACCCTGCACCTGCCGCCCTGGGTCTCGCTGCTGTGCGGCGCCACCCTGGCCTGGCGCGCGGCGATCACGCTGCAGGGCAAGCGCATGCCGCCCAGCCTGGTCCTGATCCCGCTCGCCGCCGGCGCCATGCTGGGCGTGATGCACACCTACCAGACCCTGCTCGGGCGCGACGCCGGGGTCGCCATGCTGGTGCTGCTGGTGGACTTCAAGATGCTGGAGATGCATGCGCGGCGCGACTTGTTCGTGGTGGTCTTCCTGTGCTTCTTCCTGGTGCTGACCAACTTCTTCTACGAGCAGGGCATCGGCACGGCGCTGCTGATGTCGGCCTCGGTGCTGCTGCTGTTCACCACCCAGATGAGCTTCCAGTTCGCCACGAGCGTGCCGCCGCTGCGCGAGCGCTTCCTGATGAGCGCGCGCATGCTGGGCATGGCGGCGCCGCTGGCGCTGGCCCTGTTCTTCCTGTTCCCGCGCATCCAGGGGCCGCTGTGGGGCTTGCCGGGCGACGCCAACGGCGCGCGCTCGGGATTGTCGGAAACCATGGCGCCGGGCATGCTGGCGAACCTGGCGCAGTCGCCGGAAACCGCCTTCCGCGTGAAGTTCGAAGGCAGGCCGCCGGAGCGCGAGCAGTTGTACTGGCGCGGCCCGGTGCTGGGCGACTACGACGGCCGCACCTGGACCAGGCTCAGTCCTGCACAGCGCGGCCCGGCCCAGCGCCAGGCAATCACGAACCGGCGCCTGCCCTTGTCGGTCGCGGGCGAGCCGCTACGCTATGAAGTGACGCTGGAGCCGGCCAACAACCGCTGGCTGTTCGCCCTCGAGATGCCCGAACGCCTGCCCGCCATTACCGGGAATGCCGCCCAGCTGTCGGGCGAGGTCGAGATGACGACGCTGGCGCCGATCGACAGCCGGCTGCGCTACCAGGTCTCCTCGTTCATCCATTACCGCCTCCAGGCCGACGGCTTGCCGCAGGATGCCGGCCAGTGGCTGCAGCTGCCGGCCGACAGCAACCCGCGCGCGCTGAGGGCGGGCCTGCAGCTGCGCGCGCTTCCCGACCCGGGCCAACGCATCGAATCGGTGCTGCGCAGCTTCCGCACCGAAAACTACGTCTACACCCTGAACCCGCCGCTGCTCGGCAAGGACGCCGTCGACGGTTTCCTGTACCGCAGCCGCGCCGGCTTTTGCGAGCATTACGCCGGCGCCTTTGTGTTCCTGATGCGCGCCGCCGGCGTGCCCGCGCGCGTGGTCACCGGCTACCAGGGCGGCGACCTCAATCCCCTCGACGGCTACCTCACCGTGCGCCAGTCCGATGCCCATGCCTGGGCCGAAGTGTGGCTGGCGCAGCGCGGCTGGGTGCGCATCGACCCGACCGCGGCGGTGGCGCCCGAGCGCGTGCAGCGCGGGCTGGACGGTGCGGTGCCGCCGCGCCCGCCCTTCGGCATCGAGGGCCTGGGCCGCTTCATGAGCATCGACGGCGACGCCAACCCCTGGCTGGTGCAGATGCGCTACGCGGCCGGCGCCATGAACAATGGCTGGAACCAGTGGGTGCTGAACTACACGCCGCAGCGCCAGCGCGGCATGGTCGAGCAATTGCAGTCGTCGCTGCTGGATTGGCGCCTGCCGGCCTGGCTTGCCGCCCTGGCGATTCTGTTGCTGCTGGTACGCACCTGGCGCAGCCGGCGCGGGATCGATCCGGTCGATGCGCTATACTCGGCCCTGTGCATGCGCCTGTCCCGTCTGGGCCTGGCGCGCGCGCCGGACGAAGGCCCGCATGCCTATGCCGAGCGAATCGGCGCGGCGGGCAAGCTGGCGCCGGGCGCACAGGCCGCCGCGCAGGACTTCCTGCGCCGTTACAGTGCCTGGCGCTATGCACCGCGCCGCGCCGACGCCAGCTTCGCCGCGACCCTGAAGCATTTACTTTCCCAGGTCAGATGAAACAGTTCGCCCCCGCACTCGCCTCCCTGTTCGCAGCATTCCTCCTTTCGGCAGCACCGATCCACCAGGCTGGCGCCGCCGATAGCGGCCAGGCCGCCAAAGCGCGCGCGGCCAAGGCGTCGAAAGCCGGCAAGCCATCCAAGGCCACGAAGACCAGGGCCGCGAAGCCGAAAGCGAAAGCGAAAGCGGTGAAAAAAGCGCTGGCGCCGGCCGTGGCCGCCGCAGGCGTGGCCAAATCCATCGACTACGACGGCGAGCAGGTGAATTTCGCCGAGTGGCAGGCGGTGCGCGGCTTCGCCGACGAGATGGTGGCGAAGCACGGTTTCGAGCGGGGCGAGATGGATGCCCTGCTGCGCCAGGTGCGCTTCGTCGAGTCGGCGGTGCAGCTGGTGAAACCGGCGCCGCCGGGCAAACCCAAGAACTGGCAAGCCTACAGCGCGCGCTTCATCGAACCGATCCGCATCAATGCCGGCGTGCGCTTCTGGAACGAGAACGCCGAAGCGCTGGCGCGCGCCGAGGCGACCTATGGCGTGCCGGCCGAGATCCTGGCCGGCATCATCGGCGTGGAAACCGTGTACGGCCGCGACACCGGCCGCTTCCGCGTGATCGATACCCTGGCCACCCTCGCCTTTGCCTACCCGGAAGCGCCGAACCAGGCCGCGCGCGCCGCTTTCTTCCGCAGCGAACTGGAACACGCCCTGCTGCTGGCGCGCCACGAGAGGATCGATCCATTCTCGCTGCTGGGCTCGTTTGCCGGCGCGGTCGGCCTGCCGCAGTTCATGCCGGGGAATATCCTCAAATATGGCGTGGACTTCGACGGCGACGGCCACATCGACCTGCGCGGCTCCACCGCCGATGCCATCGGCAGCGTGGCCAACTTCCTGATCCAGCACGGCTGGAACCCGGCTGACAAGGCCCCGGCCGTGCTCCAGGTATCGGTGGCGCCGAGCCGTGCCTGGGAGCCGCTGCTGGAGCGCGGCCTGAACGCTACCCTGCGCGCCGAGGAACTGCTGGGCGCGGGCGTGACGCCCGACGTGCCGCTGCCGGGCGAACGCCTGTACGGCCTGGTCGATTTGCAGAACGGTGCCGAGCCGACCGAATACTGGGCGGCCAGCGAGAACTTCTTCGCCATCACCCGCTACAACCGCAGTTACTTTTATGCAATGTCGGTGCTTGACCTGGGCCGGGCGGTACGCGAAGCGCGCTCGAACGCGCTTTGATAACGTGGTAAGTTTGTAACAGGCTGTAACGTCCAGCGCTTAAGTTTGCTCTAATAAACTCTTTTTGACACCGGGTACTCCCCCGGTGTATCCCTCGTGTTTTCTTTTCTATACTCTATGGAAACTTTCCATCGGGTTGCATACCCCCCATTCTCTTGTCAATCGAGCATATCAAATTGAAACGTGCGGCGAGCAAAACCTGTTTCCTTTACACTTAAGTTTAACGAAAAAACAATTATTATTTCCGTGAGTTTGTGAGAGAATTGCATTGCGGCCATTGTTGCGACTAGACAACATACAGAGACTTTACTACCGAATTCTATTGCTCATAAGTACTAGACTCAAAAATAGTTGTACAATTGAGTAGATTTTTTCGAAAGACCTTCCGGAATCGATCCGCCGCTAGCGACTTTCCGTAAACCCATATAGGAATTATTCAAATCATGACAAACCAAGTCGGCATTGATATGAACAGCGATGCGGAATCGGACGAACTGCTGCAATACAACCCGAACCGCCTGCTGGACACCCTGATCGAGAACCTGCGCCTGAAAAACGACGCTGCCCTGTCGCGCGCCCTGGAAGTGGCGCCGCCGGTGATCTCGAAAATCCGCCACCACCGCCTGCCGGTCGGTGCTTCGCTGCTGATCCGCATGCACGAAGTCAGCGACCTGTCGATCCGCGACCTGCGCTACCTGATGGGCGACCGCCGCAACAAGTTCCGCATCAGCGACAAACAGTTCAAGCCGAAAGAAGGCGCATCGCCATCGACCGACAGCGACCAGTCGTAATCGCCGGTTCCGGCCTGGGTGCCGGAGTGTGCGTCTAGCTTGCGAGAAAAACAAAAGGAGCCTTGTGGCTCCTTTGTCATTTGGTCACTGCCTGCCACGGCAGGCTCCCCGCCCTCGTCAGGCAGGGAACACGCCGGTGGACAGATAGCGGTCGCCGCGGTCGCAGACGATGAATACGATGGTTGCGTTCTCCACGGTCTGCGCAATGCGCAGCGCCACTTCGCAGGCGCCGGCGGCCGAGATACCGCAGAAGATGCCCTCTTCCGCCGCCAGCCGGCGCGCCATCTGCTCGGCCGCGGCCTGGCTCACGTTTTCCACCTGGTCGACGCGGCTCTTGTCGAAGATCTTCGGCAGGTAGGCTTGCGGCCACTTGCGGATGCCCGGGATCGACGAGCCTTCTTCCGGCTGGGCGCCGACGATGCGCACGTTCTCGTTCTGTTCCTTCAGGTAGCGCGACACGCCCATGATGGTGCCGGTGGTGCCCATGGCGCTCACGAAGTGGGTGATGCGGCCCTCGGTGTCGCACCAGATTTCCGGACCCGTGGTTTCATAGTGGGCCAGCGGATTGTCCTGGTTCGCGAACTGGTCGAGGATGATGCCCTTGCCATCCTTTTGCATCTGCTCGGCCATGTCGCGCGCGTATTCCATGCCGCCGGTCTTCGGGGTCAGGATGATTTCGGCGCCGTAGGCCGCCATGCTCTGGCGGCGCTCGATCGACAGATTGTCGGGCATCAGCAGGACCATCTTGTAGCCGCGGATCGACGCGGCCATCGCCAGCGCGATGCCGGTGTTGCCCGAAGTGGCCTCGATGATGGTGTCGCCCGGCTTGATCTGGCCGCGCGCCTCGGCGTGCTTGAGCATCGACATGGCGGCGCGGTCCTTCACGGAACCGGCCGGGTTGTTGCCTTCCAGCTTGCCGAGGATGATGTTGTTGCGGGCGGCAATCTCAGCGCCCGGCAGGCGCACCAGCTGCACCAGCGGGGTGTTACCGATCGTATCTTCGATGGTCTTGTAGGCCATGTTCGCTCTCTTGCTGTTTCTTAAAACACCATTTTAAACCGGGAAGCGGATGGGCGTATGGCGAGGAGGCGGGAGGGGCCGGGGTTGGGGGTCGGTGTTGGGGTTCGTAGGGTGGGCTCTTGAGCCCACGCGGTATGGTACGGATGCGCGCCGCGAACGCCGAACGTAAAACGCGAACGTTCGTGATTCGTTGTGGGCCGCATGTATTCACATGATGAGACCGCGTGGGCACGAGTGCCCACCCTACAACAGCATTAACGCAGGGGCGCCGGGTAAGTTGCCGGGCTGACATTGCCTTCCTTGTCGATCGCCTGCACGCCGAAGAACACGTTGTCCTTCGACAGCTTGACCGTGGCTTCAAGCACGTTGCCCACGTACTGCGCGCCTTCCCACTGCGCCGCCGTGGTATCGCGCCAGACGATGCGGTAACCCGCGACGTCCGGTTCCGGATTGGCCGCCCACACCAGGGTCGAGTCGTTCACCAGCTTGTCGGTGCGCACCTTGACCTCCTTCGGTGCGCTCGGGGCCAGGGCCAGCGAGGCCAGGGCCGCGGCGTTCACCTTCGCCACCTTCGCCGTGTAGTCGAAGTCGACGAACTCGATCAGGTCGCCATACACCTTGCCGCCCTCGGTGCGCAGGTTCTGGTGCTGGTGCGAGAAGTCCTCGTTCGGCTCGGTGAAGCGCAGCGCGGCGTAGCCCTGCTCCAGGAAAGGCATGTGGTCGCCGCCGCGCAGGTAGCGGTCGTGGCGCTGGATCACGCTGACCTTGAAGCCCTTCACGTAGCGCTCGCCCTGCTCCTTCACGTGGCGCGCGAGCTGGCGCGAGATCGAATCGTTCTCGCCGCCGGTGGCCACCAGCTGGCGCACGGCGTCGCTCATCTCTTTCGTCGCCGGGATGCTCTGGGCGAACAGGCGCACCTGCTTGTTGTCGACGCGGCCGTCGTCGGCGCGCGAGCTGCCGATGATGTCGTTGGTGAACATGCCGGCCACGTTCAGGTTGTTGGCGCGCGCCTGCTTGGCCCAGTGGCCGGCGCCCAGCAGGCCCTGCTCTTCGGCGGCCACGACCATGAAGACCAGGGTCGCATCGAACTTGTACTTGGCCATCACGCAGGCCATTTCCATCACGGCGGCAGTGCCCGATGCGTCGTCGTTGGCGCCCGGCGCCTTGCCCTCGGCATCCATCACGTCGGTGTTGCGCGAGTCGTAGTGGCCGCTGACCACGTACAGGCGGTCCTTCGATGCATCCTGCGTGCCCGGCAAGGTGGCGACCACGTTGACGATCTCGGTCGGACGCGAGATGCGGGCCGATACCGGCGCGACATGGCTGTCGAAGCTTACCTGCAGCTTGCCGGCGCCGCAGCGCTCGAGCTCGCTCTTGATCCAGCGGCGGGCGGCGCCGATGCCGCGCGTTTCCGACACGGTATCGGACATCGTGTGGCGGGTCTCGAAACTGACCAGCTTGTTGATATAGCCTTCGATGCGTTTCGGCGAGATCTCGGCGACGATCTTGTCGATCTGCGCCTGGTGACGGGTGGTGTCGGGGCCCGAGGTGGCCGGTGCGGCGCTGGCGGCGCCGGCGGCGAACAGGCCGGCGACGAGGAGAGTAATGCGGCGGACGTGAGGCATGCGTTTCCTTCTTATCGTTGCGCTTCAATCAAGCAACGTATCTTCTCACGCACCTGGCAAGGCTTGCAGTCTTTACACGATAAAAAAGCTGTCTGGTCGAGTTGAGAAAAAAAGAAGAGCCAGCCAGCGCGGCTGCACAACAGCCACGCTGGCTTCGCCCTGTGATTACATGCTGGCCTTGGTCTCGGCCGGCTTAGGCGCTTCCTTGGCGCCCTTGGCCGGCTTCTCGGACTTGGCCGCCATGGCCGCGCCTTCCTTTGCCTTGCCGTTCACCTGCAGGCCGGCTTCGGACAGCTTGGCTGCCTTCTTGTCGCCCATGCCCTTCACCCGCTTTTGCAGATCGGCCCAGTCCTTGAACTCACCCTTGGCGCGTTCGTCCAGGATGGCTTTCGACATGCTCGGGCCCACACCCTTCACGCCGTCAAGGGCGGCGGCATCGGCCTTGTTGACGTCGACCTGGGCGAAGGCGAAGCTGGCCGAGGCGGCCAGCGCGGCAATTGCGAGCATCAGTTTCTTGATCATGTGGTCTCCATAGTCGTGACAGGGACGGCGGTTGCCGTCCAGCGCGCTTAACGGCTGAGCGGCGGGGCTGTTGACGTGTGGAGTTTGAGGTAGATCAGGGGGTGGAATGTGTGGTGGGATGGAGGGCGGCGACGGTGTGGTTGCGGGCGTTTCAAGGTGCAGGCGTGGCATCGGTGGGTTCTCGAACCCACCATGCCGGTCAAGCGCCGAACAATTCCTCGCGCGTGACGGTCGCGGTCCCGAGCTTGCCCACCACGATCCCGCCCGCCCGGTTGGCGGTCGCCAGCGCCAGGTCCAGCGGCGCGCCGGCCCCCAGCATCGCCGCCATGGTCGCGATCACGGTGTCGCCCGCACCGGACACGTCGAACACCTCGCGCGCCTCGGTATTCACGTGCAGCACTTCCTGCGCCGTGTACAGGCTCATGCCCTCTTCCGAGCGCGTGACCAACAAGGCTTCCAGCCCCAGCTCTTCGCGCAGCGCCTGGGCCTTCTGCGTCAGCTGTTCCTCGCTCTTCCAGCTGCCGACGATACGCTTCAGCTCCGACTTGTTCGGCGTCAGGATGCTGGCCCCCGCATACGGCGAGAAATCGTCGCCCTTCGGGTCGACCATCACGAACTTGCCGGCTTCGCGGGCGGCGCGGATCATCTCGGCCACGTTCACCAGGCTGCCCTTGTTGTAGTCCGAGAAGATCAGCACGTCATAGCTCGGCAGCAGCGCCTTGAACTGGGTGAACTTGTCGCGCAACACGGTCTCGGTTGGCGCATCCTCGAAGTCGATGCGCACCATCTGCTGCTGGCGTCCGATCACGCGCAGCTTGATGATGGTCGAGATCGCCTCGTCGCGCTGCAGATAGCTGTGGATGCTGGAGTCGCGCAGCAGCGTCTCCACTTGCGTGCCGGCTTCGTCCTTGCCGACCACGCCTAGCAGGCCGCTGTGCGCGCCCAGCGCGGCGGCGTTGCGCGCCACGTTGGCGGCGCCGCCGAGACGCTCCTCGCGCCGCTCGATGCGCACCACCGGCACCGGCGCTTCCGGCGAAATGCGCGAGACGTCGCCGAACCAGTAGCGGTCGAGCATGACGTCGCCCACCACCAGCATGCGCACGGTGTCGAGACGCGCCGGAGCGGCGCCGAGGTAATCTTCTGCCGCCAGCAGGCGGGATGGAATGACGGTATCCATGATCAGTTCATCACGTTCAGTTCTTCGGTGCGGCGCGGCGGATAGGTTTCCCAGTTGCTGCAGCCCGGGCATTGCCAGTAGTACTGGCGCGCCTTGAAGCCGCAATGGCTGCACTGGTAGCGCGCCAGCTTCGCCGTGTAGCCGTGGATCAGGTTCTTCACCATCGACAGCTCTTCCCAGATATGGGCCGGCGCATCCATCAGGCGTGCTTCCAGCAGCTTGTCCAGGCCGAGCAAGGTTGGATTGCGTCGCAACTCGTCGACCACCAGGGCCTTGGCCGCTTCCACGCCGTCGAGTTCGATCACGGCCTTGAAGATGACGTCGATCAGGTCGATCGACGAGGCTTCGGCCAGGTAGGAACGCAGCAGGTTCACGCCCTCTTGCGGACGGCCGACGCGGCGGTAGCCATCCATCAGGCGCCCGGCGACCAGGGCCACGTGCGGCACGCTTTGCTGCTCCACGCGCTTCCAGACCGTGAGCGCGCTTTCGACCTCGCCCTGGGCCACGAGTGCGTCGCCGAGCAGCATGGTGGCGCGTACGCTGTTGCGGTCGGCGTGCAGGGCCTTGTCGAGCAGCGACATGGCGTCGGCCAGGTCACTGCGCACCAGCGCGTCCTGGGCCAGCTCGCAATAGAACTGGGCGATCTCCTTTTGGCGCGCACCGGCGCCCGAGGATTGCAGGCCGCTGGCGGCATCGATGGCGCGGCTCCATTCCTTTTCGCGCTGGTAGATCTCCAGCAAGGCCTTGCGTGCCTGCACGCTGTAGCTGCCTTCGACCAGGCCGTTGAAGGTTTCCTCGGCGCGGTCGAGCAGGCCGGCCTTCAGGTAGTCCATGCCGAGTTCGTACTGGGCGTGGGTGCGCTGTTCCAGCGGCAGGTCCGGGCGCGCCAGCAGATTCTGGTGGACACGGATCGCGCGCTCGATCTCGCCGCGGCGGCGGAACAGGTTACCGAGCGCAAAGTGCATGTCGGCGGTTTCCGGATCGAGCGTGACGATTTCGATGAAGGCGTCGATGGCCTTGTCGGGCTGGTCGTTCAGCAGGTGGTTCAGGCCCTTGAAGTAGGCGCGCGGCAGGGTGCGCGATTCGGAGACGAGTTGCCGGATGTCGACGCGGGCGGCGATCCAGCCCAGGCCAAAGAAGAAGGGAATGGCCAACAGCCACCAGAGTTCAGCTTCCATGAGTTTCTTTTTATGTTGTGTTACCGAGTGCGCAGTGTAGCGCAGTGTAGCGGGCCGTGCGGCAGGACGGTCAGCGCGGCGTCGGCGTGACCGCATCCGCGGCCGGCTGGGCGGCGCCGGTGCCGGCAGCGCTTTGCAGGGCCTGGATGGTGTTCTTGTGCTGCGAGGTTTCGCGGCGGTGGCGGAACACGGTGGGTGTGACGGCCAGGATGCCGAGGGCGGCGCCGGCCACGAAGAAGGCCAGCAGCATCAGCACCAGCGGGCCACGCAGTTCGTAACCGAGGAAAAAGTGAAGATCGACTGCCTGCGTATTTTTCAGCGCGAAGCCGAAAAACAGAACGAACAGGATGAATCCTGCAATGGTGGAGACGAATTTCATCGGTTGGTTTGCCTGGAGCGGTCTGCAAAGGCGCAGTGTCGCATATCTACAGGATTCTTTCAAAGCCGCATGGCCGGAACCCGACCGAAGCCACGGTCCGTACGGTGGGCACTCCGTGCCCTCCGTACGGTCAACGTCGCGGGCCGCATCGAAGACCAGCAGGCACATACGCACGAAAAAAACGGCGCCCCGAAGGACGCCGTTCTTGCCTGGCTGGCAGACGATTCAGTCTTCGATGATCGGTTGCCCGACCATCGCATCCACCCGTTCGCGCAACTGCTTGCCAGGCTTGAAGTGGGGCACCCGTTTTTCGGGCACCATCACCTTGTCGCCGGACTTCGGGTTGCGTCCGATGCGGGGCGGACGGCTGTTCAGTGCGAAGCTGCCGAAACCACGGATCTCGATGCGCTGGCCCGTGGCCAAGGCGTTGGTCATCGCATCGAGGATGGTCTTGACAGCGTACTCCGCATCCTTGGCGACCAGCTGAGAATAACGCTCAGCCAGTCGTGCAATCAGCTCGGACTTGGTCATCTGTTCGCCTTAAAGAACAATGAGTTCTTGCTTAATTCTTGTTATCGAACTTGGCTTTCAGCAGCGCGCCCAGGCTGGTGGTGCCCGATGCGGCGTTGCTGTCCGACGAGGACGACAGCTTGCTCATCGCTTCCTGGGTCTCGACGTTGTCTTTCGCCTTGATCGACAGCTGGATGCTGCGCGCTTTGCGATCAATGTTGATCACCAGGGCTTCGACCTTGTCGCCGACCTTCAGGTGGGTGCCAGCATCTTCAACGCGGTCACGTGCGATTTCCGAAGCGCGCAGGTAGCCTTCGACTTCTTCGTTCAGGGCGATCACGGCGCCTTTTGGCTCAACCGATTTCACGGTGCCGGTGACCAGCGAACCCTTGTCGTTCAGGGCTGCGAAGTTGTTGAACGGGTCGCCTTCCAGCTGCTTGACGCCCAGCGAAACACGCTCGCGCTCGACGTCGATGGCCAGGACAACGGCTTCCAGCTCGTCGCCCTTCTTGAAGCGGCGGACAGCTTCTTCGCCGGCTTCGGTCCACGACAGGTCGGACAGGTGCACCAGGCCATCGATGTTGCCTGGCAGGCCGATGAACACGCCGAAGTCGGTGATCGACTTGATCGAGCCACGGACTTTGTCGCCCTTCTTGTGGGTCATGCCGAAGTCGTCCCATGGGTTCGCTTTGCACTGCTTCATGCCCAGCGAGATACGGCGACGCTCTTCGTCGATTTCCAGGACCATGACTTCGACTTCGTCGCCCAGCTGCACGACTTTGTTCGGGGCCACGTTCTTGTTGGTCCAGTCCATTTCCGACACGTGGACCAGGCCTTCGATACCCTGCTCGACTTCGACGAACGCGCCGTAGTCGGTGAGGTTCGTGACTTTACCGAACAGGCGGGTGCCTTGCGGGTAACGACGCGACAGACCGGTCCATGGGTCATCGCCCAGTTGCTTGACGCCCAGCGAAACACGGTTCTTCTCTTGATCGTATTTCAGGACTTTAGCGGTGATCTCCTGGCCAACCGACAGGACTTCCGACGGGTGACGCACGCGACGCCATGCCAGGTCGGTGATGTGCAGCAGGCCGTCGATGCCGCCCAGGTCAACGAACGCGCCGTAGTCGGTGATGTTCTTGACGACGCCGGTCACCACGGTGCCTTCTTTCAGGGTTTCCATCAGCTTCTGGCGCTCTTCGCCCATCGACGCTTCGATGACGGCGCGGCGCGACAGCACGACGTTGTTACGCTTGCGGTCGAGCTTGATGACCTTGAATTCCAGGGTCTTGCCTTCGAACGGGGTGGTGTCCTTGACTGGACGGGTGTCGACCAGCGAACCCGGCAGGAAGGCACGGATGCCGTTGGTCAGGACGGTCAGGCCGCCTTTGACTTTACCATTGACGGTACCGGTGACGATTTCGCCCGATTCCATCGCTTTTTCCAGTGCCAGCCACGACGCCAGGCGCTTGGCCTTGTCGCGCGACAGGATGGTGTCGCCGAAGCCGTTTTCCAGCGACTCGATAGCCACGGAAACGAAATCGCCGATTTGAACTTCCAGTTCGCCCTGGTCGTTCTTGAATTCTTCGACCGGGATGAAGGCTTCCGACTTCAGGCCAGCGTTGACGATGACGAAGTTGTGATCCAGGCGGACGACTTCAGCCGAGATGACTTCGCCCGAACGCATATCCTGGCGTTGCAGCGATTCCTCGAAGAGGGCTGCGAAGCTTTCCATACCGGTATCTTGGGTGGTTGCAGTAGACATAGGTGATTTACATGTTAGCCAGCAGGACCAGCGATGGTGTGGTTCTGAACTGGGTCAGGTTGAAACAAATGCCCGTGCGGCAAACGCCTTACAGGCTCCTTTACGGCTGTACTACGGGTCCGAATTAAAGCATCCGGAAACATCCAGGTATTTACAACAATGCGTTCCAATGGAGCACTTGTTCCACTGCTTCATCAACCGTCATGTCTGACGTATCGAGGATATACGCACCCTCTGCCGGCACCAGCGGGGCGACGCTGCGATGGGTATCGCGGTCGTCGCGCGCCTGCAAATCAGCCAGCAGACCTTCCATATTAGCAGAAATTCCTTTGCCAATCAATTGCTTATATCGGCGTTCGGCACGTGCTTCCACACTTGCCGTCAGGAACACTTTAAGACGGGCGTTGGGGAAGATCACCGTGCCCATGTCGCGGCCGTCGGCCACCAGGCCGGGCGCCTTGCGGAAGCCCAGCTGCAGGCCGTACAGGGCCTGGCGCACGCTCGGGATCGCCGCGATCTTCGAGGCGCTGTTGCCCACTTCCTCGGCGCGGATCTGCTCGCCTACTTCTTCCCCGTCCAGGAAAATGTCGCCATTCGAGAACGTCGCCGGCAGCGCGGCAGCCAGGGCGGCCACCGCAGGCTCGTCATCGAGCGCCACGCCGGCGCGCACTGCCGACAAGGCCGTCAGGCGGTACAGCGCGCCCGAGTCGAGCAGGTGGTAGCCAAGGCGGTCGGCCACGCGCGCGGCAACGGTCCCCTTGCCCGAGGCGGTCGGGCCGTCGATGGTGAGGACGGGGATGTGGGAGTTAGGCATGGTGTTCTTCTTTTTAAAAACAGGTCAAAACAATTCGTTCTTGGCGATGCCGGCAAACGCCTCGAAGTAATCGGGGAAGGTCTTGGCCACGCACTTCGGGTCGTTGATGCGCATGGCGTTGCCGCGGCGCGCCTTGCCGTCCAGCGCGGCGAGCGAGAAGCACATCGCCATGCGATGGTCGTCGTAGGTGTCCACGGTAGCCGGCAGCAGTTCGTGCGGCGGCGTGATGCGGAGGTAGTCGGCGCCCTCCTCCACGATGGCGCCGACCTTGCGCAGCTCGATGGCCATCGCGGCCAGGCGGTCGGTCTCTTTTACCCGCCAGCTGGCGATGTTGCGCAGGGTGCTGGTGCCGTCGGCGTACAGCGCGGCCACGGCAATCGTCATCGCCGCATCGGGAATATGGTTGAAGTCGGCGTCGATGGCTTTCAACACACCGTTCGAACGCGCCTCGATCCAGTTGTCGCCGCGGGTGATGGTGGCGCCCATGCGCTCCAGCGCATCGGCAAAGCGCACGTCGCCCTGGATGCTGTGTTCGCCCACGCCCTCGACCCGCACCGGGCCGCCGCCGATTGCGCCGGCCGCCAGGAAGTAGGAGGCCGATGAGGCGTCGCCTTCGACGTGGATGCTGCCCGGACTCTGGTAGCGCTGGCCCGGCTGCACGGTGAACGAGGACCAGCCGGCCTGTTCTACTTCCACGCCAAAGCGGCGCATCAGATTCAGCGTGATCTCGATGTAGGGCTTGGAGATCAGTTCGCCGACCACGTCGATGGTGATCTCGTGGCCGCGCGCCATCAGCGGCGCGGCCATCAGGAGCGCGGTCAGGAACTGGCTCGACACATTCCCGCGCACCGACATGCGGCTGGCGTGGATGTGGCCGCGCTTGATGTGCAGCGGCGGGAAGCCCGGTTCGCCGGTGTACTCGATCTGGGCGCCGACCTCGTTCAGGGCGTCGACCAGGTCGCCGATCGGGCGTTCGTGCATGCGCGAGACGCCATGCAGGGTATAGCTGCCGCCGATGACGGCCAGGGCCGCGGTGAGCGGACGGATCGCGGTGCCGGCATTGCCCATGAACAGGTCGGCTTCATGGTTGGGCAGTTCGCCGCCGTTGCCGTGCACTTGAATAGTGCGCTCATCGATTTCTTCCCATTGGATGCCGAGCGAGCGCAGCGCGCCCAGCATGACCAGGGTGTCGTCCGAGGCCAGCAAATCGTGGATGGTGGTCCTGCCTTCGCTGAGGGCCGCCAGCAGCAGCGTGCGGTTCGAGATGCTTTTCGAACCCGGCAGGCGCACCGTGCCCTCCACGTGCATCACGGGTTCCAGGTCGATGTGCTGCGGGTAGTGTTTCGGCTTTTGCTGCGTCATGTAGATTCCTGTTTAGGACTAGGAGGCTCGGCTGTCTCGATGGCCTCGCTCCAGGCCCGGCGGGCGCGCTGCGCATTCGTATAGATGGCTTCCAGCCCGGGACCGTCGTTCGCGGCCAGGCGTGCGCGCAATACGGTCAATTGTGCCAGATATGCATCGAGCTCGGTAAGGAGCGCAGTACGATTCGCCAGGCTGATGTCGCGCCACATCTCGGGCGAGGAGCCGGCAATCCGCGTGAAGTCGCGGAAACCGCTGGCGGCATACTGGAAGAGCAGATCCGCGTGCGGTTTCTGCGCGATGTCGTCGACCAGCGCAAAGGCCAGCAGGTGCGGCAGATGGCTGACCGCGGCGAACACGCTGTCGTGCTGCTCGGGCGTAAGGGTGTGGATGACCGCGCCGCACAGGCGCCATGCTGCGGCCACCAGGCCGACATCGCCCGCGGCGTTTTCCGGCAGCGGCGTGATCACCGTTTTCTTGCCCTGGTAGAGGTCTGGCAGGGCGGCATCCGGGCCGTTGCTTTCGCGGCCCGCAATCGGGTGGCCGGGTACGAACTGCCTGGCACGTTCGCCCAGCACGGCGCGGGCGGTAGCGGCGACGTCGGCCTTGGTGCTGCCGGCGTCGGTGATGACGGTGCCCGGCTCCAGCCAGGGCAGCAGCGCTTCCAGTATCCGCGCCGTCTGCGCGACGGGTGCGGCGAGCAGCACCAGGTCGGCACCGCTCATCGCTTCTTGCGGCGAGGCGGTGATGCTGTCGACGATGCCCAGCTCCAGCGCACGCGCCGCCGCTTCCGGCGAACGCTCCAGGCCCACCACTTCACGCACCGCGCCAGCAGCCCTCAAGGCCAGCGCGAACGACCCGCCGATCAGACCGACGCCGACGATGACGACTTTGCCCAGCATTTACGCCAGCGTCTTCTTCAGTGCTTCGATGAAGGCGGCGTTTTCCTGCGACAGGCCGATGGAAATGCGCAGCCACTGCGGCAAGCCGTAAGCACCGACCGGACGCACGATCACGCCCTGCTTCAGCAGCGCCAGGTTCACGCGCGCGCCGGCGCCGTCATCGTCACCCACGCGTACCAGCACGAAGTTGCCGAAGGACGGCACGTACTCCAGGCCGAGTTCTTCAAACGCGGCGGTCAGCTGCTGGTAGCCTGCTGCATTGTTCTCGGCGCCCTTGGCCAGGAAGGCCTGGTCGTTCAGGGCCGCGATCGCCGCTGCCTGCGCCAGCGAATTCACGTTGAAGGGCTGGCGGATGCGGTTCATCAGGTCGGTCACGGCCGGCTGGGCAATCGCGAAGCCTACCCGCAGGCCGGCCAGGCCGTAGGCCTTGGAGAAGGTGCGCGAGACCACCAGGTTCGGGTACTTGCGCACCCAGTCGGCGGACTCGAACTGGTACTCGGGCGCCAGGTATTCGTTGTAGGCTTCGTCGAGCACCACGACCACGTTCGACGGCACCTTGTTCAGGAAGGCTTCGATCGCTTCGGCGCCAATGAAGGTGCCGGTCGGGTTGTTCGGATTCGCCACGAACACCAGGCGCGTATCGGCATCGATGGCGGCGGCCATGGCATCCAGGTCGTGGCCATACTTCACGGCCGGCACCACGATGGCGCGCGCGCCCACGCCTTGCGTCGCCAGCGCGTACACGGCGAACGAGTACTGCGAGTACACCACGGCTTCACCCTTTTGCACAAAGGCGTGGGCGGCGATTTCCAGGATGTCGTTGCTGCCGTTGCCGAGGGTGATCCAGTCGGCCGGCACGTCGTAGCGTTCGGCCAGCGCGGCCTTCAGCTCGAAGCCGTTGGCGTCCGGGTAGCGGCCCAGTTCTGCGGCGGCCTTGGCCATCGCGATTTTGCTCGATTCGGGGATGCCGAACGGATTCTCGTTCGATGCAAGCTTGACGATGCTGGCCTCGTCGAGACCGAACTCGCGGGCGACTTCAGCGATGGGTTTGCCGGCCTGGTAAGGGGCGATGGCACGAACGTACTCTGGACCGAATTGCGTCATGGTGTGTCTCAAAAAAATGGAGGAATCAGAGGCCGACCGGGTAGGAACCCAGCAGCTTGTAGAAGGCGGCATTGTCCTGCAGGTCTTGCAGGGCGCGCGCGACCGGCGCGTCCTGGCGGTGGCCCTCGACGTCGACGTAGAAGTAGTACTCCCAGTTGCCGGTACGCGCCGGGCGCGATTCAAAACGGCTCATCGACACGCCGTGCGTGGCCAGCGGCGCCAGCAAATTGTAGACCGCGCCCGCCTTGTTCGGCACCGCCAGCACCAGCGAGGTGCGGTCCTTGCCCGAAGGCGTGGTGGCGTGCTGGCCAATGACCACGAAGCGCGTGCGGTTGTGCGGGTCGTCCTGGATGTGGGCCTGCACCACGCCGAGTTGGTACTGCTCGCCCGCCATTTCGCTGGCGATTGCCGCCACCGACGGGTCGCGGCTGGCCATCACCGCCGCCTCCGCGTTCGAGGCCACGGCGCGGCGGTCGATGCCGGGGTGGTGCAGGTTCAGCCAGACCTGGCACTGGGCCAGCGCCTGCGAGTGGGCGCAGATGGTGGTGATGCCATCCATGCTGCCGCTTTTGCTCATCAGGCTGTGGTGGACCGGGATCGAGACTTCGCCGCTGATGATGGTGGTCGTGGCCAGCATCAGGTCGAGCGTGCGGTTGACCGCGCCTTCCGACGAGTTCTCGACCGGGACCACGCCGAAGTCGGCGGTGCCGGCTTCGGCGGCGCGGAACACTTCGTCGATCGAGGCGCAGGGCAAGCCTTCGACGGCGCTGCCGAACTGCTGGTACACGGCCTGCTCGCTGAAGGTACCGGCCGGGCCGAGATAGGCGACGGTGACGCGCTTTTCCAGCGCGCGGCAGGCGGACATCACTTCGCGGAAGATGGTTTGCAGGTCGTGGTCCTTGAGCGGACCGTCGTTGCGCTCGGCCACGCCGCGCAGCACCTGGGCTTCGCGCTCGGGGCGGAATACGGGGGCGTCGGTCTCGGCCTTCACGTGGCCGACTTCCTGGGCCAGCCGGCCGCGCTGGCTCAGCAGGTCGAGGATTTGGGCGTCGATGGCGTCGATCTGCTGGCGCAGGGGGAGGAGTTTGTCGTTCATTGTTGTTCTTGAAAAGATACTAGTCTGTTATTGCTTGCGCGACCGCTCGTAGGGTGGGCACTCGTGCCCACGCGGTACGGCGCCTGATGACCGGTTGCGCGTCCGACGTCATGGGTCGCGGCATATCGACCGATGAGACCGCGTGGGCTCAAGAGCCCACGCTACGAAGTCAAAGGCCATTTGCACCGGACGAAGGCAGCTGTCTATCGCCCCGCAAACTCGTTCAAATAATCGACCAGTGCCTGCACACCTTCGATCGGCATCGCATTGTAGATCGATGCCCGCATACCGCCGACGGACTTGTGGCCCTTCAGCTGCAGCAGCCCGCGCGCCTTGGCGCCGGCCAGGAATGCTTCATTCAGTGATTCGTCGCGTAAATAAAATGGGATATTCATGCGCGAGCGACATGATTCATCGACATGGTTCGCATAGAAATCATCGCAGTCCAGCGCTTCGTACAGCAGGCGCGCCTTCTCGATATTACGCGCTTCCATCGCCGCCACCCCGCCCTGCGCTTTCAGGTGCGCAAACACGAGTCCGGCGATATAGATCGCATAGGTCGGCGGCGTATTGAACATCGACTCGTGCTCGGCGACGTTCTTCCAGTTGAAGGCGGACGGACAGATCGGCAGCGCATAGTCGAGCAGATCCTCGCGCACGATCACCAGCGTCAGGCCGGCCGGCCCGATGTTCTTCTGGGCGCCGGCAAAGATCACGCCGTACTGCGACACGTCGATTCTCCGCGACAGGATGTGCGAGGACATGTCCGCCACCAGCGGCACGCCGGCGGGCGGTTGCGGTACGAAGTTGTACTCGACGCCGTCGATGGTCTCGTTGGTGCACACATGCAGGTAGGCCGCGCCATCGCTCAGCTGCCACGACTCCGGCGCCGGCACCGAGACAAAGCCGCCGGCCTGGCTCGACGCCGCCACGTTCACCTCGGCATAGCGCGCCGCTTCCTTGACCGACTTGCCCGACCACGACCCCGTGTGCACGAAGTCGATCACGGCCGGCTCGCGCACGCGCCCCAGCAAATTCATCGGGATGATGGCGTTCTGCCCCAGCCCGCCGCCCTGCATGAACAGGATGCGGTAGTTGGCCGGCACGGCCAGCAGCTCGCGCAAGTCGGCCTCGGCCTGCCTGTAGATCGAGATGAACTCGGGACCGCGGTGCGACATTTCCATCACCGACATGCCGCTTCCCTGCCAGTCGAGCATCTCGCTCGCGGCCTGCTGCAGCACTTCCTTGGGCAGGACAGCCGGTCCTGCGGAAAAGTTGAATACCTGGTTCATGCGGTCCTTTCGCGTCTGCTGACTATTTCTGGAGATCCTGTACGAAGGGCTGCATCGTCACGGCAACCATGGTCTGCGGGTCGGCGCCGGGCGCCGTCTTGGTCAGCGATGAAAAAAAAAAGCCACCCGCGCAGGGGTGGCGTTCGCGACCTTTATTCCGGCGCCTGTTCGAGCTCGACCTCTTCGAGATCGGTTTCGACCACACGCTGCAGGCCCGACAGCTTGGTGCCGTCTTCCACCGCGATCAGGGTCACGCCCTGGGTCGCGCGGCCCATCTCGCGGATCTCGGCCACGCGGGTGCGGATCAACACGCCGCCGGTAGTGATCAGCATGATCTCGTCGGTGACGTCGACCAGGGTCGCAGCCACGACCTTACCGTTGCGCTCGGACTGCTGGATCGCGATCATGCCCTTGGTGCCGCGGCCATGGCGGGTGTACTCCAGGATCGGGGTACGCTTGCCGTAGCCGTTCTCGGTAGCCGTGAGCACCGACTGCTGCTCGTTCTCGGCCACCAGCAGGGCGATCACGTTCTGGCCCTCTTCCAGGTTCATGCCGCGCACGCCGCGTGCCTGGCGGCCCATCGGACGCACGTCGTTCTCGTCGAAGCGCACTGCCTTGCCGCCGTCCGAGAACAGCATCACGTCGTGCTCGCCGTCGGTCAGCGCGGCGCCGATCAGGAAGTCGCCCTCGTCGAGGTCGACCGCGATGATGCCGGCCTTGCGCGGGTTGCTGAAGTCCTTCAGCGGCGTCTTTTTCACGGTGCCGAGCGAAGTCGCCATGAACACGTAATGGTCTTCCGGGAAGGTCCGGTTTTCGCCCGACAGCGGCAGGATGACGGTGATCTTCTCGTTGTCCTGCAGCGGGAACATGTTCACGATCGGTTTGCCGCGCGAGTTGCGCGAACCCTGAGGCACTTCCCACACCTTCAGCCAGTACATGCGGCCGCGGTTACTGAAGCACAGCATGTAGTCGTGGGTATTGGCGATGAACAGCTGGTCGATCCAGTCCTCGTCCTTGGTCGCCATCGCCTGCTTGCCGCGGCCGCCGCGCTTCTGCGCACGGTATTCGGCGATCGGCTGCGACTTCATGTAGCCGGTGTGCGAGAGCGTCACCACCATGTCTTGCGGCGTGATCAGGTCTTCGGTCTCGAGCTCGTTGGCGTTGTGCTCGATGGCCGAGCGGCGCGCGTCCTTGCCGTTCTCGGTGTAGTCGTTCTTGATCTGCACCATCTCGTCGCTGATGATGGTCGTCACGCGTTCCGGACGCGCCAGGATGTCGAGCAAATCGGCGATGTGGGCCATCACTTCCTTGTACTCGTTGACGATCTTGTCCTGCTCCAGGCCGGTCAGACGCTGCAGGCGCATCTGCAGGATTTCCTGGGCCTGCTCGTCGGACAGTTTATACAGGCCGTCCTGCTGCATGCCGTAGTGCTTCGGCAGGTGCTCGGGGCGGAAGGCCTCGATGCCGCCGGACGCGCCGAGATCGGTACGCGTGAGCATTTCGCGCACCAGCGACGAATCCCAGGCCTTCTGCATCAGTTCCACTTTCGCCACCGGCGGCGTCGGCGCGGCCTTGATGATGGCGATGAAGTCGTCGATGTTCGCCAGCGCCACCGCCAGGCCTTCCAGCATGTGGCCGCGCTCGCGCGCCTTGCGCAGCTCGAACACGGTGCGGCGCGTGACCACTTCGCGGCGGTGCGACAGGAAGCACTCCAGCATCTGCTTCAGGTTCAGCAGCTTCGGCTGGCCATTCACCAGCGCCACCATGTTCATGCCGAAAGTGTCTTGCAGCTGGGTCTGCTTGTACAGATTGTTCAGCACCACTTCCGGCACTTCGCCGCGCTTCAGTTCGATGACCACGCGCATGCCCGATTTATCCGACTCGTCGCGGATATCGGAAATGCCTTCCAGCTTTTTCTCGCGAACGTTGTCGGCGATGCGCTCGAGCAGCGACTTCTTGTTCACCTGGTACGGCAGCTCGTCGATGATGATGGCCACGCGGCCGCCATCCTTGCCATACTCTTCGAAGTGGGTCTTGGCGCGCATCACCACGCGGCCACGGCCGGTGCGGTAGCCGTCGCGCACGCCCGAGACGCCGTAGATGATGCCGGCGGTCGGGAAGTCCGGCGCCGGGATCAGCTCGATCAGTTCGTCGATGGTGCAGTCCGGGTTGCTCAGCAGGTGCTGGGCGCCGTTGATGACTTCCGACAAATTATGCGGCGGGATGTTGGTGGCCATGCCGACCGCGATGCCCGACGATCCGTTAATTAACAGATTCGGGATCCTGGTCGGCAGGACGGTTGGTTCTTTTTCCTTGCCGTCGTAGTTCGGCTGGTAGTCGACCGTGTCCTTGTCGATGTCGGCCAGCAGTTCGCTGGCGATCTTGTCGAGGCGGCACTCGGTGTAACGCATTGCCGCGGCGCTGTCGCCGTCGATCGAGCCGAAGTTACCCTGGCCATCGACCAGCGTGTAGCGCAGCGAAAAGTCCTGGGCCATGCGCACCAGCGTGTCGTAGATCGACGAGTCGCCGTGCGGGTGGTACTTGCCCATGGTATCGCCAACCACGCGCGCGCACTTCACGTACGGGCGGTTGAAGTTGTAATTACTCTCGTGCATCGAGTAGAGCACGCGGCGGTGCACAGGCTTCAGGCCATCGCGCACATCCGGCAGCGCACGGCCCACGATCACGCTCATCGCGTAATCGAGGTAGCTCTTGCGCATCTCTTCTTCGAGGGAAATCGGGACTGTTTCTTTTGCGAATTGATCCATTGGGCGTGTCGACTGCTTTCAGGCTGTGGATTTATGAATTACAAGCGGAGGATTTTACCATGGGCGACCCTGCAACAGCGTAATTCGCAGGCAACACTCCTTCTCCACCAGCCACTTGCCAAGCGTACACAATTGAACTTTTGACACATGCTTGTCATAAACGTTCGTCAAGCTAGCGTGCTCTGGCAATACATTGTTGCGCAGAAACAACGTGTCAAAATGTGATGCACCGCAAATGGGCATCGTGCGGTCGTGCGGTCGTGGCGCATATGGCAAAATGGATGAGAAGTTAATTGCTAATTTCGCAATGCGAACCGTACGCGGCTGCATGGATGTTAATATTCTGCTTACGTCAATGCGTATGCCCAGCCATCCCCGCAACGGAAGATTGAAAACCGAAAGGAAGAAAAATATGAAGAAAATTGCAACCCTCATGCTCGCAGCTTCGGCAGCGATGGCTGGCAGTGCGTTTGCTCAAAGCGCACCGCCATACGCGCCGCTGACCACCGACATCCAGGCGAACAAGCCGTACAGCGCCTACGTCCAGGACAGCCGCGGCGTGATCGCGCGCGATCCTTTCGGCCTGTGCTGGCGTACCGGCTACTGGACCCCGGCCGACGCGGTCCCTGGCTGCGACGCGCCGCTCTGCGTCCCGCCTGAGAAACTGGAAAACGGCAAGTGCGTGGCGCCGCCGCCACCGGTCGAAGCCACCCCGCCGGCGCCGGCACCAACCCCGGCACCGGCTCCGGTCCCGACCTCGGAAAAAGTGAGCTACTCGGCTGACGCCTTCTTCGATTTCGACAAGGCCGTCCTCAAGCCTGAAGGCAAATCGGCACTCGACGAGCTGACCTCGAAACTGGGCGACATGAACCTGGAAGTCATCATCGCCGTCGGCCACACCGACTCGATCGGCACCGATGCCTACAACCAGAAACTGTCGATCCGCCGCGCCGAAGCCGTCAAGGCCTACCTGCAAGGCAAGGGCGTCGATTCGAACCGCATCTACACCGAAGGCAAGGGCGAAGGCCAGCCGGTTGCAGACAACAAGAGCTCGGATGGCCGCGCGAAGAACCGCCGCGTCGAGATCGAAGTGGTCGGCACCCGCAGCCGCCAGCAGTAATCGGGCAGCAGGAGCGGGTGGCATGCCACCCGCCTGCAGCAAGCTTTCGAACCCCGCTACGGCGGGGTTTTTTTCATCCCCGGCACTTTTGTCGCCCGCTTGTACTTCACGGCGCAGAGTTTCCCGTTATTATTCCGACCTATGACTACGAACGCCGACCCTCAGGAAATCTCGAAATTCAGTGAGCTCGCCCACCGCTGGTGGGACCCGACCTCGGAATTCCGTCCGCTCCATGAAATCAATCCGCTGCGCCTGGAATGGATCAACGCGCGCGCCCCGCTGGCTGGCAAGAACGTGATCGACATCGGCTGCGGCGGCGGCGTGCTGTCGGAATCGATGGCGCGCAAGGGCGCCAAGGTCACCGGCATCGACTTGTCGAAGAAGGCGCTGAAAGTCGCCGACCTGCACAGCCTGGAGTCGGGCGTGGAAGTGCGCTACAAGCTGATTGCCGCCGAGGACATGGCGCTGGAAGAACCGGGTCAGTACGACGTCGTCACCTGCATGGAAATGCTCGAGCACGTGCCCGATCCTGCGTCCATCGTGCGCGCCGCCGCTGCCCTGGTAAAGCCGGGCGGCAAGCTGTTCTTCTCCACCATCAACCGCAATCCCAAAGCGTATTTGCTGGCCGTGATCGGCGCCGAATACGTGCTGCGCATGCTGCCGCGCGGCACCCACGACTACGGCAAGTTCATCACCCCGGCCGAACTGTCGCAATACCTGCGCCTGGCCGGCCTGCAGGTGGACGGCATGAAGGGCCTGAGCTACAACCCGCTCACCAAGATCTATTCGCTCAACAACGACACCGATGTGAACTACATGGTGGCGTGCACCAAACCGCTTTGAACCTGCGCCAGAACCGATGACCTCCCCTGCCATGCCCGCGCCGCGCGCCGTGTTGTTCGACCTCGACGGCACGCTGGCCGACACCGCGCCCGACCTTGCCGCCGCCGTCAACTGGCTGCGCACCGAGCGCGGCCTCGCGCCAACCCCCTACGCCATCCTGCGCCCGACCGCCTCGGCCGGCGCGCGCGGCATGATCGGCGCCGCCTTCGGCCTGGCGCCGGGCGATGCAGGCTACGAGGACTTGCGCCTCGCCTGGTTCGACCGTTACCAGGACAACATGGCCGTCGACAGCACCCTGTTCGAGGGCATCGACGCACTGTTGCAGGGCATTACGGACGCCGGCATGGCCTGGGGCGTGGTCACCAACAAGCCCGCGCGCTTCACCGATCCCCTGATCCCGCAGATTAAGCTTGACCACGCAGGGTGTATCGTGTCAGGCGATACGATGCCTTTTTCAAAACCCCATCCGGCCCCGTTGCTGGAGGGGGCACGCCGCCTCGGCATCGCGCCCGAGCACTGCTGGTACGTCGGCGACGACCTGCGCGACATCGAAGCCGGCCGCGCCGCCAACATGGTGACGGTCGCCTGCGCCTGGGGCTATTGCGGCTCAATCGAACCCTTGAACTGGGGCGCCGACTTCCTGTGCGCCACGCCGCTGGATTTGCTGGCTCTGCTGCGCTCGCTGACCACTTCCACTGTTCCAGTCGAATCCGCTGCTTGACGTAGGGTGGGCACTTGTGCCCACGCGGTAAATCAGCGTTCGCCATCCGCGCAAGATGGACGGCTCCGCTGCCCACGCTCAACCGCATCAAATTTCGCCCTTACATCTGATTACGACTGATACAGCCTCAGGTCTACCGTGTAACCATCCATTTCCGTAATCTGCATCCATCAAACAACGCAACACACATGGAGCAGAGAACATGACCACCACCCAAGCCACCACCCGTATCCATCCCCTGATGGCCGCCGCTGCCGCCTCGGTGATCATTGTCAGCCTGACCGGCGCGGCCGCCATTACCGGCCTGCTGCCCTCGTCGCGCAGCGCCCCGGAACCACAAGCCGTCCCGCTCGCCGCCGTCCAGCCCGCGCCAGCCGCCGCCCAGCTGCAGCCAACCGCGCTGCCGACCCAGCTCGCAGCCGCCCCGGCCCCGGTCGTGGTCAGCGCCGCCCCCGGCACGACGACCTACGTGCAGCCAACCACCGCCAACGCCCCGGTGATCGTCGTCAAGCAGGAACCGGCGCCAGTGGTGAAGCAAACCGTGGTCAAGCAAACCGTCGTGCACAAACCACGCGTCGTCGAGCACCGCCCTGCCCCGCAGCCGGTCCGCTACGACGAACCGGCCTACCGCACCGCTTCCGCCCCGGCGCCGGCGCCGGTCCAGCAAGGCCCAAGCTATGTCGGCGTCGCCACCGGCGCCGTCATCGGCGGCCTGATCGGCAACCAGGTCGGCGGCGGCAACGGCAAGAAGCTGGCCACGCTGGCCGGCGTCATCGGCGGCGGCTACCTCGGCAACGAGATCGCCCAGCGCAACGCCGGCAACCGTTAAGCAGACGCAAGGAACTGCCCCGCTAACGCGCAGCAGTTTTTCCGCCAGCGTTGACCGTAAGGTGGGCACCCCGTGCCCACGCGGAACGATGATTATTGTTAGCGCGCTTCGCATCAAAGTAACACCGTGCACACGTACCCGCTTTGGAGTACAATGAAGCTTCTTTCGTTGGGGGGCGACCTGGTTTCGACGTGGGTTGCAAAGCAGCGCAGGGCATACCGAGGGCTGGTTACCTCGTAAATACACCCAGAAATCAATAACTGCAAACGATAACTCGTACGCACTCGCAGCTTAATCGCTGCTAGCTCTACACTACCTCGCCTCTGGGGTGGGCCGCAAGGCAAGTAGAGTCATTTACAGAGGCTAGGACTCACTCGGGTTACTTGGGTGCTTCCGAAATTTAAGGTAACTCGCTTGTACAAAGGGTGCACATCCCCGTTGTCCAGGTTAAATTAAAAGATAGTGCTAAGTATGTAGAACTGTCTGTAGAGTGCTTGCGGACGCGGGTTCGATTCCCGCCGCCTCCACCAGTATTCAAAAACAAAGCCCTTCCGGCGCAAGCCGGTGGGGCTTTGTTTTTGAATACTTCGTGCCGGACAGCGAGAATTGAATTTGCGGACGGAACGGACGTGGGGCGAGCAGGGGTTTCGAGCTGCGCAGCAGCGAGCCTGCGA
>NZ_JAULSI010000060.1 GCF_030711405.1 Massilia brevitalea
CGCATATGAAAATATCAGCGGCCACGTTACCCCGACGCTGCCAAACAGAATTTGATTGGCATCAATACGTTTCCCTGTGCCATCTCTAAAGTTTTCCTGACAGCTTTCCTGGAGGCGTATGGCGATGCCGCGAAACTCGAAACGACGTGGACAAACGTGTGGCATAAGCGAGGCTGGCAGGCAGCCAATGACAGTGGACGGCATGGTGAATATTGGGCCAGCCCTGGTGAGCAGTCACGTAACGCGGTTGTTTGGCCGTCCCTATCCAATACAGTTTCGAGAGCAAGGAGCGATCGAAGCCTGGACTGGCACGCTCGAAAACACCGGACTCTGGCGTTGCTGGCAAAGTCCCGCCACGCCGTGCTGGGAAATCAGGCGGGAAGTGCTGCGCCAGCTGGAATGCATGGCTTCCTCATCCACTATCTTCGGGCAATTGGACGCCGAGGAGCGCCTACGGCTTGCGTTCGCGGTCAGCATGAACCTCAAGTATCATCTGGGCCAAGGCACGGTGATCGAAGGCACGCCGGCGCTGGAAACGCTGCTGATGAACTCGGACGTGGATCTCGGTTTGCCGATGAGCATGGTGGCGCCGCCGTATCGCGCCCAATACCTGCGCTTCGGCGAGACAGCCACGCAATACCTGAAAGTGCCGAACCCGCAATCGCCTGACCACGTCTTCGACGGGGTATTCTGTTTCCTGACCCGGTACCCCTTGTTAAATGAGCCAGGGGAGTACTGCTGGACGCTGGAACTCATCTTCATTACCAAACGCGCGGGATGCTATGGCGGCCATGTTGCGCTGCTCGGTGAGACCGACCGGGGACACGTAACGGTTGGCGAGTGGCTGGACAGGGTGCTGGCCTCTTTCACAGGTGAAACTGGGAGTGAGCTGCATCGATCGACGCATGCGGCAGTCAGCTACGTCGTGCGTATCTTTCTCTACATGGCCTTAAAGCAGCCGCGCATGCTGCCGCACCGCGACTACGATGAGGCGATACGCCGCGCTGCCGGGCTTGGCGAACGCAAGCGTGCCAAGCTGTTGCAGAGGGCCGCAGGTCGGTACAACGGCATCATCGTTGGCCCGGAAGCTTTGCCTTCAGCCGCTGCGGCAGGCAAAACGGTATGCGGCGTGGCGCCGCACTGGCGGCGTGGGCACTTCAGGATGCAAGCCTGTGGTGCCGGCAATGCGCAACGCAAACTCATTTTCGTGGCGCCGACGCTGATTCATGCAGACCAACTGCAGGGCAAGGTGCCCGAACCTAAATCGTATCGAGCTGGGCCTCTGCAATGAGTCCGGAATGATTTTTATTCGGTAGTTATCTACTAATACACATCACGGCGGTAGCGTCCCTCGGCGGCGAGCTCGTCCAATACTTCCGTACTTAAGGCACTCGCGAGCGCCTCATGCACACCCGTCGCCATCCCTTGCAGGCTGCCGCAGACGTAGATGGCGGCGCCGCGCGACATCCACTCGCGCAGTACGACGCCTTGTTCGGCCAGGGCATGCTGCACATAGCGCGGGCCTTCGCTGTCGCGCGAGAAGGCGAGATCCAGTCGCGCCAACTGGCCGCCGTCAACCCAGCCCTGCAGTTCATCGCGGCACAGGAAATCGTGCGCGGCATTGCGTTCGCCGAACACCAGCCAGTTGTCGAACGCACCCGCGTCGATACGCGCCTTCAGGTGGGCGCGCAGGCCAGCCAGGCCGGTGCCGTTGCCGATCAAAATCAGCGGGCGCGCCGCGTTCTCGCCGAGGCGGAAGCGCGCGTGGGTACGCACGCGCAGGGCGATCGTGTCGTCGAACATGGCATCCCGGCAGAGCCAGCCCGATGCGGCGCCGGCGCTGCCGTCTTCATGGAATTGGAGGCGCACCAGCAGTTCCAGCTTGCCCTCGCGCGGGATCGAGGCGATCGAGTATTCGCGCGGCAGCTCGGGATCGCTTGGGGCGCACACCTGCACCAGGTCGCCGGCTTCCCAATCGGGCAGCACGCCGTCGCGCGGGGCCAGGGCGATGCGGTACAAGGGGGCGCCGGCGCTTCCCGCGTTGAGCAGACTGCGTTCCAGGATGCGCCACTGACCGTAGGCCGGCGCTTCCCAGTCCGGCGCGTCGCTGGTGCCGGCCAGGTGGCTGAGTTGGTGCTGCCAGTTGGCGATGGCTTCGCCATTAGCGCGGTCGACCTCGATGCGTTCGAACAGCGGCGTGGCGCCGCGCGCATGCAGCCAGGCGTCCAGCGACCGGCCGAAGCCGCAGTAGTTCGTGTAGCTGCTGTCGCCCAGGGCCAGCACGCCGTAGTGCAGTTGCGACAGGTCCGGCTCGCTGCCCATGGTCACGCCGGCAAAGCGCGCGGCGGAATCGGGAGCGTCGCCTTCGCCGTAAGTGCTGGCGATGAACAGGGCGCGCGTGGCGCCGGTGAGCGCCGCCGGGTCGAGCGAGGACATGCACACGGCGCGCGCCTGCAGGCCGCCTGTGCTCAGGGTGGCGGCAGTCTGCTGGGCCAGGTATTCGGCATTGCCGGTCTGGCTGGCGTAGACCACCAGCCAGTCGCCTTCTTCAGGCGCGGGAGCGGGCACGGCTTTCGGGCGGCGCAGCAAGGTGGCGCACAGGCCGCCGTAGGCAGCCAGCAGGGCCAGGGCGCTGCCCCAGCGCATCGGATCGATGGTCATCATTGCAGCATGGCGCGATAAGCGCTGGTGGTGACTTCTTCCAGTCCATGGTCGCGGCGCAGCAGCAGGCGCGCGGCCAGGCCGCGTGCTTCGGCAAAGGCGAGGCCGGCCTCGGCGCCGAGTACGGTGATGGTGGTGGAGAGGGCGTCGGCCGCCATGCAGGTGGCAGCAAGCACGGTGGCCGAAGCAACGTCGTTGGCGATCGGGTAGCCGCTGCGCGGATCGAGCGTGTGCGAAGCGCGCTGCAGGCCATGTTCGAAATAGCGCCGGTAGTCGCCCGAGGTGGCCACCGCCAGGCCGTGCAGGGCGGCAACGGTTTCCACGCTGTCCGCGCCTGGCACGCCTTCCAGCGTCACCCACCAGGGCTGGCCGTCGGGTTTGGTGCCGGCGCCGCGCAGCTCGCCGCCGATCTCGACCACGTAATGGCGCACGCCGTGCTGTTCCAGGCAAAACGCCAGGCGGTCGACGGCATAGCCTTTTGCGACCGACGACAAGTCGAGCAGGGCACCGCCCGGCTGCAGCAGGCGTTGGCCCGCGCGGTCGAAGACGGGATGGAGCGCGGCGCGCCGGGCCAGCACGTCCTGCACGGCGTCCACGGCCGGTGCATAAAAGCCGGCCTGGTCGTAGCGCCGCTCGGGGCCGAAGCCCCACAGGTTGACCAGGGCGCCGGCGAAAGGATCGTAGGCGCCGCCGCTGGCATCGAACACGCCGAGCGCGTAGTCGAGGACTTCGGCAAAGCGCGGCGGGATGGCGATCCAGCTGCCAGCCAGCGCGCGGTTGTAGCGGCCGAGTACGGAATCGGGCAGCCAGTGGCTCATCTCGTTCACGATGCCGTCGAGTTCCGCCTGCATCCGTTCGCCGAGTTTGCTGCGCACGCCGGCAGGCAGCATCAGCCGCGCCGACCAGCTCGTGCCCATGGTCGCGCCGGCCGCCTCGAACAGCGTGCTGGCGGCGGGAGGCGGGGTCGGGTTGATGTCGAGGGGAACGAGGACGTGGCGCATTCGTGGAAGGAAAACCGGGCGCGGCGGCGCCCGGTGCAGCATGGTGGAGATTACTCCGGGAGGATTTCCAGGGAACCGGTGTAGGCCGAACGGCGGGTCTCCGGTGCATCCGATGGCGGCGCGCCCTTGGCCGGCGCTGGCGGATACACCGCATTCACCCAGTACATGTTCGGGGCCGGCAGCTTGACCGTGGCTTCGCCGTTGGCGTCGGTCGTGTGGCGCACTTCGCCCAGCACGCCGCGGTAGCGCACGCCGCCCGGCACCATGCTGAAGTCCAGCTTCGGCAGCGGCTTGCCGTCGAGCAGGAAGCGCACGCGCAGAGTTTCGCCGCTGCGCAAATCGTTCGGGTTCGACAGCGGGATCATTTCCAGGCCGACGTTCGTCGGCTTCAGGGCGCCATCGCTGGTTTTATTTGCCGAGACAAAGGTCTCGATGCGCTGCACAGTGATCGTCTTCTTGACCTCGGTCGCGCCGGCCGGTACCTGCTTGGCGAAGTCGGCCTCGCTGCCGCGGAAGCGCTTCACCTCGTTGCCGGCCTTGTAGCTGCCCATCACGTTGGTGTTGACCAGGGCGATGCGGTAGGTGCCTTCCTGCGGCAGCGGGATGTCGACGCTGGTGCGCATCTTGCCCATCACCGCTTCCGGCGCCGGCGAGGTGGTGCCGTCCGGGGCGGTGACGGTCAGGCCGTTCATGCGCAGCGGCATGTGGTCGACATCGAACAGGCCTTCGGAGATGGCGCCGTCGACCGTGACCCAGGCGTTTTTGCTTTCCACCATGGTCGAGGTCGGCACCATCCAGGGACGGTGGGCGCTGGCGGCGCCGGCGGCTGCGGCCAGCACGAGGGCGAAAACGCCGTGTTTGATCAGCTTGTTGTGCATGTTCGAATTCCTCTTATTTGATGTC
This sequence comes from Massilia brevitalea, assembly GCF_030711405.1. Taxonomy (GTDB): domain Bacteria; phylum Pseudomonadota; class Gammaproteobacteria; order Burkholderiales; family Burkholderiaceae_D; genus Telluria; species Telluria brevitalea. Next base: position 4,566 of record NZ_JAULSI010000060.1, read on the forward strand.
GATGGACACTGCGCCCAGCTCTTCCTTGCCGCTGGCGCTGGCCGCGACCTTGCCCTTGGCCGGCAGGGTGAAGGGCACGCGCACCAGTTCACGGCCGCCCGCTTCGCGCGCCGCCTCGATGACCAGCTTATAGTCGCCGGCCGGCAGCTTGTCGATGCCGGTGCGGGCCGGGCCAAACGTCATGGTGTGGCTGCCGGCGGCGCGGGTGGCGCCGGAGACGCCGTCGATCGGCAAGGTCGCTTCGCGGCCGGCCTTGCGCCACCAGGTGCGCATGTCCTTGACCCACTTTTCGCCCGCATTGTCTTTCTTCTTGACGTCGTACAGCACAGCCAGGGTCGAGGCCACGGACTGGTCGGCGCGCTCGATCCAGATCGCGACATACGGCTTGTGGTACTCGGCCACGTTCATTTGCGGCAGTTCAAACTTGACGGACAGGTCGGCAGCCACCGCGCCGCTGGAAATCAGCGGCAAGGACAGGGCGGCGAGCGATGGGGACAGTTTCATGCAGTGCCTTCTTATATCAGTAGGTGAATTAATGAACGCTTTTAATCAATGAACAAACAGCAGCGCGAGGACAATCGGCAAGACGATGCCGAAGCCGATCACGGGCCAGGTCGACGGCCGGTTGGCCGCGTGGTACTTCAGGATCAGGAAACCGGTGAGGCAAAAGACGATGCAGGCGATGGCAAAGATGTCGATGAACCAGCTCCACACGGCGCCGGTATTGCGGCCCTTGTGCATGTCGTTCAGCCACGAAATCCAGCCGCGGTCGGTCTTTTCGTATTCCGCCTCCCCGTTGACACTGATGCGCAGCCAGGCGTCGCCGCCGGGGCGGGGCAGGGCGACGTAGCCGTCTTCCTCGCTCCACTCGGCATTCCGGGCACGGATGTCGACCGGGAAGGCGCCATTCGCCCACTCGGCCAGCCTGGCCGGGACCGGCGCCTCGGCGTCGGCGTGTCGTTCGGCGTAGGCCTGCAACTCGGGCAGCAAGGCGGGCGGCACCGTGCCGGACAGACGGGTAACCTGGGGCTTGGATTCGATCTGGGCCGCGTGGTTCAGGGTAAAGCCGGTAATGCTGAACAGGAGCATGGCCATCAGGCAGATGGCGGAGCTGATCCAGTGCCACTGGTGCAATTGCTTGAGCCAGAGCGCGCGCTTTGCACCGGGGAGCGCACCCGAAGGCGCAGCAGGTGCGTGAGGAGGGCGCGGCGGATTCTGGACAGACATGCAAGTTTCCTGTTGAGTGAACAACGCAAATGATAACCATTATCATTTAGGGGGTCAACATAAAAGGCATGCACCCCGCAGGAAGTCTTGTACAAGACTGGCGGGGAGGGATGCCGGCTCAACATGTCACAAAAAGTAAAGGTGGCGCCTATGCCACCCGGATGTTGCGTTACAATACCTGCCGCTATTGTGCCAAGTCAGCGAAGTTATTATCTCTGCCGCAACAACAGTCCTTCCCCCACAACTTGATGTCTTGTAAGTGCGATCCGCTAACCGGTCAGGCCGTGCCGCGGAAGGTTAACCCAACCCGCCAAACTCGCGAAGCGCGAAGAAAGGTGAGCAAGAATGATGCAACAATATAACGCCAACTCCTACCTGTTCGGCGGTAATGCGCCGTACGTGGAAGAGTTGTACGAGGCCTACCTGAACAATCCGGGCTCGGTTCCGGACAACTGGCGCGCCTACTTTGACAACATGCAGCACGTGCCTGCTGTCGACGGTAGCAACCGCCCGGACGTGGATCACTCGTCCGTCATCGCCTCGTTTGCGGAACGCGCCAAGCAGGGCCCGATCCGTACCGTGAGCGCCGCCGCCGAAGCCGACCCGGAAATGGGCCGCAAGCGCGTCGCCGCCACCCAATTGGTTGCCGCTTACCGCTACCTCGGCTCGCGCTGGGCCAACCTGGACCCGCTGCAACGCCAGGAACGTCCACCGATCCCTGAACTCGACCCATCGTTCTACGGCTTCACCGACGCCGACCTCGACACCAAGTTCAACATCTCGAATACCTATTTCGGCGGCGAACAGGCTTCCCTGCGCGACCTGCTGAACATGCTGCGCGACACTTACTGCCGCTCCATCGGCGCGGAGTTCATGTACGTCAGCGATCCGACCGAAAAGCGCTGGATCCAGGAACGCCTGGAATCGATCCGCTCGACCCCGACCTTCTCGGCCGAAAAGAAACGCCACATCCTCGAACGCCTGACCGCGGCCGAAGGCCTGGAACGCTACCTCCACACCAAGTACGTCGGCGCCAAGCGCTTCTCGCTCGAGGGCGGCGAATCCTTCATCGCCTCGATGGACGAAACCATCCAGCGCGCCGGTGAAAAGGGCATCCAGGAAATCGTCATCGGCATGGCCCACCGCGGCCGCCTGAACGTGCTGGTCAACACCCTGGGCAAGGCCCCGTCGGAGCTGTTCGAAGAATTCGAAGGCAAGCACGCCGACGATCTGCCGTCGGGCGACGTGAAGTACCACCAGGGCTTCTCGAGCGACGTCTCGACCCCGGGCGGCCCGGTCCACCTGTCGCTCGCCTTCAATCCATCGCACCTCGAGATCGTGAACCCGGTCGTCGAAGGTTCGGTCAAGGCGCGCATGGAACGCCGCGGCGACCGCAAGGGCAAGGAAGTGCTGCCGATCCTGGTGCACGGCGACGCCGCTTTCGCCGGCCAGGGCGTGGTCATGGAAACCCTGAACCTGGCGCAGACCCGCGGCTACGGCACGGGCGGGACGGTCCACATCGTCATCAACAACCAGATCGGCTTCACCACCTCCGACCCGCGCGACGCCCGTTCGACGCTTTACTGCTCGGACGTCGTGAAAATGATCGAAGCGCCGGTGCTGCACGTCAATGCAGACGATCCTGAGGCTGTTGTTCTTGCTACTCAAATTGCCCTCGACTACCGCGTCGAGTTCGGCAAGGACGTCGTGGTCGACATCATCTGCTACCGCAAACTGGGCCACAACGAGCAGGACACCCCGGCGCTGACCCAGCCGCTGATGTACAAGAAGATCGCCAAGCACCCGGGCACGCGCAAGCTGTACGCCGAGAAGCTGGCCACGCAAAACACCATCGCCGCCGACGAAGGCGACAAGCTGGTGTCCGCTTTCCGCGACGCGATGGACGCCGGCCGCCACACCGTCGATCCGGTGCTGACCAACTTCAAGAACCAGTACGCCGTCGACTGGGCGCCGTTCCTGAACAAGAAGTGGACCGACGCGGCCGATACCGCCGTGCCGCTGACCGAACTGAAGCGCCTGGCCGAACGCATCACCAAGGTTCCAGAGGGCTTCAAGCCACACTCGCTGGTTGAAAAAGTGCTGGCCGACCGCGCCACCATGGGCCGCGGCGAGATGAACCTCGACTGGGGCATGGGCGAACACCTGGGCTTCGCGTCGCTGCTGGCCTCGGGCTACGCGATCCGCCTGTCGGGCCAGGATGCAGGGCGCGGTACTTTTGTCCACCGTCACGCCGTGCTGCACGACCAGAACCGCGAGCGCTGGGACCAGGGCATCTACCTGCCGCTGGCCAACGTGTCGGAAAACCAGGCACAGTTCACGGTCATCGACTCGGTGCTGTCGGAAGAAGCGGTGCTCGGCTTCGAGTACGGTTACTCGACCGCCGAACCGAACACCCTGACCATCTGGGAAGCCCAGTTCGGCGACTTCGTCAACGGCGCGCAAGTGGTCATCGACCAGTTCATCGCTTCGGGCGAAGTGAAGTGGGGCCGCGCCTCGGGCCTGGTCATGATGCTGCCGCACGGTTACGAAGGCCAGGGTCCGGAACACTCGTCGGGCCGTATCGAGCGCTTCCTGCAACTGTGCGCAGACAACAACATGCAAGTCGTGCAGCCGACCACCGCTGCCCAGATCTTCCACCTGCTGCGCCGCCAGATGGTGCGCCAGTTCCGCAAGCCTTTGGTGATCTTCACGCCGAAGTCGCTGCTGCGTAACAAGGATGCGGGCTCGGCCCTGACCGACCTGGCCAAGGGCGGTTTCCAGACCGTGATCGGCGAGTGCGACGACAAGATCGAAGCCTCGAAGGTCAAGCGCGTGATCGCCTGCTCGGGCAAGGTGTACTACGACCTGGTGAATGCACGCAAGACCCGCGGCGTCTCGGACGTGGCGATCGTGCGTGTGGAACAGATGTACCCGTTCCCGCATAAATCCTTTGCTACCGAACTCAAGAAGTTCAGCAACGCCACCGAGATCGTGTGGGCGCAGGACGAGCCGCAGAACCAGGGTCCATGGTTCCAGATCCAGCACAACATCTTCGAAAACATGGACGAAGGTCAGCGCCTGGCCTACGCCGGCCGTCCGGCCTCGGCGGCTCCGGCTGTCGGCTACTCGGACAAGCACGTGGCGCAGCAGAAGGAACTGCTGGACACGGCGTTCTCGAAGCTCAAGGGCTTTATCCTGACTAAGTAAATGTTTAAGCGCAAACCGGCCGCCGCAAGGCGTCCGGTTTTTAGCGTTTTCGAGATACACAACAGAATAATCAAACGGAGTTTTACATGGCACAAATCGAAGTCAAGGTCCCCCAGTTGTCGGAATCGGTTGCTGAAGCAACCCTGCTGTCGTGGCACAAGAAAGTCGGCGAGCCAGTCTCGCGCGACGAGAACATGATCGACATCGAAACCGACAAGGTGGTCCTGGAACTGCCAGCCCCTGGCGCCGGCGTGATCGTGCAACTGCTGAAGGCCGACGGCGCCACCGTCGTCGCCGGCGAAGTCATCGCCATCATCGACACCGAAGCCTCGGCCCAGACCAGCCCGCTGGAAGTGAAAGCGATTCCTTCGGCCGCTCCTAACGCATCGATCTCGGCACCTGCCGCTGCCCCGGCAGCCGCTTCGACCGCCGGAGCGCCGGCCGGATCGCACGCGGGCGTGGCCATGCCGGCCGCCGCCAAGATCCTGGCTGACAACAACATGAACGCCGCCGGCATCGACGGCTCGGGCCGCGACGGCCGCGTGACCAAGGGCGACGCCCTGAACGCCGTTGCCAACAAGCCAGCCGCTGCGCCAGCACCTGCACCAGCCGCTAAGCCAGCACTGCAGCAAGTGTCGGCACCATCGCCAGCACAGCTGGGCGACCGTCCGGAAGAGCGCGTGCCGATGAGCCGCCTGCGCGCCCGTATCGCCGAGCGCCTGCTGCAATCGCAGTCGACCAACGCGATCCTGACCACCTTCAACGAAGTCAACATGGCCCCGGTCATGGAACTGCGCGCGAAGTACAAGGACAAGTTCGAAAAAGAGCACGGCGTCAAGCTGGGCTTCATGTCCTTCTTCGTCAAGGCCGCCGTTGCCGCACTGAAGAAGTACCCGATCATCAACGCATCGGTCGATGGTAACGACATCGTCTACCACGGCTACTTCGACATCGGTATCGCCGTCGGTTCGCCGCGCGGCCTGGTGGTGCCGATCCTGCGCAACGCCGACCAGATGTCGATCGCCGAGATCGAAAAGAAAATCGGTGAGTTCGGCCAGAAAGCCAAGGAAGGCAAGCTGACCCTGGACGACCTGTCCGGCGGCACCTTCTCGATCTCGAACGGCGGCACCTTCGGCTCGATGCTGTCGACCCCGATCATCAACCCGCCGCAGTCGGCCATCCTGGGCGTGCACGCGACCAAGGACCGTGCTGTCGTCGAAAACGGCCAGATCGTCATCCGTCCGATGAACTACCTGGCGATGTCGTACGACCACCGCATCATCGACGGCCGCGAAGCCGTGCTGGGCCTGGTCGCCATGAAGGACGCGCTGGAAGATCCGGCACGCCTGCTGCTCGACCTGTAATTGACGGTCGGCAGATAAACCCCGGGGCAGGTCCACGCGGCCTGTCCCTGCATCATTGTGAGGGCAATCATGATCTCCGATGAAATCCGGCGGCTGCACGAGCTGCACCAGGCCGGCGCGCTGAGCGACGCCGAATTCGAACAGGCCAAGGCGAAAGTCCTGGCCGGCGAGCGGGTCAACCTGCACAAGGACAGGGCGAGTTCCGGTCCCGGCGTCGGCGCCCAGTTCGAAGCGGGCGCGAATGCCTTCGAAGCCCAGATCCGGGCGCTGCGCCGTTCGCGGCGCGAGCGCTGGCTGGGCGGGGTGTGCGGCGGCCTGAACGGCGTGCTGGGCCTGGAAACCTGGGTCTGGCGTCTTGTGTTCCTGCTGTTCGCCCTCATCACTTCGGGGTTCGGGGCGCTGGTTTATCTGCTGATGTGGATTTTTGTCCCAGAAGAATAAATAAGGATCTATTCATGAGTAACGAGAATCAATTCGACGTCGTCGTCATCGGCGGCGGTCCTGGCGGCTACATCGCCGCCATCCGCGCAGCCCAGCTGGGCTTCAAGACCGCCTGCATCGATGCATGGAGCAACGCAGCAGGCAAGCCTGCACCAGGCGGCACCTGCACCAACGTCGGCTGCATCCCGTCGAAAGCGCTGCTGCAATCGTCGGAACACTTCGAGCACGCTGGTCACGCGTTCGCCGAGCACGGCATCAACGTGTCGGGCCTGGAACTGAACCTGCCGCAGATGCTCAAGCGCAAGGACACCATCGTCAAGCAGAACAACGACGGCATCCTGTTCCTGTTCAAGAAGAACAAGGTGACGTTCTTCCACGGCCTCGGTTCGTTCGGCGGCAAGGCTGACGAAGGCTACACCATCAACGTGAGCGGCCCGACCACGGCGACCCTGACCGCGAAGAACGTCGTCGTCGCCACCGGTTCCAACGCACGCCAGCTGCCGGGCGCGGAATTCGACGAGAAACTGATCCTGTCGAACGAAGGCGCTCTGGACATCGAAGCCGTGCCGTCGAAACTTGGCGTGATCGGCGCCGGCGTCATCGGCCTGGAAATGGGTTCGGTCTGGCGCCGTGTCGGCGCCGACGTCACCGTGCTCGAAGGTCTGCCGACCTTCCTCGGCGCCGTCGACGAGCAGATCGCCAAGGAAGCGCACAAGCTCTTCACCAAGCAAGGCCTCAAAATCAACCTGGGCTGCAAGATCGGTGCGATCACCAAGGGCGAGAACAACGTCAGCGTCGCCTACGCCGACTCGACCGGCGCCGAGCAGACCGCTACTTTTGATCGCCTGATCATCTCGATCGGCCGCGTGCCGAACACGAATGGCCTGAACGGCGAAGCCGTCGGCCTGCAGCTGGACGAGCGTGGCTTTGTCGTCGTCGACGACGAATGCCGCACCAGCCTGCCGGGCGTGTGGGCAGTCGGCGACGTCGTGCGCGGCCCGATGCTGGCGCACAAGGCGGAAGAAGAGGGCGTCGCGGTTGCCGAGCGCATCGCCGGCCAGCACGGTCACGTCAACTTCAACACCATCCCGTGGGTCATCTACACCTCGCCGGAAATCGCGTGGGTCGGCAAGACCGAGCAGCAGCTGAAAGCCGAAGGCGTGGCCTATAAAGCCGGCACCTTCCCGTTCATGGCCAACGGCCGTGCACGCGCGCTGGGCGACACCTCGGGCATGGTGAAATTCCTGGCCGACGCCACCACCGACGAAATCCTGGGCGTGCACATCGTCGGCCCGGTTGCTTCGGAACTGATCTCGGAAGCCGTCGTCGCGATGGAATTCAAGGCCTCGTCGGAAGACATCGCCCGCATCTGCCACGCGCACCCGTCGCTGTCGGAAGCCGTCAAGGAAGCCGCGCTGGCTGTCGACAAGCGTTCGCTGAACTTCTAAAGCAACCTGGGGCGCGCAATCAACGGCGCGCCTTTGTAGGGTGGGCACTTGTGCCCACGCGGATTGGTGCGCATGCCGACCACCGCGTGGGCACGAGTGCCCACCCTACGTTTAACTCCAAGCATTTATGAACGTCCAAGAGTACTACCAGCACGCCCTCACCGAGCGCGGCTTCACGTCCGATCCTGCCCAGCAGGCGGCGGTCGACCGTCTCCAGCAGGCGTACGACGACTGGGTCCAGTACAAGGCCCAGCGGTCGTCCGCTTTCAAGCGCCTGATCAACCGCCCCGAGGTGCCGAAGGGCGTCTACATGTGGGGCGGGGTAGGGCGCGGCAAGTCCTTCCTGATGGACTCGTTTTATTCGGTGGTGCCGGTGGTGCGCAAGACGCGCCTGCACTTCCACGAATTCATGCGCGCCGTGCACGGCCAATTGGATGAGCTGAAAGGCGTCGCCAATCCGCTCGACGAAGTCGCCAAGCGCATCGCCAAGAAATACCGCCTGATCTGCTTCGACGAATTCCACGTCTCCGACATCGCCGACGCGATGATCCTGTACAACCTGCTGACCGCGCTGTTCAACAACGGCGTCAGCTTCGTGATGACCTCGAACTATGAGCCCTCGACGCTGTACCCGGACGGCCTGCACCGCGACCGCATGCTGCCGACCATCGCGCTGCTGAAAGAGAAGCTCGACATCCTGAACGTCGACGCCGGCAACGACTACCGCAAGCGTGCGCTCGAGCAGGTGCAGGCCTACTACACGCCGCTGAACGCCGCCTCGGACCATGCCCTGCGCGACGCCTATGCCAAGGTTGCCGACACCGCCGACGAAAGCCCCATCGTCCACATCGAGAACCGCGAGATCCGCGCCCTGCGCCGCGCCGGCGGGGTGATCTGGTTCGACTTCGCCACCTTGTGCGGCGGACCGCGCTCGCAGAACGATTACCTGGAGCTGGCCACCCGCTTCCACACCGTGATCCTGTCGGCGATCCCGAAGATGTCGGCCGGCCAGTCGTCGGAGGCGCGCCGCTTCACCTGGCTGATCGACGTGTTCTACGACCACAAGGTCAAGCTCATCATGTCGGCGGCCAGCGAGCCGGAGGAGCTGTACACCCAGGGCATGCTGGCAAACGAATTCCACCGCACGGTCTCGCGTATCATTGAGATGCAGTCGCGCGAGTACATGCTCGCCGAGCGGCGCGGCGCGGCCGACGCCATCGCCTGACCACACAGCACACCCATCGGGAACAAGATGACAAACAAAGCACAGTCCATGTTGCGCAGCGCCGCCGCCACCCTGGTCCTGGCCCTGCTGGCGGCCTGCGCCAGCGAGCGCCAGGCGCCGCCGCCGGCGCCATCCTCGCCGACCACCTCGATCGCCCAGGCCGACGAGCGCCTGGCCGCGGTGGCCGCCGAACGCGCCGCCATCGCCGCCAACTTCGCTGCACGCGAAGCCATCTGCTACGACAAATTCTTCGTCAACAGCTGCCTCGACGAAGCCAAGGAACGCCGCCGCAGCGCCGAAGCCGTGCAGCGCGCGATCGAGATCGAAGCCGAGCACTTCAAGCGCAAGTTCAAGGTCGATGAACGCGACCGCCAGATGGCCGAGTCCGACGCCCGCTACCGCGAAGAGGAAGCGCGCAACGCCGTCCAGCCGCCGGCCGCGCCGAAGGCGCCGACCGCCGCGCCGCCACCGCGCCCGTCGCCGGTCGCCGGCCGCATGGCGCGCCACAACCAGAAGGCCGAGCAGGAGGCCGCGAAAGAAGCAGCCAACGCACCGAAGCGCGCCGCGAACGCCGCCGCGTATGAAGAGCGGCTGCGCAAGTCCGAAGAGCGCCAGCGCCTGGTCGCCCAGCGCAAGGCCGAGCGCGAAGCCAAGCGTGTGAAGGCGGAGCAGGAGAAGGCGGCGGGGAAGCCTGCGCAATAAGCGGGGGAGCGATCACGTACGTTACTGGCCCTTTTTTCGTGCGTGTCCCGATCCTGTCGTGTTACTTGTGGCGCCGCCTTTCGTAGGGTGGGCACTCGTGCCCACCGGCTTTTTTCGTGCGTGTCCTAACCGTGCGTGTCCGGAACTGGCGCTAACGGCATGCCGTTTGTGGCGCCAACACTGTGCCGGCTTCCGCGTGGGCAGTGGGGCCGGCTAAATGCCGGCACCACAAAGTGCCCACCCTACCTATTCGGCTCCGCTCGGCGCTACGAGCTTGATGATCGCCATCGAGCAATTGCCCCACTTGCCCTGCGAGCGCTCGGCCGCCTTGTTGATCAGCCGTTCCGACGCCTCACGCGGCGTGGCCCGCACGATGGCCGCGCCCAGCTCGGCATCCGTGAAGAAATGCCACAAGCCATCCGTGCACAGCAAGAACTGATCCCCGGCCGCCACCCCCGTGTGCATGCCAACCGTCACGAACGGTTCCTTGCGGCTGTTCCCCAGCACATTCAGCAGCAGCTTCGAGCGCCGGTGGTTGCGTGCCGATTCCAGCGGCAGCCGGTCGGACACCAGGTGCTCGACATACGCCGTATCGCCGGTGCGCAGCACGCACTGCCCGTCCTCGAACCGGTACAGGCGCGAGTCGCCCACGTGCGCCCACACCGCTTCGCCATGCGGCGACAGCAGCAGCCCGACGAAGCTGGCATGCGCCTCCTCGCCGGTGGTGACCGCGTTCATCTTGATCACCATGTGGGTCTCGTGCACGATGTCGCGCAGCAGCTGGGCCAGGCGTTCCGGGTTCGGACCCTCGGCCGGCTTGAAATTGTCGAACACCTGGCGCGCCGTGTGCAGCACCTGCTCGGCCCCGCCGACGCCGTTGATGCCGTCGGCCAGCACCGCGAGCGCATAGCCCGGCGCGCGGGCGCCGGTGAGGATGGCGACCCGGTCGTTCTGCCGCGGGCGGTTCCCGATGTGTTGCGCAGTTCCCGCTTCGATCTTGAAGAGATTCATAAACTTTGATGCTTTCCGTGGCTGGACGGCCAATCTTTGTTGGCGGCAACGTCGCTGTAGATTAAACTATGCACCGAGAAGCCTCCGTGTTGCAAGCTTCATCCGGTGCAACGCCAGTCTGCAGTCCCGCCGCCATCCCGCCTTGTTGAAAAACCTGTTTGGAACCACCATCATGACCGATGTCCAAGACATCCAGCGCCGCATTATCGAACTCGACGTTGAACACCGTGACCTCGACGCGGTCATCGCGATGCTGACGGCGGATGGCCACGCGGACCAGTTACAATTGCGCCGCCTCAAAAAGCGTAAACTGCAGCTGAAAGACCATATCACCTTGCTGAAAATGCAACTCGTGCCGGATGTGCCGGCCTGAGGCCTACACTTCCTTGAAAAGCCTGTTTTGACCGATCACCTCCCTGTGCCCGGCGTTGCCGAGTCCGTTGTGCCGTCGTCTTCCGACGGCGCCGACGCGACCGCTCCAGCCGGCAAATACGACGAAGAAATCGACCGCCTGTTCGGCGTCGGCGGCCCGCTCGCGCCCGCCGTCGGCACCTTCAAGCCGCGCCAGGCGCAAACCGAAATGGCGAAAGCCATCGCCGCCGCCATCGACGGCCAGCAAGTGCTCATGGCCGAGGCCGGCACCGGCACCGGCAAGACCTTCGCCTATCTTGTTCCCGCATTGCTGTGGGGCGGCAAGACCATCGTCTCCACCGGGACCAAGAACTTGCAGGACCAATTGTTCCTGCGCGATATCCCGACCATCCGCAAGGCCCTCAGGGCCCCGGTGTCGGTGGCGCTGCTCAAGGGCCGCTCGAACTACCTCTGCCATTTCCACCTGGAGCGCACGCTGCAGAACGGGCGCCTGACCTCGCGCGACGACGTCGGCCACCTGCGCGAGATTTCCCGCTTCATCAAGATGAGCAATTCCGGCGACAAGGCGGAACTGGCCAAGGTGCCGGAAAACGCCAGCGTCTGGAACCTGGTGACGTCCACGCGCGACACCTGCATGGGCGCCGAGTGCCAGTACTACCAGGACTGCTTCGTCATGAAGGCGCGCCGCGAAGCCCAGCAGGCGGACGTGGTCGTGGTCAACCACCACCTGTTCTTTGCCGATGTGGCGCTGAAGGACACCGGCGTGGCCGAACTGCTGCCGTCGGCCAACACCATCATCTTCGACGAAGCGCACCAACTGCCCGACACCGCGACCCTGTTCTTCGGCCAGTCGGTCTCGACCTCGCAAGTGCTGGAACTGTGCCGCGACGTGCTGGCCGAAGGCCTGGCGCATGCGCGCGGCCCGGACTGGGCAAAGGTCGTCACCGTGGTCGAAAAGGCCGCGCGCGATTTGCGCCTGACCTTCCCGGAAGGCAGCACGCGTTTGTCGCTGCCGCAGGTCTTGCCGACCTCGGCCTTCTTCCCGGCGCTGGTGAGCTTGAAAGAAGAGCTCGACGGCCTGATCGACGTGCTCGAAGAGCAGGCCCAGCGTGCCGAGACCCTGGAAGCCTGCCGCGTGCGTGCGGTCGAACTGAAAGCTGCCTACGATGCCTGGAAGGCCGACCCGAAAGCCAAGGGGCCGGAGGCCGAGCAAGCCGTGCTCTGGGTCGAGGCCTTCAACTCGTCGCTGCAGCTGCACAAGACTCCACTGTCGATCGCGCCGATCTTCCAGAACCAGCGCGAAGGCAACCCGCGCAGCTGGATCTTCACCTCGGCAACCCTGGCGGTAAAGAACGACTTCAAGCATTTTTCCGACCAGATGGGCCTGACCGGCGAGCCGGCGCGCACCTGGCCGAGCCCGTTCAACTACGGCGAGCAGGGCGTGCTGTATGTGCCGACCGGCTTGCCGGAACCGAATTCGATGGGCTACACCGATGCCGTGGTCGACCACGCGCTGCCGGTGATCGAGGCGGCCGGCGGGCGCACCTTCTTCCTGTGCACCACGATCCGCGCCGTGAACCGCGTGGCCGAGCGCCTGCGTACCGAGTTCGCCGACCGCGGGCTGGATTTCCCGCTGTTCGTTCAGGGCGAGCGTGGACGGACCGAATTGCTCGATTCGTTCCGGAATGCCGGGAATGCCGTGCTGGTCGGCAGCCAGAGTTTCTGGGAAGGCGTGGACGTGCGCGGCGAGGCCTTGTCGCTGGTGATCATCGACAAGCTGCCGTTCGCTCCGCCGGACGACCCGGTGCTGGCGGCGCGCATCGAGGTAATGGAAAAGCAGGGGCTGAACGGCTTCATGCACCACCAGCTGCCGGAAGCGATCATCACGCTGAAGCAGGGCGCCGGGCGCCTGATCCGCGACGTCGACGACCGTGGGGTCTTGATGATTTGCGATCCGCGCTTGATCAGCAAGCCGTATGGGCGGCGCATCTGGCAGAGCCTGCCGCCGTTCAAGCGCACGCGGGTGCAGGAAGACGTGATCAAGTTCTTCAAGCCGGATGTGGAGCAAGCGCCGAGTTGATCGTAGGGTGGGCGCTCCTGTGCCCACGCGTGAAACATGAACATTGTTGGCTCCTTTTGATGCCGACACCATTCACACGTTACGCGTGGGCACGGGGCGCCCACCCTAGATTTTCATACGCCGGTTGAACGCGTGGACGGGCAGCCCGTCCACCCTACGCTTACGGCACGATCACGACCTTGCCGGTCACCTTGCGGTCCGCCATGTCGTTCAAGGCCTTTGCCGTCTCCGCCAGCGCATAGCGCTGCGACACCAGCGGCTTGAGCTTGCCCTCGGCCATCCATCCCAGCATCTCGCGCATCGCGGCGACGTTCGCCTTCGGTTCGCGGCGCGCAAACTCGCCCCAGAACACGCCCACCACCGACGCGCCTTTCAGCAGCATCAGGTTCCACGGCAGCTTCGGAATCTCACCCGCCGCAAAGCCGATCACCAGGTGCCGGCCGCGCCAGGCGATCGAACGCAGGGCCGGCTCGGTGTACGGGCCGCCGACCGGATCGTAGATCACGTCCGGACCCTTGCCGCCAGTGGCCGCCTTCAGCGCCTCGCGCAGGTCTTCCTTGCTGTAGTCGACCAGCACGTCCGCGCCATGCGCGCGGCACACTTCCAGCTTTTCCGGGCTGGAGGCCGCCGCAATCACGCGCGCACCGAGCGCCTTGCCGATCTCGATGGCCGCGAGGCCGACGCCGCCGGCCGCGCCCAGCACCAGCATGGTCTCGCCGGCCCTCAGTTGCGCGCGGTCGACCACCGCATGGTGCGAGGTGCCGTAGGTGAGGGTGATCGCCGCGGCGATGTCGAAGTCCATATCGGGCGGCATCGGCATCAGCACGTCGGCCGGCGCGCGCACCTGTTCGGCAAAGGCGCCGCTGCGGGCGAAGCCGATCACCTTGTCGCCGGCCTTGAAGTGGCTGACGCCTTCACCGACGGCGCGCACGGTGCCGGCAAACTCGTTGCCTGGCGTGAAGGGCAGTTCGGGGCGGTACTGGTACTTGCCCTGCACCGTGAGTACGTCGGGGAAGTTGACCCCGGCCGCGCGCACATCGACCACGACTTCGCCGGCTTCCGGCACGAGGTCGGGCAGGTCCTGCAGTTCCAGGCTGTCGGGCGGGCCCCAGTCCTTGCATACGATCGCTTTCATTGCATCTCCTGTTGTTGTGTTGGTGGTCGCGATTCCATTCGATTATGCCCTAGTGGATGAGCGGGTGCTGGCGCCAGGGCCGTTTGTCCGCACGCAAAGTGACGGAGGTATGTGGCGCTAGAGTGGTGGATGCGCGTGCGCGCCGCGGGCGTATTGAACAGGGGAATCGAATGGCAATCCGGTACGGCTGCTTCTTCAGTTACGCCCATGGACGGCACGGCTTGATGCAACATTTCAAGGCCGCGCTGGTCGACGCGCTGCAATGCTATCTCGAACCGTATTTCGACAACGAAGAAGAACTGTTCGTCGACACCGAGCAGCTCGGCGGCGGCGACGACCTCGACGGCAGGATCGCCCGCGCCATGTGCGAAAGCGTCTGCATGATCCTCATCTACACGCCCAAGTACGAGGCGCATGCCTACACGCGCCGCGAATACGCGGCCATGCGCCTCATCGAAGCCGAACGCAGCACCTGGTACACGCTGCCGAGCCACCTGATCATCCCGGTCATCATGACCCAGCACCCCGACCGGCTGCCGCCGCAAATCGCGTCGTCCAGCTTCTACGTCGACTTCTCGCATTTCACCATGGCGACCGCCGACCTGAAATCGAATCCCGATTTCCTCCCCGACATCAACAAGATGGTCAAGCGCATCGCCACCCATTACCAGTACCAGAAACGCCATACGCCGCCCGGTCATGATTGCAACCAATTCGTGCTCCCCGATGTCCCACCCGAGTGGCGCGCCATCCCGGATCTCACTTTCCCGAAAAAATGAGGAGCTACATGGAAATCAACCGCCTGACGCTGCCGCCGATTCCCAGGCCCGGCGAAGTCACCACCTTCTACTCCTTCGAGCATGGCGCTGCGCGCAGCGTTGCGCTGGCCCACGCCGCAGTGCAATTGGCGGCGGGGCAGAACGCCACGGTGCCGGTGCTGATGATCGACTGGGATACCGAGGCGCCCGGCCTGCACCATTATTTCCCGGCGCGCGACGAGCGCTTCGAGGATCCGCGGCCCGAGGTCCGGCCCGGCATGCGGCCCGACGCGCACCCCGGCGTGCGCAGCGACCTGTATCCCGGTATGGGCCCCTGCGCCCGGCCCGGCGCGATCCGGCACAGCCCGGTTCGGCCCGGCCTGGCCCGGCCTGACGTGGCCCGGCCTGACGTGGCCCGGCCTGACGCGGCCCGCCCCGGCCTGCTCGAATATTTCGAGGCCTGCCGCGAACAGCTGCAGTCGCTGGGCCGCGCCGGCGCCGAGCTCGATCACGAGGAAAGGGCGCGCCTGGTGCTCGAAGCAATCGACTGGGAAGCCTACGTCGAACGGGTCGACCAGAGCCGTTCGCTGTACCTGATGCGCGCCGGCCGCTTCGACGACAGCTACGGCGAGCGCGCCGACCGCATGGACTGGGACGGCCTGTTCGCCGCCTGCCCGGCCCTGTACCGCACGTTTGCCGCCCACCTCGCGCGCCACTTCCGCCACGTGCTGGTCGATGCGCGCGGCGGGCGCTCGGCCGCGGTCAGCGTCTGCACCACGCTGCTGCCGGGGCGCCTGGTCGGGCTGTTCACGCCGGGCGGGCGCAGCCTCGAAGGCCTGGCCGGCGTGGTCACGCGCGCCGTCGAATACCGCTGCAGCCACGAGGACGAGCAGCGCCCGCTGCTGGTCTACCCGCTGCCCTGCATTCCCGAAGGCGCCGACGCCGAACGGCGCGCCCTGTGGCGGCGCGGCGACCCGCAGCGCGGCATCCAGGGTTACCAGCCGGCGCTCGAACAATTGCTGCGCAATTGCTACGGCCTGTCCCAGCTTTCGCTCGACAGCTACCTCGACGAGGTGCCGCTGCTGGCCTCGGTGGTCGCGGTAACATCCGGCGCGCCGGGCGAACCCTTCGCCGCCGGCGCCGGGCGCGATGCCGATTGCCATGCGCCGGCGCGCAGCGTGGCGGCCCTGCTGGGCTGGCTGGAGGGCGGGCATTTCCCCTGGCAGTCGCGCGCCGAGCTGGCGCTGATCGAGGCCATCGGCGCCAGCCGCAGGGCGCTGGCCGCCGGCGCGAAGGGCGCCGGCCTGCCGGGCCCGAGCGCCCCCGACCCGAACGCCGCGCCGCTGGCGCGCGACCTGCTGGGCCTGGGCGAGCTGCAGCGCGCCCAGGGACGGACGGCCCAGGCCCAGGAGTGCTTCGAAGAGAGCACCGCGCTGCGCCAGCGCCTGTTCGGCGACACCCACCCCGACACCCGCGCCAGCCGCTCGGCGCTGGCCTCGCTGCTGCGCGAGACGGGCCGGCTGCGCGACGCCCGCGCCCAGTACGAACTGCTGCTCGAACACTGCGTGCTCGGCGCCGGCGAAGAGCATGCCGAGACCCTGGCAGCACGCTCCGGCCTCGCCGCCACCCTGTCCCAGGTAGAAAAATTCCCGCGCGCGCTGGCGCTGCACGAATCCGTGGTCGAGGCCTGCGAGCGGCTCTACGGCCCGGGCCACATCGCCACCCTCGACGCCCTGGCCGGGCAGGCGCGCACCCTGGCGCGCCAGGGAGAATATTCGCGTGCGCGCATGGTCTACGAGCGCGTGCTGGAGGGGCGCCAGCGCATCCTCGGCACCGAGCACGAGGACACGCTGCGCTGCACCCAGCAGCTGGCAACCCTGCTGCGCGACATGGGCGACCTCGGCAATGCGCGCAAGCTGCAGGAAGGCGTGGTGCGGGTGCGCGAGCGCCAGGCCGGGCCTGATGCCGCCGCCACCCTGCAGGCGCGCGAGGCGCTGGCCGAGATCTTCGCCGCCCAGGGCGACCTGGGCGCGGTGTGCGAGATGCAGCAGTCGCTGGCCACGGCGCGCGAGCGCCGGCTTGGTTCCGAGCACCCCGACACCCTGAGCATCCTGTTGCGCCTGGCCTCGACGCTGTCGGAGCAGGGCGAGCTCGAGGAAGCGCGGCGCCTGCAGCAGCACGTGGTGAACCTGCACGAGCGCCTGCGCGGCAGCGACGACCACGAAACCCTGCGCAGCAAGCAGATGCTGGCCAGGACCCTGTCGAGCCAGGGCGACAGCCAGGCGGCGCGCCGCCTCGAGGCCAGCGTCGAAGAGGGCAGCAGCCGCCTGCTGGATATCCGCGCCATGTCGGCCGGGCCGCACGATGCGCCCGGCTTCGGCGCCGGCCCTGACGCCGGCGCCGCGCGCAGCGTGCGCGACCATGGC
>NZ_JAULSI010000061.1 GCF_030711405.1 Massilia brevitalea
TTCTCTCAAACAATGGAGCCTCCTCAAAACCCGGAGCGATTCACAATAGCACTTAAGGCTCCATGAGAAATCATGGGGCCTTTTTTGTTTTCGCGGCAGTACCCTCTTCTACCTGTTGCGCCATAGTCCCGACGCACAGTATCCCCATCGACTGCCGCCGCATGTGCGCCACGTGCGCTGGCGCTCCTCGACCTGGTTGTGCTTGCCTCTGCATGCTCCTTAGTAGCCTCCCCGGAGAGTCGCTGTGGGCATAGGCTTTGCCACGCCCTCAGGTTCAGACTTCCACACAACACCACGATACGCACTTCGCAAAGACTTGCGTTTTGTCATTAGTTAATCGCAACTCAATGACTACAGTCAATAAGTCTGTCGCAAGTTCACATTCGCTCTGACAGCCATTTCGAGCATCTCGATTTCAACAATCTCTAGCTCAAACGATGACTGACCTGCAAGCACTGCTGCAAGCCCATCAAACCACCCGTCTGCTTCGGATGGCGTTCCCGAGAAGCGACGGCCCGCAAGCCATACTGATGGTGAACCGGCTCACGGGCACGGAATACCTGTCGCGCGACTTCGAATTCACGCTGGAACTCGTGAGCGACGATGCCGGGATAGAACTCGAGGCGATGCACGGCAAGCTGCTGTGTATCTCGCTCGTACAGGCTAACGGCAGCCTGCGTCCCTTCACCGGTTATGTCACCTCGTTCAGGCTGGTTAAAACGGATGGCGGCGTAGCCGTCTATGAAGCCGTCTTGAAACCATGGTTGGCATATACCCGCCTGCGCCGCAACAACCGTCTGTTCCATGCGAAAAGTTTGCGCGAACAGGCGGACACGATCTTCGACGACTATGGCGGCCTGCCCGCGTGGGAGTGGGAAGTCATCGGCGAACAGCCGCAGTTTACGATGGCCACGCAATGGGACGAAACCGATCACAACTACCTGTCCCGGCGCTGGGAAGCGGCAGGCTACGGCTACTGGTACGAACAGAGCACTGGAGGCCATACGCTCAGGGTCTGCGACGACACCCGCGCGGCCAAGCCGATTGATGGACCGTCGCCCGGCATCCGCTTCCATGGCGCCGGTGGCGCGATTGAGATTGACGAGGACGCAATCAGCGACTGGAGTCCGCTGCGCCAGTGGGCGTCCGGACAAGCGGCGGTGAGCGGTTTCAACTTCAAGAGTCCACGCCCGATCCATGCGGATACCGTCACCATTGCCCGGCAAGGCGATATTCCGCAGTTGGAGGTGCACCGCTACGAGGGGCATTACGGCTTCAAGCACCAGTCCGGCGCCTACCAACTGACGCGCTTGCGCATGGAAGAAATCGAGGCCCGTGGCAAGCTGTACGAAGCGCAGGGCAACAACCGGTACGTCGCCCCGGGCAAGTGGTTCCGGCTACTCGGCCATTTCAACGAAAGCGCAAACAGCGAATTCCTGATCCTGGAAGTGCATCACGAAGCCAGCAACAACTACCTGCAGGGTAAAAACGCGCTCTCAGAATACAGGAACCGCTTGCTCTGCCAGGACAAGACCCTGCCCTGGCGGCCGGGACGCGGCTTCAACAGCACGGATACCAGGCTGCTGGCCCTGCAGACCGCCATCGTGGTAGGCCGGGAAGGCCAGGGCAGCCTGAATGTGGACCAGTACGGGCGTATCCAGGTCAGGTTTCACTGGGACCGGGACGAAAGCAGTAGCTGCTGGGTACGTGTAAGCAGCAACTGGGCCGGCGGCGAGAAGGGTTTGAGCAGTCATCCACGGGTTGGATCGGAAGTGATCGTGCAGTGGCTCGACGGTAATCCGGATCATCCGATCGTGACCGGCTCCGTGTATAACCAGGGTTATATGCCTCCGTGGAAGCTGCCTGAACAGCGGGCGCTGATGGGGCTCAGAAGCCGGGAGCTGACTGCCCAGGGCGGCAACGCCCCAGGTGGACGCAGCAACCACCTGGTGCTGGACGACACGCAGGGCCAGATCCAGGCACAGCTCAAGAGCGATCACCTCGCCAGCCAGCTCAGCCTCGGCCATATCAACCGCATCGAAGACAATGCCGGACGCAAGGACGCGCGCGGCCAGGGCTTCGAACTGCGCACCGACGGCCACGGCGCGCTGCGCGCGCAGCAAGGCCTGCTGCTTAGCACCGAAGGAAGGCCGAACGCCCGCGCCCACATCACCGACATGGCCGAGACGGTGGCGCGCATGGCGCAGGGTCAGGAATTGCACGACAGCCTGTCGCAGACCGCGCAACAGGCACAGGCGCACCAGCCGGGCGACCAGGACCAGGTCATCGCCGCGCTGCAGGCGCAGGTCGACGCCATCAAAGGCCAAGGTGGCCAACCTGAGCAAAACGAATTCCCGGAATTCAAGGCTCCCCACCTGACCCTCGCCAGCCCTGCCGGCATCGAAACCAGCACCCAGGGCTCCACTCACCTGATGAGCGTGGAGCACACTGCCCTGACCAGCGGCGGCCATGCCAGCCTGAGCGCGGGCAAGAGCCTGCTCGTCAGCGTCAAGGAAGCGGTGCGCATGTTTGCCTACAAGGCCGGCATGAAGCTGGTAGCGGCCAGCGCCGACATCGACATCACCGCCTTGAAGGACAGCGTCAACATCCTGGCCAAACTGAACATCACCCATACCGCCAACCGGATCACGATCACGGCCAAGGAAGAGGTGGTGATCAACGGCGGCACCAGCTTCAGCCGCTGGAATGCATCGGGGATCGTGCACGGCACCAGCGGCAACTGGCGCCAGCACGCGGCGCACCATAGCTTCGTCCCCGGCAAGAGCGAAGGCACGCCAGCCTTGCCGCAGCCCGTGCAGCTACAGCCGGGACAGCTCGACCTGTATCACCAGTACGTGAACCAGGAAGGCCGCAAGAAGAGAGGCATCCGGCAAGGCGACTACACCGTGGTCGACGCCGAAGGTGGCGTCCACCAGGGTACGCTCGACGGCAACGGCTTTGCCAGCGTAGCCGGCCTGCCGATCGGAATGGCCACGGTCAGCTACGGCAAGGACCCGCGCGATCCCTGGGACGACGATAGCTACTTCGGCGAGGAAACCGAATGGCCGAGCGTAGCGCTACCCGAGGCTGGTGCCGATACGCCGGCAGGCAGTCTCAATGGCGCAGCTGGCCAGTTCGACACGATTGCGCAAGCCGCGGAGCAGGCTGCAAGCGCGGTGCAGTCGCTGAAAAAGAGCGGCGCGCAAGCATTGCTGGCGCCGCTCACACAAGCAGGCATGGCCAATGTTGCGGGCAAGCTCGCGAGCGGCGCAACGGCCCTTGGCTTACCCGGTTCGCTGCCGCGCATCGGCACCGATGGACCGCCCTCGATCCCGAAACAATCCGTCATCTGAACAGACACTATGACCGAACCCACGCAAGCCACGCCCAAGCCTGCCGAACGCGCGCCGGAAGTCGCAGTTGCCCCGCTCAATACTATAGCCCAGCAAGACGTCGGCGCCGGCGCCGCTGCCTTCGACAAATGGCTGCGCAAGATCAGCCATGACTATGTGACGCTGGAGCGCCTGAGCACCGTCGCTGGCAGCCTGCCGGTGATTGGCAACATCATGGCGCTGATCGACGCCATCATGGACATAGTGACGGTCATCCAGAACGCCATCAACAAGAAGGAAACCGACTTCCTGCAATGGGTCGGCCTGGGCATCAACCTGATCGGTGTAGTCCCGGTGCCGGCGATGAGCGCGGCGCGCATGAGCCTGCGGCCGGCACTGCACCTGGTCCGGCAAAAGCTGGCCCTGGGCGTCAAGGACCTCGGCACTGCACTGGTCGAAGTGTTGGTCGCCCACCTCAACGCCAAGCTGGCCGGCGAAATCGACACCTTTATCGACGGTGCGATGGGCAAACTGGCAGGCATCCTGGACGAATGCGCGAATGTTGCCGATGGCGTTGCCGACGATCTGATCAAGATTCTCAAGCGCTGCGTTGGCAAGGAACCGCTGTTCGATGTGGCCTCCTCGGCGGAAGTGGAAAGCAAGCTGCACGATCCCAAAGTCATCAGCAGCTGGCGCCGCATGCTTGGCTCTCTTGGAAGGCAGTACAAGAAGGCGGCAAACTACGCTGCCGCCGCAGCAGCCCGCCACCTGCCGCAAGGCGCGGTAATGGGCGTAACGGGCATCATCGGCCACCTGACCGACTTCAAGCCGGCGTTTCGCGGCAAGCTTGCCGCCCTGGCCGACCAACAGGCGCAGATGAGCATTGGGTGGATACTGATGCGGCTGCGCGATGCGGTCACCAAGCACAAGAGGCGGTATCCGGCGATGGTGCCGTCAGCCAAAGGCGCGGACCACAAGAAGAACAACCCCGGCCACGAGCTGGGCGCCACCAGCCGGCAAAGTCCGGCCACCGGCGACGCCAATGCCTGCAAGCTGTGCCCCGCAAAAGGCAGCACTGCGCATTCGATCAGCTTCGTCACCGGCGCCGAAACCTTCACTCACACCGACTTCGTGCTCGATGCGCCGCTCCCCATCACCTGGAGCCGCACCTACCGCAGCCAGCTAAGCGCCTACGACAGCGGCAATCTCGGTGCGCGCTGGCTCACCCCTTACAGCACCCGCATCGACGTCGTCGGCAAAGGCAAGCCCACCGCCCTGCTCCATCACGGCGCCGACGGCCGTAGCCACCGCTACCCGTGGCTGGGAGTTGGTGAGAAACACTACGATCCGGTCGAACAAATCACGCTCACCCGCATGAGTGCCACCTTGCTCACGCTCGACTTCGGCAAGCCGCTGCCTGAGGGCGAACCCAGTCCCTGGCGCGAAACCTACGAGCTGGTCGACACCGTACGCTCCAAAGCGGCCGACATGGGCAAAGAACATTTCCGGCTGATCGCGCTGCATACCCGCGACGGCGCCGCCCTCGGCCTGCGCTACGACCACGTCGTCGCCAATGGACCGCACGCCGGCGAGGAAGTGCTCAGCGACATCGTCAGCAAGCAGGGGGAGGCCGTCGTCGCCCATGCCGCCACCCGGATCGATCCTGATAGCGGCCGCATCCTTGGGCTATGGGAAATCAAGGATGGAAAGCTGCTGCGCCAGCTCGCCGCTTACGACTACGACAGCTACGGCGACCTGATCCGCGCCCAGGACGAAAACGGCGCCGCCTGGCAGTACCGGTACGACCGCCATCTCGTCACCCGCTACACCGACCGTACCGGGCGCGGCATGAACCTTGCCTACGACACCAGCATCGACAGCGGACTTCATGCCAAGGCGATTCGCGAATGGGCCGACGACGGCAACTACGACACCCGGCTTGAATGGGACAAGAACATCCGCCTGACCTACCTCCTTGATGCGCTTGGCCACGAGACCCGCTATTACTACGACATCGCCGGCTACACCTACCGCATCGTGCACCCGGACGGGGGGGAGGAATGGTTCTACCGTGACGGCGCCAAGAACGTCGTCCGCCATATCGACGTTGACGGCAGCAGCGAGCATCACCGTTACGACGAGCACGGCAACCTGATCACGCACACGCGCACCGATGGCAGCCAGGTCCATTTCGAGTACGACGGCCAGCACCGCATCACCGGCATCCGCGACGGCGAAGGGGGAATTTGGCGCCGCGACTACAATGCTCAAGGGCACATGGTCGAGGAAACAGACCCCCGCGGCAACAAGACCCAATACGCGTACGACAAGGCCGGACGGCCGGTCGAAGTCACCGATGCCAAGGGTGGCGTCACGAAGCTCGCCTACACCCCGGACGACCAGCTCGCCGGCTACACCGATTGTTCCGGGCACAGCAGCCAGTGGGAATACGATGGCCGCAAGCGCCTGGTCAAAAGCATCGACGCCGCCGGCAACGTCACCCGCTACCGCTACACGCAACTCAGCGACGAAACGATGGCGCAGGCACATGGTGAAGGCAGCGACAGCGGCAATCATCCCGGCCAGCTCGAAGCCATCATCCATCCCGACGGCAGCGAGGAGCTGCTGCGCCACGACGCCGAAGGCCGGCTGCTTGCGCATACCGACCCGCTGCAACGCATCACCACCTATCGCTACACTGCGGCCGGACTGATTGCGAAGCGCATCGACGCCCTTGGGCATGGCCTGTACTACCGGTGGGACGCGCTCGGTCGCCTGTCTGCGCTGGAAAACGAAAACGGCAGCGTCTATCATTTCCGGTACGACCCGGTCGGCCGCCTGCTGCAGGAACAAGGCTTCGACGGCAAGGCCACCGAGTACCGCTACGACGAAGCCAGCGGCATGCTGGCGGAAACCGTCGAAGCCGGCGTGACCACGCGACTCGACTTCGACGCCATGGGACGGCTCGTTCAACGTCGGGCTGCAGCACCCGGCCTGCCGGAGCAAAGCGAAACTTTCTCCTACAACGCCAATGGCCAGCTGGCGGAAGCGAAGAACGAACACGCGCGGCTGCAATGGTTCTACGACGCCGCCGGCAATCTGGTCCGAGAGCACCAGCACTACCAGGGCCCCTTCCAGCTTGAGAAGCGCACCGCGGTCTGGCACCACCACCACGACGAACTCAACCAGCGCACCGGCACCACCCGCCCCGACGGCCATCGCATCGAATGGCTGACCTACGGCGCCGGTCACGTACACGGCCTGCTGCTCGATGGGCAGGACCTCGTCTCCTTCGAGCGCGACGCACTGTACCAGGAAACCGGCCGTACCCAGGCCAATGGTCTGCTGCAAACGATGACGTACGATCCGGCAGGCCGCCTGATCGAACAGCAGCTTGGCACCACTGCGCAAGTCAACCGGAAGGACCGGCATTTTCATCCCGATATCTACCGGCCCGACGCCTAGGCCGGCATGCAAGCCGCCATCCTGCGGCGCTACCGCTACGACCCGTCCGGCCAACTGACCAGTGTCGAAGACAACCGGCGTGGACGTATCGAATACCGCTACGATCCGGTCGGGCGGCTGCTGGCGGCACACAGTGCGTTGGGCCATGAAACCTTCGCCTTCGACCCGGCCGGCAACATCCGTGCAGCCGATACCGCGCAGCAGGAGCCCATCAGCCGCCGTGTCGCGCTTCCGAAACTGCTGGACAACCTGCTCAAGGAATATGCCGGCGTCAGCTACCGCTACGACGAACGCGGCAACCTCGTGGAACGGGTGCAGAACGGCAAGCGGTCGTCATATGAGTGGGACGCGTTCAACCGGATGACCCGTGCCACGACCTGGCATGGCGTCACCACCTTCGCCTACGATCCGCTGGGGCGGCGCATCGCCAAGCACAGCCAGGCGATGGAAGGCACTATTCTGCGAGAGACAGACCGAACCATGTATGCCTGGGATGGCGACACGCTGGCATTGGAAAGCAGCGTATTCAAGGGCTATATGGCGGGCGAACGGACGGTGCACTATGTGTACGAGCGTGACAGCTTCGTGCCGCTGGTGCAGGCCAGCCGGAGCCGGGCGCTTCAACTGGCGCCAACCACCGATGTCAGGACGCTGATGGCGGCGAACGGTGGAAAATATGACATTGCGCTTGATCCGCTATGGAACGGTGACTGCGAGCAGGAAGCCGAGCCGTTTGGCAAGGATGAGATCGCCTTCTATCAGTGCGACCATCTGGGGACGCCGCAGGAATTGACCGACCATGAAGGCAGGGTTGCGTGGTCGGCGCAGTACAAGGCCTGGGGGAAAGCGAAGGAAGCGATCAGCCAGGCGGCATATAAGGCAGGGATACGAAACCAAATCAGATTTCAAGGTCAGTATCTTGATGATGAGACGGGGCTGCATTACAACCGGTTTCGGTATTACGATCCATATAGTGGACGGTTTACAAGCCGCGATCCTGCAGGTCTACTGGGCGGTTTCAACGTTCACTCGTACGCTCCTAACCCTATTCAGTGGGTGGACCCGCTTGGTCTGGCACCTATCTGGGATTGCAAGTCGAACAAATGGCGCGATAGCACTACAGGGCGCTACAGACGCAGACCGACTGAGGCAGTAAAGACGGGGCCCAATCAGGCCTTCTTCTGGTCAGGTCGCACCGAGGGCGTCGGCGGTGAACACATTGCCAAGAAGGTAGCAACTGCTCATGGAGGAACTACGCTGGAGTTACAGTTGGAAAAGAATGGTGTGGTAATGCCCCCATGGGACGCGACCAATCCAAAGGCTGTCAAAGAGTGGGAGGAGATTTCTAAGTCCTATGCCCAGCAAGCATGTGGTGTGACTCGCGGTGTGATTGGGGCGGAGCTCCGACCTGGCAATATTTGGGAAACGCGAGAAAAGGGGGCGTTGATGGATAACCCATCTGTGACCCAGATTGACACTATTGATCCCAAAACCGGCGTTACGAAAACTATTTTTAAGAGATGAGAGACATGGAGCTGGTAGAGGTTACACGCGGACACCTTCGTGTGAAGATTGGAGCTAGGAGCGTCACCGTGTACGGTGAAGCACTTTTGCGAGGGTATGGATCTCCCGACTTTGTACTATACCAGAACAGCATCGAAAAGTGGGACAGGCCAAACGACCAAGAATATGTAACATCCACCGAAACGGAGCAGTTGATTCAGTTCCTAAAGGAGGAGTTCTCCAGACGAAAAATGTTCTTGGAAATTGAATAATGACCACCTTCGTAAACCCAGCCCCCTCGCGACTTGAACCATACATTGATACATTTAGTATTTTGCAATAAATAATCTATTTAGTTCGTTTAAACATCTTGATTATGAATTTTCGAAATGACACCATTGAACAGCTCCTTTTCATCAAGCAACGGTGTCCTGCACACTGATGCTCATGTGTTGGCAGCTCCTGGACTTACATGCTCGGAATTCGACGATGGTGTTGGACACCACATGACCGCCAGAGAATCCGCGCCAGATTTCGTTGTGTATGGCCCGGTCTCTGTTCAATTGTGGGGGAGGCGCTTCGTTGCCGGGATCAGATTTTTCAGGGACGTCGTACATGGAGTGACGCTAACGCTTGAACAGAGCAAGGTAGCCGCTTTAGGGTATGACGCGACAGAAAAAGACCTTCTGGCTGAGAAGAAAACACTGACAACAATGCTCTCAAAACAGCTAGAGTGCTCACCTACATCGACCTCGCTAGGCGCTGACGTATTCGAGTTTCCCTGGGGAGGCGTAGTTTCAAGAGCCGATCTGAAGTCGACTTGGTGCGGTATCGAAGTTAGGTTTAAATGAATAATCATATATTATTCGAAGCACTGCAATGCAATTCAATACAATGCAATCGTCCATATTCACTCTTTTCGTGCTTGATCGCGCTCGTAATCAAACGTAAATGTTCAAATCGCGTCATATCTATCGGATCGTTAATCATCCGGGTCGATAGCAGAACTGGGCTCCATCTGACGACTGAAGAACGATAATTTGCAAGATGGCGCACAAGACCGGGATATCGAATTCAACAAGACCTAATCCGGGCGTGCGGACGGTACATTCATTAATTCTAGGCGCATTACAGCGAGCACCGATTGCTACTGCAATCTTCAGCTAAAACATATATGAAACTGCCTAACGGACGCGATTAGCCGGATGGTTAACCGATTTGATAACGTCGCCAATTCCACTGGAGAACCAATGTCATTGAATATTATCACCGTCGGAGACAAAACCAGTCATGGCGGTACAGTGATCAGCGGTTCGCTCGACCACGACATCAGGGGAAGAGCAATCGCTCGACTGGGTGACAAAGTTGATTGTCCAATGCCCTACCCCGGCGGCAAGCCTCACGGTGTGAACAAGATCATTACTGCTCACGACACACTTACAATCAACGGGATAGCCGTTGCGGTCGAGGGATGCACAACCGAATGTGGCTGCAAGCTGATCGGCAGCTTGCCTGCGACTGTCGGTTGAAGTCCTCCTGGCGCTCCATGAAAATTCGTGGAGCCTTTTTGTCTTTACCATTCGCCTTCGATTGTCGGCTTTCTTCAACAACCGCACGCTGGCATTGTCGCGTTGCCAAGGCTTGAGGTAGCATGTGTTTGTTTGGAAACTTTTGCAACAGATACCATGCAGACTGCTGCCGTACAAAGTACCCTTGCCCCGCACTCCGCCCTTCCCGCCTCACACTGTCGCAGTTGCAACGCTATCGTCACCGATAACTTCTGCGCAAAATGCGGAGAGCCGACCCATGCCCATGTCCCGAGCGCGGGTGAGTTCGTGCATGAATTCGTCGGCCATTACGTGGCATTGGAAGGCAAGCTCTGGCAAACGCTGAAGTTGCTCGTCCTGCGTCCTGGCGAACTGACAAAGGAATTCCTGGCTGGGCGCCGCATGCCGTATATTCCGCCGTTGCGGCTGTATCTGACCCTGAGTCTAGTCCTCTTTGCTCTCATTAAAGTCTTTCATATTGAACTGCCTCAGTTGCTGATCGAAGACGGGCAATTCGGCTTTACGTATAGCCACGCGGCTCCGGGAACTTATGCTCCAGGCAAGACACCAAGAGCGATTTTCACGCTGGCGGTGCATGACCCGCAGCATGCGGAAACAGCGGACGAATCCCCAACCGTGAACGACAGCATCCAGGACGCCATCGCCGCCATAGGCAAGGTCAATGCACACTGGCAGGACAAGCTGAACAACTTTCTCAAACAAACCGACAAGGAAAAAAGCGCGGCGCTGAATCACGGATTCCTTGCATATGCGCCCTACATGCTGATTGGCGCACTACCGCTCTTTGCGCTGTACCTGAAACTGATTTACCGGCGCTCCAACTTCCACTACGGCGAGCATTTGGTGTTTGCCTTGCATACCAATGCGTTTGCCTTCCTGGTTGTCAGCCTGATGATCGTCATTCCTGGAAGCATAGGATGGGCTGCGATGTTCCCATTCCTGAAGGGCGTATCCAGCGACGTGCTTTCGGCATGGGACATTTTCCAGATCATTCCTTTTCTCTGCCTGGTAGCCTATCTACCGATGGCTATGCAGCGGGTCTATGGCGGAAGCCGTTTCGCCACGTGCTGCCGCTGGCTGGTGCTGGTGACCGCACATGTAATGGTGGTTGGTGCGGCGACGCTGATTGTGGAATTCATCGGCATCGTGAACCAGGCCTGAGCCGGTACATTTCGCGGGTTTCCGCAGCAAAATTTAATACATACGTGCAGTCGCGCTGAAACCCGGCCTGTCCAACCTTCGTCACTCGTGTCTTTCAACGTTCGATGAAGGAGACAGCCATGCGTGCCCTGCTTTGCCTTGCCTTCGTGTCGTCCACCGCTTTCTTTTCATCCGCGCTTGCCGCCGCTTCCATGGACCGTGGCGATGCGCAAGACCTGAAAGACGCCGTTGCCGGTCAATACCGGCTGGCGAGCGGCCTCGACGTGCGCCTTAGCCTGGTCGACCAGCAGCTGTATGCCGACCTGAACCGGCATTACCGCAAACGGGTGTTCCCCGTATCGCCAAACCTGCTCAGTTCGCAGGACGGCAACTTGACGATCGAATACCTGCCGGAGGGTCCGGTCGAACGCATTCTGATCCGGCACCAACGCTTCCCGCAAGGCCAGCGGCTTGGCGAGCGCAGCTGGCTCGGCAAGTGAGCTGCCATCGGATTTAACGATAGAACAAGCTCATCTATAAGCCCGGCTTCTGGTCCGGTGCAGGCTCCCGGTTGCCGCGCACTTCGAAGCGGCTGGTGGCGAGCACCTTGCCTGCCGCGTCGAGCAGTTCCAGGCGGTGCGGGCCGACTGCCGGGCGCCAGGCCAGGACGGCATCGGCGGCGCCCTGCTCGGCGTCGTCGAGACGCCAGCGCAGGCCCTGGCCGGCCTGGGCCTGGAACAGCACGCGCTCGCGCTCGGCCGGGATGTCGGGGTCGGTGGCGAGGATGCTTCCGTCGACCGGGTAGATGATCTTCGGCGTGCGGCGTTCCGGCGCCACTGCTTCGACCAGGCTGGTTTCGGTGCCGCGCAGGAACCATTCCTGGCGCGCGGCCTCGTGCGCCGGGGCGTAGCGCAGTTCGCGCCGCACCAGGCCGTCCGGCGCCGCGGCTTGCCGGGGCGGGTTCTCGCGGTGCAGGAAGTCCATCACGTCGCGCCAGACCGGCGCCGCGCCGGAGACGCCGGAGACGTCCCACATCGGCTGGCCGTCGAAGTTGCCGACCCAGACACCGACCGTGTAGCTTGTGGAATAGCCCACGCACCAGTTGTCGCGCATGTCCTTGCTGGTGCCGGTCTTGACGGCGCTCCAGTAGGCGGTGGCAAGGTCGCTGCGCAGGCCGAAGGTCGGGCTGCGCGCGCCGCGGTCGGACAGGATGTCGCCCACGATCCAGGTGGCGCCGGCGTCCAGCACGCGCTGCTTCGGCCCGGGCCTGGACGCGGGCACACGGGCGCGCAGCGTCACCGGGCCGTACAGGCCGCCGTTGGCCAGGGTGCGGTAGGCGTTGCTCAGTTCCAGCAGCGAAACGTCGGCCGAGCCCAGCGCCAGCGAGGGGCCGTAGAAAGCCGCGTCTTCCTTCAGCGAGCTGATGCCGAGGTCTTGCAGGCGGTCGTGGAAACGCTCCGGCCCGAGCAGGAGCAGCGTGCGCACCGCCGGGATGTTCAGCGAGCTGGCCAGGCTGGTGCGCACGCTGGCATAGCCCTTGAACTGGCGGTCATAGTTCTGCGGCACGTAGAGGCCGGCCTCGCCCGCGACGTCGATCGGGCTGTCGTCGAGCAGCGAGGCGGCGGTAAGCAGGCGCCGCTCGAGCGCCAGCTCGTACAGGAAGGGTTTCAGGGTCGAGCCGGCCTGGCGCAGGGCGGCCACGCCGTCGACTTCGCCCTGGCCGCCGTTGCCGACATAGGCCAGCAGCTCGCCGCTGGCGTTGTCGATCACGACCACGGCGCCGTCGGCGACATTCCGGTCGTTTAGTTCGCGCAGGTGGCGGCGCAGCGAGTCGAGCGCGAAGCGCTGCAGGCCGGCGTCGAGGGTGCTGCGCACGTCCTGCCCGCCCGTGCCGAGCAGTTGATTGGCCACTTGCGGCGCCATCTGCGCCTGCCCCTTGATAGCGGCAGCGGCGGGACGGCCGAGGGCGACCTCGGCCTGCCACTCTATGCTGGCGCAGCCGGTGCGCGCCTTGAGCTCGGCGGCAATGGTGCAGGCGCGCATGGCCACTGTTTTTGGCGCCGCGCCGGGCGCGCGCAGCAGTGCCGCCAGGATGGCCGATTCGGCCAGGTCGAGCCCGGACGGGGCCTTGCCGAACAGCGCCTGCGAAGCGGCGGCAACGCCTTGCAGTTCGCCGCGGAAGCTGGCCAGGTTCAGGTAGGCTTCGAGGATCTCGGCCTTGCTCCAGCCGGCTTCGAGTTCGCGCGCGGCCAGGGCCTGGTTGAATTTCTGGGTCCAGTTGCGTCCGCCCGCGCCGGCGCGCAGTTCGGCGTCGAGCAGGCCGGCCAGCTGCATGGTGATGGTCGAGGCGCCGCGCGGGCGTGCGCGGAACAGATTGTCCCAGGCGGCCTGGCCGATGGCGCGCAGGTCGATGCCGCCGTGCTCCATGAAGCGTCCGTCCTCGGCCTGCAGCACGGCCAGGCCCAGGGCCGGCGAGATGTCGGCCAGCGGCGTCCAGGCCATCCTGCGCACGCGCATGTCGATGCGCACCGATTCGACCGGCACGCCGTGGCGGTCGAGCAGCCTCGCGCTGGACGGCTTCCAGGCCGTGCGCACCTGCTGCGGCGTCGGCATGGCCGCCGAGGCGCCGAGGTGCACGGCGGCCGACAGCACCAGCACCACCGGCAACAGCATCGAACGGCGCATCACGGCCCCACGGCCAGCGCCGGATTCGGCAGCTCGCCGAAGGTCTCGGGGTTGTACATGGCCTCGACCCGCGTCGGCGGCAGGCTGAAGTTGCCCGCGTTGTTCAGGCGCACCGTGTATTCGATGCTGAACTGGCCCTTCGGCACGAAGGAGTAATAGGCGCGGAAGGCGCCGTGGGTGCGCTCCTCGTATTCGAGGCCGCCATAGTCCCAGCCACCACCACCCCAGCCGCCGCTCCTGCGCCCGCCTCCCGCCAGCTGCGAATCGCCGCCCAGGCCGCTGCCGAGGATGCTGGCGCTGGCCGGGATCGGGTCGTCGACCACCACCCAGGTCATGTCGGACTGGGCGTCGATGACCAGGTTCACGCGGTACACGTCGCCGCGGCTCCAGGCGCCCTGCTTCGCCTGCTCGACCGGGGTGACGGTGCGCTTGATGCGGTAGCCGGCGGACAGCGGCGCCTTCAGGGGCACCGCGGCCAGGCTCTGCACCGTGGCCCAGGGCTTGCCGCCGCCTTCGTGGCGCAGCGTGAGCTGGCCGCTGCCCGCCTGCGGCCAGGCCTGCAGCACGGTCGCGGGCACGGCGCCGCTCCAGGCGGCGGGGCTGGCGCTGGTGCCTGCATTGCCTGCATTCGCAGCGAGCACGGCGCTGCTCTTGCCGGTCACCGGCGCGGCCTCGAACTTGTCCGAGAATTTTTCCATCGCCAGCACGCCCCAGGCATTCGCCAGCGTCGTGTTCCAGCGCCCGCGCTGCTGGCGGCCCAGGGCGCCGCGCGCCAGGCGGCCCATGTCGCCCTGCCAGGATGGATTGTCGAGCATTGCCAGCAGCAGGCGGTTGGCGTTCACGTCAGGCGAGGCCATCAGCCACCACCAGTCGTCGCCCGCCTCGGTGGAAAAGCCCATGGTGGTGCCGGCCAGCGTCAGGCGCGCGCGCAGGATCCGCTCGGCCTGGGCCAGGTGGGTGTCGTGCTCGGCCAAGCCGGGGGTACGTTGCAGCACCAGGTACCAGTCGAGCACGGCCGAAGTCGGCCACAGGTTCGGTTCGATGCGGATCGATTCGAGCCAGGCGTCGCGCACTTCCTGGGTGCGCGACAGGGCTTCGAGCGCGGCCAGCTTGCGTACCGCCAGGTCGCCGCTGCGCAGCGACTGGCCGCGCGTCAGCTTGCCTTCGACAAAGGCGACCAGGGCCGCCTCCATGCGCTCGCGCTGCTCGGGCGCGATGGCATAGCCGGCCTCGCTCGTGACCGACAGCACGTACGCGGTGAGGCTGTCGCTGCCTTCGAGCATGCTGGCGAAATATTTCAGCATGCCGTCGCTGTCGAGGTGGGCCGGCAGCGTGGCGGCCAGGCTCTCCCACATCTTCGCGTCGCGCAGCGCGACGGCGCGCGAGGTGTTCTGCTCGAAGCAGGTGTAGGGATAGGCGGCCATGTAGTCGCGCACGCCCGCCATGCTGCCGGCCAGGCGCGGCGTGAACGTGGTGCGGATGCCGCCGTGGCCCGGCAAGGCGTCCTGCGGACGCGCCACGGGAATCGTCTTCGGCGCGTCGAGCTGGAGCAAGGTGGCCTGCATCACGCGCACCGGCACCGCCGCCGTCACCTTCTGCACGATGCGCAGGCTGTCGCCCATGCCGGCGCCTTCGCCGGTACGCGCGTCGACCTGCCAGCGCAGGGCCTGGGCCTGCGGCACCGTCAGGTCCCAGCCCACCTCGCGCGACTCGCCCGGCTCCAGGCGCACGTTCTGCGGCGCCTGGGCGCGGGCCTGGCCGCCGTCGGCGCTCACGCTCGCGCTCAGCTGCACCTGCAGGCTGCGCTCGGAGGCGTTGCGCAGCGTGAAGCCGGCGCGCAGGCGGTCGCCCTCGCGCACCAGGGGCGGCAGGCCCGACATCAGCATCAGGTCCTGGGTGCTGCGGATGTCGGTGGCGCCGGTGCCGAACATGCCGGCCCCGGCATTCGCCACGGCGACGATGCGGAAACTGGTGAGCGAATCGTTGAGCGGCACTGGCAGCGCGGCTTCGCCCTTGGCATCGAGCCTGACCTTGCCCTGCCACAGCAGCAGGGTTTCGAACAACTCGCGGCTCATGCCGCGCCCGCCGCCGCCGCCGCCGTGCGCCACCGCCTTGCGCCCGAAGTGGCGCTTGCCGACCACCTGCATCTGCGCGGTCGAGGTCTGCACCTGCAGGCTGCGCTGGCGCATCATCGCTTCGAGCAGCTTCCAGCTCTCGTTCGGCATCAGCTCGAGCAGGCCGGCGTCCACCGCCGCCAGGGCCACCTCGGCCCCGGCCGGCAGCGGCTTGCCGTCAAGCCGCGTGACTTTCACGCGCACCTGGGCACGGTCGCGCACCTTGTAGACCTCCTTGTCGGTGCCGACTTCCACCTTCAGTTCGTGCGCGGCCCAGCCCACCTTTACCTCGGCGATGCCGAGCTTGTAGGCCGGCTTGCCGAGGTCGACCAGCGCGGTCGGCTGCACGCCGGCCACGCGTCCGCGCACGACCATGGCCGACACGAACACGTTCGGCGCATAGCTGCCCTTGATCGGCACGCTGATGGTCGGGTCCTTGGCGGAGAAGCGCCGCACCCAGGTCTCGAGGATGCCTTCGCGTTCCACGGTCACCAGCACGGTGCCGGAGCGGAACGGCGCGCGCACCTGGAAGCGCGCGTCCTCACCCGGTTCGAAGCGCGGCTTGGCCGGCAGCAGGTCGATGCGGTCGTTGTCGGAAACCTCGAACCAGTTATCGTCGCGTGCGTCGTCCCGGGTTCCGGCGCCGGCCCAGGCCTCGGTGTGGGTTACAACCGCGCGGCCATCGGCGTCCTGGGTGCGGGCGCGGAGGATCAGGTTGCCCTGCACCGGCGCCGTCACCTCGCAGACCAGCAGGCCGCGGGCGTCGGTGCGGCCGCTGCAGGCTGCGCCGATGCGCTTGATCTCGCTGCTGTTCTCGTAGGCGTAGAAACCGCCGACCAGGCGCCGCCGGTGCGAATAACTGGTGCGCTGGAACATATCGACCTCGACCTGCTGCCCGGCCACCGGCTTGCCGTGCACGTCCACCACGACGGCCTGCAGTTTGACCGGCTCCTTGTTCAGCCAGCTGACGGTCTTGATGCCAAGCATGACCTCCGACGGGAACAGGTTGACCCGGGTCGAGGTCGTGAGCGTTTCGCCGTTCGCGTCCTGGTAGCTCAGCTCGGCCAACAGAGTGCGCGGGCCGTCGATCGGCGGCAGGTCGCGTACGGCGATGCGCGCGCCGCCGTTGCGGTCGAGGGTGGCGCTCTGGGTGCGCGCAGCGTTCGCTGCCGCTTCGGTGCCTTCTGCTGTATTTCCCCCCTCGTTGCCCTCCCCGTCCGGCGCCTCGCCGCCCTCGCCTGCATCGTCGTAGCCGTCTTCGTTGTAGCCCGAGCCTTCGCGCGCGATTCCCTCCTTGACGTCGCCGGCGGCAAAGGCAAAGCCCTCGTAGCCCGGGAACGAGGCGCCGCCGTATTCGAGCACGGTGCGCAGCTTGACCGGGGCCAGGCCAGCCGGGCCGCCCGACAAGTAATTCACCTGGGCGTCGATGCTGACGCCGCGTGCGGCCACCACCGGCCCGCTCGGCCCTTTCAGCAAGGCCTTCATGGTCGGCACCCGGAACTGCTCGACCCGGAACTCGCCCGCCACCTGGCCGCCGATCACGACCTGGTATTCGCCGAGCTTGGCTTCCAGCGGGATCTTCCATTCGCCAAGGGCGGCGCCGCCGGCGTCCCAGCGCAGGGCAAAGCCAAGCTTTTCGCCGCTGCCGCCGTGCACCAGCCAGCCCCGGGCCGGCAAGGGGCCCTTGTCTTCGGGCGCGTTATCGTCCCCTTCGTTCTCCTCGCCGTCCGTCCAGCGGGCCCCATTCGGCGGCGCCTTGTCGCCGGCGCGTACCAGGGCGATGCCGGCGGCAACGCGGCGGCGCAGGAAGTGCTTCATGTGCACGGTCTCGCCGGCGCGCAACAGAGTGCGGTCGAATACGGTAGCCACCAGGCGGCTGTCGCTGTCGACGCCCTCGGTCGAGACGTTGTAGCGCCAGGACTCGATGCCGCGCTGCCATTCCGACAGCGTGAAGGTAAAGTCCTCGCCGCTGCGCGCGGTGACGAAGAAGCCGCCGCCGGACTGGCAGGACGCTGCGCGCAGTTCCTTGGGGATGCGCGCAACGCCGCTGGCGTCGGTGCTGCCGCTCCAGAGCGGCTTGGCGGCGCAGTCGCGCACCGCCACCTGGGCGCCCGCTACCGGCCGGCCCTTGTCGAGCGAGGTCACCCAGACCAGCGAAGACGCTGCCCCATGCTTGAAGTGAGCGGCCAGGTTGGTCACCAGCGCGGCGGTGTGCACGTAGGCCTTCTTGCCCTTGTCGTTGAGTGCCGCGCCCAGCTGTGGGCTGCTCAGCTCGACCACGTAGAAGCCGGGTTTACGCAGCGGAATGCCGATCACCTCGAAGGCGCGGCGGCCGTTCGGCTTGGGCAGCGAAAAGCGCTCGATGCTGCCCTCGACGGCCTTGCCCAGCACCTGCTTGTCGAGGCTGCCGTACTGGCCGCCGCCCGCCTTGCGCATCCAGGCCAGCACGTCTTCCTCGCGGCTGACGCGCTGGCTGGCGCCGCTGGTGCGCACGGCGGTGGCCAGGGCCGGCTCGACGTTGCGCACCGTAACCGGAAGCATGCGGTCGCCTCGCGCCTCGATGATGCCGAAGGGCGCGGCGAACTTGACCAGCGGCGGCTGGCGGTCGGTGCGCAGGACCAGTTTCGTTTTTGTACGCAGCACCGGGCTGCGGCCGGCGTCGTCCTTCAGGCCGGGAGGCAGCAGCAGGCGCAGCTCGGCGCGCTCCGGGAAGGGGCCGGCAAACGACATGCCGGTGACGTGGCCGGCATGCTCGTCCTCGAACTTCGCCGGGAAGCGCTTGCCGCCGGGACCTTCGAGGGCGATGGCCTGGGCATCCTTCAGCGCCACCGGCGCACTGAAGCCGACGCGCACCGGCAGGAAAGGCACGCAGCCGGCGCGCGCATTCACGCGCTCGCAGCTGGCCGAGATCGTGAAGTCGGGACGGGTGCGGAAGTCGAGCTGCTGGTCCTCGGTGGTGGCGATGCCGTTCGGCGCGGCCACACCCTTGCCCCACATCAGCGCGATTTCCTTGTTCGGCGGCAGCGTGCGGCGGCATTGCACGACCGCCAGCGGCAGCTCGCCGGACAGCGGCGCCTTATCGCGCCAGGTGCGCCCGCGCGCCTTGAACCAGCGGGCCAGGTGAGCGTCGATGAAGTCGCTCTGGACGGCGCGGATGCGTTCGCGCTCCTCGCCTTCCAGCACGCGCAGCGGGATTTTTTCGTTGATGCCCTCGGCGCGGCACCAGGCATGGCGCGCGATGCTGGCCGGCGCCACCTGGGCGTCCAGCGCCAGCACGAAGATCTGGTTTTCGTCGACGTGGCCGGAACCCTCGTAGGGCCGGGTGCGCACCACGGCCGGGCCGCCGGTAGTAAACGCAAAGGCGCGCTGCCCGCCCAGCGGCTTCCCGGCCAGGTCGCGGCTGTCTGCGCGCAGGGTGAAGCGGCAGGCGCTGGCGCCAGGCAAGTCGGCGTCGAAGTCGTAGCTCCAGTTGGTCGCGTCGATCCAGCGGCCCTTGCCCTTCGCCGGACAGTCGATGGCGAAGGGGTCGGCGCCGCGCGGATCGCCAAAGGCAACCATGGGCTGGCTGAAACGCGCCGTGACCTGGCGCACCTGGCGCACTTCGCCCTCGGGCGAAAAGGATTCGACGGCCGTCTGCGCCGGGACCTGAGTCGTGGCCGGGGATTGGGCCGGGGCCGGCGTTTGCGACTGCGCCGCCTGCACGCAGAAGGATAAAGCCATCAGAAACAGCACTCGGGGCAAGGCGCGCATCGGTTCTCCGACTGGGTCGTCGCTGCCGGCCCGAAGCAGCGCACCACGCGTGCTTGCCGGGCTCGGCAGCTACCTGAGTGTTGCAAAATGGCATAGCGTTGTCAACGGATTAACCTTTCTTCGTGCGCTGGCGGCGGCGCCAGCCGACCAGGGTGCAGCCAGCCAGCAACATGCCCCAGGTGGCGGGCTCCGGTACGGCCGGGACCAGGTCGAGCCGCACCCCGTAGCAGCTGCCGTCGCGGCAAGCGGTGCCGGCGATTTGCCCAAGGTCGTTGATGGCATTCGCTTCCTGGATTACCCAGCCCGACGCCGGATCGATCAGGTCGTTCACGTCGAGGAAGCTGCCGGCTTCGAACAGGAAGGCATGCGGGTTCCCGAAGTCGCCGAACCAGCCGACCACCTGGCCCGGGTTGTTGATGCCGTAGGCGAAGCTGGTCGCGCCACCGCTCAGCGCGCCGATATCGGTGAGTACGCCGTTGTCCCACAGGAAAGCGGTACGCGGGTACAGTTCGGGACCGTCCGAGTTCAGGTTGCCGAAGCCGACGACCTGGTCGTGGTCGTTGATGGCAGTGGCCTCGCTCCATGGACCCGGGAACTGGGCGATCTCGGTCATGGCGCCGTCGCGGTAGAGGAAAGGCGTGAGCGGGTAATTGGGTGCGCCGCCGATGTCGCTACCGCCCACCACGTGGCCCTGGCTGTTGACGCCGTAGGCGCGGCTCTGGAAACCGTACACGGTGCCGAGATCGGTGGTGACGCCGTTTTGCCAGCTGATGGCGTGGCGCACGAAGCCGTTTTCGGCGTCTTCGAATTCGGCCATGCCGACCACGACGCCGTCGTTGTTCAGCCCGCGGGCCGTGGTGAAGCCCCAGCCGGTGATCGCGGTCATCACGCCGCCGCTGTAGAAGAAGCCGTTGCTGCCCGAATGGCCGGCGATCTGGCCGGAATCGTTGATGCCGAACGCGACCCCGCTGCCGAGGTCGACGTAGGCGGCGCCGTCGTGCAGCCAGGCGTTGCCGCCGTTGGAGCCGACCACCTGGCCGTACAGGTTGATGTCCCAGGCACGGCTGTCGGGGCCGGACAGGACGGTGACGGTGTAGCGCGGATCGGCGGCGGCGAGTAGCGGCAACGCGAGCAGCAGGGTTGCCGCGAACCGGGCCAGCAAGGGGGTTGGCATCACATCCTCCATGAAAATCGGTCTGTGCAGTCAGCGTAACTGCCGCGTTGGCTGCGCGTTTGCGCAAGCACAGCCGTGGTGAAGATCGATTTTGCGCAAGGAATTTGTTTGCGGATGAGAAAAAGGGCGATGGTGTCGCCCTTTTGGAATGCGTGCTGGGTTTAGGGTGCTGCTGGCGTTAGCGTTGATCAGTTTGCACGGCCAACAATGTTCACGGTTCCGCGTGGGCACGGGGTGCCCACCCTAATGTGATGGACTCCA
>NZ_JAULSI010000062.1 GCF_030711405.1 Massilia brevitalea
GCATGCGTTACCGATTCCAGAAAATTACCAGCCGCAGCACGGTACAACCGCGTGGACACAGGTGTCCACCCTACAACATCCCGCCGTGAGGACGTTCACTCGCCGTTCGTGCGCCGCTGGTTCATGATCACTTCCGCCAGCCTGGCCGCCGCCTGCTGCGCCGATGGCTGCTTCTTCAGGCGCCCCAGCACTTCGCGCGTAATATTCTCGGACGCAGCACGCTGGCGCGCTTCGGCCTTGCGTTCGTTGACCGCATCCTCGGTCGCCGACAGTTCCGCAGCCTGCTCTTCCAGGCGCTTCGTTTCCAGCTCCAGCAGTTCGCGCCGCGAGTCGGCCATCTGCTGGGTGGTGGCGGCGGTGCGGCGCTGCATCTCGGCGTGCGCCTGGGCGTGCTCCAGCAAGGCGCGCTGGGCGTCGCGCTTCTCGAGGGCGGCTTGCACTGCTTCTTTCTCGGCCGCTTCGCGCGCCAGGGACAGGCGCGTCGCCTCGGCTTCGGCTTCGGCGCGCAGGCGCGCGCTTTCGGCCGTGGCCTGGTCCGCGGCCAGGCGCGCCGCCGCCGCCTCCATGGCGCGCGCTTCGGATTCGGCTTGCAGGCGCTGCGCCGCCAACTTCTGCTCGGCCAGCGCCAGCGCACCGCGCGCCGCCTCGGCGGCGGTCCGTTCCGCCTCCAGGGAGGCGCGTTCGGCCTCCAAGGCAGCCTCGGTTGCGGCCAGGCGCGCCGCTTCGGCCTGCGCGCGTTCGGCTTGCAGCTGCGCCAGGCTGGAGGCGGCCGCGGCCTGCGCCTGGGCGGTCGTGGCTTGCGCCTGGGCGGCGGCGGCGGCCGCTTCTTCCTGCGCGGCTTCCTCGAGCACACTGGCCGCCGCTTCGCGCTTGGCGTCCAGGGCCGCGCGCTGGGCTTCGGCGATGCGGCGCTCGGCCTCGAACTGCTCGCGCATCAGCGCCGCCTGCCCTTCTTCCGCTTCAAGCCGGGCCTGGGCGGCCGCAGCCAGCGCGCGTTCGTGTTCGAGTTTTTCCTGCAGGCGCGCCAGCGCCGCTTCTTCGGCGCGCAGGCGTTCGCGCTCGGCC
The DNA here is from genome assembly GCF_030711405.1 of Massilia brevitalea. Taxonomy (GTDB): domain Bacteria; phylum Pseudomonadota; class Gammaproteobacteria; order Burkholderiales; family Burkholderiaceae_D; genus Telluria; species Telluria brevitalea. Next base: position 1,066 of record NZ_JAULSI010000062.1, read on the forward strand.
GCGGCAAGCTGCGCGGCCTCGGCTTCGCGCCGCGCGGCCAATTCCGCCGCGTCGCGCGCCATCGCCGCCTGCTCGCTCGCCAGCGCCAGCGCCGCTTCGGCCGCCGCGTTCTCGGCCGCGCGCGCCTCGGCGGCGGCGGCGGCCTGGGCGGCGCGGCCTTCGGCCAATTCGCGCGCACGGGCCTGCTGCTCGGCGTCGCGCCCGGCCGCTTCGGCGGCGATGCGGTCGGCCTCGGCGCGCTGCTGTGCATGCTCGGCGGCCGTCAGCTCGGCCTGCAGCCGGGCGTCGACCTGCATGCCCGCTTCTTCCTCGGCCTGGGCGCGCAGCAGCGCCGCTTCGCGCAGCTTGCGGTCGGCTCCGATGCGCGCCTCGGTGGCGGCGACGATCTTTGCCTCGGCCTCGCGCCGCGCCTCGGCGGTGGCGGCGGCCATCTGCTCCAGGCGCTCGCGGTGCACGGCGGCGTCGCGCAATTCCTTTTCCAGCTGCAGGCGCGAACGCACGGTGTCGGCGGCGACCCGCTGCGAATCGGCCTGGGCCTCGGCGATGCTGGTCCGTTCGTGCTCGACGTGGGCCAGCGCGCGCGCTTCTTCCAGCATGCGCGCCTCGGCGGCGGCGCGGGCAAAGGCCGAGGCCAGCGCGATCTGGTCGGCGCGCTCGCGCTGCACGGCCAGTTCCAGGGCTTCGGCTTCGGTCTGCGCCAGCTTTTCGGCGGTGGAGCGGGCGGCCTTTTCGGCGCGTTCGCGCTCGCGCGCCAGCACCGCCACGCGCGCATCGGCGCTGGCGCTGTGCAGTACCTCTTCGCGCGCCGCATACACGGCGGCCACGCGCTCGGCGGCCTGGCGCCGCGCTTCCTCGGTCTGGGCCAGCAAGTCCTCGGCGGCGCGCGCCGCTTCCATCGCCATTGCCGCTTCGGCTTCGATCTGTTCGGCAACGCGGCGGCGCGCTTCGTCGGCGGCGCGCGAGCGCGTTTCGGCGGCCAGGCGGCTTTCGGTGTCGGCCTGCACGCGCGCGCGCAGTTCGGCGGTTTCCTGGCGCATCGCCTCCAGGCGCTCGCCCGAGGCCTGGGCGGCGGCGCGCAGGGTTTCCAGGCGGTCGCGGTTGGCCTCGATGGCCTGCTCCGAGGCGTGCGCATTCGCCAGCGCGGCGGCGGCGGTGGCGGCGTCCATGGCGGCACGCTCCTCGGCCAGCGCGCGCGCATGGGACTCGGCGGCGGCGCGGCTCTCGGCGGCGACATTTGCCTTGGCCTCGGCCTCGACGCGCGCGATCGCTTCCTTGATGGCGCTCTTTTCCAGCTGGCCGCGATCCGGCGCGGGCGCGGGCGCCGGTGCGGGCGCAGGCCCCGCCGCGGACGGCGCGCCGGCTGCGGGCGGCACGTGCCGGCCGGCAGGCGGCGGCAGGTCGATCGTGAAGTCGGTATCGTCGTCGGGAGTCGGTGGGTGTTCCATGGTATTTCTCGGTCTGGAAAAGGGAGCGTGCCGGATCATTATCGGCGAAAGACGCGAATCGTGTCACGCCGAGCTGCGCCGCAAAAACCTTGCAATTCAGGCCTTCAAATAGCGCAACCGACTGTCGGTTCCGATACGGCTTTTATACTGGCCAGAGAGGGGGTTCGTCCATCAAGGCAACCTGCTCGCGCAGCTCCAGGATGCGGTCCTGCCAGTAGCGCTGCGTATTAAACCAGGGGAAGGCCGCAGGGAAGGCCGGATCGTCCCAGCGCATCGCCAGCCAGGCCGAATAATGGATCAGGCGCAGGGTGCGCAGGGCTTCGACCAGGTAGAGCTGGCGCGGATCGAATTCGCAAAAGTCTTCATAGCCGGCCAGGACGTCGCTCATCTGGCGCACCATCTCCTGGCGCTCGCCCGAGAGCAGCATCCACAGGTCCTGCACCGCCGGCCCCATGCGGCTGTCGTCGAAGTCGACGAAGTGCGGGCCGTCGCCGGTCCAGAGCACGTTGCCGACGTGGCAGTCGCCGTGCAGGCGCAGCAGGGGCACCTGCCCTGCCCGCTCGTAGCAGCGCGCCACGCCCTGCAAGGCCTGTTTGAGCACGCTGGCCCAGGTGGCGCGCAGTTCCGGCGGCAGGAAGTCGTGCCGCATCAGCCATTCGAATGGTTCCTGGCCGAAGCTGCGCTGGTCCAGAGCCGGGCGCTGCGTATAGGATGCCAGACCGCCGACGGCGTGGATGCGGCCGATGAAGCGGCCGATCCATTCCAGCGTGGCCGGGTCGCCGAGTTCCGGCGCGCGCCCGCCGCGGCGCGGGAAAACGGCGAAACGGAAACCGTCGAAGGTATGCAGGGTGCGCCCGTCGACCGTCATGGCCGGCACCACCGGCACCTCGCGTTCCTCCAGTTCGGCGACGAAGGCATGCTCCTCGAGGATGGCGGCATCGCTCCAGCGTTCGGGCCGATAAAACTTGACCACCACCGGCGGCCCCTCTTCGCGGCCTACCTGGTAGACACGGTTTTCGTAGCTGTTCAGGGCCAGCAGGCGGCCATCCCCGTACAGGCCGAGACTCTCCAGCGCGTCGAGCACGCGCTCGGGGCCGAGCCCGGCAAAGGGGTGGGAACCTGATGCATCCGGCAAACCTGACAAATTATCCATACCTGCCATTGTAAGGCGGTGCGCAGATTTTCGTGCGCTGGGTACCCGTCACGCGTTAAACTGGCGGCTTCACCGCAACAAGGCACCCCATGCAACTCGAACAGCCCCTGACCGAAAAAGAATTCGACGAACTCGACCAGTTCCTCCTCTCCGAGCGTAGCCCGGAAGACGCGATGACGATGGACACCCTGCACGGCTACCTGACCGCGATTGCGATCGGCCCGGAAACCATCATGCCGGCCGAGTGGCTGCCGCGCGTCTGGGGCCAGGACGGCAAGCAGGCGCCGAAGTGGAAGACCCCGAAGGAAGAAGAACGCATCCTCAACCTGATCATGCGCTTCATGAACGAAGTCCTGATCACCTTCGAGGTCGCGCCCAAGGAATTCGAGCCGCTGTACTGCGAGCACGAGCACAACGGCCAGACCCTGATCGACGCCGAAGCCTGGTGCTGGGGCTTCTGGGAAGGCATGGAACTGCGCCCGGGTTCCTGGGACCCGGTATGGGAATCCGAAGTCGGCGAGCTGATGCGCCCGCTGTACCTGCTCGGCGCCGACGAGATCGAGGAAGACGAGCTGCCGCTGGTCGAAGACCCGGTCAAGGCGCACCAGCTGGCGCTCGAGATCGAGGCCAACCTGCCGGCCATCTACCGCTACTGGCTGCCGCTGCGCAAACCGGCGGTCGAGACCATCCGCAACGATGGGCCGAAGACCGGCCGCAACGACGACTGCCCTTGCGGCAGCGGCAAGAAGTTCAAGAAGTGCTGCGGGGCCGACCAGGCTTGATGCAAACGAACCGGGGAACGACCCCGGTTTTTTTTCGCCTGCCGGCCCCGTCCACCCTGCCATCACGCCAGGGTCGGCGCACCCTGGAAAGGCCGGCAATCGACCGGAATATCGATGACGAAGGTGGTGCCGCGCTCGCGCGAACTGTCGACCCCGACGCTGCCGCCGTGGCTTTCGGCCACCGCGCGCACGTAAGGCAGGCCGATGCCCCAGCCGCCCTTCACGCCCTGGCGCGCCGCTTCCGCGCGGCGGTACATCTGGAAGATGCATTCCTGTTCGCTCGCGGGAATCGGCTCGCCGTGGTTATGCACCGTCAGCAGCAGGCGCTCGTGCACGTTGTCGATGTTGACCGTGATCGGCGTGCCGTCCTGCCCGTATTTCCTGGCATTGGTGATCATGTTCTCGATCGCGCGCCAGAGCGCCTTGCGGTCCCACCAGCCATGTACCGAGACCGGCGTCATGTGCACCGGGATGCCCTGGTGGGCCACCGCATCGAGCTGCACTTCGCGCACCAGTTCGCAGATATCGAACTGGCTCAGTTCCAGCGACACGCCCTGGCCGCCGTGGAAGGCCATCGAATCGAGCAGTTCGCTCACCATGCCGCCCATGCGCTGCACATTCGCCAGCGCCTTGGCCGCCACGGTGCGGATCCGTACCGGGTCGTCGGTCATGAGGATGATGTCGAGCGCCATCGAGGTGGCGTGCAGCGGCCCGCGCAGGTCGTGGGTCAGCGCCGCCGTAAAGCGTTCCTGCAGGCCGCGGTGCACCAGGGTAAAGGCATTGATGGCTTCCTTGATGGCGGCGTCGATCGAGCTGTCGATGACCAGCACCTCGGCATGGCTGAGCGAGATGCCGTCGCCGGCCAGCGCCTCCAGGATGCAGCGGCGCAGGAGCTGGTATTCGTCGATCAGGGCCACGTGGTCGTAGCCGGTCACGCGGGCGCGCTCGCCGCCGTGCTCGGCGGCCACCGTGGTGCCGTCGCCGCCGCCCTGGCGGCTGTAGCCCGGCGTCAGGCTCTCGGCGATGTTGTCGTAGAAGACAGGCAGCGTATCGATCAGCACCGGATGGCGCAGCTGGGCCGCCTCCTCCACACTGGCGCGCACCTCGGCTTCCCACTGCGCGAACACCTGTTCGCGCAGTGCGAGCATGCGCTGCGAGGCAAGCGACAGGCCGCTGCCGTCGTCTTTCTGGTCGCTGGCGTAGGTCACGCGTCGCTCCTGGTTGTCCGCTTAATTAGCTTGCATGCTACTCCGGATACGCCTGCCGCGGCGCTCAGCAGTAAAGACAAGGCGCTGCCGGCCTGCCTCAGGACGCGGTTTCCAGCTGCCGTTCGCACAGCGCCGCCAGCAAATCTGAGCGCCCCACCACGCCGACCACGGCGCCGCCCGCGCCGGTAATCGCCACCTGGCGATGGCCCTCGCCGCCCAGCAGCGGCACCAGCCGCGCCAGCGGTTCGCCGCCATCGAGCACGGCGACGATGCGGTGCATCGCGTCTTCCACGCGCGGCGCGGCGCCCGGCACCAGTGCGCGCAGGCGCGCTCCCCATCCGCTCTGGCGCAGCAGGTCTTCCTGCGACAGGAAGCCGAGCAGGCGCCGCTGCCCGTCCAGCACCGGCACGCCTTGCAGGCGGTGGCGCAGCAGCAGGTCGCGCGCGTGGTCCAGGGTGTCGCGCGGGCCGGCCGCGATCACGTGGCGCGACATCAGCTCGGCGCAGGTGCGTTCGCGGAAGTGGCGGTGCAGCGCCAGCTGGCGCGCGTCGTCGACGATCGCCAGCAAATCGTCGCGGCCGACGTCCAGCACTTCGCCATAGCGCGCCATGGCCGCTTCCAGGTCCTGCTCCGTGATGCCGAGGCGCGCGGCCGGGGCCGGGTCGCCGGTGGCGTGCAGGTTGCGGTCGGCCGCGTGCGGCGCGTGCGGGTAGCGGCGCCCGGTCAGGTTGTTGTAGAGGAGCGCGGCGCCGACGATGACGGCGGAGTTCAGCGCCACCGGCAGCAGGGCGAAATGCCAGCCGGCGGTATGCACCGCCGCGCCGCCCAGCACCGCGGTCAGGGCCACGGCGCCGCCGGGCGGATGCAGGCAGCGCAGCGCGAACATGGCGGCAATCGCCAGGCAGCCGGCCAGCGGCGCGGCCAGCAGCGGATCAGGGACCAGGTGCCAGCAGGCGACGCCGACCAGGGCCGACAGGGTATTCCCGCCAACCACCGACCAGGGCTGGGCCAGCGGGCTGGCCGGCACGCAGAACAGCAGCACGGCCGAAGCGCCCATCGGCGCGATCAGCCAGGCGGCCAGGCCGGGCGCCAGCATGTGGCTCAGGAGCGCGGTGACGAACAGGCCGACACAGGCCCCGGCGGTGGCGCGCAGGCGCTCGGTGCGGCTGGCGGCAAGCGGCTGCGGCAGGAAGCCGTGCAGCCATTGGGTGAAACTTCCTTGCATGACAGAAAGCGCTTAAAGCAAAGACTGCCATTACACCATAAACCGTACCGGACTTGCAGAAGCCCGAACGTCCGCGATAGCTTGCCTTTCGTCACGTTGAGTACGCAATTCCGTCAAAGCGCGTTGGCGCACGGACAGTTCAACCGTGCGCACCGAAGCTGGCTCCAGGTAAGCACGAGCGGCGCATCGCGCCGCGTGATGCCGAATTTGACGATAAAGGGAGTATCCAACATGAAAAAAGCACTTCCACTTACGCTGCTGGCCGGCGCCGCCGTCCTGGCTGCCGGCGCCGCCCTGGCCCAGTCGCCCCAGCCGCCAAAGGCCGAGCCGGCCATGCAGAAGGTACTCGACGCCATGGCCGCGCTGAAACCAAAACCCATCGAGACCCTGACGCCGGAAGAAGCGCGCAAGCAGCCGACGCCGGCCGACGCCGTGAAGAAGGTCCTGGCCGACAGCGGCAAGCCGGCCGCACCGGAAGCCGGCGTCACGGTCAAGGACATGACGATCGGCAGCGGCGACGCCGGCTTCCCGATCCACGTCTACACGCCTGAAGGCAAGGGCCCGTTCCCGGTGATGGTGTACTACCACGGCGGCGGCTTCGTCATCGCCGACACCAAGGTGTACGACGCCAGCCCGCGCGCGCTGGCCAAGATGGCGAATGCGATCATGGTCTCGGTGGACTACCGCCGCGCGCCCGAGCACACATTCCCGGCCGCGCCGAACGACGCCTTTGCCGCCTACCAGTGGGTGCTGGCGCACGCCAAGGAAATCAATGGCGATCCGAATCGCGTGGCGGTCGGCGGCGAAAGCGCCGGCGGCAACCTGGCGACCGTGGTCTCGATGATGGCGCGCGATAAGAAAGTCGCCCTGCCGGTGCACCAGCTGCTGGTCTACCCGGTCGTCAACGACGACATGAACACGGCTTCGTACAAGCAGAATGCGAACGCCAAGCCGCTCAACAAGCCGATGATGGAATGGTTCTTCAAGCACTACGGCGGCGATCCGAAGAACCCGTACGCGCTGCCGATGAAGGCCACTTCGCTGAAGGGCTTGCCGCCGGCAACCATCGTCGCGGCCGAGATCGACCCGTTGCTGTCTGAAGGTAAAGCCTATGCGGACAAGCTGAAGAAGGATGGCGTCGCTGTGAACTACAAGGAATACAGCGGCGTGACCCACGAATTCTTCGGCATGGGCGCGGTGGTGCCGAAGGCGAAGGAAGCGGAACAGTTCGCGGCGGACGAGCTGAAGAAGGCGTTTGCAGCGAAGAAGTAAAAGGAAAAGTAAGCGCGACTGCCAGCCCGTCGGGAAACCGACGGGCGCCCAGCGCTTCTCCGGTGCTTGATGTACGATGCGCAATATTGAGGAAAGCGCCACATCAGCCACCGGAGAACCCATGAACAAGACCGTCCTGCGCGCGCTGGCTGCCGCCTGCGCCTGCGCCTGCATCGTCGCCCCTTCCCTTGCCGCCGCCCCGATGGCGAAAACGCCCGCCCCCGGCTACTTCCGCCTGATGCTGGGCCAGTTCGAGATCACGCCGCTGTCCGACGGCACCGTCGACCTGCCGGTCGACAAGCTGTTGAGCGACAAGGCCGGGAAGACCAACGCCACGCTGGCCAGGGCTTACCTGCAGGCGCCACTGGAAACCTCGGACAATGCCTTCCTGGTCAACACCGGCAAGAAGCTGATCCTGGTCGACACCGGCGCCGGCGTGCTGTTCGGGCCGACGCTCGGCAAGCTGCTGGCCAACATGAAGGCGGCCGGCTACGCGCCCGAGCAGGTCAACGAGGTTTACCTGACTCACTTCCACAGCGACCACCTGGGTGGCTTGACGAGCGCCGCGAAGCCGGCCTTCCCGAACGCCGTCGTGCGCGCGTCCAAGGTCGAGGCCGATCACTGGCTGAACCAGGTGAACATGGACAAGGCAGAGGACAAGAGCTCCTTCAAGAATGCGCTGGCGGCGCTCGATCCTTACATCAAGGCAGGCCGGTTCAAGACCTTCGAGGGCGATGCCGAGGTGTCGCCGGGCGTGCGTTCGCTGGGTGGACACGGGCATACGCCGGGGCACACCACCTTCGTCGTCGAGAGCGGCGGGCAGAAGATGATGCTGATCGGCGACTTGATCCACGTGGCGGCGGTGCAGTTCGAGAACCCGGCGGTGACCATCGGCTTCGACGGCGACCAGAAGGCGGCCGCGGCGGCGCGCAAGAAGCTGTTCGACATGGCGGCGAAGGATGGAACGCTGATCGGCGGTGCGCATTTGCAGTTCCCGGGGCTGGGGCATGTGCGGACCGAGGGCAAGGGGTATCGATTTGTGCCGGTGAATTACACGCAGATGCGGTAAGGGCTGTCGGCAAGATCAGCCGGGGCGATCGATGAGGCGTTGGCGATCGACGCGTGGGCACGGGGCGCCCACCCTACGTTTCCGGAGTCACAGGCCGACGCATGCGTAGGGTGGGCGCTCCTGTGCCCACCCGGTCTACACAAACAAATCCCTCACGCCACCGCGCCGCGCACTTCGGCCAACAATTCGACCAGCTGCTCGAAATCCACCGGCTTGACCAGGTGATGCCGGAACCCCGCCTCGCGCGCGGCGCGCTTGTCCTGTTCCTGCCCGTAGCCCGATACCGCGATCAGCACCGCGTCCGCCGTCTCGGGCTGGGCCAATAAACGCCGCGCGAGTTCGTTGCCGTCGATTTCGGGCAGGCCGATATCGAGCAGGAACACGTCCGGCGCCGCCGCACGCGCACGCTCCAGCGCGCGGCCCGAATCGTGCTCGACTTCCACTGTGTGCCCGGCCGCATCGAGCAGCATGGCCAGCGTTTCGGCGGCGTCGACGTTGTCGTCCACCACCATCACCCGCAATGGCCCGCCCGCCGCGGCCGTGGCAGCGGCAAGCGGTTCGGCCGGCGCCAGCGGCGCCGCCAGCGGCAGCGTCACCGTAAAGGTGCTGCCCTGCCCCGGCCCCGGGCTGGCGCAACGCACCGAGCCGCCATGCAGTTCGACCAGGTTGCGCACCAGCGCCAGGCCGAGGCCCAGCCCGCCCTGCGAACGGTCGCTCGAGCGCGTGGCCTGGGCGAACAGGTCGAAGGCGCGCTCGGTGAGTTCCGGCTCCATGCCGATGCCCTCGTCGCACACGGCCAGCTCCAGCTGGCCGTCGAGGATGCGCACCCGGACCTCGATCGCGCGTTCCTCGGGTGTGTACTTGACGGCGTTGTTCAGCAAATTCGCCAGCACCTGCACCAGGCGCGCGCGGTCGCCCTCGACGCTGACGTTCGATGCCGGCAGGTGCACGCCCAGGGTCTGGCGCCGCGCCAGCAGCTGCGGGCGCACCTGCTCCACCGCTTCGTCGACGATGCTGCGCACGTCGAGCACGGCCTTGTCGAGCACGATCAGGCCGCGCGTCACGCGCGACACATCCAGCAGGTCGTCGACCAGGCGCGTCATGTGCTTCACCTGGCGCCCGATGATGGCGCTGCTCTGGCGCACCCGGGTTTCGTTGAGCATGCCCATGTCGAGCAGCATGGCGGCCGACTTGATCGGCGCCAGCGGATTGCGCAGTTCATGGGCCAGCATGGCCAGGAATTCATCCTTGCGCTGGTCGGCCGCCATCAGCTTTTCCTCGGCCAGCTTGCGGTCGGTGATGTCGCGGAAGAAGATCGCGATGCCGCCGTCCTGCACCGGGAAGGCGCGGATTTCGGTCCAGCCCGAGCGCCCGTCCACCGGCGCCAGCTTGTATTCGATCTGGCCGGCGCGGCGCTCGGCCATCACCCGGTGCAGCATGACGCCGGTGTCGGTCCCCTCCACTTCAGGGAACAGTTCCCAGTGACTGCGGCCGATCACCTGCTCCGCCGTCAGGTGGCAGATGCGCAGGCCTTCGGCGTTCATTTCCAGCAGCTTCCAGTCGCGGTCGAGCAGGCCGAAACCCTCGCTGATGGTGTCGAAAATGGTGCGGCTGCGGTCGCGTTCGGCGCGCAGGGCGGCCTGGGTGCGCGCGCCGTCGAGCGCGGTCCAGGTGCGCTCGGCGGTGTCGCGCGTGAAATGCAATTCGTCCCGGGTCCAGCGATGCGGCGCGTTGCGGTTGATACTCAGGAAAGCGGAAAGGCGCCCGCCGCGCACCAGCGGCACCGTGACCACCGCACCGATGGCTTCCTCGTTGTAGCGTGCAGGCCAGCCGGCGGTGCGCGGGTCGAGCGCGATGTCCTCGATGACGACGGTTTCGCCGGCGCGCAGGGCGGCGCCGATGCCGGGGCCGAATTCGTCGAGCCGGTAGCGCGCCTGCGACAGGCCGGCCATGCCGCTGCGCAGCCACTGGCTGGCCAGCGTGAAGCTGCCGCTTTCGTCGTCGAGCTCGCCGTACAGCACCCGCGCCAGGCCCAGCTCTTGCCCCAGCAGGGCGCCGGCGGTGGCCAGCACCTCGGCCGGCGCGTGCAGCGGGCGCAAGGCATCGGAGAGCTTCAGTTCGAGGGCGGCGCGGCGTTCGGCGCGCAGGCGTTCGGTGGTTTCCACCGCCGTGCAGTACATGCCGGCCACGCGCCCGGCGCCGTCGTGCAGAGGCGAATACGAAAAGGTGAAGTTGGCCGGCTCGCGCGCGCCGTTGCGCACGATGGGAATTTCCAGGTCTTCGAAGTGGACGCCCTTGCCGGACAGTGCGCGGTCGATGATCGGCACCAGCTGCGGCCAGGCATCGTACCAGACGCGCTGGAACGGCTCGCCCAGGGCCCCCGGGTGGCGCTCGCCCAGCATCTGCACATAGGCGTCGTTGTACAGCATGCGCAGGTCCGGCCCCCAGGCGATGAACATCGGCAGCGCCGAGTCGAGCGCCATCGCGACCGCAGTCGCCAGCTGGGGCGGCCAGTCGTCGGGGTGTCCGAGGGGTGAATGCCGCCAGTCGTGCACGCCGATCAGGGCGCGCAGGCTGGCGGGGGCCGCATCATGGGCGCCGCGCAAGAATCCGTGCATATTGACATTTTCTCACATTGTGGCAGCACAACGGTGCACGGATGCGGCGGGATTTTACAGTTGCGTGTTACCGCCTACTTATTACAACTTGATGAAGTGCTCGCGGTAATACTTCAGTTCCTCGACCGATTCCATGATGTCGGCCAGGGCGGTATGCTTCTGGTGCTTCTTGAAGCCCGACGCCAGCTCCGGCTTCCAGCGGCGGCACAGTTCCTTCAGCGTCGACACGTCCAGGTTACGGTAGTGGAAGAAGGCTTCCAGCTTCGGCATGCCGCGCGCCATGAAGCGGCGGTCCTGGCAGATCGAGTTGCCGCACATCGGCGACTTGTTCGCCGGGACGTACTGCTTGAGGAAGGCGATCAGCTGGGCTTCGGCGTCGGCTTCGCTGACGGTCGAGGCTTTCACGCGGTCGATCAGGCCCGACTTGCCGTGCGTGCCCTTGTTCCAGTTGTCCATCTTGTTCAGCGTTTCGTCGGACTGGTGGATGGCGAACACCGGGCCTTCGGCGATCACGTTCAGGTCGGGGTCGGTGACGACGACGGCCACTTCAATGATGCGGTCGTTGTCCGGATCGAGGCCGGTCATTTCCATGTCAACCCAGACCAGGTTGAATTCGTTCGGGCGTGCGGCAGGTGCGGCAGCTGGTGCGGCAGCGTTGTTGGCTGCGGTGGATTCGGTGGCTTGTGACATAATTCTCTCTTTGCCTTAAACAATCCTGCATTTTCTCACAGGCACAGAATGTCTTCACTTGCGTTTTCAGTCTTGTTCGTCGTTTTCTTCGTGCTGACGCTCGGGTTGCGCTTCTGGCTGGCCAAGCGCCAGGTCCGGCACGTGCTGCGCAAGCGCGCCAGCGTGCCCGGCGAATTCGCGTCCAAGGTCTCGCTCGAGACGCACCAGAAGGCGGCCGACTACACCGTGGCCAAGACCCGCTTCGGCATCGTGGCCCTGCTGTGGGGCGGGCTGGTGCTGATCGGCTTTACCCTGCTGGGCGGCCTGCAGGCCATTTCCAGCGCCCTGCTGCCGCTGGCCGGCCCCGGCATGCTCCATCAGATCCTGCTGGTGGTCGCCTTTGCCGCCATTTCCGGCGTGCTCGACCTGCCCTTCGATTACTACCGCCAGTTCGTGCTGGAACAGCGCTTCGGCTTCAACAAGATGACCCCTGGCCTGTGGCTGGGCGACATGGTGAAGGGGACGCTGCTCGGCGCCGCCATCGGCCTGCCACTCATCTGGGTGGTGCTGAAACTGATGGAGACCACCGGTTCGCTGTGGTGGTTCTGGGCCTGGTGCGTGTGGAGCGGCTTCCAGCTCTTGATGATGGTGCTGTACCCGACCGTGATCGCCCCGCTCTTCAACAAGTTCACGCCGCTGGCCGACGCCAGCCTCAAGACACGCATCGAAGGCCTGATGGCGCGCGTCGGCTTCGCCTCGAAAGGCCTGTTCGTGATGGATGGCAGCCGCCGCAGCGCCCACGGCAACGCCTATTTTTCCGGCTTCGGCGCGGCCAAGCGCATCGTCTTCTTCGACACCCTGATCGAGCGCCTGGCGCCGCAGGAAATCGAGGCCGTGCTGGCCCATGAACTCGGCCACTTCAAGCTGCGCCACATCCTCAAGCGCATGGTGGTGATGTTCGCGCTGTCGCTGGGCTTCCTGGCCCTGCTCGGCTACCTGAAGGAACAAAGCTGGTTCTACACCGGCCTGGGCGTGACGCCGATGCTGGGCGCGCCGAACGACGCCATGGCCCTGCTGCTGTTCATGCTGGTGCTGCCGATCTTCACCTTCGTGCTGGGTCCCCTGAGCGCGATCACCTCGCGCAAGCACGAGTTCGAGGCGGACGCGTTTGCGGCCAAGCACAGCAGCGCCGACGACCTGGTCTCGGCCCTGGTCAAGATGTACGAGGACAATGCCTCGACGCTGACGCCAGACCCGCTGCACTCGGCCTTCTATGATTCGCATCCGCCGGCGTCGGTGCGGATTGCACACTTGAATGCCGCGCATCTGAACGCGGCGGCGGCATGAACTTGCGTGACCGGCACTGCGTACACGGCGCGCCGGCGCTCGATGCCGGCGCCGTGAACGCACATCTGGCCACGCTGCCGGACTGGCGCCTGGCCGGCAACCACATCGAGCGCGACTATGCATTCACCGATTACCACGCGACCATCGCCTTCGTCGATGCCCTGGCCGCGATGATCCATCTCGAAAACCACCACCCCGAACTGCGCGTGCGCTACCGCCACTGCCTGGTCGCCTTTACCACCCATTCGGCCGGCCATGCCGTGTCGATGAACGACTTTATCTGCGCTGCGAAAGCCGACGCAATCTACGAGGAACGCCGCGCATGAGCATGCTTGGAACCATTATCGCGGCCCACGGCCGCCACTACCTGGCCGATGTCGACGGCGCCAAATTCCAGTGCGTCACGCGCGGCAAGAAGACGAATGTGGCGGTCGGCGACGTGGTCCACCTGCAGCAGACCTCGAACGACCAGGCCGTGATCGAAAAGATCGCCGACCGCACCACCCTCATCTACCGCTCGGACCAGTACAAGTCGAAGCTGCTGGCGGCGAACATCTCGCGCCTGTTCATCGTCGTGGCGACCGAACCGGGTTTTGCCGACGACCTGGTGTCGCGCTCGCTGGTGGCGGCCGAAGCGGCGGGCATCGAGGCCCACATCATCCTGAACAAGACCGACGTCGCCGACTTGCTGCCGCGTGCACGCGAACGCGCCGCCGTGTATGGCGCGCTGGGGTATCCGGTGCACGAGATGTCGGCGCGTGCGAATCCCGAGCATGCCCTGGCCGTGCTGCAGCCGCTGCTGGCGGGGCAATCGTCGATCTTCATCGGGCAGTCGGGCATGGGCAAGTCCTCGCTCATCAATTTGCTGGTGCCGGATGCCGACATCGCCGTGCGCGAGATTTCGTCGGCGCTCGATACCGGCAAGCACACCACCACCTTTACGCGCCTATATTGGTTACCAAGCGGCGCGGCGATCATCGATTCGCCGGGCTTCCAGGAGTTCGGGCTGTACCACCTGAGCGAGGGCATGCTGGAGCGCGCCTTTGTCGAGTTCAAGCCCTACCTGGGCGGCTGCAAGTACTACAATTGCCGGCATCTGGCGGAGCCGCAGTGCGCGGTGCTCGATGCGGTAGCAAGCGGGAAGATTGCAAGGCACCGGCACGAACTGTATGGGCAGCTGCTGCACGAGTCGGCGCAGACCTTGTATTAAGATAGGTAGTTCCCCGCAGCCCAGCGTCAAACAAAAGCCCTTATAATCGAAGGGATAACAGACAAGCGAACAACGATATGCCAGGCTCGAAACCGATCAAGCACTTCCTGCAGTTCTCCGACTTCTCGCTCGACGAATTCAACTACGTCATCGAGCGCGCGACCGTCATCAAGCGCAAGTTCAAGGCCTACGAGGTCTATCACCCGCTGGTCGACCGCACGCTGGTGATGGTGTTCGAGAAGAGCTCCACGCGTACGCGCCTGAGTTTTGAGGCCGGCATGCACCAGCTGGGCGGCGCCGCCATCTACCTGAACACGCGCGACAGCCAGCTGGGCCGCGGCGAGCCGGTGGAAGACGCGGGCCAGGTCATGAGCCGCATGTGCGACATCATCATGGTGCGCACCTTTGGCCAGGACATCATCGAACGCTTCGCCGCGCATTCGCGCGTCCCGGTCATCAACGGCCTGACCAACGAACACCATCCTTGCCAGGTATTGGCCGACATCTTCACCTTCCACGAGCACCGCGGCGCGATTGCCGGCAAGACCGTGGCCTGGATCGGCGACGCCAACAACATGCTGTACTCCTGGCTGCAGGCGGCCGAAGTGTTCGGCTTCCATCTGAACATCGCCACGCCGAAGGGCTATGAACTCGACCCGTCGCTGGTGTCGACCGAGCGCTACACGCTGTTCGACAACCCTTCGGATGCCTGCGAAGGCGCACACCTGGTCAGCACGGATGTATGGACCAGCATGGGCTTCGAGAAGGAAAACGCCGAACGCCTGAAGGCCTTCGACGGCTTCATCGTGGATGCAGCCAAGATGGCGCGCGCCACCCCGGACGCCCTGTTCATGCACTGCCTGCCGGCGCACCGCGGCGAGGAAGTCGCGGCCGAGGTCATCGACGGCCCGCAGTCGGTGGTCTGGGACGAAGCCGAGAACCGCCTGCACGTGCAGAAGGCGCTGATCGAGTACCTGCTGCTCGGCCGTATCGAAGACAAGTAAAATAGTCACGTTTTTTAAAGCAGCATCATAAACGCAGCACCCTTAGTTAGATCGTCGGCCCTTCGGGGCCGGCTGACCGACCTCTCCTCCCTCCACACTGGAACACCATGAGCGACATCAAAAAAGTAGTTCTCGCCTACTCGGGCGGCCTCGACACCTCCGTCATCCTGAAATGGCTGCAAGACAATTACGGCTGCGAGATCGTCACCTTCACCGCCGACCTCGGCCAGGGCGAAGAACTCGAACCGGCACGCGCCAAGGCGATCAAGTTCGGCATCAAGCCGGAGAACATCTACATCGACGACGTGCGCGAAGAATTCGTGCGCGACTTCGTCTACCCGATGTTCCGCGCGAACACCGTCTACGAAGGCGAATACCTGCTCGGCACCTCGATCGCGCGCCCGCTGATCGCCAAGCGCCTGATCGAGATCGCGAACGCCACCGGCGCCGACGCCATCTCGCACGGCGCCACCGGCAAGGGCAACGACCAGGTGCGCTTCGAACTCGGCGCGTATGCGCTGAAACCGGACGTCAAGATCATCGCTCCATGGCGTGAATGGGACCTGCTGTCGCGCGAGAAGCTGCTGAAGTACGCGGAAGACGCCGGCATCGCGGTCGACATGAAGCACAAGAACGGCGGCGCGCCCTACTCGATGGACGCCAACCTGCTGCACATCTCCTTTGAAGGCCGGCACCTGGAAAACCCGAGCGCCGAAGCCGAGGAATCGATGTGGCGCTGGACCGTGTCGCCGGAAGCGGCGCCGAACGAAGCCGAGTACCTCGACATCGAATTCGAACAGGGCGACATCGTGGCCCTGAACGGCAAGCGCATGTCGCCAGCCGAAGTGCTGACGGAACTGAACCGCGTCGGCGGCAAGCACGGTATCGGCCGGCTGGACTTAGTGGAAAACCGCTACGTCGGCATGAAGTCGCGCGGCTGCTACGAAACCCCGGGCGGCACCATCATGCTGCGCGCGCACCGTGCGATCGAGTCGATCACGCTGGACCGCGAAGTGGCGCACCTGAAGGACGACCTGATGCCGCGCTACGCCTCGCTGATCTATAACGGCTACTGGTGGGCGCCGGAACGCGTCGCGCTGCAGACGCTGATCGATCATACCCAGGCCACCGTGAACGGCTGGGTGCGCGTGAAGCTCTACAAGGGCAACGTGATCGTGGTGTCGCGCGACTCGAAGACCGATTCGCTGTTCGACATGAACATCGCCACCTTCGACGAAGACGGCGGCGCCTACAACCAGGCGGATGCGGGCGGCTTCATCAAGCTGAATGCGCTGCGGATGCGGATTGCGGCAAAGGCGCGTGCAAAGCGCGGCCAGTAAGTCTGCTGCCGATGCATGAGAAGCCGCCTTCGGGCGGCTTTTTTGTTTTTGTAGGGTGGGCCGGGCCGCGCAAGGCACTCGTGCCCACGCGGTCGTGCGTTTGATTCGCCCCGAAGCAGGTTTCGACATGCAGCCGTGGCACAGCGTGGACACAGGTGTCCACCCTACAACGGCAACAGCCGGCTCCCGATCGTCACCACGTGCATGCGGTGGATTCGAGAACCCACCCTACAACTGCGGCAGGTTCGTAGGGTGGGTTCTCTGCTGGCAGGTTCTTAGGGTGGGTTCTCGAACCCACCATTCCCACCATCCCCATCACACCTCGCGCAAATCCGCCACCGCCTGGCTGCCAAAACCATCGGCCAGCAAATACGCCACCAGCCTGCGCGCGCAATCCTCGGGCGAACTCAGGCCGCCCTGCGCCTTCAGCTGCACGAAACGCTCGCGCAGCGGAAAACGGTCTTCGCCCGTGGCGCGGATCTCGGCCTGCATGCCGGTGTCGATCACCCCCGGCGCCAGGCTGCACACGCGCACCGTGGCGTCGCCGTCCAGCTGCACGGCTTCGGCATGGCGGTCGAGCGCGGCCTTGGTGGCGCAGTACACGCTCCAGCCGGGATAGGCCGAGCGCCCCGCCCCGCTCGACACGTGCAGGATGCGGCGCTCGGCGCCCACCGTCGCCTGCACCACGCTCGCCGCCAGCGCCAGCGGCGCCGCCACGTTCAGGGTGACGGCGCGAATCGCCTGCAAGGGGTCCTGCTCGGCCAGCGGGCCGACCGGCGATACGATGCCGGCATTGTTCACCAGCAGCGCCGTGCTGCAGCCGGCCAGCCAGGCGCTGACTTCGCCGCGGCCCAGCCACGCCGTCATGGCTGCACTGTCGGACAAATCGAGTTCGATCTCGGTCAGCAGGCCGGGGTAGCGCGTGGCGGCATCCGGCGAACGGCCGCGCGCCAGCCCGAGCACGGGAATGCCGCGCGCCAGCAGTTCCTGCGTGATGGCGGCGCCCAGGCCTTTGGTATGTCCGGTAACGATGGCTTTCATGCTTGTCTCCAGGATGATCATGAACAAGAGGATAGACGATCGCGCGCGCCTGCGCACTGTTGGGCCGAACCGACGCTGACGTCGACTTGCAAACCAGATGTCAATGCCGCGGGGTAAAATGAGCGTCTTCCGATTACCCCGTTCCATCGATGATATCCGACAGCGAGTTCCCCTCCAGCCTTCCTTGCCGCGTGCTACTGGTCGGCAGCGCATCGCCCGTTGCCGCCGCGCTGGCCGAAACCCTGGCGGGCGTCGACGGCGTCGAGCTGCACCAGGCCGGCCAGTCCGAGGCGCGCGAGCGCGCGGCCGCGCTGGCGCCGTCGGTCGTATTGCAGGCCCTGTCCGGATACGAGGATGGCGGCGGCTTCGTTCACGCCTGGCGCACGAGCGACGTGTTGAAGGACGTGCCGCTGCTGGTGATCGCGCCGCAGGCCGAAGCGGCGGGACGGGAGGCGGCCTTTGCCGCCGGCGCCACCGATTACCTGGCCCACCTGCCGGCGCGCACCGAATTGCTGGCGCGCGTGCGCTACCACGCCGACGCCCACCTGGCGCGCCGCCAGCGCGACGCCGCCGTGTGCCACCTGCGCACGACCGAGGCGGTCCTGGCCCGCGTGCAGGTCGAGATCGAGCAGCTGGCCGGGCTCGACGCCCTGACCGGCGTCGCCAGCCGCAGCCGCTTCGACCACGTGGCTCAGAACGAATGGCAGCGCGCGCGCCGCAACGGCCAGCCGCTGTCGGTGCTGGTGTGCGACGTCGACCATTTCGACCAGTTCAACGAACGCCTGGGCCAGGATGCAGGGGATTTGTGCCTGAAGAAGCTGGCCGGCCTGCTGGTCGGTCAGCTGAAGCGCCCATCCGACCTGGCGGCGCGCTACAGCGGCAAGGCGTTCGCGATCATGCTGCCCGACACCAGCCTGGACGGCGCGGTGCGCGTGGCCGAGGCCTGCCGAGCGTCGCTCGAACGGCTGGCGCTGTCGCATCCGTCGCCCGAGCGGCGCGTGGTGACGATGTCGATTGGCGTGGCGTCGAGCGTGCCGGCCGAGGATGCCGGGCTGGAAACGCTGCTCGAGCGCGCGGACGAGGCGCTGGAAGCGGCCAAGGCGCGTGGGCGCAACCGGGTGATGGCGCTGCGCGGCTGATTTTGTCGTTCGGGTGATGGCGCTGCGCGGCTGATTCGTCGTTCGGGTGATGGCGCTGCGCGGCTGATTCGTCGTCCGGGTGATGGCGCTGCGCGGCTGATTCGTCGTCCGGGTGATGGCGCTGCGCGGCTGATTCGTCGTCCGGGTGATGGCGCTGCGCGGCTGATTCGTCGTCCGGGTGATGGCGCTGCGCGGCTGATTCGTCGTCCGGGTGATGGCGCTGCGCGGCTGATTCGTCGTCCGGGTGATGGCGCTGCGCGGCTGATTCGTCGTCCGGGTGATGGCGCTGCGCGGCTGATTCGTCGTCCGGGTGATGGCGCTGCGCGGCTGATTCGTCGTCCGGGTGATGGCGCTGCGCGGCTGATTCGTCGTCCGGGTGATGGCGCTGCGCGGCTGATTCGTCGTCCGGGTGATGGCGCTGCGCGGCTGATTCGTCGTCCGGGTGATGGCGCTGCGCGGCTGATTCGTCGTCCGGGTGATGGCGCTGCGCGGCTGATTCGTCGTCCGGGTGATGGCGCTGCGCGGCTGATTCGTCGTCCGGGTGATGGCGCTGCGCGGCTGATTCGTCGTCCGGGTGATGGCGCTGCGCGGCTGATTCGTCGTCCGGGTGATGGCGCTGCGCGGCTGATTCGTCGTCCGGGTGATGGCGCTGCGCGGCTGATTCGTCGTCCGGGTGATGGCGCTGCGCGGCTGATTCGTCGTTCGGGTGATGGCGCTGCGCGGCTGATTTATCGTTCGGGTGATGGCGCTGCGCGGCTGATCCGTCGTTCGGGTGATGGGGCTGCGCGGCTGATCCGTCGTTTGGGTGATGGCGCTGCGCGGCTGATCCGTCGTTTGGGTGATGGCGCTGCGCGGCTGATCCGTCGTTTGTAGGGTGGGCACTTGTGCCCACGCGGTACGGCGCGTGAATATTGCCGGTCTGTGCGAAGGGACACGAACGCGTGCGGATCGGCACTCTGCGTCGTGTTCGACCGCTCAAATGAGGCACCGCGTGGGCACAAGTGCCCACCCTACGTCAAACAAACACTGGCTCCGGCTCCAGCGGCACCCCGAACTTCTCCAGCACATCGGCC
>NZ_JAULSI010000063.1 GCF_030711405.1 Massilia brevitalea
CGGCGCCGTGACTTACCTGGGCCGCGCGTTCCAGCTGGTCCGCCCGCGCTAAAGGAAACATCATGTGACTCGGCGTCGAGGGCGACGCCGACGATGCGCGCATCGTAGCGCTGATGGTGCAGGAGGTACGTGTCCCGCATGCCGACGCCGCCAGCTGCGCAAGCTACTACCGTAACCATCCGCGCCAGCTTGCGCAGGGCGACATGGCAGAGGCACGCCACGTCCTGTTCCAGGTGACCCCGACCGTGTCGTTCGAACTCCTGCGAGATCCCGTGAAAACCCGTTTCGGCCTGCACGTGGTACAGGTCATGCGACGTATCGAAGGCCGCCTGCTGCCCTTTGAATCGGTGCAGTCCCAGATCGGCGACTACCTCACCACGGCAGACTGGCAGCGCGGCCAGCCTGGCAGGAATGACACTCCCCCTCGTCCGCTTCAAGAGCCGCCTGCCGTCACCAGGACGGTATGGAGTCAGATTGTCCGCGAATAGCGGACTCGCTGGAGCGGCAGCTCAGCAGGCCTGCCGATGTAGTTGTCGAAGACCATGCAAATATTACGGATCAACAGCCGTCCCTTTGCACTGACCTCCAGCCGCCCCGCCCCCATAGTAAGCAAGCCATCTCGTTCAAGCTCGGCCAGCCTCTCGAACTCAGGCGCGAAATGCGCCGCGACGTCGATGCGCCAGCGTTCAGCAAGCGCCACCGTATCGAGCGCGAAATCGCACATCAGCATCTGGATCACGTCGCGCCGCAAGAGGTCATCGTCCGACAACTTCAGTCCGCGCACGACCGGCAACTCGCCACGGTCGATGCGCGCATAATAGGCCTCCAGCGACTTCTCGTTCTGGCTGTACGTGCCGTTGACCGCGCTGATGGCCGACACGCCGCAGGCAAGCATGTCGATATCGGCACGGGTCGAGTACCCCTGGAAGTTGCGGTGCAGCGTGCCGTCGCGCTGCGCCCGGGTCAGCTCATCGTCCGGCTTCGCGAAGTGATCCATGCCGATATATACGTAGCCGGCGGCGCACAGGCGCTCGACGCATTGCCCGAGCATGGCCAGCTTGGTCGGACTGTCGGGTAAATCCTGGTCGCGGATCAGCTTCTGCGCCTTGAACAGCTGCGGCATGTGCGCGTAGTTGTATACCGATATGCGGTCAGGTGCGATGTCGATGACCTTGTCGAGCGTTTGCGCCATGGTCGTCGTGTCCTGCAGCGGCAACCCGTAGATCAGGTCGATGCTCACCGAACGGAATCCGGCCCCGCGGGCGGCAGCGACGGCCTCGCGCGTCATCGATTCCGGTTGAATCCGGTTGATCGCGCGTTGCACGTCCTCGTCGAAATCCTGCACCCCGAGGCTGAGGCGATTGAAGCCCTGGCGGCGCAGGGAGCGTATGCGCGCAGCATTGACCGTGCGTGGGTCGATCTCGATGGAATACTCGCCGTCTTCGTCGCGGGCAAACGCAAACCGGCTCCGCAAATGTGCCATCAGCTGGCCCATCTGCACGTCGCTCAGGTAGGTCGGGGTGCCGCCGCCGAAGTGTAGCTGTTCCACCAGAACGTGGGCTGGGAACACGCGCGCCTGCATGTCGATCTCGCGCATGAGGTACGACAGGTAACGGCTCGCCTTAATACGATCGCGGGTGATGATCTTGTTGCAGGCGCAGTAGTAGCACAGCGACTCGCAGAACGGGACATGCAGGTACAGGGACAGTGCCCGGGCTTCCCCGGCCGAGCTTGCGGCGGCCGCGAAGTCGTGGGCCGTGAAACGCTCGGTGAACCGGTCGGCCGTCGGGTAGGACGTGTAGCGCGGCCCGCGCTGGCTCAAGCGGGCGATCAGTTCGGGGTCGAAATCGATAGTGGAATGCATCATGGTTCCCAAGTTGGATTGATCTGCGCTGCCGCCGATCCGCATGGTCCCGGGGGAGGACGGATCTCCTGCGCGTCTCATGTTCATCGCATGGTATGCGGCTGAGGCGTGGCCCTGCAATCGTTCGAACGTACTACGCCCCCGCCGGCGCGCGGCGCTGTCGCAGCGCCGACGGCCCACTAGCACGCCCGCTCAGGCCAGTCCGGCGCGCCCGAGATAGTCCGGAATGACTAGCCGGCGTAGCCCATCGTGCAGACAGGCGTGCGGGATGTGGGTGACTACAATGTTTGAACCCGCCACGTCATCACTCGGAACAGGCAATGGAACCCATTAAGCTCAACGATCCGCTCGCCACACGTCCCACACCGAACCCGCAGCGCCGCAAGCGCCCCGACGCGGCGCGTGAGCGCCGGGCCTGGTTGCTGGTCGCGATGACGGTGCCGATCACGGTCATGCTGGCGCTGCACTACCTAGCGCACACGTTTCAAGTGCCGGGCGATAGTCCTCTGGCCTGGGCTGGCGCGGTTTGCGCGGCCTTGGTCATGGCCGGTGCTGTTACGCTGATACAGGCCAGGATCAATCGCCTGTCGCAAAATTGTTCATGATGACCGGCGCCATGGTTGCCGACCAGGTGACGAAGTTATCCTCGAACGTGCCGAGCAGCTCATCCATGTCGCCGGCCTCGAATCCGCCTACGTGATCGTTGTCGTCGACCTGGCGTGGCGGCCACTCGTGCCAGTCCCATTCAGAAGCGTGTCCGTGCCACCTCCTCTTCCTTGGTGGCACCCAACTGAAGGAACCGGGCACGGCCGGCGGCAAGCCGCTCGCGCGCGCCGGCGGGCCCGCGTGCCGCCGTGTCGGCCGCCGGAGTGGCCGGCCGCCCGCCCGAGTCGTGCCCGGCAAGCTTGAACATGTGGATCGTGCGGGTCAAGGCGCTGGCCTGATCCTGCAGCGACTGGGCGGCCGCCGCTGCCTGCTCGACCAGCGCGGCATTTTGCTGGGTGACCGCGTCCATCTGGGTCACGGCCTGATTGACCTGCTCAATGCCGCTGCGCTGTTCATCGCTTGCGGCGCTGATGTCCGCCATGAGGTCGGTTACCTGCTGCACGCCACTCAAGACCTCGCGCATGGTATCCGCCGCCTGGCCGGTCAGGCGGGTACCGTCGGAGATCTTCTCGACGGAATCGCAGATCAGGACCTTGATTTCCTTCGCCGCCGCTGCGGAGCGTTGGGCGAGGTTGCGTACTTCGGATGCCACGACCGCGAAGCCCTTGCCCTGTTCGCCTGCCCGCGCCGCCTCGACTGCTGCATTCAAGGCGAGGATATTGGTCTGGAAAGCGATACCGTCGATGATGCCCGTGATGTCCTCGATGCGCCGTGCACATTCACTGATGGACGACATCGTCGCACCGACGCACGCCACCGCATCGCTGCCCTCGGCCGTGATGCGCGAGGTCGAGTTCGCAAGTGCGCTGGCCTGGCGGGCACTGGCAGCGTTCTGCTGCACGGTGGAGGTCAACTCTTCCATAGACGAGGCGGTCTGCTGCAGGGAGCCGGCCTGCATTTCCGTACGCGCGGCAAGATCGAGATTTCCGGTGGCGATCTGGGTCGACGCGGTGGCGATGGTGTCCGTGCCCTGCCGCACCTCATTGACCATGTTGCCGAGATTGTCATTCATGGTCTTGAGCGCCTCCAGCAATTCGCCAAGCTCATCATTTGAACTGACGTCGATCCGGCTGGTGAGGTCGCCGCCGGCTACGGCCTGCGCTACCTGCACCGCCTGGCGCAGCGGTCGCACGATGGAGCGTGCGAGCCAGACCGCGAAAGCGGTTCCGGCGCCGAGCGCCACCAGGCCAAGCATCAGCATCTGGGTGCTGCCGGACGAAATCATCGCGGCCACCGCCTTGCCGCTGTCTTCGGCGCGCCGTTTCTGGAATGCGTTCAGCGCCTCGACGCTCTCCTGCAGCGCGTCCAGCCGGGGCATGGTCTCGCCCAGCACCAGCTGCTGGGCCTGCTCGCGCTGGCCGGACTCGACCAATGCGCTCACCGAGGAGAACGATGCCACGTAAGCCGCCCGCCGCTCGGCAACGGTGGCCAACAGTCCCTTGCCCGCTTCGCTCGTGACGAGGCGCTCCAGGGCCTGCAGCGCCTGCGTGATCTCCTTCTTGTTGGACTCGATCTTTTCGCGGATCTGGGCGCGCTCGTCCGCGCCGGGTACGAGGAATAGTTCAAGCGTCCGGCGCGCGTTGGCCCGCGTCATCGTATTGATCATAGCGGCGGCGTCGGCCTTCACCCAGTCCTCGTTGATGAGGGTGGCAGTGGAATCGCCGATCGCCTGGAAGCGGTGCAGGCCGATGGACAGCACCAGGACGAGCAGAAGGAGTACCAGGCCGAAGCCTGCACCCAGCCGGGTGGCGATCTTGAGGTTGGAGAGTTTCACGATAGTTAACTGTTCTGATTTTCAGGCACCGCTGCAAGATACAGAGGTGAATTTGCGCAAGATATATTGCCCTGCTGCAATAGAAGCAGTCTACCGGCTCTGCCCCAGCCCACGAATACGCCGAAGTGACTACTCCCCTTACTCCGTCATGCCGACTGTGGCGCCCGGCCAAGCCTCATACAATGACGGCATTCATGTTGATTGGAGCATTGCATGTTGCATGACCGATTTGGTCGGACGATCGAGTACCTGCGCCTGTCGGTAACGGATCGCTGCGACCTGCGTTGCACGTATTGCATCCCGACCGGATTCAAAGGTTTCGAGGAGCCCGCCGACTGGCTCAGCTTCGACGAGATCGAGCGGCTGCTCGGCGCGTTTGCCCGTCTCGGTACGCGTCGCGTGCGCCTCACCGGCGGTGAACCCTTGCTGCGCCGTCACGTCAGCGAGTTAGCCGGGCGCATCTCTGCCATCGAAGGCATCGACGACTTGTCGATGTCGACCAACGCCACCCAGCTGCGGCGCCACGCCGGCGCACTACGCGCCGCGGGCGTCAGCCGCATCAACGTCAGCCTCGACACGCTCGATCGTGCCTGTATGCAGGCGATTACCGGCCGCGACAGCCACGCCCAGATCATGGACGGCATCATGGCAGGCAAGGAAGCGGGGTTCGAGCCGATCAAGATCAACATGGTGGCCATGCGCGGCGTGAACGAGGGCGAAATCGATCGCATGGCGGAGTTCTGCATCGAACACGGCTTCGTGCTGCGCCTGATCGAAGTGATGCCGATGGGCGCAACCGGCCGCAATACGTCCTACCTCGACCTGCAGCCGATCCGCGCCCGCCTGCAGGAGCGCTACGACCTGGTGCCCCAGGCGATCGAGTTGGGCGGCGGCCCGGCGCGCTACCTCGCCACCCGCGACGGCCGCAACAGCGTCGGCTTCATCACGCCAATGTCGCAGCACTTCTGCGCGACTTGCAATCGGGTCAGGCTGGCCGTGGACGGCACGCTGTACCTGTGCCTGGGCCAGGAGCAGAAGTTCGAGTTCCGCCCGCTGCTGCGCGGCGGCGCCAGCGACGCCGAACTCGAGGCAGCGATCCGCGCGGCAATCGAACTCAAACCGCAGAAACACGAATTCACGGAACGGCCGGAGAAGATCATCCGCTTCATGGCCCAGACCGGAGGCTGACATGCAGGACATCGAGAAATTCATCCGCGGCTTTGGCCGCTTCCAGCAACAGTACCTGAGCGAGCCGACCGCCCTGGACAGTCTGCGCAGCGGCCAGCATCCGGGCACGCTGGTGATCGGCTGCTGCGACTCGCGGGTCGACCCGGCCCTGTTGACCGGCAGCGATCCGGGCGACATCTTCGTGGTGCGAAATATCGCGAACCTGGTGCCGCCCTGCACACCCGATGCCCCCCCGGGCGTCAGTTCCGCCATCGAGTTCGCCGTATGCGGCCTTGAGGTGCCCCGCATCATCGTGCTTGGCCATGCCCGCTGCGGCGGCATCCGAGCCTTGATGTCGCAGGCCAGGGTCACCGAGGAGACCGATTTCGTGGCGCGCTGGATGCGCATCGCCGATCCGGTGCGCCAGGAAGTCTTGCGCGAACTGTCGCACAAGCACGAGGAAGGCCGTTGCCGCGCGGCCGAGCTAGCCAGCATACTGCACTCGCTGGACAACCTGATGACCTATCCCTGGATCCGGCGCCGCGTGGAAGCCGGCAAACTCGCCCTGCACGGCTGGTATTTCGACATCGGTACGGGTTCGCTGCTGGCTTATTCCCCGCGCAAGCAAGAGTTTCTCAGCCTGGTCGAACCGGTCGACGCGGCGGCATGAGCGCGGCGACGAGGACCGGCATGCCCGATTACCCGCCGATTCCCGTCCGGCTGCGCTTGTCCACGCGGATTGCCGGCGCCCTGGTGGGCTTCCTCCTGCTGGCGCTGGCCGCGATCGGCGCAACGCTGTGGCTGTCCTGGCAACTCGAAGGCGCCGCCGCCGCGATCAACGAGACCGGCAGCCTGCGCAAGCACGAGTACCGCCTGGCCATGCTGCTCGGGCGCGACGTCCACACTCCCGGGGCCGGATTCGACGAGGCCGCACGCCGCCAGATCGCACTGATCGATTCCACGCTCGAGCTGATTGCGCGCGGCGACCCGCAGCGCCCGCTCGGGCTGCCCCCGACGGCCGCCATCCGCACCAGCTTCGACCTGCTGGCGCTGCGCTGGCACCAGGAGATTCGCCCGTTGGCGCAGCAGGTGCTCGCGGCGCCGGCTGGCGCCGAAAGAGTGACGGTCCTGCGCCGTTTCCTGGCCAGGACCGATGCTTACGTGAGCAAGATCGATGAGGTCGTACGCCTGATCGAACGCGATAACGAAGTGCGCACCTTCTGGCTGCGCTCCTCGCAGCTGGCCTTGATGGCGCTGGCGGTGGGCGGCACGGTTGTTCTCGTCTATATGATGTTCAGCCTGATCGTCGCCCCCGTCGAACGCCTGCATGCAGGCCTGGGCAGCATGGCCGATACGGAGTTCGGCGTGCGCCTGGACGTCGACAGCCAGGACGAATTCGGCCAGTTGGCGGCCGGTTTCAACCAGATGGCCGACCGTCTCCAGCAGTTTTACGGCAACCTAGAACAGAAGGTCCAGGACAAGACGGCCGCGCTCGAAGAACAGAACCGTGAACTGGCACTGCTCTACGACAGCGCCGCCTTCCTGCAGGTGCGCCAGACACTCGAACCGATGTGTGAAGGCTTCCTGGAGCGGATTGTCCGCTACTTCGGCGCCGACGCCGGCTCGGTGCGGCTGGTGGACGCAGGCAGCGACAACGTGCACTTGGTGGTCCAGCACGGTCTGTCCGGCGCGATGGCCGAAGCCGAGCGTTGCATGCCGGTGGGCGATTGCCTGTGCGGCGAGGCCGCGCAACGCAAGGAAGCCGTGGTGCACTGGCTGGGCAGCCTGCAACAACCGTCCACTTCACCGTCCGCCTCGCCGGCCAGCTCGCAATGCGCGGCGGAAGGCTTTGTCACTGTGTCGGTGTTCCAGATTTTCGCGCAAGACCATCACCTGGGCGTGTTCAGCCTGCATTTCCGAAGCGAACGGAGCTTCAACCCGCATGAAACCGCCCTGCTCGACACTCTCGGCCGGCTGCTGGGCACGGCGGTCGAGAACATTCGTCTGGCCGCCCGCGAACGCGAGATGGCCATTTCCGAGGAGCGGAACATGGTGGCGCGCGGCCTGCACGACAGCATCGCTCAAGGGCTGAACTTCCTGAATCTGCAGGTGCAGATGCTGGAGGCCTCGTTGCGCAACGGCCAGCAGCAGGAGGCGGCCGAGATCGTGCCCGCACTGCGTGCCGGCGTCAAGGAAAGCTATGAGGACGTGCGCGAGTTGCTGCAGAACTTCCGCAGCCGTCTCGAAGAGGAGGACTTGAACGGCGCGCTGCGCAAGGCGGTCCGCAAGTTCCGCGACCAGACCGGGCTGGAGGCCAGCTTTGCCGCCGACGGCAGTGGCGGCCCTCCCTTCGCGCGCGAAGAGCAGCTGCAGATCCTGTTCATCGTGCAGGAAGCCCTCTCGAATATCCGGAAGCACGCCCGCGCCGACAGCGTGCTGGTCAATGTTCAGGACGGCCAAGACTTTTCGCTCTCGATCAGCGATAATGGCGTCGGATTCGACTCTTCCATGGCGTCTGCCGCAGCCGATGAGCACGTCGGCCTGCACATCATGCGCGAGCGGGCGCAGCACATTCACGCCGACCTGGCGATCGAATCCAGGCCTGGCGGCGGAACCACCGTCCGCCTGCACGTGCCGAGTGCGCAACGTCGGGTCGCCTGAGTAACATTGGAGTAATTGCATGGCCGAATTAAACGAGCCGATTCATGTGCTGCTGGTCGACGACCACCAGCTGTTCCGCAGCGGGGTGCGGTCGCTACTCCAGCGCAACTCGCGTTTTGCCGTGGTGGGCGAGGCTTCCGACGGCATCGACGGCGTCAAACGGGCGATGCAGTTCAAGCCCCACGTCATCCTGCTCGACCTGCACATGCCGGGCATGTCCGGGGTCGAAACCCTGCAGCTGATCCTGCAGGGCTGGCCAGAGGCCGTCGTGATCATGCTGACCGTTTCCGAAGAGGCCGAGGACCTCGCCACCGCCCTCCAGGCAGGGGCACGTGGCTACCTGATCAAGAACATCGATGCCGACTACCTTGTGCGGGCGATCGAGCGCGCCGCTGCCGGCGAGTCGGTGCTGGCCGAATCGATGACGGGCAAGCTGATGGCTGCCCTGCAGAAGCAGCGCGAACCGAAGACGGCGGCCCCGCCGTCCGAACTGGACAAGCTGACCCCGCGCGAACGCGAGATCCTGACCTGCCTGGCGCGTGGCGAAAGCAACAAGCTGATCGCCCGCGTTCTCGACCTGGCCGAAAGCACGGTCAAGATCCACGTGCAGAACATTCTCAAGAAGCTGGGCCTGTCCAGCCGGGTCCAGGCGGCGGTATTCGCCGTCGAGCAGGGACTGAACGGAAATTCCGAGCGCCAGTCCTGAACCCTGCCCGGCGCGGCCCTCAGGCCCCTGCCGGGCCGGGCAGCGCCAGCAGCGCCGACCGGGTCTCCTCGTAGGCGCGCGTCAGCTCCGCAAGCTGGGCCATGGCCTCCGCGAAATTGTCACCCTTGCCCATCAGTTCCAGGTTCAGGCAGGGCACCCGCATACGGTTGGCGCCGACGAAGTCGACGCTCGACTGCAGGTAGTGCGCAGTCGAGGCCAACAGCGCGCCATCCTCCGTCTCGACCGCCCTGGCCAGCGTGGCCAGCAGCTGGGGCACCTCACCCACGAACGAGCCGATCACCTCGTTCAGCAGCGTGCCGCCATCGTCGATCGCCCGCAACTGGTCGATCCGTGAGTCGTCGATGACGGCGCCGTCGCGGCGGCGCGTTGCGACGTGCTCGATCGCCGTCGCCAGGGCGCCGTCCAGCACCTCCAGTTCGATCGGCTTCGGCACGTAGTCATTCATGCCCGCCTCCAGGCAGCGTTCGCGGTCGCCCGGCATCGCATTGGCCGTCATCGCGATGATGTAGGGCGCGTTGGCGCCGCGGAAGCGCCCGCGCAGCCGGCGCGTGGCCTCCAGGCCATCCATCTCCGGCATCTGCATGTCCATCAGGATCACGTGGTACTCCTGGCGCTCGAGCGCTTCCAGCGCCTCCAGGCCGTTGGCGACCACGTCGGCCCGGTAGCCGAGGTGGCGCAGCAACTGCTTGATGACCTTCTGGTTGATCGTATTGTCTTCCGCGACCAGGATGTCCACGGGTGCGGCAGCCCTCGGCTCCTGCGCCGTCGGGAGCGGCACCCGCTCGCTGCCTCCGGAACGCTCTCCGAGTACCTGCTGCAGCGCCTCGAGCAGCGCGGCCGGCTTGATCGGCTTGTTGAGCCAGGCCGAGAACGCATCCATGGCCTCGGCGTCCGCGCCGGCCCGTTGGCGCTGGCCGACCGAAGTCAGCAGCACCAGCGGCAGCGCCTTGCGGTCGCGGTGCTTGCGCAACTCGACCGCGAGGCGCGCACCATCCATGTCGGGCATCTGCATGTCGAGGACGGCGACGTCGAAGGGATGCCCGTCGCGGACCAGGTCAACCGCCTCGACCGCCGACGCCGCCGCCAAGGGCTCCATTCCCCAAAGCAATGCCTGTTTCATCAGGATGCGCCGGTTAGTGGCGTTGTCGTCGACGATCAGGATGCGCCGGCCGCGCACGTGCTTGGCGCGGTCGCGCAGTACGTTCTCGGCCAGCTGCTCGTCGAAGGCCTCGGCCTCGATGGTGAAGGTGAAGGTCGAGCCGCGCCCCGCTTCGCTCTCCACGGTCAGGTCGCCGCCCATCA
Source organism: Massilia brevitalea (assembly GCF_030711405.1). GTDB lineage: Bacteria > Pseudomonadota > Gammaproteobacteria > Burkholderiales > Burkholderiaceae_D > Telluria > Telluria brevitalea. The sequence continues at coordinate 10,162 of NZ_JAULSI010000063.1, forward strand.
TCTCGGCCAGGCGCCGGCTGATCGTCAAGCCCAGGCCTGTTCCCCCGTACTTGCGCGTGGTGGAGGCATCGACCTGGGTGAATGAGCTGAAGATATCCTCGATCCGGTGGGCCGGGATGCCGATCCCGGTATCCCTGACGGCAAACGCCAGCCGGCAGTCGCCTGTCGCGCCCGCCCCGCCCGCCTCGTTCGTCGTGGCCGACACCGTGATCACGACTTCGCCGTGATGGGTGAACTTGATCGCATTCGACAGCAGGTTCACCAGGATCTGCCGCAGGCGGGTGGCGTCGGCCAGGATCGTCGCCGGCACGCCCGGCTCCAGCATGTAGGCCAGGTCGAGGTTCTTTTCGCTGGCGGCCGGCGCGAGCAGGTCGAGCGCGTCCTCGACGCAGCGCCGCACCTCGAAGGCATGGCGCTCGAGGTCGAGGCGCCCCACCTCCAGCTTCGAATAGTCGAGCAGGTCGTTGATGATCGAGAGCAGCGCTTCGCTGCTGGAACGGATGGTTTCCGTGTAATCGCGCTGTTCCTCGTTGATGTCGGTGTGCAGGAGCAGGCTCGTCATGCCGATGACGGCGTTCAGCGGCGTACGGATTTCATGGCTCATGTTGGCGAGGAACATGCTCTTGGCCTGCATCGCAGCCTCCGCCCTGTCCTTGGCCATTTCCAGTTCGCGCTCGTAGGCCTTGCGTTCCGAAATGTCCTGCAGGATGGCGGTCAGGATGACGCACCCATCCGCCTCGGATTTCGAGATCGTGGCCTCTGCCGGAAACTCGCTGCCGTCCTTGCGGACCGCGAAGATGGTGCCGCGTTCGCCCATGCGCCGCGCCGGCCGTGCGCCATGGCGAAAGCCGGCGACGCGCTCGCCGTGGCCCGGGCGGAAACGTTCGGGAATCAGGACCGCCAGGTCCTGGCCGACCACTTCTTCGGCGGTCCAGCCGAACACCCGTTCCGCGCCCTGGTTGAAGAGTACGATCCGCTGCGTCTCGTCGGTGCAGACAATGGCGTTTTCGGCAATATCGATAATGCTTCTCAGTTGTTCCGGGCTCAATAGCTTATGCATGGCGCACGTCTGGACTTCGTGGAAATGCCGACATCCTACACGCTTGCGCCGGCTCAGGTTGGACGAATTTCGGTGCGACGCCCAAGCGTCCCTACACCTTTATGACTAGCTGCCCTAGCCCATCCGGCGCGCGGCCCTAGCTCGCTTGTCCACTCGAAAACCACCCTCCGGCCAATAGTTGGGCACGCCGCTTACACGTACGCTTGCATCCATCGAAAAGTGCGTTCCAGGAGAAAAACATGAGCACCGATAAGAGACCGCTTGCGGTCCTCGTCAGCAGTACCTTTGCATTCACGATCTGCTTCGCCATATGGATGATGTTCGCTGTCCTGGGCATCCCCATCAAGGCCAAGCTGGGCCTGAACGAAACCGAGTTCGGCCTCTTGATCGCCACACCGGTGCTGACCGGCGCGCTGGCACGCGTGCCGCTCGGCATCTGGACCGACCGCTTCGGCGGCCGCATCGTCTTCTTCACCCTGATGATGGCCTGCGCGTTGCCGATCTACCTGATCAGCTACGCGACCGAGTACTGGCACTTCCTGGTGCTGGGCCTGTTCGTCGGCCTGGCCGGCGGCTCCTTCTCGGTCGGGACGCCCTACGTGGCGCGCTGGTATGGCAAGGAGCGCCGCGGCTTTGCCATGGGCGTGTTCGGCGCCGGCAATTCGGGCTCGGCCCTGACCAAGTTCGCCGCCCCGGCCATCATCGCGGCGGCCGGTTGGCAATTCCTGCCCAAGGTGTATGCCCTGGTCATGGTCGCTACCGCGCTGCTGTTCTGGTTCGGTTCGTACTCCGACCCATCGCACAAGACGCCGTCGGGCGAATCCTTCGCCCAGCAGATGCGCGTGCTGAAAGATCCGCGTGTCTGGCGCTACTGCCAGTATTACTCGGTCGTGTTTGGCGGCTATGTCGCACTGGCCCTGTGGATGACCAAGTACTACGTCGGCGAATACGGCTTCGACCTGAAGCTGGCCGCCCTGCTGGCCGCCTGCTTCTCGCTGCCGGGCGGCGTGCTGCGTGCGCTCGGAGGCTGGATCTCCGACAAGTACGGCGCCTACAAGGTCACCTGGTGGGTAATGTGGGTCTGCTGGGTGTGCTTCTTCATCCTGTCGTATCCGCAAACCACGATGAGCGTCAAGACCGTCGAGGGCGCCATGGACCTGCAGTTCGGCCTCGGCCCGATTGCCTTCACCGCCCTGCTGTTCGTGGTCGGCGTCGCCATGGCGGTCGGCAAGGCTTCGGTGTTCCGCTTCATTGCCGACGACTTCAGCGACAACATCGGCGCGGTTTCGGGCGTCGTCGGCCTGGCTGGCGGCCTCGGCGGCTTCATCCTGCCGATCCTGTTCGGCGCCATCGTCGACCTGACCGGAATCCGCTCCAGCTCGTTCATGTTGCTCTACGGCACGGTGTGCGTCTCGCTGATCTGGATGCACTTCTCGTTCAAGCCCGAGCGCACGCTGCCGGCGTCGACCGCGCCAAAAGCGCCTGCTGCGCCGAAGGCACGGGCCAAACCGCTGCGCAAGGCAGCCTGATTCCACCAATTTTTCAATCAACCAAGAAAACGCACACAGGAGAACATTGTGAGCAGCTACCTGATATCGACCTGGGAGCCCGAGGTCCCCGCCTTCTGGCAAAGCCGCGGCAAGTCCACTGCCAACCGCAACCTGTGGATCTCGATCCCGGCCCTCATGCTGGCCTTCGCGATCTGGATGGTCTGGAGCGTCGTCGTCGTCAACCTGCCGGCCATCGGCTTCAAGTACAGTACCAACCAGCTGTTCTGGCTGGCCGCGGTGCCGGGCCTGTCCGGCGCCACCCTGCGCATCTTCTATTCGTTCATGGTGCCGATCTTCGGCGGCCGCAAATGGACCGCGATCTCGACCGCCTCGCTGATGATCCCGGCGCTGGGCATCGGCTTCGCTGTCCAGGACCCGAATACCAGCTACCCGACCATGCTGGTGCTGTCGCTGCTGTGCGGCTTCGGCGGCGGCAACTTTGCCTCCTCGATGTCCAACATCAGCTTCTTCTTTCCGAAGGCGCAGAAGGGCTATGCGCTGGGCATGAACGCCGGCCTGGGCAACCTGGGCGTGTCGGCCGTGCAGTTCGTGGTGCCGCTGGTGATCACCGCCGCCGTGTTCGGCGGCGAGCCGCAGACCTGGGTAAAGGCCGCGCAGACCAAGCAGGTCTGGCTGCAGAACGCCGGCTTCATCTGGGTGCCGTTCATTCTCCTGAGCGCGCTGGCCGCATGGTTCGGCATGAACGACCTGGCATCGGCCAAGGCCTCGTTCTCGGAGCAGGCCGTGATCTTCAAGCGCAAGCATAACTGGCTGATGTGCTGGCTGTACATCGGCACCTTCGGTTCCTTCATCGGCTACTCGGCAGCCTTTCCGCTGCTCACCAGCACCCTGTTCCCGGATGTGAACCCGCTGCAGTACGCCTTCGTCGGCCCCCTGGTCAGCGCCCTGGCGCGCGTCGCGGGCGGCTGGATCTCGGACAAGCTGGGCGGCGCCCGCGTGACCGTCTGGACCTTCGCCGCCATGATCGTCGCCGTGCTGGGCGTGCTGCACTTCCTGCCGGGCGCCGGCAACCCTGGCAACTTTGCCGGCTTCTTCGGCATGTTCCTGGTGCTGTTCGCCTGCACCGGCGTCGGCAACGCCTCGACCTTCCGTATGATCCCGGTGATCTTCCTGACCCTGCACCAGCGCGCGTCCGCCGGCCAGCCTGAGGCCGTGAAGGCCCAGGCCATTGCCAGCGCCAACAAGGAAGCCGCCGCCGTGCTCGGCTTCACCTCGGCCATCGCTGCCTATGGAGCGTTCTTCATTCCGAAGAGCTACGGCACCTCGATCGCCCTGACCGGCAGTGCCAACGCCGCCCTGTGGTGCTTCATCGGCTTCTATGTCAGCTGCATCGCCGTGACCTGGTGGTTCTACTCGCGTAAGGGCGCGGAAATGCCCTGCTGACCCCCTGAGCGCAAGCGCGCCACGGAAAAGGCCGCTGCCTGGCACCAGGCAGCGGCCTTTTTCCTTGCGGAGGCGCTAGTCCAAAAGGAGTAGGCGGACTAGTCCCTAATCCGGCGCGAGACAGACTTTTTACGAATACTCAATGTGCCAGCTGGTCCGTAGACTGGCAACAGCTAAACACACAAGCGATGCGCGCCGCCGGCGCGCCGATGGAGAAACCATGAGTCACTTTCTGGACCGACTAAAATTTTTCGGCAAAGCCAAGCAAACGTTCTCGAACGGCCACGGTGAGGTGGTCAATGAGGACCGTACCTGGGAAAACGCCTACCGCCAGCGCTGGCAGCACGACAAGATCGTGCGTTCGACCCACGGCGTGAACTGCACCGGCTCCTGCAGCTGGAAGGTCTATGTCAAGAATGGCCTGATCACCTGGGAAACCCAGCAGACCGACTACCCGCGTACCCGCCCGGACCTGCCGAACCATGAGCCGCGTGGCTGCCCGCGTGGCGCCAGCTATTCGTGGTACGTCTACTCGGCGCAGCGTGTCAAGCACCCAATGGTGCGTGGCCGCCTGATGCAGATGTGGCGCGAAGCGCGCGTCACGCGCGATCCGGTCGGCGCTTGGGAATACATCAGCCAGGACCCGGTGCGCGCCGCCAGCTACAAGTCCATCCGCGGCCAGGGCGGCTTCGTACGCGCCAAGTGGGATGAGGTCAACGAGATGATCGCTGCCGCCAACGCCTACACGATCGGCAAGTACGGCCCGGACCGCATCATCGGCTTCTCGCCGATTCCTGCCATGTCGATGGTCAGCTACGCCGCCGGCACCCGCTACCTGAGCCTGATCGGCGGCGTGGCCATGAGCTTCTACGACTGGTACTGCGACCTGCCGCCGGCCAGCCCACAGGTGTGGGGCGAGCAGACCGACGTGCCGGAATCGGCCGACTGGTACAACTCGACCTACCTGATGGTGTGGGGCTCGAACGTGCCGATGACCCGTACCCCGGACGCCCACTTCTACACCGAAGTGCGCTACAAGGGCACCAAGACCGTGGCCGTGTCCTCCGACTTCGGCGAGATGGCCAAGTTCGGTGACATCTGGCTCGCACCCAAGCAGGGCACGGACGCCGCACTGGCGATGGCCATGGGCCACGTCATCATGAAGGAGTACCACGCTACGGCCAAGTCGGCCTACTTCAACGAGTACGCCAAACAGTACACCGACTTCCCGATGCTGGTGATGCTCAAGGAGCGCGACGGCACCCTGGTGCCCGACTACTTCCTGCGCGCCTCGCACCTGGCCGACAACCTGAATGAAGCCAACAACCCCGAGTGGAAAACGCTGGTGCTCGACCAGGCCACCGGCAAGATCGTTGCGCCGAGCGGCTCGATCGGTTTCCGCTGGGGCGAGTCCGGCAAGTGGAACCTCGAGCAGAAGGAAGGTGCGACCCGCAACCCAATCGATCCGCAGCTCTCGCTCATCGGCGGCAACGACGGCATCGTGCCGGTCGGCTTCCCCTACTTCGGCGGCAAAGATGCCGACGACCTGTTGCTGCGCAACGTCCCAGTGAAGAAAATCACCCTGGCCGACGGCACCGAGGCCCTGGTCACCACCGTGTTCGACCTGTCGATGGCCAACTACGGCGTGGACCGTGGCATCTGCCCGAACGCGGCCAAGAGCTACGAAGACGACGTGCCCTACACCCCAGCCTGGCAGGTCAAGCACACCGGCGTCAAGGCGCAGGATGTGATCACCGTGGCGCGCGAGTTCGCCGACAACGCCGACCGCACCCGGGGCAAGTCGATGGTCATCGTCGGCGCGGCGCTGAATCACTGGTACCACATGGACATGACCTACCGCGGCATCATCAACATGCTGATGATGTGCGGCTGCATCGGCCAGAGCGGCGGCGGCTGGTCGCACTACGTCGGCCAGGAAAAGCTGCGCCCGCAGACCGGCTGGACCCCGTTGGCCTTTGCGCTGGACTGGAACCGTCCGTCGCGCCAGATGAACTCGACTTCGTTCTTCTACGCCCACACCAGCCAGTGGCGCCACGAGAAGCTGCACACCTCGGAAATCCTGTGCCCGACTGCCGACGGCAAGATGGAAGAGATGGCCCTGATCGACTACAACGCCAAGGCCGAACGCATGGGCTGGCTGCCGTCGGCGCCCCAGCTCGAGACCAACCCGCTCGAAGTCACCCGCGCGGCCGAAGCCGCAGGCAAGGACGCGGCCCAATACGCCGTCGAGCAGATCAAGGCCGGCAAGCTGAATTTCTCGTGCGATGACCCAGACAATCCGGCGAACTTCCCGCGCAATATGTTCGTGTGGCGTTCGAATATCCTGGGCAGCTCGGGCAAGGGCCACGAGTACTTCCTGAAGTACCTGCTCGGCACCCAGAATGCCTTGCTGAGCGACGAGGACGACTGTGTGAAGCCGCGCGACGTGAAAGTTCGCCCGGCCGCCGAAGGCAAGCTCGACCTGCTGGTGGTGCTTGATTTCCGCATGTCGACCACCTGCCTGTACGGCGACATCGTGCTGCCGACCGCGACCTGGTACGAAAAGGACGACCTGAACACCTCGGACATGCACCCCTTCATCCATCCGCTGTCGGAAGCCGTGCAGCCGCTGTGGGAATCGAAGTCGGACTGGGAAATCTACAAAGGCATCGCCGCCAAGTTCTCGGAAATCGGCGGCGCCCACCTCGGCACCCGCAAGGACCTCGTGCTCACCCCCCTGATGCACGACACCCCGGGCGAGCTGGGCCAGCCGTTCGACCCGAAGGACTGGCGCCTTGGCGAGTGCGAGCCGGTCCCGGGCAAGACCATGCCGAGCATGACCGTGGTCGAGCGTAACTACCGCGAGATCCACAAGAAGTTCACCTCGGTCGGTCCGCTGCTGGAAAAGGTCGGCAACGGCGGCAAGGGCATCGGCTGGAAGACCGGGCACGAAGTCGACGTCCTGCGTGGCATCAACCGCACCGTCCTGGAAGAAGGCGTGTCGCAGGGTCAGCCGCGCCTGGACACGGCAATCGACGCCGCCGAGATGATCCTCACGCTGGCGCCGGAAACGAACGGTCACGTGGCCGTGAAGGCCTGGGACGCGCTGTCGAAGATCACCGGGCGCGACCACACGCACCTGGCGATTCCGCGCGAGCACGACAGCATCCGCTTCCGTGACGTCCAGGCCCAGCCGCGCAAGATCATCTCTTCGCCGACCTGGTCGGGCCTGGAGAGCGAAGAGGTCAGCTACAACGCCTGCTACACCAACGTGCATGAACTGATCCCGTGGCGCACGCTGACCGGCCGCCAGCAGTTCTACCAGGACCATGTCTGGATGCGTGACTTCGGCGAGGGACTGTGCGTGTACAAGGCGGCGATCAATACCAAGACCACCGAGGCGATCATGAACAAGCGCCCGAACGGGAACAAGGAGCTGGCGTTGAACTTCATCACGCCGCACCAGAAGTGGGGCATCCACTCGACCTACTCGGACAACCTGCGCATGCTCACGCTGTCGCGCGGCGGCCCGCACGTGTGGCTGTCGGAGACCGACGCGAAAGCCGCCGGCATCGAGGACAACGACTGGATCGAGGTCTTCAACGTCAACGGCACCCTGACCGCCCGTGCGGTGGTGAGCCAGCGTGTCCCCGAAGGCATGACGCTGATGTATCACGCCCAGGAAAAGATCGTCAACGTGCCCGGCGCGGAGATGTCGAAGAAGCGCGGCGGCATCCACAACTCGGTGACCCGCGCCGTGACCAAGCCGACCCACATGATCGGCGGATACGCCCAGCTGTCGTACGGCTTCAACTACTACGGCACGGTCGGCTCAAACCGCGACGAATTCGTGGTGGTGCGCAAGATGCGCGACGTGCAGTGGATGGAAGGCGCCCGCGACGAAACGCGCCCGAACAGCGACGAGATCACGCGCGGTCCACGCCCCGCGACCGGCAAGCCGGCGGCACAGCCGAAGGCGCCGAAAGAGGAACGCGAACCCGCGCTGGCCTTGACGCCGGCACCGAAAAATGCGTAACGCGCCAGGATGAATGAGGAATTGAAATGAAAATCAGAGCACAAATCGGCATGGTCCTGAACCTGGACAAGTGCATCGGCTGCCACACCTGCTCGGTGACCTGCAAGAACGTCTGGACCAGCCGCGACGGCGTCGAATACGCCTGGTTCAACAACGTCGAGACCAAGCCGGGCATCGGCTACCCGAAGGAGTGGGAAAACCAGGATAAATGGAATGGCGGCTGGAAACGCACCGCCTCCGGCAAGATCGAACCGCGCCAGGGCTCGCGCCTGAAGATCCTGGCCAACATCTTCGCCAACCCGAACCTGCCGGCCATCGACGAGTACTACGAGCCGTTCACCTACGACTACGAGCGCCTGCAGAATGCACCGCTGTCGGAGACGCCGCCGACTGCCCGCCCGGTCTCGGTCCTGACCGGCAAGAAGATGGACAAGATTGAATGGGGTCCGAACTGGGAGGACGACCTGGGCGGCGAATTTGCCAAGCGCAGCAAGGACAAGCTGTTCGACAACGTGCAGAAAGAGATGTACTCGACCTTCGAGAACACCTTCATGATGTACCTGCCGCGCCTGTGCGAGCACTGCCTGAACCCGGCCTGCGTGGCTTCCTGCCCGTCCGGCTCGGTGTACAAGCGCGAAGACGACGGCATCGTGCTGATCGACCAGGACAAGTGCCGCGGCTGGCGCATGTGCATCTCGGGCTGCCCGTACAAGAAGATCTACTACAACTGGTCCTCGGGCAAGGCCGAGAAGTGCACCTTCTGCTACCCGCGCATCGAGGCCGGCCAGCCGACCGTGTGCTCGGAAACCTGCGTGGGAAGGATCCGCTACCTGGGTGTGCTGCTGTACGACGCCGACAAGATCGAGGCCGCCGCCTCGGTGGCCGACGAGCAGGACCTGTACGAAGCCCAGCTCGACCTGTTCCTCGACCCGCATGACCCGAAGGTGATCGAGGAAGCGCGCCGCCAGGGCATTCCGGATTCGTGGCTCGAATCGGCCAAGCGCTCGCCGGTGTACAAGATGGCGGTCGAGTGGAAGATCGCCTTCCCGCTGCATCCGGAATACCGCACGCTGCCGATGGTGTGGTACATCCCGCCGCTGTCGCCGATCCAGGCTGCGGCCGAAAGCGGCAAGATGGGCATGAACGGCATCATCCCGGATACCAGCAGCCTGCGCATCCCGGTACGCTACCTGGCCAATCTGCTCACCGCGGGCAAGGAAGCGCCGGTGGTCCATGCGCTGGACCGCATGCTGGCCATGCGCGCCTACATGCGCAGCAAGTCCGTCGACGGCGTCGAGAACCTCGAGGTGCTCAAGCAAGTCGACCTTTCGAAGGCCGTGGTCGAGGACATGTACCACATCATGGCCATCGCAAACTACGAGGATCGCTTCGTGATCCCGAGCAGCCACAAGGAGATGGTCGAGGACAGCTTCAACGAGAAAGGTTCGTGCGGCTTCTCCTTCGGCAATGGCTGCTCGGACGGCGTCAGCGACGCCTCGCTGTTCGGCAAGAAGAAGCAGGGCTCGGTGCACTTCGTCTCGATGCCGAAGTCGCGCAAGAAGAAAGAAATCGCGGACGCCTGAAGCGCCCCACCCGCCCCGCCCACGGGGCGGATCAAGGAAAACGAGGAATCGACATGCAACACTACCAAATCCTGTCGGCGCTGCTGACCTACCCGGAACCGGACCTGGTCGCCGCCTTGCCCGAGCTCGAAGCCGGCTTGAGCGTGCCGATGCGCGCCCGCGTGGCTTCGCTGCTGGCCCACCTGGCCGAGAGCGACCTGATCACGCTCCAGCAGGAGTACGTGCAGACCTTCGACCGCACGCCTTCGCACTCGCTGCACCTGTTCGAGCACATCCATGGCGAGTCGCGCGACCGTGGCCAGGCCATGGTCGACCTGATGGAAGAGTACAAGAAGCACGGGCTGGAGATGTGCCCGGACGAGCTGCCCGACTACGTGCCGCTGTTCCTCGAATTCCTGTCGCAGCTCGGCAGCGAGGAAGCTGCCGGTCGCCTGCTGGGCGACGCGGTCCACGTGCTGGCCCACATCGGCCGCAAACTCGATGCCAACGGCAGCGTGTATGCGGGCGTGTTCGATGTGCTCGAAAGCCTGTCCCCGGTCCAGGCCGAGGAACTCTCCGAGCCGCCGATCAAGGACATGGACGAGGCCCTGGAAACCTTCGGCCCCGGCGCGGACGGCGTCGAGCCGCTGCTCAAGCCGGCCGCGAATGGAACTCAACCGATCAACTTTTACCCGCAAGGCACGCACCGTGCGGCGCGCGCCGCTGCCTGACGACGGATATCGCCGCGCCTGGCGCGCATAGGAGACCATCATGAACTACCTGCACCAATTCACCTTCGGGATCTATCCCTAC
>NZ_JAULSI010000064.1 GCF_030711405.1 Massilia brevitalea
AAACATCACGTCTGCCGATCAATTGTTCCGCCTTGCAGTCGGGCCACAGCAGACGGTGACAGCGCCAAAACAATGCCGGCATGTGCCGGCATTCTGAGAGGAAAGAACGGTTGAGCGCCCTGGGAGCGCTGTACGGATGGGTTCAGGGCCGCATATTGTGCTTGGCCAGCAGCCGGTACATCGTGGTCCGCGAGATGCCGAGATCGCGCGCGGCGCGGCTCACGTTCTGGCCGCTGCGGTCGAGGCAGGCGCGGATCGCCAGCCGCTCCGAGCTGCAGCGCGCATCGTCGAGTACGGCCTCGATGGGCGGCGACGGCATCGCCAGGTCGAGATCGTCGGGCTCGATCCATTTGCCGTCGGCCATCACCATCGCGCGCCGTACGCGGTTGATCAGTTCGCGCACGTTGCCCGGCCAGTTGTGGGCCGCGATCGCGCTCAGGGCGTGGCTGCTGAAGCCCTTCAGGCCGGGCGCCTTGTCGGCCGCATGCTGGTGGAAGAAGTGCTCGGCCAGTTCGACCAGGTCGTCGCGCCGTTCGCGCAGCGGCGGCACCGTCACCGGCAGCACCGAGAGCCGGTAATACAAATCTTCGCGGAAGTCGCCGCGCAGCACCGCCTGCTGCAGGTTTACGTGCGAGGCCGAGATCACGCGCACGTCCACCGGAATGGCGCGCGTGGCGCCGAGCCGGATGATGGTTTTCTCCTGCAAAAAGCGCAGGAAATTGGCCTGCAGATCCTTTGGCAGGTCGCCGATCTCGTCCAGGAACAGGGTGCCGCCGTTGGCCGATTCGATCAGGCCGACCTTGTCGCGCGCCGCACCGGTGAACGCGCCGCGCTCGTAGCCGAACAGTTCCGAGTGGATCAGGTTGGGGGCAATCGCCCCGCAGTTGATCGGCACCAGCGGCCCGGTCGCGCGCAGCGACTGGCGGTGGATGGCCTGCGCCGTGAGCTCCTTGCCGCTGCCGCTTTCGCCCCAGATCAGCACCGGCGCGTCGACCTTGGCCACCCGCTCGACCTGGCCGCGCAGGCGCTGCATGGCGTCGCAGCTGCCGATCAGGCTCGATGCCGAGGCGGCAGGCCGGGCGCGTGGGCGGCGCAGCTGGGCGTGCCCGTGCACGTGGCCGAGCGTATGGGCCAGGCGCTGCAGATCGACCGGGACCGTGTGGTAATCGCACAGGTAGTCGGCCACCAGGTCGCGGCAGGCGGGCGCCGCCAGCGTTTCGGCGCGGAATACGCCGACCCACTGCACCCCGCTGTGCTGGCGCAGGAAACGGTCGATCTCCTGGTGCGGCTTCGATCCGATCACGTGCATCAACAGGCCGACGAGATAGGCTTCCTGGCGCAGTTCGGACCTGGCTTCATCCAGGCTGCCGACGCTGCGAATGTCCCAGTCGGGCATGGCCTCGCGCAGCATGGCAGCCGCGTCAGGACTATCGGGGGCAATGCAAAGCAATCGTTTCGGCGTCATCCATTCTCCTGAATCCGGTCTGCCGGCCCTGCGACGGTGCGGGCGCCGGCACATGCAATTTTGACATCAGCATGTTCCAGATCCAAGGATACCGCATTCACCTAGTTGTACTGGTGACAATTGAATTGTGCGTGCTGCGTTAGCAACTCAGCAATTTAAGAGCTTGACCGATGCTGTATTTTAAGGCAGCCCGAGCAGGTCGGCGCGCGGATAGCCCCAGCGCGGCAGCGGCGACGGGCAGGGCACCTGCGCCTGGGCCTGCTTCTCATAAGGCAGGGTCGAAAAGTTATGGCTGCCGTGCGGGCCGTAGCGCACGTCGGTGGCATGGCCGTCCGCCAGCGAGGGCGTGCGCGCGAAGCGCAGCCAGGCGTCGACGCGGCAGTCGGCGGCCCGCAGCGCCTGCAGGCGTGCTTTCGAGCCGCGCTCTTCCCAGCCCCAGGCCAGGCTGTCTACGGTTTTGCCGACATACTCGCCGTGCATCTTGAACGGGCAGGCCGCCACAGGCGTGATGCCGGGCGCCAGGCTCAGCACGCCGCGCCGGACCTGGTAGCCGTCGTCGCCGTCGTTGCCCGATACGCTCACCACCGTCCAGCACAGCGGATTGGCGGGAAAGGCCGAGAGGGCGGTGTCGAAGATGCGCACATGGGGATCGCCGCGGCGCAGGCTGGCCGCCACCTGCTCGCGCGCCAGGCCGGCGCTCCAGGCCTGCACCAGCACGAAGCCGAGCACGGTCGCCACGCCCGCCACCAGCGCCGTGCGTTCGCTCCGGCGCCGCGTCAGCACCAGGGCCAGCAGCCAGATGACGGCCAGGCCGGCGAGCGAACCCCATTCCAGGAAGCCGGCCAGGGTGAACAGCAGCGGCACGGCCAGCAGCAGCGCCAGGAAAGTCCTGCGCAGCCAGGGCCGCGCCACGTGCGCCGCCAGCGGCGTGCCGAGCGCCAGCCAGAACACCGGCTCGACGATGAAGATCATGTCGCCATAGAACCAGCGCGGATCGAAGGGCGCGAACGGGTGGACGCCGTAGACGTTCATCGCATCCATGCCCAGGTGCAGCAGCAGGCCGAGCACGGTGGTCGCGAACAGCCCGAGGCGCGCCGCGCCATTCGTGCGCAGCAACTGGCGCGCCGCCGGCCACAGCAGCCAGATCGCGGCCAGCATCAGCAAGCCCTGGGGCAGGGCGTACAGCAGCGTGTGCGTGTGGCCGCGGTGGTGCAGCAGGTAGCCGAGCGGTTCCGGCGCCAGCCCGGTCAGCACCAGGTCGAGGTCGGGGAAGTTGCTGGCGACTGCCGCGCTGACCAATAGGAGGCGGCGCCGGGTGCCGGCGCGCTGCGGATCGGCTTCGACGGGCAGCAGGCGGTGGGTCAGTTCGCCCAGCGCGAGGCCGGCCAGGGAGTGGGTGAGATTGTCCATTGGGCAATATTAACACCCGCACCATGTCGTCGCGCACGTGTAACGGCGCCGTGAATTCTTCTGGTGATAAAGGCAAGTTATGCCTTGGACGTGGAAAACGTCGCGTACAATCCTCCGTTTTATATTGCATTGAAGCAACAAAGGAGTATCATGCGTAGCAACTTGCCCATTACCGGCATCGAATACCGCATGCAGGCAGGCCAGTCGATCGTGTCCACGACCGACACCAAGGGCCGCATCACCTATGTAAATCCGAGCTTCGTCGAGGTGAGCGGTTTTGCCGAAGCCGAGCTGCTCGGGAAGGCGCACAACGTCGTACGCCACCCCGACATGCCGTCCGAGGCGTTTGCCGACTTGTGGCAGACCTTGCAGGCCGGCAGGCCCTGGACCGGCATGGTCAAGAACCGCCGCAAGAACGGCGATTTCTATTGGGTGGTCGCAAACGTGGTGCCGGTGCGCGAGAATGGCGCCGTGTCCGGGTACATGTCGGTGCGCACCGCCCCCACACCGGAACAGGCCGCCGCCGCCGAGGCCTTGTATGCGCGCTTTCGGTCCGGCGCGCGGGGCGGACTGGCAATCCGCGGCGGGCGTGCCGTGAAAACCGGCTTTGCGGCGCGCCTGGCTGCGCTGCGCCGGATGTCGCTGGGACGCCGGCTCGGCCTGGTCATGGGCGCCCAGGCCTTGCTGCTGGCCGTGCTGGGCGCCGCGGCCGATGGCGCCGCCTTGTGCGTGGCGGCGGGCCTCGGCGTGCTGGGCACCCTGGCCGCCTGGGTCCAGTTGCAGCGCAGCCTGGTGGCACCGCTGCGCGCGGCCACCCGCGCCGTGCATGCGCTTGCCGGTGGCGACCTGTCGCAACCCTGCGAGGCCGGCGCTGACGACGAGCTTGGCCATTTGCTGCTGGCGCTGCGCCAGATGAATGTCAACCTGCGCGCAATCGTTGGCGATGTGCGCAGCAACGTCGGTTCGATCGAACGCGCCACGCGCGCCATCGCCGCCGGCAATGGCGACCTGGCCGGCCGCACCGAGGCCCAGGCCGCCAGCCTGGAAGCCACTGCCGTCAGCCTCGGGCAGATCGCCGCCGCCGCCACCCGTAACGCCGACAGCGCCCAGCGCGCAGACGCCCTGGTCGGCGCGGCAGCCGGTGTGGCAGGACACGGCGGCGAAGCCGTCGAGCGGGTCGGCGGCACCATGGGCCAGATCAGCACCTCGGCAGCACGCATCGTTGACATCATCGGCCTGATCGATGGCATCGCCTTCCAGACCAATATCCTGGCCCTGAACGCGGCGGTGGAGGCGGCGCGTGCCGGCGAGCAGGGGCGCGGCTTTGCCGTCGTCGCCGGCGAAGTGCGCAGCCTGGCCCAGCGCTCGGCCGGCGCCGCGAAGGAGATCAAGGCGCTGATCGACGACTCGGTACGCAAGGTCGGGCAAGGCGATATGCTGGTGGGCGAGGCGAGCCGGACCATGCGCGATGTCGTCGGTTCGGTCCAGCAGGCAGCGGCCATCATGTACGACATCACGCTCGCCAGCCGGGCCCAGGGTGGCGGCATCGCCGAGGTGAGCGCTGCCATGGGCGCGCTCGACGCGATCACGCGCCAGAACGCGGCACTGGTGGAACAATCGGCCAGCGCCTCGGCGAACGTGGCGGAAGAAGCGGCGCAGCTGGGACAGGCTTTGTCGGTGTTCAGGCTGGGAGCTGGGCAAGGGTAGGGAACTCGACAGCAATGCGGTCTGCTTGATGTGCGTCAAGGATTCGGCTGAGGTTGATCAATAGACTCCTCGTATCAAGCCGAGCCGCACCCCGCGGCCGGCAGGCAGCAGGAGTCTCCCCATGCTTCACCAGCACATCCCCGTCAGCGCGATCCGCCGCGCGGCGGTCCCCGTCGCCAAGGCCGTCGACTTCGACCCCGAACTGGTCGGGCGGCTCGGCAAGAACGGCCCGCGCTACACCTCCTACCCGACCGCCGACCGCTTCGGCGACGGCTTCGCCTACCGCGACTACCTGCACGCGGTGGCCTCGGTGCGTACCCGTGGCGGTGCCCGCCCGCTGTCGCTCTACCTGCACGTGCCGTTCTGCGACACGGTCTGCTACTACTGCGCCTGCAACAAGATCGTGACCAAGAACCGCGAAAAGGCCGCCACCTACCTCGGCTACCTGAAGCGCGAGATCGCGATGCAGGCCGCGCTCTTCGCCGGCATCAACGAAGTCGAACAGCTGCACTTCGGCGGCGGCACGCCGACTTACCTGAGCGACGAGCAGATGGGCGAACTGATGGCCCACCTGCGCCGCAGTTTTCGCTTCGCATCGGACGACATCGGCGAGTATTCGATCGAAGTCGACCCGCGCACCGTTACCAGGGAGCGCGTGCACAGCCTGCGCCGCCAGGGCTTCAACCGCATCAGCCTGGGCGTGCAGGACTTCAATCCCGCAGTGCAGAAGGCCGTCAACCGCGTCCAGCCCGAAAGCGAAACGCGTGCCATCATCGCTGCCGCGCGCGAGGCGGGTTTTCGTTCGATCAGCATCGACCTGATCTACGGCCTGCCCAGGCAGAACCTGGCCACCATGACCGCCACCATCGAAAAGGTGATCGCCGCCAGCTCGGACCGCATCTCGATCTACCACTACGCCCACCTGCCGCACGTGTTCAAGCCGCAGCGGCGCATTCTTGAGGCGGACATGCCGTCTTCCACAGAAAAGCTGGCCATGCTGGCCCTGTGCATCGAGCGCCTGACCGGGGCCGGCTACGTCTACATCGGCATGGACCACTTCGCGAAACCCGGCGACGACCTCGCCATCGCCCAGCGCCAGGGCCGCCTGCACCGCAACTTCCAGGGCTATTCGACCCATGCCGACACCGACCTGATTTCCTGCGGCGTGTCGGCCATCAGCGCGATCGGCGCCACCTACAGCCAGAACGCCAAGACCCTGGAAGACTATTACGAGGCGCTCGACAACAACGAGCTGCCGGTGGTGCGCGGCATCGCGCTCGGCATGGACGACCTGCTGCGCCGCACCATCATCGGCAAGCTGATGTGCCAGTTCGAGCTGTCGATCTCCGCCATCGAGCTGGCCTTTCCGATCGCGTTTGGCCAGTACTTCGCCGACGAGCTGGTGGCCCTGCGCCAGCTCGAATACGACGGCCTGGTCACCATCGAGGGCGACTGGATCTCGGTGACGACGCGCGGGCGCCTCCTGATCCGCAACGTCTGCATGGTGTTCGACCGCTACCTGGCGGCGCCGCGTGCAGTGCCGGCCGCCGTTCCACGCTACTCGCGCACTCTATAAGCAGATGAGCCCCAGCCTGTTCCCGGTGTTCGTCGTGGGCCTGCTCGGCAGCGTCCACTGCGGCGCCATGTGCGGCGGGATCGTCGGCGCCTTGTCCGTGACGCCGCCGCGTACGCGCGCAGGCGTGGCAGTCATTGCGCTGCGCCCTGCCATCGCCGACCGCGCCGGCCTGCACGTGGCCGCCTACAATGCCGGGCGTCTCGCCAGCTACATGACAGCCGGCGCGCTGGCCGGCGGCGTGGCGCAAGGGGCAAGCGCGTTGACAGCGTTGCCGGCCTTGCAGGCGGGCGCGTACTGGCTGGCGAACGCGATGCTGGTCGCCCTCGGCCTGCACCTGATGAATGCCTGGAGCGGCATCGCCCACATCGAACGGGCGGGGCAGCTGGTGTGGCGCCACGCGCGCCCGCAACTGGCCCGGATCGGCCCGCCCGACACCCCGGGCCGCATGTTCGCAGCCGGCGCCCTGTGGGGCTGGCTGCCCTGCGCCATGGTCTACAGCGTGCTGGTCACGGCGATGCTGAGCGGCTCCATCGTCTCCGGCGCATTGACCATGCTTGCCTTCGGCCTGGGCACGCTGCCGATGATGCTGGCGCTCGGCCTGCTCGGCGCCCGCCTGCGCGGCTGGCTGCGCCTGCCGGCGGTGCGCATCGGCTGCGGCGCACTGGTGCTGGCCTTTGGCGTGACCGGCCTGCTGCGCGCGGTGGGTGGACTGCCGCCCAGCTGGCTGCACCTCGTGTGCGTTGCGCCATGAGGGACGGCAGCGAGGACGCGGCGGCGGAGGACGACGCCAGCGCGGCGACACCACCCGCATCCGACGATTGCCCCGGCGGTTGTTTCCACTGCGGCCTGCCGCTGCCCGCACACAGCCCGTGGCGCGCCTCCGTCGGCGGCGCCGAGCGCGCCATGTGCTGCCCGGGCTGCGCGGCGGCGGCGCACACCATCGTCGACGCCGGCTGCGGCGACTACTACGACACCCGCAGCGGCTACGGCGCCACCGTCGATGGCGGCATTGTCGATGGCGCACCCGAGCTGGCGCTGTTCGACGCTGCCGGAAACACCGGCGAAGGCAGCTTCACCGTCGAAGGCATCCGCTGCGCCGCCTGTGTCTGGCTGATCGAACGCCGCGTGAACGCGCTGCCCGGCGTACAGGAAAGCCTGCTGAACGTCAGCACGGAGCGCCTGCAGGTGCGCTGGGACCCGGCCGTCTGCAAGGTGAGCCACATCCTGCGTGCGCTGCGCGCCATCGGCTACAGCGCCTATCCTTACGACAGGGAGCGCCACGGCGAACAGCTGGAGCGTGCACGCCGCAAGCTGTTCCGCCAGCTGTTCGTGGCCGGGCTGGCGATGATGCAGGTGATGATGTACGCGGTGCCGGTCTACCTGGCGGACGACGGCAGCATGGATGCCGACATGGCGGCGCTGATGGGCTGGGCTTCCTTCGTGCTCACGCTGCCGGCCGTGCTGTATTCGGCGCTGCCCTTTTTCGGCGGCGCCTGGCGCGACCTGCGCCGCGGCCTGCCGGGCATGGACGTGCCGGTGGCGCTCGGCATCGGCGCCGCCTTCATCGGCAGCACGGTGGCCCTGGTCCGGGGCCGGGGCGAGGTCTGGTTCGACTCGATCACGATGTTCATCTTCCTGCTGCTGGCCAGCCGCTACCTGGAACTCAGCGCCCGCCGCCGCGCCACCCGTGCGCTGGAGGCGCTGCAGGAAGCCATGCCGGCCGCAAGCCAGCGCATGCCGGCCTATCCGCTCGAGCGCGCCACCGAGCTGGTGGCGGCGGCCAGCCTGCAGCCGGGCGACGTGGTGCTGGTCGCGCCCGGCCAGGCGGCGCCGGCCGACGGCGTGATCGTCGAGGGCGAGACCGATGCCGATTTGTCGCTGCTGACCGGGGAAAGCAGGGCGCGGCGCATGGCCGTGAACGACATGCTGCCCGGCGGCGCCGTCAACGTGACGCAGCCCGTGCTGCTGCGGGTGCAGGCGGCGGCGCGCGACAGTACCCTGGCGCTGCTGGTGCGCCTGGCCGACAAGGCCGGGCAGGGCAAGCCGGCGCTGGCGCTGTGGGCCGACCGCGTTGCCGCCTGGTCGGTGGCGGTGCTGCTGGTGCTGACCGTGATCGTGTTCCTGGCCTGGCAATTGGTCGACCCAGCGCGCGCCTGGCCGGCGGCGATCGCGGTGCTGGTCGTGACCTGTCCGTGCGCGCTGTCGCTGGCCACGCCGACCGCGCTGGCCGCGGCCACCGGCCGCCTGCTGCGGCGCGGCGTGCTGGCCGTGCAGCCGCACGCACTGGAAACCCTGGAGCGCGCCACCCACGTCGTGTTCGACAAGACCGGCACCTTGACCCTGGGCCGGCCCGTGGTGCGCGACGTCCGCGGCTTCGGTGCGTCGCGCGAGCGCGCGCCGCAGGCAGTGGCGCTTGCCGCTGCACTCGAAGCCGGCAGCGTACACCCGCTGGCGCAGGCGATCCGCGCCGCCGCGGCCGGGCCGGCCAGCGAGGCACGGGACGTCGTCCACACGGCCGGGCAGGGCATCGAGGGCGACGTCGACGGCGTGCGCTACCGGCTCGGCAGCGCGGCCTTCGTGGCGGCGCTGGCCGGCCGCCGCATGCCGGCGGCGCCCGAGGCGCAGGGCAGCGCGGTCTGGCTCGGCAGGCAGGGCGCCTGGCTGGCGCGCTTCGATATCGCCGATGGCCTGCGTTCCGAGGCAATCGAGGTCGTGCGCCGTTTCGAGGCTGCCGGCAAGACCGTGGTCCTGCTTTCCGGCGACGAGTCGCGCGCGGCCCAGCAGGTGGCGGCGCAGCTGGGCATCCGCCTGGCGGCGGGCGACCAGCTGCCGCAGCAGAAACTGGACTTCGTGCGCGAGCTGCAGGCGCAGGGCGCCACGGTGGCGATGGTCGGCGACGGCATCAATGACGCCGCCGTGCTGCGCGGGGCCGACGTCTCGTTTGCGATGGGCGGCGGCGCCGCGCTTGCCCAGCTGCACGCCGACTGCGTGCTGCTCGGCGACAGCCTGCTGCCTCTGCTCGACGCTCTCGACACCGCGCGCCGCACGCTGCGCATCATCCGCCAGAACCTGGCCTGGGCCAGCGTCTACAACCTGTGCGCGATTCCGCTGGCGGCAACGGGGCTGCTGAATCCCTGGCTGGCCGGTGTCGGCATGGCCGCCAGTTCGGCGGTGGTGGTGCTGAACGCCCTAAGGTTGAGGAAATAAAAGGAAGGCGAGAATGGAAGCGCTGTATCTCTTGATTCCCCTGAGCCTGGTGCTGGTGGCGCTGGCGCTCTGGGTCTTTTTCGGCGCCGCCGACAGCGGCCAATTCGACGACCTGGAAGGTCCGGCCCTGCGCCTGCTGCGCGACGACGACCGGCCAGCCGGCTGAGGTGCAGCATGACAAACAGATTCATTCTTTCTCGACAATAAGTTTCCTCGCGGTTACTCTAAGTTTTTTGACAAGAAAACGAGACGCGATGAAGAAGCTGGAGCGCCGCCTGAGCGTGGCATTGTTATCCCTGGGGCTATCCCTGGCCGCCAGTGGCGCTGCCCGGGCGGCCGGCTTCACTCCCTGCATTGATGCCGCCAGCAAGCCGGCACTGGCCGGCAGCCTGTGCGCCGTGGAGCGCGTCGCCGCCGATCCATCGGGCCTGGCCGGCGCGCCGAAAGCCGGGCTCCAGCTGTTCGTGCGCAAGTTCCCGGCCACGGGCCAGGCGCGCGGGCAGGTGTGGCTGATCGCCGGCGGTCCGGGCGAATCGGGCGCCTCGTTCTATGGCCTGCTGCCGGTGCTGCGCAAGGCCTTTGCCGGTTTCGACCTGCTGGTCCCCGACCACCGCGGCACGGGATTCTCCACGCGCCTGTGCCCGGACGAAGAATCCGCGGCCTCGCCCGGCGGCACCGCGCTGGCCGGCGCCGAGTGGGCCAGCTGCTTCCAACGCCTGAACGAGCAGCCGGCCTATGCGCGCCAGTTCTCGCAAACGAACGCGGCGCACGACCTGAAGCGCCTGATCGGCAGCGTTCCGCGCCAGGGCCAGACCTGGGTGTATGGCGTGTCGTACGGCACCCAGCTGGTGCTGCGCACGCTGGCGCTGGGAACGGAGCACATCGACGGCGTGGTGCTCGATTCGCTGGTGCCCTTGCAGGACGACGCCAGCGCGGACCTGAGCCGGCGCTCGCTGACCACGGACGCAGCCGGGCGCAAGCTGCTGGCCTGGTGCGATGGCTACGATTATTGCCATGCCCAGTTGGGCGAACCGGCCGAGGCGCTGTACCGCCGGGTGCTGGCGCGCTTCGACGGAGACCCGGCGCTGCAGGCCGCGGTGCCCGGCAAGAACCTGAAGCGCTTCTTCGGCGCCAGCCTCGACGTGCCGGACGCCGCCACGCGCATTCCCTACCTGCTCAAGGCGCTGGAGGGAGGCAAGACCGAGGGTATCGAGGACATGAAACGGGAACTGGAGCGGGAAGGCGCGGTGCTGGGCGCCTTCCCGCAGTCGCCGCCTTCGATTGCGCTCGTGTCCATCATCAGCGGCTCGGAAAACAATTTGCAGCCGGGCCGCCAGCGCGACGCGGTGCGCCAGGAAGAGCAGGGCTGCTGTTTTCGAGTACGTTGCCGGGACTGCTGATCGAGCCTGGCCTGCCGCTGTACCCGCGCGACGCATTCTTCGCGAAACTGCCGCCGCGCCTGCCGCGCACCCTGGTAATCCAGGGCGAGCGCGATGCGAAGACGCCCTACGACGCCGCGCTGCGCCACGTGGCCGCGCTGCGCGAACGCGGCCCGGTCGAGGTGTTCACGATCGCGGACGGCGCCCACTTCGCGCTATGGACCTCGAGCGTCTGTGTGGAGAAGGGCATCGACGCGTTCGTCGACAAGCGCCCGCTGACGCCGCCGTGCCGGACGGTGAAGGTGCGGATGCAGCACTGACTTACATGGTCGGGCCGCGGCCCGTGCCTTCCTCCTGCTCGATGCGTTCCTGGCACTGGATGCAGGTCTGCACGGTGGGCGTGGCCAGCAGGCGCTCTTCCGGGATGTCACAGCCGCAGGACACGCAGATGCCGTAGCCGCCGTTTTCCAGGCGGCCGATGGCGGCGTCGATCTCGTGCAGGAGATTTGTTTCGTGCTCGGCGAAGTGCTCTTCGTCGTGGGCGATCATTTCGGCTGTCGGCGCGTCGTCGTTCTGCACCAGGTGGGCGCGCGGCGAGATCACTGGGGGTTCGTTGCCTTCGGGGTCGGCATCGGTGCGGACACGGACCGTGGCAAGGGCTTCCTCGCGGGCTTGCTGCAGGCGTTTGGCGATTTCTTCGTGGAGGGATTGCGAGATGGGCATATGGCGTTCCTTGTCGATGTTTTAGGTAATGTGGAAAACATCGCCGCAGTGAATCGTACGGTGGGCACCCCGTGCCCACGCGGGTACGTGCGCATCCGGGGCGCGGCGGCCGTGACGACTCGCTCCGCGGCGTTTCTACATAAGGTTACGCCAGCGCGGCGCTTTGGGGCGCGCCCTACGGTGCTGCGGTCGGGGAAGAAACATGGCCAACAACGATCAGGCTTTCGCGTGGGCACGGAGTGCCCACCGTACGATCATTGCCGCAGGCCAGAAACCGTGAGCCATGACGCTTCATTGAAGCCGCATTCCATATCCCATGCGAAATTTGAAATTTTGATTCACATCAAGGATTTTTAAAGTCCAGAAAACTACTCTCCCTGCTGTGATCGCAGTCAACCCACTCGGGAGAGTACCTTGGAAAGCAGTCAACACTATAACTACAAGATCGTGCGCCAGTTTGCCATCGCCACGGTCGTGTGGGGCGTCATCGGCATGGCCGCCGGCGTCTTCATCGCGGCGCAGCTGGCCTGGCCCGCGCTCAACTTCGACATCGCCTGGCTGTCCTACGGCCGCCTGCGTCCGCTGCACACGAACGCGGTGATCTTCGCCTTCGGCATCTGCGGCCTGTTCGCCACCTCCTATTATGTGGTGCAGCGTACCTGCCAGGTGCGCCTGTTCTCCGACAAGCTGGCCGCCTTCACCTTCTGGGGCTGGCAAGCCGTGCTGGTGTCGGCCGCGGTCACGCTGCCGATGGGGCTCACGCGCGGCAAGGAGTACGCCGAACTCGAATGGCCGATCGCGATCCTGATCGCCATCGTCTGGGTCGCCTACGCCGTGGTTTTCTTCGGCACCATCGTCAGGCGCAAGGTCCAGCACATCTACGTGGCCAACTGGTTCTTCGGCGCCTACATCATCGCCGTGGCCGTGCTGCACATCGTGAACGGCGCCGTCGTCCCGGTGTCCGCCTTCAAGTCCTACCCGGTGTACGCCGGCGTGCAGGACGCCATGATCCAGTGGTGGTACGGCCATAACGCGGTCGGCTTCATCCTCACCGCCGGCTATCTCGGCATGGTGTATTACTTCATCCCGAAACAGGCCGAGCGCCCGGTCTACTCCTACCGCCTGTCGATCGTCCACTTTTGGGCGCTGATCTTCACCTACATGTGGGCCGGCCCGCACCACCTGCACTACACCGCGCTGCCCGACTGGACCCAGTCGCTGGGCATGGTGTTTTCCCTGATCCTGCTGGCGCCAAGCTGGGGCGGCATGATCAACGGCGTGATGACCCTGTCGGGCGCCTGGCACAAGCTGCGTTCGGATCCGATCCTGAAGTTTTTGATCGTCTCGCTCTCGTTCTACGGCATGGCCACCTTCGAGGGCCCGATGATGTCCATTAAAACCATCAACTCGCTGTCGCACTACACCGACTGGACCGTCGCCCACGTGCATGCCGGCGCCCTGGGCTGGGTCGGCTTCATCACCATGGGCTCGATCTACTACCTGATCCCGCGTCTGGCCGGGAAGAAGGAGATATACAGCGTCCAATTGGTTGAAGCGCATTTTTGGGTCGCCACCATCGGCATCGTGCTGTACATCGCCGCGATGTGGATCGCCGGGGTGATGCAGGGCCTGATGTGGCGCGCGGTGAATCCGGACGGCACGCTCACCTATACCTTTGCCGAAAGCGTGAAGGCGACCTATCCCTACTACGCGGTGCGCTTCCTGGGCGGCTTCCTCTACCTGTCGGGCATGCTGATGATGGCCTTGAATACCTGGAAGACCCTGGCCGGCACGGTGAATGTGGATGCGCCGATCCCGCAGCCGAACAAGCCGATGCATACGCCGATCGATCCGCATGTACCCGCGCACGCCTGAACGGAGAGCCACGAACATGAAAAACTTTACCCATGAATGGATCGAAAAGAATCCCTGGCTGCTGATCGGCCTGGTGATCCTGGTGATCAGCTTCGGTGGCCTGGTCGAGATCGTGCCGCTGTTCTTCCAGAAATCCACCACCGAGCCGGTGGCGGGCTTGAAGCCTTATTCGCCGCTGCGCCTGGCCGGCCGCGACATCTACATCCGCGAAGGCTGCTACAACTGCCACTCGCAGATGATCCGGCCCTTCCGCGCCGAGACCGAACGCTATGGCCATTACTCGGTGGCCGGCGAATTCGTCTACGACCACCCCTTCCAGTGGGGCAGCAAGCGCACCGGCCCGGACCTGGCGCGCGTGGGCGGCCGCTACAGCGACGAGTGGCACCGCACCCACCTCGACAACCCGCGCGACGTGGTGCCGGAATCGAACATGCCCGGCTACCCCTGGCTGGCGAAAACCAAGCTGGTGCCCGCCGAGATCGTGCCGAAGATGCGCGCGATGCAGGTGCTCGCCGTGCCCTACGGCGAAGAGGAGATCAAGAATGCGCCGGCCGAGCTGGCGAACAAGACCGAACAGGATGCCCTGATCGCCTACCTGCAAGGCCTGGGCACGCACATCAAGACAAGGAACTGAGGAACCGACATGGAACTCGCACACATCTTTGACAGCGCCAGCAGCGTGATGACGGTGGTCTCGTTCGCCACCTTCATGGGCATCCTGCTCTGGACCTTCCTGCTGCACCGCAGCCGCGACTTCGACGCGGCGGCCGCGCTGCCCTTCCTGGACGAGGAGAAGGACCATGTCTGACTTCACCAGCGGCTTCTGGAACTGGTACGTCGCGCTGATCACCATCGCCTCGATCGCCGGCTGCGCGATCCTGCTGTGGTCGCAGTCGCGCTACAAGGTCAAGCTCGATGCCGACGGCCAGCCCGCGAAGACCACCGGCCACGTCTGGGACGAGGACCTCACCGAACTGAATACACCGATGCCGCGCTGGTGGATGGGCCTGTTCTATCTCACCATCGTGTTCGGCATCGTCTACCTGGTGCTGTTTCCGGGCCTGGGCAGCTATGCCGGCAAGCTTGGCTGGAATTCGACCGGCGCTTACCAGGCCGAACTCAAACAGTCCAGCCTTGAGTACGGCCCGCTGTTCGCGCGCTACGCCAGCCAGGACCTGAAGGCGGTTGCCGCCGACCCGCAGGCCCATGCCATCGGCGAGCGCATGTTCCTGAACTACTGTGCGCAGTGCCATGGGTCCGACGCGCGCGGCAACAAGGGCTATCCGAACCTGACGGATGGCGACTGGCTGCACGGCGGCGAACCCGAGACCATCAAGCAGACCATCATGGCCGGCCGCATCGGCCAGATGCCGGCCATGGGCGTGGCGCTGGGTTCGGACAGGGACATCGAGGGCGTGGCCCACTACGTGCGCAACTTGTCGGGCCTGACGGCCGACCCGGTGAAGGTCGCCTTCGGCAAAGCCAAGTTCGGCGCCTGCGCCGCCTGCCATGGCGCCGAGGGCAAGGGCAATCCCATGCTGGGCGCGCCGAACCTGGCCGATAAAACCTGGCTGTACGGCGGCAGCGCCGACACCATCATGGAAACCATCCGCAAGGGCCGCACCAACACCATGCCGGCGTTCGGCGACTTCCTGGGCGAGCCGAAGGTGCACGTGCTGGCGGCCTATGTGTGGAGCCTGTCGAACCCGGCGCCAGCCAAGTCCCTTGACGACAAGGTAGCGGCAAAATGAGCATGCCGAAGGAAGCGGTGGTCAAGATGTACGCCGCGCGCGAAGAAATCTACCCGCGCGAAATCAGGGGCCACTATGCGCGCCTGCGCTGGGCCGGGGTCTGGCTGACCCAGATCGTCTTCTACGGGCTGCCCTGGCTGCAGTGGAACGGGCGCCAGGCGGTGCTGTTCGACCTCGGTGCGCGCAAGTTCCACCTGTTCGGCCTGGTGCTGTGGCCGCAGGATTTCATTTACCTGGCCGGGCTGCTGATCATCTGCGCCTATGGGCTGTTTTTGGTCACCGCGGTGGCGGGGCGGGTGTGGTGCGGCTTCGCCTGTCCGCAGACGGTGTACACGGAACTCTTCCTCTGGATCGAACGCCAGATCGAAGGCGCGCGCAGCGCCCGCATCCGCCTGGATCGCCAGCCGTGGACGTTCGAGAAAATCTGGAAGAAGGGCGCCAAGCACGCGGCCTGGCTGGCCGTGGCGCTGTGGACCGGCTTCACCTTCGTCGGCTACTTCACGCCCGTGCATACGCTGATGCACGAGGTGGCCAGCTTCAATCTGGGCGCCTGGGAAGGCTTCTGGGTGCTGTTCTACGGCTTCGCCACCTATGGCAACGCCGGCTGGATGCGCGAACAGGTGTGCAAGTACATGTGTCCGTATGCGCGCTTCCAGAGCTCGATGTTCGACAAGGACACCCTGGTCGTCACCTACGACCGCAAGCGCGGCGAACCGCGCCGTCCGGGCGCGCGCGTGGCGGGCGACAAGCTCGGAGACTGCATCGACTGCACCATGTGCGTGCAGGTTTGCCCGACCGGCATCGACATCCGCCGCGGCCTGCAATACGAATGCATCGGCTGCGCCGCCTGCGTCGACGCCTGCAACGGCGTGATGGACAAGGTAAGCAAGCCGCGCGGGCTGATCCGCTATGCGACCGAGAATGCGCTGGCGCAGGGCTGGGGCGCGCAGGAGGTGAAGCGGCGCCTGCTGCGTCCGAAGGTGCTGGGCTATACGGCGGTGCTGGGGCTGCTGATCCTGGCCATGACCACGTCGCTGGCCTTGCGCACGCCGCTGAAGGTGGACGTGATCCGCGACCGCGGCTCGATGGGGCGCGAGGTCGAGGACGGGCAGATCGAGAACGTGTACCGGCTGCAGCTGATGAATACAAGCGAAGACGCGCGCAGCTATCGCCTGACCGTCGACGGCATGCCCGGTGCGCGCATCGTCGACGCCAGCGTGGTAGCGCTCGACGGCGCCAGCGCGCGTGCGGTGCCGGTGCGGGTGCGCGCCGCGGCGGGCGAGGGCGGTTCGCACCGGATCGCGTTTACCGTCACCGCGCTGGACGATTCGTCGGTGTCCGTGCGCGAAGAAGCGGCCTTTATCGTGCCGCGCTGAAGGAGTGAATGATGCAACACGCTGTCAAGAAGCCGCCTGTCAAACCCTGGTACAAGCACCGCTGGCCCTGGTTCATCATGCTCGGTCCGGCGGCGGTGATGGTGGCCACGGCCGTCACCGTCTGGCTGGCCGTGCAGCAGCCCGACGCGATGGTGGTCGACGACTACTACAAGCAGGGCAAGGCCATCAACCAGGATCTGCGCCGCGACCGCGTGGCGACCTCGCTGCAGCTGGCGCTGGACGCCCGCTTCGATGCGCAGGCCGGCACGCTGTCCGGGCGTTTGCTGAGTTTTGGGCGGCCGATGCTGGCGCCGTTTCGCATCCACCTGGCGCATCCAACCCAGCCGCAGAAAGACGTGACGCTGGAGGTACGGCCCGACGACTACGGCAACTTCACGGTGAATGCTAAGGGGCTGGAGCCGACGCACTGGCAGGTGGTAGTCGAAGGCGAGGGCAGGGAATGGCGCCTGGCGCGCAGCTGGAGTCCGGCAAAGCAGCCCGCGCTGAACATCGTCGCGGATGACTCGTAGGGTGGGCCGGGCCGCGCAAGTGCCCACCCTACGCACCCCGCACCCCGCACCACAGCTGTAAAGACTGTCCCCACCCTCTCTTCCATGTTAGATTTTCGTCACGGCAACCCGCCGCACGATCAATCAGAAGAGACATCCATGCCCGCATCCTCCCGTCGTATCCTGCGCACCGCCATCGCCTCGCTGTTCGTCCCGCTCGCCATCGCCGCCGCCGTCCTGCCGCAGCAAGCCCTGGCCGCCCCGGCCACCGCCACGGCCGCCGTGAAACCGAACGCCGCCTTCGACAAATGGGCCGACGGCTTCGCCCAGGACTGGGTGCGCCAGAACCCGCAGTTCGCCACCTCGACCCAGTACTTCAGCGGCGCCGAGCAGGATGCGCTGGACCGCCAGTTGACCCCGCAAACCCCGGCCCAGCGCCAGAAGATGATCGCCCTGGCCAGGCAGGGCATCGCGCGCCTGGATAAATGGATGGCCGGTCCGCTGGACGAGACCCAGCGCATTTCGGCGGCGGTGATGCGCTGGTCGCTGTCGAACACGGTCGCCAACGAGCCCTTCGAGGACCACGGCTTCGTGTTCCAGCAGTTCAGCGGCGCCCAGGTCAGCCTGGTCAACTTCATGACGCAAACCCACCCGATGCGCCGCGCGTCGGATGTCGACAGCTACCTGGCGCGCCTGGAACAGGTGGGCACGCGCATGGACGAAGCCCTGGCCCGCGCCAAAAGCGCCACGGCGAAAAAGATGATCCCGCCGCGTTTCATCCTCGAGCGCGCCCAGTTCCAGGTCGATACCTTCCTGAAGCCCGCCGCCGCCCAGAACGTGCTGGTCACCTCGCTGGAAGGGCGCACAGCGGCCCTGAAGGACCTGAGCCCGGAAGCACGCACGGCGGCAATCGCGCGTGCGACGAAGATCGTCGAAGACAAGGTCCGCCCGGCCTACGCGCGCGTGCAGGCCTTCATGGCCGAGCTGCATCCGAAGACGAACGACACGGCCGGCATCGCGCGCCTGCCGAACGGCATGGCAGCGTACAACCGCGCGATCGAGAACTACACCAGCACCAAGCTGACGGCCGAGCAGATCCACGCCATCGGCCTGCGCGAAGTGGCGCGCATCGAAGCCGAGATGGACAAGCACCTGCGTGCGCTCGGCTTCAACGAGGGCGGCATCGAGGCGCGCATGAAGGCGCTCGACGCCACCTTCCAGCCAAAGGGTGAAGAAGACCCGCGCCCGGCCATCCTGGCCAGCTACGCCGAGATGGTGAAGGATGCCGAGCGCCGCAGCGCGTCCCTGTTCAACCTGAAGCCGCGCGCACCGGTGGAGGTGCGCCGCGAGCCGCCGCTGACCGAAGCATCGGCCGCCGCCCACTACAGCCTGCCGGCGCCGGACGGCAGCCGTCCTGGCGTGTTCTGGGTGCCGCTGCGCGGCCCGAGCTTCAACATGATCCGCATGCGCAGCCTGTCCTACCACGAGGCGGTGCCGGGCCACCACTTCCAGCTGGCGATCCAGCAGGAGCTGGAAGGCATCCCGAAATTCCGCAGCCAGCGCATCTTCAGCGGCGGCAGCGCGCACAGCGAAGGCTGGGCGTTGTACACCGAGCGCCTGGCGGTGGAGCAGGGCTGGTATGAAGGCGACGTGCCCGGCCTGCTCGGCGCACTGGGTTCGGAACTGTTCCGTGCGCGGCGCTTGGTGGTGGACACCGGCCTGCATACCAAGGGCTGGACGCGCCAGCAGGCGGTCGACTACGGCATCAATGTCGAAGAAGTGGACCGTTACGTGGCATGGCCGGGGCAGGCCACGGCCTACATGATCGGCATGCTGCGCATCGTCGAACTGCGCGACAAGGCGAAGTCGGCGCTGGGTGCGAAGTTCTCGCTGCCGGCATTCCACGATATGGTGCTGAGCGCCGGTTCGGTGCCGCTGGATGTGCTGGGGCAGCTGGTGGATGGGTGGATCGCCAAGGAAAAGGCCAAGGCGTAAGCAATGAGTGGGCCGGTGCGGCAGCGCCGCCGGCCCATGTGAATGAGGTTTCTCAGGGTGGAGAATCGTCAGGCTGGCATGTCGCCAGCTTGACTGTCCAAACGATGTTGGCGCCCTGCGTCTTGTCCTTTAGGTAACAAGCTCGTACACTGGGCCATACCGACTGTCCGCTATAGCCTGCGCAGTCATTTCGTGCGAAGCGAGAAAGAAACCAGTGCCCCTTTCACATGACAACCCATTGGTCATTCGACGTTTATGATAAATACTGAGCGCTTAATCTTACGGAAACACACGCTGGATGATCTGGACTCGCTGTTCCAGCTGGCCAGCGATCCGGCTGTGCTTCAGTTTCTTCACAGCGCTCCTCCCACGCGTGAAGAAGCGTGGAATCGATTGCTTCGTTATGCAGGTCATTGGAGCCTGCAGGGTTTTGGCATGTTCGCGGTCATCGAGCGGGCCACCAATCAGTTTATTGGCGAAGTGGGCCTGGCAGACTTCGGGCGCGGGCTCGGCGATGACTTCGATGGCGCGGCTGAAGCGGCGTGGGTGTTCAAAGGGGACTCGCATGGGAAAGGGTTTGCGCTGGAAGCGATGACGGCAGCGCTCGACTGGTTCGATGAACAAGCTTTGTCGTCGCGTAGCGTGTGCATTATCGATCCCCTAAATACTGCCTCGATCAGACTGGCGGAGAAGTTGGGATTCAGTAACTACGGCCAGGGACATTACAAGGGTAGTTGTTTAGTATCGTGCGATCATATTCCTCGCCGTAGCTGGCCTTT
>NZ_JAULSI010000065.1 GCF_030711405.1 Massilia brevitalea
TGAACTTTACCAAACAAGAGTGTCCGGAAAAATCAGAGTACCTCAGTCATTCCTGCCGCTCCTCGGTACTTTTCCTTAGCCGGGCCAGCCAATCCAGCCCGATCGCTTTCCTATCTTCCGATGTTGACGTGTCTTTGAGAAAATTATCCAGGACGCGCCGTGTCATTAACTGACCTAGCGGGCCTTGCGCAACCAGTTCTGGATATCGCTCCAAGTCGCCCAGGCGAACCAGTCGACTATCGCCTTCATCCGGATCGCGGTAACAGGCAACTACGTCGCCCAGTGCGCTGTCTGGCAAGGCATCGAGCAACGCTGGATTATGCGAGGTCAGTAATACACGCAGCTGGCGGTCGGCGGCGATCGAATAGAGTTGACGCACCAGCATGTCGGCGCGGCTGGGATGGACACCGTTGTCGATTTCCTCGATGATGACCAATGCACCGCTCGGCGCTGTGAGCAGCGCTGCGCCAATCGCGAGAACTCTGAGTGTGCCATCGGATAGCAAAGGAGCGTCAACGACCCGGTTGTGTTTGCCGAACGTTTCAACAAGACGAACCATGACGTCATTACGATCGGTCTTGATGAATGTGACGTCGGTAATATCCTGTTCCGGCAAAGAGCGAATGAAATCGAGCAGTCTGGCTTTCTGGTCATCGTCGGTGGATATTCGGTAAAGTACGGCAGATAAGTTACTGCCGTCTTCTTTCATCTGGTCGTCTTTTACGTAGGCATAGTCACGCATCAACGCCGGCCTCGAGTCCAAAAACACGACGTTACGCAAGGTTTCCCGTACGTTTTTAGTCACGAGTGGGATAATTCTTTGGGATTCTTCGTGACCCGCCTCGAACCTGCCTGGCGTCTCCAGTTGGTAAAAGATCGCCTGCCGGTTTGAACATGGAATATGCGGTTTGTTTTTTCCGCGTTTGAAGTTGTTGTACGCGACGCTTACCTCGTCAGAATGGGGCGTGGGAGCACTGTCGATCTGATACAGCGGCACTGAACGGCCTTCCTGTTCAACTTTCTCTCCCGCGACGATCAATTGTTCGTTTGCGGATGCAATGGAGATCTCGAAATCGTTCCAGTCGTCGGGCGCGTTACTGAACCGGCTTCCCAAACTCAGGTTCAAGTGCGGATCCCTGAACAGATCGTTAGCTTGACCGCGAACGATCGTTTCCCCACTTTGAATCGTCCTGGATATGTCATCAAGCCGGCTGCCCTTGGCCAGCCAGTTCAGCAAGCGAATCGCTTCAAGCACATTGCTCTTGCCAGATGCGTTTGCACCAATGAGAAACGTCATCGGCGCCAGAGGCAAAACCGCGTCCTGGTAGCTCTTGAAATTTTTCAGATCGATGGATAACAACATATTTTTCCTTGATAACTGTACGCGTCACACTCGACCGCTGGATTCGCCAGGCACAAGGCCGCATCTTGCTCAGCCAAGACAAGGGCAAGAACCTTCAACCCGGTGAGCTGCAAAAACAAGCACGATTGACGTCTGCCGTGACCATACAGCAGGTGTTCGGCACGTGGCAGTGTAAGGGGCGCTTACCCGCTTAGCAAGGAGGGGACATCATGGCTGTTGAGACCTGCTCGAGAAATAAAAAAGAACCGTTACCATTCCAGGTAACGGTTCTTGGCATTTCAGAAAATGGCGTGCGTCCGTTTTCTTACTTCCCGGCGTTCAGCGCGCGCAGGAACTGCCCCTTGATCTTGCCGCCCTCGACGGTACCCAGGATCACGTTGGCGATGGTGCCGCCCTTGCTGTCCAGGCCATCGATATCGTTCGGGTTGTACATCGCCGGCAGCGTGGTATATGCCTTTTCCATCTGCGCGCGAATCGCCGCGGCATCGGTCGTGGTGCCGGCCAGCTTCATCGCGGCCACGGTCGCGTGCACGGTCGAGTAGTTCAGGCTGATCTCGGTGCTCGGGTCCTTGCCTGGATTGAGCTTGCGGTAGCGCTGGGTGAAGGCCACCGCTTCCGGACGGTCGTCATTCGCCAGCGGCATCACGCCGATCGAGCCTTCCAGCGGGGCGATGCCGCCGACCACCTTGGCCATTTCGTCGATCTTGGCCTGGTCGAGGATGATGAAGCCGCCCTTGAAGCCCAGTTCGCGCGCCTGCTTGGCCACCAGCGCGGTCGGCTCGGAGGCGCCGCCGATGAACATGACGTCCGGTTTCGCCTGCATCGCGCGGCTCACGCCGCTGTAGAAGTCGGTCGCCTTGTTGTACGACATCGGGTTCTCGGCCACGACCTTGCCACCGGCCGCTTCCCACACCGGCTTGAAGGCTGCCGACCAGGCTTTTGCGTAGTCGTGGTCGGCCTGGACCATGGCGACGTTCTTGCCGTGCTTGGCCATCATGGCCTTGGTGAATGGAGTGATGTAGCCGGTGAAGTCGGGCGGGATGCGGATGGTCAGCTTGTTGCCGCGTTCGGTCACCTGCGGCAGACTGGTATAGGCCAGCAGCAGCACCTTCGATTTTTCGTTGAAGGCCTGGACCGCGAACACGCCGCCCGAGTGCGGCACCAGCACGGCGGCGGTCTTGTGCTGCTGGACCAGGCGCTGGACGTTGATGCCGGTTTCGGCCGGGTTGTATTTGTCGTCCAGCGCCACGATTTCGACCTTGTAGCGCTTGCCGCCGATGTCCAGCGGCTTGGCGTTGATCTCGGCCGCGGCCATCTCCATGCCCGACAGGACGTTCTTGCCGTACAGGGCAGCGCCGCCGCTCAGCGGACCGGAGAAGCCGATCTTGATGACTTCCTGGGCGTGGGCGGCGCCGCCGGCCAGGGCCAGGGTGGCGGCGGTAGCGGCGATCAGGGTGCGGCGGGTGAACTTGGCTTGCAACTTCATGGTGGTGTCTCCTTGGTTTTGCTTGTTGTGGGTGCTACGTGTCAATACTCTGTCGAATCTGTCCGGCTCGTCAAGCGCCAATGTAGGCACGCCGGACCTGCTCGTTGTTCAGCAGTTCCTCGCGCCCACCTTCGAGCACGATGCGGCCCTGCTCGATGACATAGGCGCGGCTGGCGATGTTCAGCGCCGCATACGCGTTCTGCTCGGCCAGCAGCACCGTGGTGCCGGCCTTGTTGATGCGCGCGATGACCTCGAACATCTGCTTCACCACCAGCGGCGCCAGGCCGAGCGAGGGCTCGTCCAGCAGCAGCGCCTTCGGGCGACCCATCAGGGCGCGGCCGATCGCCACCATCTGCTGCTGGCCGCCGCTCAGCGACCCGGCCGGCATGTCCTTTTTCTCGTGCAGGATCGGGAACAGCGCGAACACCTCGTCCAGCGTACGCTGGGTGCCCTTGCTGTCGCCGCGGTGCACGTAGGCGCCAAGCGTCAGGTTCTTCAGCACCGACATGCCGGGGAAGAGCTTGCGGCCTTCCGGGCAGTGGATCAGGCCATCGGCCACGATCTGCGAGGGCTTGCGGCCCACCAGGTTCTGCGACCCGAAATGGATCGACCCCGACGAGGCCTTGTTCAAGCCGCTCATGGTAAGAAAAATCGAGCTTTTGCCGGCGCCGTTCGAGCCGAGCAGCACCACCAGCTCGCCTTCGTCCGCGTGCAGCGTCACATCGTGCAGCGCGCGAAAGCTCCCGTAGGAGAGATTTACCTTGTCGAGTTTAAGCATGCTCGCTCCCCAGGTAGGCTTCGATCACGACCGGGTTGGCGCGGATTTCGGCCGGCGTGCCTTCGGCGATGCGCTCGCCGTAGTTCAGCACCAGGATCCTGTCGGCCAAATTCATGATCATGTCCATCTTGTGTTCGATCAGGCAGATCGTCAGGCCGCTGTCGGCCATCTTGCGGATCAATCGCGCCAGGCCCTCGGTTTCTTCCGGGTTCACGCCGCCTGCCGGTTCGTCCAGCAGCAGCAGGCTCGGATCGGTCGACAGGGCCAGGGCGAAGGCGACGCGCTTGCGTTCCTCTTGCGAGATGTCGCCGGCGATGCGCGCCTCGATGTGGGCCAGGCCGACGAAGTCGAGCGCCGCGCGCGCCTTCTCGCGGCAGCGGCGTTCCTCGTCCTTCATGCGGCGCGTGCCGAGCACGGCGTCGATCAGCGTCGAGCCGGTGCGCAGGCGGTGGCCGACGATCAGGTTGTCCAGCACCGTGGCCGTATCGAACAGGGTCGTGGTCTGGAAGGTGCGCGCCATCCCGCGCCGCGCCACCTCGTCGGCGCGCAGGCCGGTCACGTCTTCGCCCTTGAAGATCACCTTGCCCGAGGTCGGGGCGATGGCGCCGCTGATCAGGTTGAAGAAGGTGGTCTTGCCGGCGCCGTTCGGCCCGATGATGGCGTTGATGGTGCCGGCCTCGCACGAGGCGCTGACGTCGTTCACGGCGCACAGTCCGCCGAAGCGCTTGGTCAGGTGGTCGATCTTAAGCATGCGTTGCTCCTTGCTTCGGTGCGGCCGTCGACGACGATGCCGATTGTGCCGGGGCCGCAGGCGCGCGCATGGCGGCCTTCCTGCGCTGGCGGTTCAGGTAAGTGCCGACGATCCCGTACGGCAGGAAGATGACGAGCAGGACCAGCAGCGGGCCGAACACCACGAAGCGGAATTCCTGCAGCACCTGCAAATACTGGGTCAGCCATGGCATGGCGATCGCGCCGAGCAAAGGCCCGAGCAGGGTGCCGATGCCGCCGATCAGCATGTACATGGTCATGTCGAAGGTGTGCTCGACGCTGGCCACGGCGGGGCCGAGGAAGCGCACGTAGCCGGCGTACAAACCGCCGGCGAGGCCCGAGAAGAACACCGACAGCATGAAGGCGAGCAGCTTGTTGCGCATCAGGTTGATGCCCAGGGCCTGGGCCAGGTCGTCGCCGTTGCGAATGGCCATGAAGGTGCGGCCCAGCAGCGAATGCACGATGCGGTGCATGATCCACACGCTCGCGGCCAGGAAGAACAGCACCATGTAGTACTGGGTGCGCGGCTCGGAAAAGTCCAGCGGGCCGATGTTTTCCGGCGCCGGGATGCCCATGATGCCGACCGTGCCGTGGGTCAGGCTTTCCCACTTCTCGATCACGAGGAACATGATGTAGCCCACGCACAGCGTGAAGATCGAGAAGAAGTGGGTCTTCAGGCGCAGCGACACGATGCCCACAAAAAAGCCGAGGAAAGCGGCCACGAAGCCGGACAGCGCGAACGACAGCCAGAACGACATGCCGTAGTCGACGGTCAGGATGCCGACCGTGTAGGCGCCCACGGCCATGAAGCCGCTGTGCGCCAGGTTGTACTGGCCGGTGTAACCCGTGATCAGGTTCAGGCCGATGGTGGCGATGGCATAGATGAAGGCGGTCGACATCACGGTGAGGTGGTAGTCGTTATCGGCCAGGAAGGGGAAGGCGGCGGCCAGCACCAGCAGCAGGGTCCAGCCGACCTTGGCGTTGAGGAGCTTCATCAGTGGGCTCCCTTCGCGAACAGGCCTTGCGGACGCACCGACAGGATCAGCACCAGCAGCGCAAAGGCGATGATGTCCTTGTAGTCGGTCGAGATGTAGAAGGCGCCGAAGGCTTCGGCAAAGCCGATGATCAAACCGCCGACGATCGCGCCCGGCACGCTGCCCATCCCGCCCAGCACGATGATGACGAAGGCCTTGGTAATCACCAGGTGGCCCATCGAGGTGTAGACCAGGTTGATCGGCGCGTACAGCACCGCGGCCATGCCGGCCAGTGCGCCGGCGATGGCAAAGGTGAGCATTGCCACGCGGGTGGCGTCGATGCCGACCAGGGCCGCGCCTTCGCGGTTCTGGGCCATGGCGACGATCGTCGCACCGGTGACGGTCTTCTTCAGGAACAGCTGCAGCAGCACGACCAGCAGGAAGGCGGCAGCGATGATCAACAGGCGCTGGGCCGGCATGGTCAGGCCGCCGAAGGTGAGGATCTGGTTGTACGGCGTGGTCATGCGGTGGAAGTCCGCACCCCAGATGGCCTGGGCGCCGGCTTCCAGGAACAGCAGGATGCCGATCGAGGCGATCATGTGGTGCAGGTAGGGGGCGTTGCGCAGCGGGTGGAACACCAGGCGTTCCGACACCACGGAAATCAGGGCCACCGTGGCGGCGGCGCCGAGCATGCCCCACCAGTAGTTCAGGCCGAGCTTATCGATGATGAAGAAGGCGGCATAGGCACCGGCCATGTAGAAGGCGCCGTGTGCGAAATTGGGTACGTGCAGGATGCCGTACACCAGCGTGAGCCCGAGCGCGACGAGGCTGTACACGCCGCCCAGGGTGAGTCCATTCAGGACCTGTTGCAGGAAAAGCTCCAAAATCTTGTCTCCATTATTTTATAGGTGCGCTTTTTGCGCGGTGGTGCTTTTGGATGCCGTGCAGGGGAGTGCGGATTACTCGAACATGATGACCCCTCGTGCGTTGCGGCCTTCGGCCAGGTCGGCAAATGCCTGCGGCGCTTCCTCGATGCGGTAGCGGCGGGTAATGAGTTCGTCGAGTTTCAGGCGCTTTTCGCGGTACAGGGCCAGCAGACGCGGGAAGTCCTGGCGCGGACGCGCGGAACCGAAGTAGCTGCCGGTGAGGGTTTTCTCTTCAAAGGTGAGGCTGGCGGTGCGCACCGTGGTGCTGTCCTTTTGCGAGGCCACGCCCACCGCCACCGCCACGCCGCCCTTGGCCAGCACGCCGTAGGCCTGGGCCACGATGTCGCCCATGCCGACGCACTCGAAGGCGTAGTCGGCGCCGCCGCCGGTGAGCTTCTTCACGGCTTTCACCAGGTCGGGTGTGGCAGCGTTGATGGTGTGGGTGGCGCCGAACTCCTTCGCCTTCTCGAGCTTGGCGTCGGACATGTCGACCGCGACGATGGTGGCCGCGCCGGCGATGCGGCAGCCCTGGATCGCGTTCAGGCCCACGCCGCCGCAGCCGAAGACCACGGCGATCGAACCCGGTTCCACCTTGGCCGTGTTGACGGCGGCGCCGACGCCCGTCATCACGCCGCAGCCGACCAGGCAGGCGCGGTCGAGGGCGACGTCCTGCGCGATCTTGACCACGTTATCGACGTGCAGGGTGGCATATTCGGCCATCACGCCGCAGCCGGAGAAGATGTTCAGGGGCTGGCCATCGAGGCCACGCGTGCGCACCGTGCCGTCGGGCAGGGAGATCGCGGCCCTGGCGGCCTGGTCGCACAGTTGCGGGCGGCCGGTCTGGCACCAGCGGCACTTGCCGCACATGCTCACGAATGAGCTGAGAACGTGGTCGCCGACCGCGTATTCGGTCACGCCTTCGCCCACGTGGACGACGACACCCGCGCCTTCGTGGCCCAGCACGAGCGGGGCCGGCATCGGGATGGTGCCGTTCGTGGCCGACAAATCGCTGTGGCAGATGCCGCAGGCGGCCATCTTGATCATCACTTCGCCGCGGCGCGGGTACTCGACGTCGATTTCCTCCACCACCACTGCTTCGCCGGTGGTGCGGCACACGACGGCCCTGGCGCGCTGGTACTTCGGCTCGTACTTCGTTTCACTCATCTGCGTCTGTCTCCTTTTCTGGCGCGCGTGCTTGCTTCTGCACGCGGCATTGCAGCGATTTGTATTCGAGGAATTCGTCCAGGCCATAGCGGCCCAGTTCGCGGCCGTTGCCCGACTGCTTGTAGCCGCCGAACGGCGCCTGGCCATTGAAGCCGCCGCCATTGATGTCGACCTGGCCGGTGCGCAGGCGCCGCGCCACGGCAATCGCGCGTTCGTCGCTGCCGGCCCAGACCGCGCCGCCCAGCCCATACGGCGTGCCGTTGGCGATGCGCACGGCTTCGTCTTCGCTGCGGTAGGTGATGATCGACAGGACCGGGCCGAAGATTTCTTCCTGCGCGATGGTGCTGTCGGGGTGCACGTGGCCGAACACGGTCGGCTGCACGTACCAGCCGGTGTCCAGGCCGGCCGGCGCATCGGCGCCGCCGCACAGCAGTTCGGCGCCGTCTTCCAGGCCGGCGCGGATGTAGCCGCGCACGCGGTCGCGCTGGGCTTCGGATACGAGTGGACCGAGGCGCGCGCCGGGCAGCAAAGGGTCGCCGACGGTGAAGCTTTTCGCGCCCTCGACCGCCAGGCGCGCCGCTTCTTCATAGCGCGCTTCCGGCACCAGCATGCGGGTGTGGGCCGAGCATGTCTGGCCGCTGTTCAGGAAGCAGGCGTTCAGCGTGCCTTTCACGGCGGCGGCGAGGTCGGCGTCTTCCAGGATCACGGCTGCCGATTTGCCGCCCAGTTCCAGCGTCACGCGCTTGATGGTGCCGGCGGCCACTTCCGAGATGCGCCGTCCGGCGCGGGTGGAACCGGTGAACGAGACCATGTCGACGTCCGGATGGCGCACCAGCGCTTCGCCGATGCCGGAACCGTAGCCGCTCACCAGGTTGAAGACGCCGGCGGGCAGGCCGGCCCGTTCGATGACTTCGGCCAGCACGAAGGCGTTCAGCGGCGCGATTTCCGAGGGCTTCAGCACCACGGTGCAGCCGGCGGC
Organism: Massilia brevitalea; assembly: GCF_030711405.1. Lineage (GTDB taxonomy): Bacteria > Pseudomonadota > Gammaproteobacteria > Burkholderiales > Burkholderiaceae_D > Telluria > Telluria brevitalea. The sequence continues at coordinate 8,439 of NZ_JAULSI010000065.1, forward strand.
CAGCGCAGCGCCAACCTTGGCGGCGATCTGGTGCAGCGGGTAGTTCCATGGCGTGATGCAGGCGACCACGCCGACCGGCTCGCGCAGCACGCGCGAATGGCCGACCGTGTGTTCCCATTCGAATTCGGTGGCCATCCTGGCATAGCCGGCGAAGGTGGCGAGCGGCGAGCCGACCTGGATCATGCCGGCCAGTTTCAGGGGCATGCCGACTTCGCGTGCGATGAGGTCGGCCAGTTCGTCGGCGCGGGCGCGCAGGCCGGCGCCGATCTTTTCCAGATAAGCGCCGCGTTCCTGCGGCGTGGTGATGCTCCAGCGCTCGAAGGCGGCGCAGGCGGCGGCCACTGCTGCGCCGGCGTCGGCATCGATGCCTTCGGGGATGCGGCCGATCACACGCTCGTTCGAGGACTGGATGACGTCGATGCTGCCATGGCCGCGCGGTGCGATCCAGCGGCCATTGATGAAGAAGTGTTCGTGGACGCGCAATGCGTCGCCGGATGAGGAGGAGGGCACGGCCTGGAGGCCGTTCGTATCGTTCGTGCTCGACTGAACCTGAGCTAATGCCATGCTTCTGACTCCTGTGCGTGGGCTCCGGAGAACCCATGGGTATTCAGATCATTTGTTTTGCTAGGTGAAACAAAGCGATGTAAAATGGAACAAAAAAAGAATACGATACTTTTGCAACGGTAGCAACGATTTGTTCATGATCGCTGCCAGAGGGGTTTCGTAGGGCGGGCTCTTGAGCCCACGCGGTCTCACGATATGATCCGCCGCAAACTGGGCGCAGATACTGCTAGGGCAGAGTGAGGTTTTTCGAGGTTTCGCTGTTCGTAGGGTGGGCACAAGTGCCCACCCTACGAACAGCGAAACCCGACACAAACCGAGCCAGTTTGCCACGCGGAATTCATCTCGCAAAGCACCTTCGATGCAAATGCAAAAGAAATCGGACGAACAAAGATGGTCAACCTGGAATCAGCCATGCAACTGAGCGACACGCACCGCAACGCCGACNAAACCGAGCCAGTTTGCCACGCGGAATTCATCTCGCAAAGCACCTTCGATGCAAATGCAAAAGAAATCGGACGAACAAAGATGGTCAACCTGGAATCAGCCATGCAACTGAGCGACACGCACCGCAACGCCGACGACGCCGAAGCGGCCGATACTCCGGACGCAGCGAAGAACAACGAGGACCGCTACTACATCACGGCCCTCGCGCGCGGGCTCGAGGTGCTGGCCTGCTTCCGTTCCGCCGACAAGGGCCTGACCAACCAGCAGATCGCCGAACGCTGCGGCCTGCCCAAGTCCACCGTCACGCGCTTCACCTACACCCTCACCAGGCTCGGCTACCTGACCCAGGAAAGCGGCGGCCGCTACGTGCTCGGCACCGCCACCCTGGGCCTGGGCAGCGCGATGCTGGCCCGGCTCGACATCCGCCAGCTGGCGCGGCCGATGCTGCAGGAACTGGCCGACTTCTCGGGCACCACGGTCTCGATCGCCATGCGCGACCGCCTGTCGATGATCTACGTGGAAGTCTGCCGCAGCACGGCGGCGCTGTCGCTGTCGCTGCAGGTCGGCTCGCGCATGCCGCTGGCGGCGTCCGCCATCGGCCGCGCCTACCTGGTCAAGGCGTCGGAGCAGGAGCGCAAGGATATCCTCAGCCGCTGCCTGGAACTCGACGAACTGGCCTTCACCGCCATGCAGGATGGCCTCGAAAAAGGCCTGCGCGACTACGCCCAATATGGGTGCGCCACCTCGTTCGGCGAGTGGCAGAAAGACGTGAACGGCATCGCGGTCGGCTTCTTCCCGATCGGCGGCAGCCAGCTGATGTCGGTGAACTGCGGCGGGCCGTCGTCGAGCGTGTCGCAGGAATTCCTCTTGAACGAAGTGCGGCCACGCCTGATCGAGATCGCGTCGCGGCTGGAGTCCTGACAAACGCCAGCGTCCCCCAAAAACAACGGGGGTCAAGTCTGCCATCAAGACACGGACTCAGCCTTAAGCCGTCGGCATCACCATTTTTACGCGCCCGGGGACGGCATCATTCTTTCCTACAGCCGAGTTCGTGTCTCGAAGGCAGACTTGACCCCTGTTGTTTTGTTGGTGAGTTTTGTCGTTAGAACCGTGATTCCAGCGTCACGCGCGCCATTGTGCGGCCGGGGTAGATGCTGGTGCGACGCATCGTCCCGTTCTCGTCCACATAGCGCGAATCGCCGATGTAGTCCTGCGCGAGCAGGTTCGACAGCGCCACGCGCAGCTGGTATTGCGGGTTGAATTTGTAGAGCGCGTACATGTCGAGGTCGCGCCGCACGCTCTGGTAGCCGAACTGCTCGACGTTGATGCGCACCGGGCCGCCGCTCCTGAAGGCGAAGCTGGAGCCGGCGCTCAGCTTGCCGCCGCGGGCGCGCCAGTCGACGCCGAGGGTGGCGGAGAACGGCGTCTGCTGGTCGAGGCGGTTGTCCGGACCGGGCACGGCATCCACGCGCGACCAGTTGCGCGACACGCTGGCGCGCAGGTCGACATCCGGCACGTCCTCGCGCAGCGACGACAGCGGGAACTTCGCTTCCAGTTCCAGGCTGCGCGTGAGGGCGTTGCCGTCGTTGACCGGGGTCTGGATCCAGCGCCCGTTCTCGAGCACCAGGCCCTGGCGCGTGTAGTCCTCGATGCGGCGCACCGAGACGCTGGCGCTGAGCAGCGCCTTCTCGGCCCAGTAGTGCTCATAGGAGGCGTCGATGCCGGTCGCCAGTTCCGGCTTCAGGCCAGGGTTGCCGCGGTAGTCGGGATCGGTCTGGCTGTTGTTCGGCGTGGTGAAGCGGCGCGGGATCAGGCTGCTGGCCGGCGGGGCCTTATAGGTGCGGGTCAGCGCCAGGCGCACCTGGTCGCGGCTGTCGGGCAGTTTATACAAGGTCTGCGCCAGCGGGCTCCAGACGCTGCTGCGGTTGCGCGTGGCGTCGAAGGTATTGCCTTCGCTGGTCGTCTCCAGCCCTTCCCAGCGCAGGCCGGCATACATCGACCAGCGCGGCGTGATGCTCCATTCGTCCTGCACGAACAGCGCCATGCGCTCGATGCGGGCGCGGTAGCGTTCGTCGGCGAAGGCATCGCGCCCGCTCAGCGGAAAGCCTTCGTCCTCGACGCGCGCATCGTTGCGCCGCGTGAGCCCGCCGTCCCAGCCTGCAGACAGCGCGTGGCCGGTGCGCCAGGTGGTGGCGTACTTGCCGGTCGAGGTGATGCCGCGCTCCGAGGTCTTGCTCCAGACCGTGGCTTCGCGCGCCAGCGGACCGCCGGCGTAGTCGAATTCGCGCCAGGTACCGCGGTTGCGCATGCCGCTCACGCCGACTTTCACATCCAGCTTGGCGCCGCCCGCCAACGCGTGGACCCAGTTCAGGTCCGAGCGCAGGAAGGCATTGTTGGCGCGGTTGTTGGTGTCGCGCAGGTCGTACAGCGGCGGGCGGCCGAGCAGGGTGCTGGTCACGCCGTCGCCATGGAAGCTGTTGTGGTTGTAGTTGAAGATGTTCTGCGAAGTAAGCGTGTCGCCGTTCTCGCCGGTCCAGTTCAGGCGCGGCGCCAGGTTCAGGTTCTTCGAGCGGCCACGGTCTTGCTGGTCAAGGCGGCGCTGCATGACCAACCCTCCGTTTGGTGCGAGCTGGCTTTCCTCGACTGGGGATGCGCGGTGGAAGTCGTACGCCGTAGCGTTCGCGCCAAGCGAGTACGACAGCTTGCCGGCGCGGTCCGACAGCTGCAGGCTGGCGTTCGGATTGGTCGTGTCTGCGCTCTTGCCTGCGCCGAGCTTGAGTTCGCGCTGCGCCTTCTTCACCGTTTTCTTGAGGACGATGTTGATGGTGCCGGCGATCGACTGGGTCGAGAACTCGGCGCTGGCCGCCGGCAAAATCTCGATGCGCTCGATGACGTCGGGCGAGAGCTGGTCGATCGAAAAGCCGGCCGGCGCGCGCTCGCCGTTGAGCAGGATCTGGGTGTAGCCGCTGCCCAGGCCGCGCATGCGGATCTCGCCGCCGCGGCCCGATGCGCCGCTGACGGTGATGCCGGGCAGGCGCTTGAAGACGTCGAGCACCGAGGTGTCGCCGTAGCGCTGGATTTCTTCGCTCGAGACCACGATGCGGCTGGCGGTGTCGTCGCGCCGCGCGTCGTAGGTGTTCGCGCCCCGGACTTCGACGCGCTGGATTTTTTCGGCCGGCTTGGCGTCTTCCTTGCGCACCGGTTTGGCGGCGGCGGGATCGGTGGCGGGGGCGGTGACGCTCTGGGCCAGGACAGGCTGGCTGGCGAGGCAAAGCAGGACGAGCGATGGACGAAGCATGGGGCGGCAGGAATCGTAAAGACTAGAACGCAGGGTGCGATATTGTCGCCGAGTTCATCCGCAAGGCGTTACCATTATTTAACTAAAAGGAGAACATTTCGTGCGACTGCCCACGTATTACGTTCCGGTGCTGGTGTTGGCAACTGCCGTGGTCAGCCTGCTGTCGCTGCGGGTGGCGGGCGCGCCAAACGGCAGCATCGCGATCCAGGCGGGCGCCTTTGCGCTGGCGGCGCTGATCGCCACACCGCGGCGGGTCGCGGGCGTGATCAATGCGCTCGACGCACGCTGGACAAGCGCCGCCATCCTGCTGCTTGCGTGCGCGGTACTGTTCGTGGGTGTCGAGATCGACGGCGCCCGGCGCTGGCTGCGCATCTGGCCGGTGCTGCTGCATCCGGCCAGCCTGCTCGGTTCCGTCCTGCTGCTGGCGCTGGCGCGCGCAGCCGGCAGCACGCTGTGCGCCGCGCTGGCCGGCGCCGCGGTGCTCTGCTTCGGGATGGGGAATGATGGCGCAGCGAGCCTGGCCTTTGCGCTGGGCCTGAGCGGCTTGCTGCTGGGAGAGCGGACGCACTGGAAGACGCTGCTGCCGCTGTGCGTATTGGCCTGGTGCCTGGCGGCCTGGGGCTGGACCCGGCCTGATACCCTGGCGCCGGTGCCGTATGCCGAGGAAATCGTCGCGCAGGCCTGGGCGGTATCGACGCTGCTGGGTGCTGCGGCTGTCGTCCTTCTGGCGATGCTGCCGCTGCCTTTCCTGCCGACTGCTCGTGACGCCTGCAAGCGCGGCGCCGGCTACGCGCTTGCAGGCTTCTGGGCCGGCCTGGTGCTGGCCGGCCTGTTTGGTAACTACCCGATTCCGGTGATCGGCTACGGCGCCTCGCCGGTCATCGGGTGGGTGCTGGCGCTGTGCCTGGTCCGCAGCCGCTCGCCTTGATGCGCTCGACTTCGAGGCCAAACAGCGGGCGCAGGCGCGTGCCGAGCACGTTGCCGGCAAACGCAAACACCAGCCACAGCCAGCCGTGCAGGCTGCCCGAGATGATGCCGCTGAAGTAGGCGCCGATGTTGCAGCCGTAGGCCAGGCGGGCGCCGTAGCCGAGCATCAGGCCGCCGACAACGGCGGCAACCAGGGAGCGCAGCGGCAGGCGCCACACCGGTGCGTAGCGGCCGGCCAGGGCGGCGGCCAGCATCGCGCCGAGCACGATGCCGATGTCCATCACGGTCGTCACATCGTTCGACAGCGGCGCGGCCAGCGCGGCGGCATTTGCTTTCGTCGACCAGTAGGTCCAGCTGGCGACGTCGATGCCGATCGCGCTTGCGGCCTTGGCGCCCCACAGCGCAAAAGCCGAGGTCACGCCCCATGGGCGGCCGGCCAGGGCCAGCGTGGCGAAGTTCAGCAGCACCAGGGCGATGGCGCCGGCCACCAGCGGCCATGGTCCATATACCCACGAGGCGCGGCGTGCCGCCGGCGTGCTCGGGTTGACCAGGCGGCCATGGCGGCGCTTCTCGACGATCACGGTGATGCCGGCAATCGCCGCGAACACGGCAAAGTTCAGCAGCAGGGCCGGCAGCACGCCGAGTTCCGTCACCAGCGAGACCGGTTTCAGCTGCGGCAGCGAGGTCCAATATGGCATGTGCGCGGTGGCGATCACCGAGCCGATGATGAAGAACAGCAGGGTGACCAGCATGCGCGTGCTGCCGCCGCCCACGGTGTACAGCGTGCCCGAGGCGCAGCCGCCGCCCAGCTGCATGCCGATGCCGAAGATGAAGGCGCCGACCACCACCGAGGTGCCGGCTGGCGACACCAGGCCCGAGACCGGCGTGCCGAACAGCGTGCCGGCGGCCAGGGCAGGGAAGAACAGGGCGACGCCGACGGCGAGCATGAGCATCTGCGCGCGCAGGCCGGCGCCGCGGCCGTCGGCGATGAAGACGCGCCAGGCCGAGGTGAAGCCGAAGGCGGCGTGGTACAGGGCGACGCCGAGCAGCGCGCCGATCACGTACAGTGCGGCCTGGCGCGCGTCGACGACCTGCATCAGGTACAGGGCGCCGACCAGGATCAGGAAGAGCGAAACCGCAAGCGGCTTCGGATTGATGCTGAAGCGCCCGGGGGCGGACAAGGATGCTGGATTGGACATGGCGTGAGATAGCAGTAGAACGTAACCCGCTATTTTCGCGCTTTTTGCCTTTTCGTGCTGGAGCCCGCCAGCAAAGCCGCCCGCAAAATAATTGAATCCGAACGGCGCGCCGCTGCGTATAGAGAGTACGGCCTGCGCTTTCCTGCTTGACTATTTCCGGTCTGAAATGCAGACGTGGGCCCGATGCTGTTCCCGACGTTTCATCAACCGGAGATATGCCATGACGGATTCGAATCTCACCCTTGCCCTACTTGAAACACGCAAGCAGAAGCTGGAAAAGCGCCGTTCCTTCTTCAAGAATGTCGGCGGCCTGAGTGTCGGCCTGGTCGGCGGCACCTTTCTCAGCGCCTGCGGCGGCTCGGTACACGACGCCATCGCCCAGGCGGCCCAGCCGACCGACACCGACATCCTGAACTTCGCCCTGAATCTCGAATACCTGGAAGCCCAGTTCTATTCGTATGCGGTGTTCGGCACCGGGCTTGCCGCGAACCTGCTCACCGGGAGCGGCAACCAGGGGGCCGTCACCGGCGGCAAGGCGGTGCCGTTCCGCGACCCGCTCGTGGCCCAATATGCCAAGGAGATCGCCCAGGATGAAATCGCGCACGTCGGCTTCCTGCGCAGGGCGCTGGGCACGGCCGCGGTGGCACAGCCGGCCATCGATATCGGCGGGACCGACCCGAACGGCGCATTTTCGAATGCGGCGCGGGCGGCCGGGCTGGTAGGGCCGGGCGTCGCCTTCGACCCCTACGCCAGCGACGAGAACTTCCTGCTCGGCGCATTCATCTTCGAGGATGTCGGCGTCACGGCATACAAGGGTGCGTCGCCACTCATCCAGAACAAGACCTTCCTCGAGGCGGCGGCCGGCATCCTGGCCGCCGAGGCCTATCACGCGGGGCTGGTGCGCACGGTCCTGTATTCGAAGGGACTCAGCACGCCGTCCTTGCGCACGGCGGCCGGCGCCATCTCGGATGCGCGCGACAGCCTGGACAACGCGGCCGACGTCGACCAGGGCATCGTCACGGCGGGCGACGGCACGGCCTCGAACATCGTCCCGCTCGACAAGGACGGCATCGCCTTCAGCCGCACCCCGGGCGACGTGCTGAACATCGTCTACCTCACCAAGGAATCGGTCAGCATGGGCGGCTTCTTCCCGCGCGGCGCCAACGGCTTGCTGAACATGAGCAGCGCCTACGCCTGATCCTGGCAGCCCAGCCGTACGCGGCTGGCGCGCGGCCTGTGCTACTTTGGGTGAACGCGGCCATTCCGGCACGCGGCATGACCGACAAGGTGCCCAGTGTCCGATTCTTCGAGTCCCGATCCGCTGCAGCTGCGCGCCTGGCTGCTCGGCGCCGCCAGGCGCGAGCCGGCGGCGTTCCGCCTGCTGTACGACGCCACGGCGCCGCGCCTGTATGGCTTTGCCCTGCGTATCCTGGGCAAGCCGGAACTGGCCGAGGAAGCCCTGCAGGACGGCTTCGTCGCGATCTGGGACCATGCCGGCAGCTACGAAGCGGCGCTGGCGGCGCCGCTGACCTGGATGACCACCATCGTGCGCCACAAGGCGCTCGACCTGCTGCGCCGCAGCGGGCATGCGCTGGAAATCGACGCCGGCCGCTTCGACAGCGAGGTGCTGGAAGCGGCGCGCGATCCGGGCGCCACGCCGCCGGAAGCCTTGGCGGCGAGCCGCGAGGCCAGGCGCCTGGCCTGGTGCCTGGCGGCGCTGGAGGGCATGCAGCGGCAGGCCGTGGGGCTGGCCTTTTTCCACGATTTGTCGCACAGCGAGGTCGCGCAGCAGCTGGCGTTGCCGCTGGGGACCGTCAAGACCTGGATACGGCGCAGCCTGGAGCGCCTGAAGGCCTGCCTCGCCAAGGGAGACGCGCCATGAACTTGCGTGACAAGCCGGCCCTGCGCGACAGGCTCGCTGCCGAGTATGTGCTCGGCACGCTGAAGGGGCGGGCGCGGCGCCGCTTCGAGGGCTACCTGCACGGCGATGCGGCGCTGCGCCAGCTGGTGGCGCAATGGCAGGACGGCTTGATGCCGATGGCCGAACTTGTACCAGCAAGGCAGCCGCCGCGGCGCGTCTGGCGCGGCATCGCGCGGCGCCTGGATCTCGGCGCGGGCGCTGGCCGCCCCGGCTGGCAGTTCTGGCGCAGCGAGTCCCTGGCTTTCTGGCGCGCGCTGGGCGGCGTCGCGACACTGGCTGCGCTGCTGCTGGTGGCGGTGCTGGCGGGCGGCGTGTTCGAGCGTCCGCGGCCCGACTATCTCGCCACGCTGGCCGACGACAAGGCGCAGCCGGTGCTGCTGCTCAGCGGCGACAGCAGGCGCGCGGAGTTGCGCGTGCAGTTCGTGGGCGAGATGTCGGTTGCCGCGGACAAGAGCCTGCAGTTGTGGGCGGTGCCGAGGCAGGGCAGCCCGCGCTCGCTGGGACTGCTCAGCGCGGGCGCAACGACGCTCGCACTCGGCAGCGCAGCCCTGGGTGCGGATGTGGCCATGCTGGCGGTGTCGCTGGAGCCGCGCGGCGGCTCGCCCGATCCGAAGGGGCCGAGCGGACCGATACTCTACAAGGGCAACTGGGTGCGGGTCCTGTAAACCTCAATAACCCTTGGCCAGCTGCTCCGGCGTGAGCGCATTCATCACCGCGAACACGCCGCTGGCGCGCAGGATGCGTTTGCCGCGGACCTGCAGCTGGCAGTTCGCGAATGCCACGCGTCCGCCCAGCTTCTGGATGTCGACGTGGGCCTCGACCCAGTCGCCGGGGCGGGCCGCGTCGATGAAGTCGGTGCTGAGATTCACAGTCACGAAGGACTGGCGCCCCTCGCAATGCATGGTCAGGCCCAGGCCGAGCGCCGAATCGGCGAGGCTGGACAGCATGCCGCCGTGGGCGATGCCGCGCATATTCGTGTGGTTCTCGGTGATGCGCATGCCGATGATGATGGCGCCACCCTCCCTGCTGCAATACAGGTCGCCGAGGTTGGCCATATAGGGGCCGCCGCGTTTCAGGCGTTCGAAGCCTGCTGGCACGTCCGTGCCGATGTCCGTTGATGTCATGTCTGAGCCTGTGTGCGCCGTTCTACAGTCGGCGTCTCGATTCTGCACAGTAAAACACGTGCGTCATGGTGTCAACCCTGCAATACGACGTTCCGAAAATACCATTTCGCTCTGCGGTTCGCGCATTGTATTCCCATTTTCGCGCTGCTACACTCGTCCATCGTAGAGCCGGTTATTAAAACCCGGTTTTACTCTGCGGTACTACAAATACAAACAGGAGACATATGGCTTTCCAGTTTTCCGAACGCGCGCTTGAGCTGCAGGGCCGCGTCAAGCAGTTCATCGATACCGAGATCGTTCCCTTTCATGCGGCCTACAAGAACGAGGTCGACACTGCGCGCAAGGCGGGCAATGCCTTCGTCGTGCCGCCCACCATCGAACGCCTGAAGGCGAAAGCAAAAGAGGCGGGCCTGTGGAATCTGTTCCTGCCCGAATCAAGCCACGGCGCCGGCCTCACCAATCTCGACTACGCGCCGCTGTGCGAGCTGATGGGCCGCGTGCCGATCGCCTCCGAAGTCTTCAACTGCTCGGCGCCCGATACCGGCAACATGGAAACCCTGGTGCGCTATGCGTCCCCAGCGATCCAGGACCGCTGGCTGGCGCCGCTGCTGGCCGGCGAGATCCGCTCGGCCTTCGCCATGACCGAACCGGAGGTCGCTTCGTCGGACGCGACCAACATCACCGCCAGCATCGTGCGCGACGGCGACGCGTACGTGATCAACGGCCGCAAGTGGTTCACTTCGGGCGCGGCCGACCCGCGCTGCAAGGTGATGATCTTCATGGGCAAGACCGACCCCGGCAACCCGGAACGCCACCGCCAGCAATCGATGATCGTGGTCCCCATGGACACGCCGGGCGTGACGGTCGTGCGCGACATGACGGTGTTCGGCTACGACGACGCGCCGCATGGCCATGCCGAGGTGCTGTTCGAGAACGTGCGCGTGCCGCTGGATCACATCCTGCTCGGCGAAGGGCGCGGCTTCGAGATCGCCCAGGGCCGCCTGGGGCCGGGCCGCATC
>NZ_JAULSI010000066.1 GCF_030711405.1 Massilia brevitalea
CTGCTGGGCTTGACGGCCGGCATGCGCGTAACCGAGATCGCGCAGATCGAGGTGCAAGATGTGTTGTTCCCGTCCGGCGCGCTGCGCGACGAAATTAGCCGGCGAGCGGCTATCACGAAGGATGCCGGCAGCGGTGCATCTACCTCACCCACGCCAAGGCTGTTGATGCGCTGGACCCATACCTGGTCTATCGAACTTCGCGCGGCCTGCGCACGACGGACGTGCCGGGCCGTTATCGAGGCCTAGAGCCGGGAAGCAAGCTGATCCTGACGCACAAGGGCTACAAGTTCCACCTCAACACCAAGCGCCGCGTGAGCTGGGCCGGCGAGCAGGTCGATTACCTGGCGTGCGACAGCTTGCAGTCCCATGTCACGAAACTTTACCGCGATGCCGGCATACGGGGCGGTTCTTCACACAGTAGGCGGCGCACGATGGCATCGCGGCTGATCCAGCAGGGGCAGCAGGTCGAAACCGTCCAGCTTTTGCTCGGACACGCTGAAGCTAGATCACGTTCGACCATATCTCGAAATTAGCTAAGAACGCTTACGTGAGGCATTCAGCAGTGTTCTCTGATTGTCGGTTCGTAGATACATTGTAGATCAAATAGTGGTTGACGAAAGTTCGTTCATGAATCTACAATGTATCAACATCAGGAGGACTTATGGAACTATCAGTGCAGAAGTGGGGCAATAGTGCCGCTGTTCGCTTACCTACCGAATTGCTCGGTATGCTTAAGGTATCGCTGGGCGATAGGTTGAGCGTGAACGTTCAGCCGGAGGGAGTATTGCTTAAAGCAGCGAGACCATCGTATTCGCTGGCTGATCTGGTCGCACAGTGTGACCCAACGGCTCCGCAGCCAGATGACCTGGCCGCATGGGCTGACGTAAAGCCGGTCGGGCGCGAGGCATGGTGAGCCGCGTTAAGTTCGGACGCGGCGACATTGTTATGGTCAATCTAGATCCAACCGAAGGGCACGAACAGCAAGGAATGCGTCCAGCGCTGGTCTTGTCTACGAGCGCCTTCAATGCTCTCGGTGTTGTATTGATGGCGCCCATTACGCAGGGGGGTAATTTTGCACGCCATGCGGGTTTCGCGGCATCGCTTAGCGGATCAGGTATGAAAACGCAAGGCGCGGCGTTAGTCAACCAAGTGAGAATGCTCGACTTGGAGGCGCGAAAAGCAAAGCGTGTAGAGACTGCGCCCGAGTATGTAGTTGAGGATGCGCTGGCTCGTCTGCGCGCAATCACTGACTGAAGGAAAGGTTGCTATGAAGGGCTCTGGTGCAAATTATGGACAAAGGCACGCCAACCTGCCGGTGCGCCGGCTGAGTTCACGCAGCCAGAACAGCTGCCCAGATTTCGGACGAAGTTTGCCCCTGAGTTCCCAGACCTCGTAGGTCGAACTGCCCTTTGCGAATGCGATGCATGAGCTCAATACCTTGTATTGTCGTGGTAGCGGAAGTGAAGCTTTTCAAGCCCAGCATCGGTCCAAGTCTGGATTTGACATTGCGATGGTCCTGCTCGATCAGATTGTTCAGATATTTTGACGAGCGAAGCTTCGTCAAGTCAGGAAGACGTCCCTGCTCTTGAAGTTCGCGAACGGCACGGTGGGAAGCGGCATAACCGTCCAGCGTAATAGTCTCGGGTAACCGGCCTTGAGAACGTATGGCTTTACGAAAGAATGCCTTGGCCGAAGCGACGTTGCGCCGCGGGCTGAGCCGGAAGTCGACGGTATTGCCGGCCGAGTCGACAGCCCGGTAGAGATAAGCCCACTGGCCGCGGATCCTGACGTAGGTCTCGTCCACCCGCCAGGCGGTGCCAGCCGACGTCGCGAAGCGGCTCCAGCGTTTGTCGAACTCCGGTGCGTACCACTGAACCCAACGCAGGATTGTCGTGTGAGCGATCGGCAGGCCTCGCTCAGCCATCATCTCGACCAGATCTCGGTACGACAGCTTATAACGTAGGCACCAGCGCACGCAAAGGATGATGATCTCTTGTTCGAAGTGTCGGCCCTTGAACAGGTCGCTCGTGCTCGCGTGACTACGCATGTTAGGCAAAGGCCGTCATTCTAGCTGAGCTGCAGGTTTGCACCAGAGCCAAATACCTCAACAACATAGTTGAGCAGGACCGTCGCGCGATCAAACGTGTGACGAGGCCGATGCTGGGGTTTAAGTCTTTTCATGCGGCTGCCTGTGTGTTCTCTGGCGTCGAGTTAATGCACATGATCCGCAAAAGGCCAGTTCACGATTGACCGCGTTGCGAACATGTCGTTCGCGAACCACTTCTATGCGTTGGTTGGACAAATCCGTCCACTTTGAGAGCGGCCGCGCTCATCGCCAAGAAATCCGTCCCCAAAACCGCTAACGCGACACCACCGGCAGAACTGCCCCCAGCAGACAAGTATCTGTACTAATGGCTTCCAATGACTTCCCAGTTTCAGTGAATTACACGGCTTCGCCAAGTAGTCGGAAGCGTCCGAGCGCACTGGCGCCAACTACCAGGCCCGCCTCGCCAGGAAGTACTCTTGAGGCAGCGCTTTGCCGTGCGCTTTCTGTATGCGCCAGTGCGCCGCGATCGAGGGATGGGCGGCGGCGTCCAGGATGCCCTGCGCCTCTGGAAGCTGGCTAAGGTAGCGCTCTGTATTCGTGCTGGCGGCGAGGGCGCGCTGGAGCTCGTCGGCGGCCGGCGCCACCAGGTCGACGAAGCCGGGTAGGCTAAGGGCGATGACCAGGCCGGCCGGGTCGAAGTCCACGAACGCATGGACGGGCAGCGTCAGCTGGTCGAGCAGCGCCACAGCATGATCCTGTCGATACACCGGGCTCCCACGGAACAGGACCAGCGGATTGCAGCCAGCCCCGGACAGATCAAAAGTCGTGCGCTCGATGCCCGCGAATGCTTCCCAGTTCTCGACCACCAGCACGGCATCGTGGCCGTTCCGGCGGCTCGCGAGGTGCCACTCGATGTCAAGGTTCGCCCCGTCGGGCAGGTGCATCTCCCTGCCGTCGAGGAGTAGGGGTCTGCCGGGCAGAGCCCGGACGGCGACGCGATCCCGCCGTACCGTGGAAGAGGTGAGCTTTTCGTTGCCTCCGAGATCAAGGCTTTCGGCCCGAGATAGGGCATCCCACGAAGCACTCGTGGTCGTGGCCGCGTCTATCCCTTCGGTCACGCGCAGGAGCGCGGCCACATCCTGCTTGTCGCGGTCCGTGAAAACGAGAGAGGCACCTTTTGCGTGGCCAATGCCGTAGGTCTCGACGAAGCGCGACAGCGTCGCGCTGGCAGCGAAGCGGGACTTCTCGCTGTGGTACACGCGCAGCAAGCTGCTGATCAGGTTCTTTTCCATGCCAAAACGTCATCAACAACAATGTTCCCAGACCGGACGTGCGCCGGCGGGCGCTCGTTCCATGAGAATCCGATGCCCCGCGTGCCGCTGGCGCGCGCTGCGCCGACGCGAAGCGAGTGCATCACATACAGGAGCCAGGCCCGGTCATCCAGGTCCGCATAGGGCAGCTGCTGGCGCTTCCACTCCAGGGCCGACAGCGGCTCCTCCTGGGCATGCACGGCGTCGATGTAGCGCCGATACGCCACCTGCACCGGCTTGACCGGTAGCGTAACGACGCGCTTGGCGTCGGTATCATCGAGAAGCCGCCCACTTTGCCGCTCACGCACGATCGATACCTTTGCCGGCGGCACGCCTTGGGCGATCTCGGCCAGGCCGTCGCGGATCGGGCCGGACCCGAGATCAGGGTGGGAGCGGAGCTGCAGTCCGGCAAACTTCGACACCCACACCGGCGCATTGGTGAGGGAATCGGAATCGGGCGGCTCGTAGCCGGGATTCTTCTTCAGGAAGAGCGCGAAGCTGCGCACGCGTCGGGCGTCGGGCTCGACCTGCCGCAGCCGGTACAGGTAGGCCTTGAGCACCGTCGTGATGTCGAGAATCGTGGCGCGCCACTCTGGCAACCGGTCCAGGACCTGATGCCGGTAGATCGACATCAGCGGGTCGAGCAGGGTGGATGCCGCGAGCTGCTCCAGCAGCAGGTCCGTCTGCAGCATGGCCAGTGCGCTACCCAACTGCTCGACCTTGGCGATATAGAACTCGTTCTGGCGTTGCTTCTCGGCGATCGTGCTGACGTTGGCGAACTGGTTATCCGTCAGGGTGCGGAGCATCAGGAGGGTAGAGGCGATCCCTTCGCGCAGTTCGAAGACGCCGACGTCGAAGTCGGTCGCGTAATTGTCCCGGTCGTCGAGCCTATCCTCGTGGCTAGCCTTCAGGAATTCATCAGCGAGGCGCTGGAGGCGATTGATCTGCTCTCCGAAGTTGGCGCCGATGACATAATTGCGCTGGCGCTGGAAGACTTCATCCAAGTGACGGCCTAGGCTGGAGTTGAGCCTGAACTCATCATGTACGTACGGGACGAGCGCCCGGTGCTGCTGCAGCTGGCGGATCCTGCGCTGGTTGTCCTCCTCCATCGTCACGCCGCCGTTGATGTACGCGGCCGCGACCAGGTGACGATTGGCGTGCAGGGCCTCGAGGTAGGAGATGATCGCCTCGGTGTTCTCGCTCAAAGCAGGCCCCCTTGCTCGGGCGTCGCGGCTTCGTCCTCCTCGACCGCGGCGCCCTGATGCTCCATGAGGTACTCGATCACCTCAAGGATGAATTCGATCTTACCCGTCACCTGGTAGATCTCCCGGTCTGGATTCGACAGCACCAGGTAACCATCATCCCGCAGGCGCCGCATTACCTTGTCCAGGCGGCCGCGGTCCGATCCGTCCGCAGAGATGCCCTTGAGCTGCGTGGCAAGCGACTGAAGGTCGTTCCTGAAGCTCGGGTTCGAATCAATCGCGGCCATGAGCTTGTTGGCCTCGATGACGGCGCCGGCGAACAGGAATTCGTCGCTCTGCATGGCGCGCATCACCATCTCGATGAAGTGGACCAGCGGCCGCAGCGTGTGCTTGATGTGGGTGAACAGCTCGCGCGCGTCGCGGCGCTCCTCCTTCCCGCCCAGCTCGACGTGGGTGGCAAAGAAGGCGCCGCCATGCCTGGTCTTCGTGACGCGGTACCCGATTTTGCCGAGGTAGTCGTCGACAGCGGCCAGGTTCGCGGCGTCTACCAGGTATGTGTGCTCTTCCCGGTAGGCGACCGGGCAGACGAAGGCGCCGGACAGGAGGGTAGGGACGATTCTCTTAAACATTGGTCGCCTCGTTCGAATCGACATTTTCCTGCGCCCGATCGCCCTCGTCGATCCAGACCTCGGCCAGCCGGCGGTCCGGCTCGACCGTAAAGCGGTGCTTGAAGAGGGCGAGCGTGTCCGTGTCCGGGTCCGGGAAGGCTGACACCAGCGTGATGTCGTTTCGCTTGAGCAGCGCCAGCAGCTGATTCACGTTGCCGCTGTCGAGATCCTTTAGTTCGTCCAGGGACCAGACGATGTTGACGGCCGCGTCACGCCGAATACGGTTGATGAACGCGATGAAAATGCTGACCAGAACCAGGTACGACAGGCCGTTCGAGGACACGGCCTCAAGGTCGGATGCCTTCTTGAATACCCGTCGATTGCCGTTCTCGATCACTTCGCCCTGGATGCGGATCAGGTGCTTCAGGTCCGCGCGGATACCGGCCTTCGCTTCCCAGTGCTCCAGCAGCCGCTCTATCGTCTGGACGAATTCGGCCGGAGGCAGGTCTGTGGAAGCGCCATTGAGCCAGGCCCGATGGGCTTCGGCCATGTCGCAGATCGCCGCCCAGTAGTTGAGCTCCTTGATGGTCGAGACGACCTCGACGCCCACTTTTGCGATGCTGTCGAACGCCAAGTTCGTGTCCAGATAGGACTGCAGCTCGCGGTTGAACTGGTTCACCCTGCGGTGGAAGTCGTCCAGCGTGCGGTGGAAGGCCTGGACGTCACCGGCAATGGTGATCGCCTCCGTCAGCAGGATGCGCTGGTATTCCAGGTGCGCGCCCGCGAACCACTTGCCGAAGGGCTCAATCCAGTCGCGCTCGTCGGTAGAGGAAATGCTGCCACGATAGCTCTGTAAGTACTGGTCCGGCGGCGTGCCCAGGTGCGCGCCGAATCCCCGGTGCAGCTCGGCGATCTGCTTGCGGATCTCGGCCCGCTGGGTCCGTTCCTGCTCGGCATACAGGTTGGCTAGGCCGACAAGGGCGTCGAGCGTCCATGTTGGGTCGTAGACCGGGATCTCCGCGTCCGGATAGGCCTGGAGCTTGTCGATACGGTGCTGCGTGACCTGGCGCTCCCTGGTCAGGGCCTGCAGGCGCTGTTCGGCGTCCTTCGTTGCGGTCGCGAGCTGCTTGCGGCGGTGGTCCCACTTGGCTTCCAGTTCGGCTACCTGCTGCGCATGCTCGCGCTCGATGGCGCGGCTTTGCCGGGCCTTCTCCAGCCATTTCGGGTGCGCGGGCCATTCGTTGCGAAGCCAGTGCCGGTACTGCTGGACCAGCTCGATCACATTCTTGATCGTCTGCAGGTCCTTCGTGATCGCTGTGCGCTGGGTTTCGATCGAATTGATCTGCGTAGTATCCACGCCCTTCTTGCGCAGGACCTCGTCCCGTTCCGCGTCCAACTGGCGCAAGCGCCCCTGTAGCGCCGCATCCAGGCCGGCCACCTCAGCATCAATGGCTTTCTGGTCATGTGAGCGTTTGGCAAGTAGCTCGTTGCGCTGCCGATTGCATTCGGCCAGCCGCGCTACTGCCTCCGCCCGGCGCAGCGCGTCGAAATCGGTCAGGCGCCGGCGCGCGGCGGCGAGGGCAATGCGCGCCTCCTCCAGCTTCTGCTGGGCGAGCTTGGCAGCATCATTCCAGCTGGTCTCAACCAGCCGTTTTGCCGACGCCACCTCGGCCTCTGCTGCCTGAATGCGCGAATTCTGGGTGAACACCTTCTGCTCGTGCGCCTTAAATGCCTGCTCGGCCGCTTCCCGTTCCCGGCCTCGTTCGACTAGGGCATCGGTAGCGGCAGTCACGGCGGCCTTTGCTTCGGTCAGCCGCTTCTCGGCCAAGTCCATCGCCTGTTGGGCCGCCTCCTGATCCGCGAGCGAATAGGCGTCGAGCTTTTCGAGGTCGAGCGTCAGGCCGAACAGCGTGCCGCTGGATTCCTCCATGATCGGGGAGAGGTCGCTACGTGTCAGGATGTCCTCGCGCACCACTTTGGCGATGTCGAAGACCCACCTCGGATGCTCGCTGCGCAGAAATTGGAGGAGGGTACCGTCCTCGGGCATGTACAGGCGCTGGACGTTTGTAAGCTCATCTTGCGCAATTAACACCTGGCGCGCGGCAGCCGCTTTCTGCGCTTCCTGGTCGTGGAATGCGCCCTGGGCTTTGTGATACGCCGCTTCCAGCCCGCGGCGCTGTCGGTCAAGGGCATCGCGCTCGCCTCGCAGCTTGTCGAGGGCGTCTTGCTTATCTTGCAGCGCCTGACTTGCAGCCGGGTCCGGAGCAGGGTGGCTTGCCGCATGCTGCCAGCGACCCTGGTTCGCACTTGCGTCCTGGACCTCCTGGTCGAGCTCCGGCCGGCGGGCGTCATGCACTGCGCCGGCGCGTTCCTCCTCCTCTTGTTGGGCTTTGCTGAGCTGGTCAAGTGCCAGATCATACTGGTCGCGCAGCTGTCGCAACCGCTGCTGGGCCGCGTCTTTCTGGGTGCGGAAGTTGTCCTTTTCGACCTGCTTCATCCTGTCATAGCTGTTGGAGATCTCGGACTGCTCTCCAAGCAGGGCACGGCGCCTTTCCTCCAGCTGCCCGAGTTCGTCGCGCAGCTGCTGGGAGCGCGCCACCAAGGCCTCCTTCTTCTTCAGTTCCTGGCGTTCGAAGTCGGCATGCTGCTGCTCGAGGTCGCGCGCTCGGGCTTCTGCAAAGCCGGCGTCGTTCGTGGCCGCCTGCTGCTTGCCGCGCAGCTCGCCGGCCCGCGCGGTGAATCCTTCGGTCTCTTGGACCAGAGCGGCCTGGTGGGACCGTAGTTCACCACTGGTCGCATGGATGCGCAGGTCCAGGTGCGTGAGCAGGCTCATGCATTTCGCCTTCACTTCGCCCATGGACACCTCCGCCGCGCACAGGTGGCTATCGGCCAGTGCGACCGCGGCCATGGTCGGCGCCATGGTCATGACCTCGGTGTAGGCACGGTAGTGCCGTGGCCAGTCCTCGATCTTCCTTCGGTCGCCCGAGACCGACAGCGTGCTTCCCTGGTCGGCCACGCACTCGACGACGATGCCCTGCAGGTCGTCGAAGTTGGTCTTGCGGCGGAACATGCCGGCGACGATCTTCTCGATCTGGGGGAGGGGACGGTTTGTCGGCGTGACGGAATAGTCCGCTGTCAGCTCGCGCAGGTAGCGCTGGCGCTGACGATCGCGCGTGGCCGATGGAATGGCCTGGATGATCGCCCGGTATTCCGACAGCGATTCGATCTGCTGCTCGCAGCACTGGAAGCCCTGCATCTTCAGGTGCTTGACGAGGCCGTGGGCGCGCACCAGTTCACCGTCTGGAACGACGAATTGGCGCGGCTCGAAGCCGTGGCGGATGAAGCGGTAGATGACCTTCTCGCCATTGCGGTCCGAATGAACCGCGACCTGGCGCTTCTCGCCATGGCGCTCGTATTCGAAAACGATGTAGGATGTGTCTCGGGGCAGGTAATACCCGACGAACGATTGGCGCCCGGCCTCTTGTGTGACGATCCGGTTCGGGCTCTCCCCGTAGAACACTGGCAGCAGCTGCAGCATCGACGTCTTGCCGGCGCCATTCCGGCCCGTCAGCACTGCGCCATCGTCAACCGGCATGTCAACGATTCTCCCGCTGCTCAGGGAGTCAATGAGAACCATTCGGGTGAGGGCGTATCGGTTGGATTCTTCAGCTGGCGGCTTGTGGATGACACCAGGGAGGCCGGGGAGCGGAGATTGTGTCGTCATGCTTTACCTTAGCGCGTTACTTGAGGTGTCGCAATAAATTATCGCCGCATGTTGCGGTGCTACTGCCGTACGTATTGACACCGTCTGGGCAGTTTGATTTTCAAAACACGGGCCTTTTGTACTCCTGGCCAGCCGACAATTCTCACTCGACATTATTATTTGCAATGTCGAGTTCGGTACATGCCATCGTAAAGCATGAGGTTGGAGCATTACAGCTATCACGAACCATCATTGGACAAGCCTTGTGCGCCGCAGCATAATGCATATGTCTCCTCTATTCTCCTCCAAGGATAGATTCAGCCCGCTTCCCAGCGGGCATTTTTTGTCTGTTATCCTCCAGTCTCTGACGCGTAGCTTCCAGCATTCCTTGGTCTGCCACGGGGCAAACAATACTGGCGTTAAACGTCGGCAGGGAAGGTCTGCTCTTTACGACCCAGCCGTTCGCGCGTCACTGTGCGTCCGTTGTGATCTCTCGGCATTTATCCCTTATCCCGTTCAGTCTGTTGTCCTTATCCTCTGGCAGATCCTGGGCAAGATAGGCGTCACTGTTTGAGGACGCTGGCACAGGTGCTGACAATTCTTCTGTAAGAGCACTCCGTATTAAAACGTGATGCGTCAGGAAAACCCACTGATGCTGGTTAGCTGCCTGACCACACAAATGCATTGCTCCGTGTTCGATCATCCGTGCCTCAGCAACTTCGCTCCCATGCCTGAGCCCAAGACCCGAGGCGACTCGGAGCTAATCTCCCATCTCATTCGTCGCGTCAGCTGCTCGCTTCAACCTGCCGACCGATATCTTTCTTTGTGATTTGGCAACAGCTGGCCAAAGTGCTGACCGTTCCCGGGCCCGTGCGTCGGCGATAAATCCGGTGCGTGAAACGCTGGAACCGTTCAACAAATCTACTCAACATAATGGGAACTATGTTGGGTAGAAGCCGGACATAAACAAAAAACGGTCTTGCTTAAATAATTCGACTTAATGTCAGCTAGGTCGAAAGTTTGGTTTTGACACTCCATTTAATACCGCTGAGTCTAGGCTTACCTTCCTCATCTATTAGCATTCAACCACTTGCGCTACGCTGCCACGGCCTGGCGCTCTTCTGGAACTGTTCGCTGTGCACTCATCGAACGGCATCTAGCCTCCCGTGACAAGTTGCGAAATCAACGCGTTGAGGTGCGCCTCGCCTAGTCGCCTGGACCGTCTCGTAATTCTTCCCATTGCGGTTTCGGGGGCGGTGGACTTTGAACCCCTTCAAGCCCAGCGCATGTCCCTGAGGGCACTCACCAACTCGGGCCGCATGATGAACTGGAAATGCCCCGTGTTCTCTTCCGCCTGGTCCTCCTTCGAAAACGACAAGGTGGTCCACCAGCACGGCGACCCGTCGGCGTGACGCTCTTCTGGGGTAAAGCCAAGCCTTTCAGCGACATGTAAAGCCAGCGTGCCGTATTGCAGATTTGCTGCGTTGTAGTTTTCGTATTCTGCGGCCGCGGCCAGCTGTTTTGTGGTGATGGTCGCATCCGGAGCCCGGCATTGCGCCCGCAGCATGGCGAAGTGGCTGGAGGGCAGATTTTTGTCGCGGACGGCGAGCAGAGCCGCTTTGAATTGTTCAGGCGTGGCGATGGGATATGCGCTGGTACCGATCATGATGTTCTTTCGTGGGGGTGAAGAGCGTAAGGGGCTTCTAAATTATTCAAACCAGCCAAGGAGCTTGACGGCCTTGGCCAGCTCGTGGTTCATCATCATTTGGATATGCCCTGATGGGGATTTCGTTTGTAGCTCGACACAGAGCATGCCGCTATAGAACGGCGCGTCGCGTTTGCCGGCACGTTCGAAACTGGCGTCGAGCGCCTCTCCCACCATTTTGCCCAGCGTACCGTACTGAGTGTTCGCGGTGCGATGGTCGTCGGATCCGACAGCGTTGGCCAACTCCGTGTAGGTCACGGTACGGTTGTGCGCCAGGTAATGACGCTTGAGCATTTTCATCTGGTTCTCAGCGAGCTTCCCCTTACCCAGGAGTAGTGTTGGCAGGACCCGGGCGTAGTCGACCGCTGCGGGCACGACGAACGCTTGTGCGGCACGCTGCATGAACCGAAACACCTTGCTGTGGTCGGTTTCGACACCATGCTCGCTGAGGAATGATGCGATCTCGCGCCAGGTGTACTGCTTGTCTCTGAGCGCATTGATCGCGTCCACGTGGTCTTCGAGCCTTGTTCTCAGCGGCGCCGCCTTTGCCTTGGCAAGCAGGTCGACTGGATTGATCATGGCACCCTCAATAGTTAAAGTACAAACAGGATGCAACAAAACGCAACAAATAGCAATGAATACAACAGAACGTTTTGAGTGCAACGGAAGGTCCAACGTGGCTAAGTGGGCATCCAGTGGTTTGCTCAACGACGGCTTGGCGATACGCTAGGGCGTGCTTCCTATTGTCCTCGTCGAGTGAAAACGGCGCTCATTCAGCCGACAGTTTTGATCTAATTCACTCTTTGGGGTGTTCCACGCCGTTTGTCTAGGAGGGCTGAGAACTTCTTACTTAATAAGAGCTAAGTAAGAAGTTACTCCTTTACAGGTGTTTTTATCCTTGTTACTGTACCTGTATCCCGTCCATAGAAATTGCTCATGTACGTCCTCATCCTGACCCTGTTCCTGTCTTCCAGCCCCAATCCGGTGCTCACCTCCACCGCGACCGAGTTCTCCAGCGAGCATGCGTGCAATGCTGCCGCCGCCAGGATGGCCAAGGAATTCAAGTCAAGCTATGGCGAGCATCTGCCACGCTTCACCCTGGTGTGCGTGGCCAAATGACGGCGCCAGCATTAATCCAAGCGCCGTTGACCATTCCCGATCGCATGTGGTTTGCGACAGCTCGGTTGGGACATACGCTAGAAGAACGCGCACCTGGCGATACCTCGGCATTTGCGCATTGGCTCAACGATGGTCGGCTGTACCTGAATCCGTGGCCCGGGCGTCCTGACGAGTTTGAGACGCGCCTGCGGCACGTTCAGCCCGGCGACGCTGTCTTCGCATATGAACCTGGCATTGGCATCCGCGCCATCGGTCGCGTGAGCGACCCTCTGGAACTTGCCGACGTCGGTCCCAATGCGCTCTTCCCACGCGACGGATCGATCGTGCTCGCAATCGCTGTGGACTGGAATACGACGGTCACCCGCACCGTCGGGCAAGTATCGGAGGCTTCTGCAACTGGCTCCTCTGCGTTCAAGTCATGTGGTCCAGGCACGCGTTTCTATCGGATGGCCGTCGAAATGCTGCGGGAGGCACACGACCGGCACTGGACCGACCCCGACGCCGGCGAGGCGGCCGCCATCAAACGCATTGCATCGAGCCGTGCATATAGCCCGAAGACAAAGGTCCAGCTGGGCCAGGCACGCATCGGCCAGGGACGCTTCCGTGCCGCGGTGCTGGCACGCGAGCCACACTGCCGCGTAACGGGCACGCTGCAAGCGCGCTACCTGGTGGCCAGCCACATCAAGCCGTGGGCCGTGTGCACCGGCGACGAACACCTTGACGGCGCCAACGGCTTGATGCTCGCGCCGCACGTCGACCACCTGTTCGATACCGGCCTGATCAGTTTCGAGGATAACGGTGACCTAGTGCTCGCGTCCTCGCTCGACCCGCAGGTCCTGCAGGCATGGCACATCGACGCCGGCGCCAACGTCGGGCGATTCGCCCCCGACCAGGCGCGCTATCTGGCGTACCACCGCCAGTTCGTGCTCGGACAGCCTCGCCCCCGCCGGCGGCGCAATCTCGTCGGCGACGTGCCGACCGGAGCCGCTTTCGATGACCTGCTGGCTGCCGGCGGTGAACAATGAGCGGCCTGCCGGTGATGAAGGAGCGAACGTGACCCGACCCATTTTCCAGCCGTCGGACGACGAGGCGCGGATCCTGATCAACAGGCTCCAGTCGATCAATGCCGCGCATCCCCTTAACCAACGCGACCATGGTCCGTTCGTGCGGGCGTTCGTTCGCGCAGTCTATGAGGCGACGGGCAAGACCTTCAGCCCTGTCATCTATCGCCGCCTGCTCGACGCGTATGCGCCCGATCGGCGTCCGTCGACGTCGACGCTCGAACGTGCCAAGCAATCTCTTCTTAACGAGCTCGACCTCGAGCGCGAAGGGGCTGCGGAGATCGCTTCCGCCGACGCGCTGCACCTGGGAGCGCTGATCCGGAACGCCGTGTTCGAGGCTGTCGGAGCCTATCCAGTACATCCGCCCCACGTTGCCGGCTCCAGCGCCAGCCCAGGTACCGATGTTGCGTTCTGGCGGGAGCGAGCGGCAGAATCCGAGCGTGCCGTTGCGGAGGCGCAGGCACAGGCAGCACGTCTGGCCGGCGAACTGCTCGCAGCACGAGCGTCCTTCGATGCGGCGTCCGCGGAGCTGGCGGCAGCACGCAATCAGATCAGGGACCAGGCAGCGCAGATCGGCAAACTTGCCGCCGAATTCGAGCAGGCACGTCTGTTCAGCATGCGCGCGATCGACGACGCACGCGGTGAAACCCGGGCATGGCGCGAGCGCTGCGCCAGTGTCGAAGCGCAGGCAGTCGCCCGTGCGCGAGAAGACAATATTCTGCTCGAGACGTTCCGCCAGCTGGCTTACCAGCGCGGCGCCGCAATTCCCCCGGTACTCCAGAAAGGTCCAAAGTGAATGACAGATTGATAGCACCTTTCCTAGCGACCGATTTGATGGTCCCTGCCCCGCAGCCCGGGCATGTGCTGGGCCCGGTCGAGGACGACTGGGATGCCGCCGAGGTCTGGCTGCGATCGGTCGCACGCAAGAGCCAGAGCCGTTCCAACGCGACCGTGACCACCTATAGGTTCCACCTGGCCAAGCTGCGCTGGTATTGCGAGAATGTGCGCCGCATTACACCGTCGCGCTGGAGCCTGCAGGACGTAGAGGCTTTTAAAGACTTCCTGACGGACCTGCCGGCCGACGCCCTGTGCGCACGCAGCGGCAAGCGGTACGCAGGGCCAGGTGATGCAGGATACACGCCCTTCCGTACGCAACCTGCCGCCGGCAGCCGCTCGGACATCGAGCGCTTCGTTCATGCGCTGTTCAAGGCATGGCATGGCAGCGGCTACATTCGCATCAATCCGATGGCTTTGGAAGGCGCCGGAGATCGCAGGTCGATCAACGCGCGGCGGGCCGTCGACGTGAATCTCTATGAACTTGTCCTGGAAACGATGGAGGAAGAAGAATTCGACAGGCCTGCCGCCCGCCAAATCAATTTGCGCGATCGCTTCATCCTGGTCGCGCTGCGCGAGTTAGGGCTGCGTGCGAGCGAACTGGTAGGTTCCGTCATGGGCGCCTTCCAGCAGATCCCCGACACGAAAACCAAGCGCCACTACTGGGTTTTCCAGGTCAGCGCATTGGTAGCCAAAGGCGGTAAACAGCGGTGGGTACCGGTTACGCAGACTTTGCTCAAGGTCCTGGTGGACTATCGGGTGGCGTTCGGATTGCCCCCGCAACCCGAGTTCGAAGAGGGAACTGCCCTGCTCCTGTCGCCGCAAACCCGGGCGGTCAAGATTGCGGGTAAAGCCGTGCGCGGAGCGGCCGACCGCCGCTTCTTCGGCGCCTGGCAGGAGCTGACAACAAGACAGTATCTGTATGAGATCGTCAAGAAGCGTTTGAAAACAACGGCTGATATGCTCCGTACAACTGATCCTGTACTGGCCGTGCGGCTTGAACAGGCTTCGCCACACTGGTTCCGACACACGTTCGCGAAAGCAGCGCTGTTGCACGGGCAGTCCATGCGCGAGGTGGCGAACTTGCTGGGACACAAGAGCATGGACACCACCATGGTCTACACCAACCAGGATGCACTGGATTCGGTCCGTGCATTTGAGCGCGACAATATCGGCGTGGCACGCGAAGCGTGATGCTCCAGCAGTCGCTAAACCGAAGATCGAGACCTGCCCAACCGGTTGTCTGGTTAGTTGGGCGGGCACGGCGAATTTGCACGGCAAAGTTTTTAGGGAAGATTCTTTATGGTGGCGACTGAACTGTACCTAGGCGATGCGTCTGCGTTTTACCATCGCTTCGCTGGCTTGGTTGGCGCGAGCTGCTGGCACGATCGCGTCACGCAGTGCAAGGCAGAGATTGCTGGGAACGAACAGCTACGTCAACATCTGGAGCGCGAAAACGAGGTTGCGTTTGGACTTGTCCAACTTGAAGCCCTTGTCGAGCAATTTGGACACTACGTGCCAAGCGAGCAGCTTGAAAGTGCTGGCCTGCTTCCGGTGATTGCCCTTATGGCGCAGATCATGTCGCTATACGATAGCCTTCCTCCTGGCGAAGCCGACCGGCTAGTAGGGCGCGTGCGAGGCGGCTTCAAAAACCCTGACGACATGCGTGGACTGCGGCTGGAGCTGACGACAGCCTCTCATTTCACACGTAAAGGATATAAAGTCCACTGGCCCGCCCCCCCTGTCGGCAACACGCCGATTTTCGATCTACTTCTCGCGAATATTGGTGAGAACGGTCTTGAGGTCGAGTGCAAGGCGGTATCGGAGAATAAGGGTCGGAAAGTCCACCAACGCGAAGCTATCGAGGTCCAGTCACTTCTGCTGCCTCGTCTTCAAGCCATGACCGAAGCGGGGCTGCGAGTCGGAATCTCGCTCGTGCTGACGCTTTCAAAACGGTTGCCCACAGCATTTGCAGCGCGACGTCTACTTGTTGATGAGGTCATTGGTGCGGTGTACGCCGGCGTTGAGCACTCGGTCCTACAAGATGGGACGCATGTGCGGGTTCGCTATTTCGATCCATCAGTAGTTACGCAGAAGCACATGAACGATCGGCGCGAATTACGCCAGCTCATAGATAAAATTTCCGGCACCCCGAATCGTGAGTCGATGTTGCTGGGCTCCCCAATGGGCGGTGCTATTCTTTCAACCATTCAGTCGTCTGAAAGCGATGAGTTCAAGGATGCCGTAATGGATACTGCAAAGAGTGCCGCGAAGCGGCAGCTCAGCAAGACCAGGGCAGGCTTTGTATTGATCTCCCTAGACGGCTTGGACTACGATCAGTTGAACTCTATCGGGGAGGACGACAGAACAGGTTCTTCCTCCAAATTGCACGAGATAGCCCAAGAATTTCTAGGCTCGAGCAATCGGTCTCATGTCGTGGGCATTGGGTTCACCAGCCGCAGTAGCGTACGTTCCTCACATCGTGGGGTCATCGATACAGGAGGTTCAGCCTACTATTTTTACAATAGGGCTAGCCCGTTTTGGCACCCTGACTTTGAAAAGCTCTTTTCGGTATGACAAGCAGCCGTCGGCACGATCAGGCATGGAATGGCCACTTACTAGCCATGGTCAATCATCCCCTGCTCTGTCTGGATTGGTCGCTTCCTCGGCCTGCTGCATCATGTGAAAGCCCTCGACAACGGGTGCCAGGATCAGCCACCAGGCATAGACCCCGTAACCGCTGCTGCACAGATTTGAGCTGGCGAGGCCATGTGCTACCTGGTTGCGGAGATTCGGCCCGAGCGGCTTGCACATCAGGGCCCGGATCGTGAAAGTCAGGTGCTCGCCAAACTTCCCCTTCATTTCCGGCAAATCGACCAGCGCCGACAGACCCAGCTCCATCTCAATGCCGTCCTGGCGCGTCGAGGTCTGGGCGCCAGCCTCCTTGAGCACCATGCGCACTATGTGCGCGAACTGCGGAACAAGGATGTGAATTGCCTGGACGAAATCGCGGCAGTAGCCGGCGTACAAGCCTTGGACGACCAGATCGGCACGATCGGCCGGTACCAGTGCAGACAGGTGCGTGATGGTCAAAAAGTCATGCGGCGACAGGTGGCACTGGTGGCGAATTACGTCGAGCGCAGGGTCAATCAGAGCGCGGGCCGCGATGTCGGCCCGCTGTGCACCTGCCTTGATCATCTCGGCTTTCAGGCGCCGCTCGCGGCTGTCCGCGTCGCCAACCCCGTCCTCTACCGCGATGACGCGGCCGTCCTCATCCAAACTGGTGGTCGAGAACAGCGCTGCGATGCCGTCCAGGCCGGTCTCGGCTTCCCGGCGCAGCGCATCAAGGCTTGGCGGGAATGCAATCCGGCAGAACGCGAAAAGTGCCTTGGCAGGTGGTAAGCCCTGTACCAGGCCTGCGGCCTCGGCTACCAGGTCGGTGATGTTGAAGCTGTGGCTCACCGTTCTCATGCGCGATTGCCGGGACGCTGAATCCGCGCTCAGTAAACCCGACGCGGCACCGTAAAAGAGGTTTGCTCTTGTACAGGCGACCGTTCGGCGCCGATCCCCATCAGGTTTGCGCGCTCCATAGACGAAGCATCGACAACCAGCATTGGCGTTCTACGATGAAGCGCAAGCAAGCACGTCATACCAAACTCGTCGTCGCGTGCGTTGTATCGGGCGGCCAGCTCGACATAAGACAAGTCCGTAGACGTCCAGCGCGCGCCCTTCCGCTTCACATCCTGCAGAACGCGTGTGGATGCTGTGAACCCTAGAAATTCAGCTTCCTGAGGTTTTTCGGTAAGCAGGCGCACAGGCGGGTTGTCATACAATGGCATCACGTACATCTTCTCGTTGGAACGGTCCGGTGGGGTACCGGTCACACACGTCGCCAGTATGCCCGTAAGGCGATGATACAAAGCTGATGGTTGCCCCTGTCTGCCTTCGCGCCCGTCGATAGCCCTCGCCATCGCTCGTGCGCCAAGGATGCGTTCGTAGGTCAGCTCGGTGGTTAGCAGGGTGTATCGTCGCCGTACAGCATGGAAGTCCTCATCGAGCGCCAGACGGAACAATTTGATGCTGTCGACCACACGCGCGTAACTCTCGAGTTCGATCGTTGATTCCCCCCTCCCAACCTCGACGTTCGGAAAGTCGACCAGCCGGTACAGGGTGGTCTCCCTGGACAGCTTGGGCAATGCGGTTGGATCAGCCCCATAGCGGGCACATAGGAACGTAACAAGTGTCGTCGCAACGTTCCTCGGAAGGCCGCGGTATCCATTTAATGGATCGAGACCGACGAGCGTAACGAACGAGTCGGGATGGTGATCAAATGGTCGACCCAGCCGATCGTCGTTCACGCCCACTTCGATGCAGTCATCAATCAGGTCACCGAGGGCGTAAAAGCACGCGTCGCGCTCCCAGCCGTGACGCACTACGTAGTAGAACCGCACGACGGCCTGCGTGACTTGAGCGATCAACGCACTCGGCGTACCACGCGTGCGCGCGACTAGCTCGGCCATGGCATTCATGGCCCAGACATGCAGCTCCGGATTGTTCGATTCAAGGATTGCGAGCAAGGCTAGGTGTTTAGACTCGTGGGATCATGTACCCATTCGTAGCTGGCC
>NZ_JAULSI010000067.1 GCF_030711405.1 Massilia brevitalea
AAAGGCCAGCTACGGCGAGGAATATGATCGCACGATACTAAACACGTAGATAGACAGTCCCAGTCCAGCTAGTAGTATAGTGCGCCCCATCCGCACTTAGACAAACCATTAGGTCAATGTCGTCAAGCGGCCGCCTTTTCGTTTTGCGCTCAAACGAGCCAAAAAACACGTCTTTCTCCTCGTAGAGATTTGGGAACGTATTATCGTTTGCAGGAAAATTATGAATACGCCCCATCAGCCAATCACGGCTTGCCTTTGCTGTCGCGGTTACTGCGGCGTCAAGATTTACTGAATCCCTCAGGAATTCCGAAAAGGCGGAATCTACCGTGCTTGCCATGCTCTGAGCTCTTTCGTGCGTGTAAGATCATCCATTGAACAACTTTTGTTACACCAAGTCAACAACCATCAATACCTTAGAGGTGATCTATGCTGGCTGCATTGGCGTTTTCGTCACGGCGGGCAGCTATGACGGCTTCGAACTGGGAACGGTTGGCGGAGACTGCTTGAGTGGGCATTATGGGAAATACTGCCTGAGCAACTGATGCACTCTGCATTGCTTGGCTGCACGGTGCTCTACAACATGGCTACGCCATCCTCGTGCACCGGGTAAGCGGTACCCGTAGGGTGTTGTACAACATGGCTATGCCATGCCTACGCATTGAAAAGGATACCCGGAGGGTGTAGGGAGATTATGGAGTAGGGGAGTGGAATGTAGTGAAGCAGCACTGAGAGCGCCTGCTTATAGCCTACCGGCTCGTGCTTCCAGCACTCCTCAATACAATGCCTTGACATACGATCACAGCGAATTACAGCCTCGCTTTCGCACGGCTCTTATATAGGTGAGGTTAGGAGCTATGGCCTACCGGCGTCTAGCTCGGCAGACCTAGCGTATGGCAGCCTCGCTTTCGCACGGCTCTGCAGCCTGCCGGCTTCATCGAACAAGTACGTCCGAAGAGTCTTGCGCTCTATTTCGACCTTGGCTCTTGGCTCAGCGGTGCCTAGTTGTCGGAGAACGAATGGTGAGGGAGGGGCATCTGTTAGCCGAGGTATCAACGTCGGCCTGAACGAAGCGTACTGTGGTGCTTCGTAAAAATTGTACGGCAGGAACGGCGGATATTTACCGCGTTGGAGGGGCGAGGCAATGTGGGTCATGTGTATCCTTTACAAAGGTGCCGCGAGCGGCTTCGGTGTTCTTGTACATAGCAAGTTCCGGTTGGGTAAAAAAAAGCGAACTGGCCCGTTGGGATGCAGTTCGCAGTAGATAGAAAGTCATCAGCAGCTACAGTGGCTTTGCTGCTGAGCTCGGAGTGATTTTCGCACGAGAACCTCCGAAAGTCAAAATTTCTTGACTTGCCCTCGATACTGTGCATATAAACTCTAGACCCCCCTCTTGGGTTTATACAGCTTTCAGCAAATGAAGAAGGCTACTACAGGTAAAGCGGGGGGATTTCCCAGTACAGAGCGTTAGGAAGACGCAGGGTTTTGCTTAGCAAACGACCCTTTCTCTGTCTTTAGGACAGAACATCCGCGTATGGGCGCAGCAGTGCCACCAAGAGGGCCTACAGGCGGACTATGTGATGCCTGAGGGGGAGCGCCCACAAGCATCCATTTGCTGCTTAAAATCGCTCCTGTGGGCGTGGAGCACTAGCCAAGCTTCTGTGCCATAGCTTCTGCCTTCGGGTGGTAGTACCTCTTGAGCATCTGTATGGTCTGGTGGCCTGTAACGGCGGCTAGTTCGATGACGTTGGGGAGCTTCTCGGCTAATCGGCTTGTGGCTGTATGCCTCAGATCGTGGAATCGTAGATTGCTGATCCCGGCCCGGCGGCAAGCGTCCACAAAGCAGTTATGCATAGTCATGTAGGAAATCGGGAAGATCGGGCCTTCTCTACCGCAGTTCGGTAGTCCTGCCAGTATCGCTACCGCCTTCTTGGAAAGCGGAACGGTGCGTGCCTTGCCATTCTTAGTAAGGGGCAGGAATGCCGTCTGGGTCGCTAAGTTGACGTTCTCCCATTGCAGGGACAGTAGCTCACCACGGCGCATCGCGGACTCCAGCGCCAGCATAACCAGCGGGACCATCCAAGGGCTTCTGCGGCGAACTGGTTTGAGTTCATCAAGCAGCCGCGTCTCTTCGTCCATAGTAAGAAGTCTGGTTCGCCCCGGTGGCGTTGGAGGCTTGCGAACAAGAGCACAGGGGTTCGCTATTGGTAGGCTCCATTCCTTCCGAGCGTGACTGATGATCCCGGAGAGGATGCTTAGCTCGCGAATGATCGTTCCTGCGCCAACCGTCTTCAGTCGGTAATCTCGATAGCCAGCAATGACCGCTGGCGTCAAGTTCGTCATGCTATAGCTCGCTATCTTCTGACGCAGCATGAATTGGATACCTTCGGCTTCGCGTTGCGCTCCACGCTTCGAGGGGGTCACCTCATGCATGTACCGATGGAGTACATCTGCAAGTAGAAGGTCTTTTGCAGACTGGGTGCTTTGGTACGACCCTTGGTCCATTGTGGACTCAACGCTTCGTGCCCATGCCTGTGCTTCGGTCTTGGTCTTAAACGACGCTACCTCGTCCGGGTAGCCCTTGCGTCGTACGCGGGCTTGCCATGTACCTGATCGTTGCCTAATTGATGCCATACGCTTTCCTTTGGGACAAGCGTGGGACAAGAACCAGTTTTCTTCGCTTTAGGCAGGGCTGGCGCTGCTAGACGGCTGTGCGGAGCATGCGAGTTATGGTCGAGACAGTGATAAGCGTTTCCCTCAGCAGATCGATCACTTACAGTGCCGCCGTCCAGTCCCCGCTCTTGCCCCCATGCTTCTCCAGCACCCGCACATTCGTCATGACCATGCCGCGGTCGGCCGCCTTGCACATGTCGTAAATCGTCAGCAACCCCACCTGTACCGCGGTCAGCGCTTCCATTTCGACGCCGGTCTTGCCCACGGTTTCCACCTGGGCGCGGCAATGCACGCTGTTGTTCGGCGCATCGACCTCGAAATCCACCGCCACCCNAATCGTCAGCAACCCCACCTGTACCGCGGTCAGCGCTTCCATTTCGACGCCGGTCTTGCCCACGGTTTCCACCTGGGCGCGGCAATGCACGCTGTTGTTCGGCGCATCGACCTCGAAATCCACCGCCACCCGCGTGATCGGCAGCGGATGGCACAGCGGCACCAGGTCGCTGGTGCGTTTCGCCCCCATGATGGCGGCGATGCGGGCGATGCCGAGCACGTCGCCTTTCTTGGCGTTGCCCGACTGGATCAGGTCGAGGGTGGCCGGCTGCATGCGGATGGTGCCGGCGGCCACCGCGATGCGGTGGGTTTCCTGCTTGGCGCCGACGTCGACCATGTGGGCCTGGCCGCTGGCGTCGAAATGGGTGAGCGGGCTGGTACTGGTGGTCGGGTTGGAACTGGTCATGGTCGTGTTGGTATGCTCGAGTAAGAAAGTGTTTCCGCTTGCGGCAAGCCATGCGCGGATGCGGTTATCATAGCACCGTGAAATCGCTGACCTATTCCGCGTTCCTGCCCACGTTCCGGACACGCTCCCGGCGCTGGCGCCGTTCCCTGGCCGTCCTGCTCGTGACGGCCGCAGCCGGTTTCGCCTGGGCGCCGGCGTCCGCGCAATCCCCGAATGCCGCCACCGGGCCGCGCCTGCCGACCCTGGGCGACACCGCGCGCGAAGACCTGTCGCCGATTACCGAGCGCAAGCTTGGCGAGGAAATCATGCGCCAGATCCGGCGCGACCGCGATTACCTCGACGACGACCAGATCCTCGATTACCTGAATCATTTCGGCGGCGCCCTGGTCGATGTCGCGCCCGGCGCACGTGGCGAAACCGGCTCCGATTTCGGCTTCTTTGCCGTGCGCGATCCGGTGCTGAACGCGTTTGCCCTGCCTGGCGGATACATCGGCATCCATTCGGGCCTCTTGATCGCGGCGCAGACCGAGTCGGAACTGGCCTCGGTGATGTCGCACGAGATCGGCCACGTGTCGCAGCGCCACATTGCGCGCATGCTCGGCCAGCAAAAGCAGGATGCGCTGCTGCCGATCGCGGCCATGATCCTGGCGGCGCTGGCCGCGCGCGCCAGTCCGGATGCGGCAATGGGCGTGCTGATGGGCGGGCAGGGCCTGGCGATCGACCGCCAGCTCAGCTTCAGCCGCGACGCCGAGCGCGAGGCAGACCGTGTCGGTTTCCAGATCATGGGCGCCGGCGGCTACGACACCACGGGCATGGTCGCCTTCTTCAAGCGCCTGCAAAGCGCGAACAAGGTGTATGGCGAAATGCCGGCCTTTCTCAGCAGCCACCCGCTGACCGGCGAGCGCATCGCCGACATCCAGGCCCGCATCCGGGAAACGCCGCAGCGCCAGCGCGCCGACGCCATCGAATTCTACCTGGCCAAGGCGCGCGCCCGCGTGCTGCAGGACGGCAGCACGACCGGCCTGCGCGACACCCGCACCACGTTTGAAACGCAGCTGACCCAGCCGCAACGCCAGCAGCAGGTGGCGGCCCAGTACGGCCTGGCCTACCTGTCGCTGAAGCAGGGCGATTTGGCGGCGGCGCGCAGCTGGCTCGACAAGTCCCGCGCCAGCATGAAGCCGAAGGAGGGCGTGCTGTCGGCCGCGCCCGCGAGCGACGGCGGCGCCATGTTTGCCGGGCTCGACCTGGAAATCAGGCTGGCGGCCGGCCAGCCGAAAGAGGTGGTGCAAGGCGCGGTGAAGGAGGCCGAGCAGGCCGTCCACGCCTATCCGCTGTCGCGCGCACTGGCGCGCCAGTATGCCGAAGCGATGATCGCGGCCGGCAAGTTCGAGGACGCCACGCGCTACCTGCGCGACCAGGTGCGCATGTACCGCGAGGATCCGAAGCTCTACGACCTGATGGCGAAAGCCTATTCCAGCCAGGGCAAGATCGCGCTGCAGCACATGGCGCTGGCCGAATCCTACGTGCTGGCCGGCGCCATGCCGGCGGCGGTGGACCAGCTGAATTTTGCGCGCAAGGCGGGCGATGCCAGTTTCTATGAACAGTCGGTGATCGACGCGCGCGAACGCGAGATCAAGGAACGCCAGCGCGAACTAAAAGAGCTCGAAGAGAAGGTCAAGTAAACGCCAGGCTCAAGAGCCTGGGTCAGGCTTGTGGCGTTGGCACGAAGCCGAAGCGCTGCGGCAGCTCATTGCGCTTGACGCGTTCCACCGGCACCTGGGCGCCACGGTAATGCAGCACCAGCGTGCCCGCGCCATTTTCCAGCCAGGCCAGCAAGGCGTCGTCGCCGGCCGGCTTGCCGTCCAGTTCCAGGCCCTCGAAGAATGGCGCCACGTCGCGGTCATCGACCTGGGCGACGATCTCGCCCGCCTGCACGATGGCCGCGCCGGACTCGGTCAGGAACAGGCGTTCGATGGACGGCAGCGCCGCGCCGGTCTGCACCGTCATGCCCTGCGCCGGGTCGGTGCGCGCGATGAAGGGCGTCGCTTCGAGATTTACGTACACGCGTTGCGGGCCGTTCTGGAAATACCAGCGGCCCTGCTCGTCGTGCGCGTAGTTGCGGTTGATGAAGCCGACCAGCGTCGGGTTGTTCAGCTTGTCGCCGGGCGCGCCGGCCTGCTGGGCCGCTTCGTCGCGCATGCGCCAGGCGCCGCGCGCGTCGAGCGCCAGCCAGCCGTAGCAGTGCGGCACGTTCGGCCACTTGGCCATTGCCTGTTTTACGATGTCATCCATGGGCTTGAGCATTGCATAACTCGTGGCGATTCGGCGCGCGCATGGCCAGGTCGTCGAAGAAAGACAGGATACGCGCCGGCAGCCAGTTGATGCGGCCGGGGAAAGGGCCGGCAGGGAAGCCGACGTGGCCGCCTTCCTCCGGATATTCCAGCGTCACCGTGTTCGAAGCAGATGCAGGCAGGTACTGACCCGGCAGGAAGGGATCGTTGCGCGCGTTCAAAACCAGCGTCGGCACCGTGATGTCGTGCAGCACGTGGCGGGCGCTGGCGCGGTGCCAGTAGTCGTCGGTGTCGCGGTAGCCGTGCAGCGGGGCGGTGACCACGTTGTCGAAGGCGTACAGGTCGCGCGCGGCGAGCAGGGCCGTCTTGTCGAACAGGCCGGGAAATTGTTCGAGCTTGGCCAGGCACTTCGGCTTCAGGGTTTGCAGGAACATGCGCGTGTAGAGCATGTTCAGGCCCGACGATAACGCTTCGCCGCCGCGCGCCAGGTCGAGCGGGGCGGAAATCGCGGCAGCGGCCGTGACGAAGCCGGCGCCGTGGCCGGATTCGCCCAGCCAGCGCAGCAGGGCATTGCCGCCGAGCGAGACGCCGGCGGCATAGATGGGGCCGGGCGCGCGCTGGCGCAGGCGGGCCATGATCCAGCCGATTTCGGCGGCGTCGCCGGAGTGATAGAAGCGTGGGGTGAGGTTGGCTT
Organism: Massilia brevitalea; assembly: GCF_030711405.1. GTDB lineage: Bacteria > Pseudomonadota > Gammaproteobacteria > Burkholderiales > Burkholderiaceae_D > Telluria > Telluria brevitalea. The sequence continues at coordinate 6,395 of NZ_JAULSI010000067.1, forward strand.
CGCCCGAGCAGCCGCGGAAATGCGGCACCGCGCCGGACCAGCCGCGTGCTGCCAGCGCCGCCATCAGGCCACGCGCGTAATGGCTGTCGGACGAACCTTCCAGGCCGTGGAACAGCACCACCAGGGGCTTGCCCGGTTCGCCATCGACGAAATCGACGTCGACGAAGTCGTCGCCCAGCAGCGGGTCGTGCACGCCCCAGCGCTCGCGCCGGTACGTCACCGGCGGCTTGGCGATGCAGGTGGCCGGGTAGATGGTTTGCAGGTGGCCGCCGGGCAGCCACCTTGGGGCGTGGTAGTGCATGTCGCGCGGCCGGGCCGCAGTCTGCTTAGTGGTGCTTGAATTCGACGCCAGGGGCCAGGCGGTACTGGGTGCCGCAGTAGGGGCACTTGGCCGTGCCTTCATGGTCGAAGTCGAGGAAGACGCGCGGGTGCGACGACCACAGCGGCATGGCCGGATTCGGGCAGTGGGCGGGCAGGTTCTTGGCCTCCAGTTCGACCACAGGCATCGTCTTTACGTTCATTGCAATTCTCCGTCGGGCATGTTTGGGTAAAGATGGGATTTTAACGGATTCGAGCGTGTGGGCGGGATGATCGGTAGAATGTCGGATTGATCACATCCCCGTGGTCCCAGTAACGTCTCGAGCGACGTCGTGCCGTACGTAGCCGACAGTTACGCACGTACCGCGTGGGCACGGAGTGCCCACCCTACATTTTCCGGTAATTCATGCTTCTCTTCTTTACCTCCGGCTGTTGCAGGAAGGCGACATGAGCGCGCCGCCAGGTACGCAACCGACTCCACTGATCGAAGAACACGATCCCGAACTCTGGCGCGAAGGCCTGAAGACCGGGATGCCGACCCTGTTCGGCATTGCCGCCTGGGGCATGGTGGTCGGCATTGCCATGGTCAAGACCGGGCTCACCGCGTTGCAGGCCAGCGGTATGACACTGCTGGTGTTCGCAGGTTCCGCCCAGTTGGCGTCCTTGCCGCTGATCCTGGCGCATGCGCCGATCTGGGTCATCTTCGCCACGGCACTCGTGGTGAACCTGCGCTTCGTGATCTTCTCGGCCTTGCTGGCGCCGCACTTCACGCACTTGCCCTGGCGCCAGCGGCTGTTCTATGGCTATATCTCGGGCGACTTGACGGTGGCGATGTTCCTGCAGCGCTTTCCGACCGCGGTGCCGGTGAAGGGCAAGCTGTCCTATCTGAAAGGGCTGATGTTCCCGAACTGGTGCGCCTGGCAGGTCGGCTCGCTGATCGGCATTTTCCTGGGCAGCGCGATCCCCAGCGAGTGGGGCCTGGGCTTTGCCGGCACGCTGGCCATCCTGTGCATCACGGTGCCGCTGATCATCAACAGCGCGGCCCTGTGCGGCGTACTGGTGGCCGGCGCGGTGGCGGTGCTGGCGAACGGGTTCCCATACAAGCTGGGCCTGCTGGTGGCGGTCGTGGCCGGCATGCTGGCGGCCTTGCTCACTGAAAAAATCATCGACAAGAAAAGGGCGCGCCATGGCTGACTGGGAAATCTGGACCGTGATCGGCGTGCTGGCGCTGTCCACCGCCATTACCCGCAGCGGCTTCTGGCTGATCGGCCACAAGGTGAGCATTCCGCCCCACGTGCAAGACATGCTGCGCTATGCGCCGGCCTGCGCGCTGGCCGCCATCATCGGGCCCGATCTGCTGCTCGACAGCGGCGGCAATGCGCACCTGGAACTGGGGAATCCGAAACTGCTGGGCGGCATTGCCGCGCTCGGCTTTTACCTCTGGCGCCGCAACATGCTGCAGACGATTGTATTCGGCATGCTTGCTTTCACACTGTTGCGCACTTTGCACGTTTTTGGCGCCCCTGGCTAGCAAACCCCAATAAACCTACTGCGCGTTGGATTGTCGGCCTGCGCCGCCAAGGCGATAGCTCGCTGTACATTCGTACAGCTGCGCTTCTCAGCCAACACTCCTGCCGCTCGCAACGGTTTCTTGGGGTTTGCTGCGGTAGAATATCGTTCTTTCATTATTTCACCGTTGAGTCGCCATGGACGCCGTTCTCAGTTTCACCCGCTTGCAAGACCTGATCGATCGCGATGCGCTGAAAAACAAGCGCGTCTTCATCCGTGCCGACCTGAACGTGCCGCAAGATGACGCCGGCAACATCACCGAAGACACGCGCATCCGCGCTTCGGTGCCCGCCATCCAGGCCGCGATTAAAGCCGGCGCCGCCGTGATGGTGACCTCGCACCTGGGCCGCCCGACCGAGGGCGAGTTCAAGCCGGAAGACACGCTGGCGCCGGTCGCCGCGCGCCTGTCCGAGCTGCTCGGCCAGCCGGTGGAACTGAAGCAGGACTGGGTCGATGGCGTCGACGTGGCCCCGGGCCAGGTTGTCCTGCTGGAAAACTGCCGCGTCAACAAAGGTGAAAAGAAGAATTCCGACGAGCTGGCCCAGAAGATGGCCAAGCTCTGCGACGTGTACGTGAACGATGCCTTCGGCACCGCCCACCGCGCCGAAGCGACCACCCACGGCATCGCCAAGTTCGCCCCTGTCGTCTGCGCCGGCCCATTGCTGGCCGCGGAACTCGACGCACTCGGTAAAGCATTGGGCCAGCCGGCGCGTCCGCTGCTGGCCATCGTGGCCGGCTCGAAAGTGTCGAGCAAGCTGTCGATCCTGCAAAGCCTGGCCGGCAAGGTCGACAACCTGGTCGTCGGTGGCGGCATCGCCAACACCTTCATGAAGGCCGTCGGCCTGAACATCGGCAAGTCGCTGGTCGAGAACGACCTGGTGAACGAGGCGAAATCCATCATCGACATGATGAGCGCGCGCGGCGCCTCGGTGCCGATTCCGGTGGACGTGGTCTGCGCGAAAGAGTTCTCGCCGACCGCTGCCGCAACGGTGAAGGACGTAGCGGACGTCAGCGACGACGACATGATCCTCGACATCGGCCCGAAGACGGCCGCCATGCTGGCCGAGCAGGTGAGTAAAGCCGGCACCATCGTCTGGAACGGCCCGGTCGGCGTGTTCGAGTTCGATCAGTTTGCCGAAGGCACGAAGACCCTGGCGCTGGCGATTGCCGACTCCAAGGGCTTCTCGATTGCCGGCGGCGGCGACACCCTGGCGGCGATTGCCAAGTACAGCATCGGCGAGAAGATCGGTTATATCTCGACGGGCGGCGGCGCCTTCCTCGAGTTCCTGGAAGGGAAGACCCTGCCGGCAGTCGAGATCCTGCTGCAGCGTAATAGCCAATAAGCTCAGTAACAAGCGCAGCCCAGGCTGCGTTTCTCTTTTTCAAGACCAAGGATCAACATGTATTGCGCTACCAAGATCGTTGCCACCATCGGCCCAGCCTCGACCGACTTCGACATCCTCGTCAAGATGATCCGCGCCGGCGTCGATGTCGTGCGCCTGAACTTCTCGCACGGCAAGGCCCAGGACCACATCGACCGCGCCGCCCTGGTGCGCCGCGCTGCCGCAGCCTGCGGCGTGGAAGTGGCGATCATGGCCGACATGCAGGGTCCGAAGATCCGCGTCGGCAAGTTTGAAGAAGGCAAGATCTTCCTGAACAATGGCGACAAGTTCATCCTGGATGCGAAATGGGGCGACAACGGCGAACTGGGCAACCAGGAACGCGTCGGCCTCGACTACAAGGCCCTGCCGCGCGACGTGCGTCCGGGCGACAAGCTGCTGCTCAACGATGGCCTGATCGTGCTGGTCGTCGACAAGGTCGTGGGCCACGAGATCTGCACCACCGTCAAGGTCGGCGGCGAGCTGTCGAACAACAAGGGCATCAACCGCCAGGGCGGCGGCCTGACCGCGCCGGCGCTGACCTCGAAGGATATGGAAGACATCAAGACCGCGATGAGCTTCCAGGCCGACTACCTGGCGATCTCGTTCCCGAAAAGCGCGACCGACATGGAAATGGCGCGCCAGCTGGCCAACATCGCCGGCGAGGCCTACCACCACAAGCCGATGATGATCGCCAAGATCGAGCGCGCCGAAGCGATTCCCGTGCTGCAGGAAATCCTGGACGCGTCGGACGGCATCATGGTTGCTCGCGGCGACCTGGCCGTGGAAGTGGGCAATGCCGCCGTGCCGGCGCTGCAAAAGCGCATGATCCGCATGGCGCGCGCATCGAACAAGCTGGCGATCACCGCGACCCAGATGATGGAGTCGATGATCGTGAACGCCGTGCCGACCCGCGCCGAAGTGTCGGACGTGGCGAATGCCGTGCTGGACGGCACCGACGCCGTCATGACCTCGGCCGAAACCGCATCGGGCAAGTACCCGGTCGAAACCGTCGAGATGATGGCCGCGGTCTGCCTGGAAGCGGAACAATCCGAATACAACAAGCTCGATACGGACTTCCTGAACGTGGAATTCACCCGCATCGACCAGTCGATTGCCTACGGCACCTTGTTCACCGCCCACCACCTGGCGGTGAAGGCGATCGTGGCCCTGACCGAGTCGGGCTCGACCGCGCTGTGGATGAGCCGACATAACATCGACACCCCGATTTTCGCCCTGACCCCGTCACAAACGACGCAGCGCAAGGCCTCGCTGTACCGGAACGTGCGAGCATTCCCCCTGCTGCAGGAAGGCGGCAGCCACGCCGTGCTGCGCAAGGCGGAAGAGCTCCTGATCAAGGAAGGCATGGTCAGCCCGGGCGACACCATCGTCGTGACCTGGGGCTCGCCGATGGGCGAAGCCGGCGGCACGAATGCGCTCAAGATCGTGCGTGTCGGCGAGACCTACAAGGATTGATAGCGGCTTCGCGTTGTCGAAGCTTCTGAAAAGTTTCTTTATCTTGGAGTAAACCATGGCACTCGTATCACTGCGTCAATTGCTGGACCACGCTGCTGAAAACAGCTACGGCCTGCCGGCATTCAACGTCAACAACCTGGAGCAGGTGCAGGCCATCATGGCCGCGGCCGATGCGGTCGGTTCGCCGGTCATCATGCAAGCCTCGGCAGGCGCGCGCAAGTACGCCGGTGAAGCCTTCCTGCGCCACCTGATCGACGCCGCCGTCGAAGCCTACCCGCACATCCCGGTCGTCATGCACCAGGACCACGGCCAGTCGCCGGCCATCTGCATGGCCGCGATCCGTTCGGGCTTCTCGTCGGTGATGATGGACGGTTCGCTCGAAGCCGACGGCAAGTCGGTCGCTTCCTACGAATACAACGTCGACGTATCGAAAGAAGTCGTGAAATTCGCGCACTCGATCGGCGTGACCGTTGAGGCCGAACTGGGCGTGCTCGGTTCGCTGGAAACCATGAAGGGCGACAAGGAAGACGGCCACGGCGCCGACGGCACCATGACCCGCGAGCAGCTGCTGACCGACGTCGACCAGGCCGCCGATTTCGTGGCCCGCACCCAGTGCGACGCCCTGGCGATTGCCATCGGCACCTCGCATGGCGCCTACAAATTCACGCGTAAACCAACCGGCGACATCCTGGCGATCGACCGCATCAAGGAAATCCACGCGCGCATCCCGAACACCCACCTGGTGATGCACGGTTCCTCGTCGGTGCCGCAGGAACTGCTGGCCATCATCCGCGAGTTCGGCGGCGACATGAAAGAGACCTACGGCGTGCCGGTCGAAGAGATCCAGGAAGGCATCAAGCACGGTGTCCGCAAGATCAACATCGACACCGACATCCGCCTGGCCATGACCGCGGCAATCCGCAAGTACATGTTCCAGAACCCGTCGAAGTTCGACCCGCGCGACTACCTCAAGCCTGCGCGCGAAGCGGCGATGGAAGTGTGCAAGGCGCGCTTCATCTCCTTCGGCTGCGAAGGCATGGCTGCCAGGATCAAGCCGATTCCGCTCGAAAAAATGGCCGAGCGTTACAAGGCCGGCGAGCTGGCCCAGGTTGTAAAGTAATATAGCGTTTGGAACGGGCTGCTGCGGCAGCCCGCGCTTCTTCTGACAGCCAGGCCTTGCTCGCAAGGGCTGACTGTCAGGCCCGCAGTTCGTTCTCAGTTTTCCCTGATACTCCTTCTATGAACAGCCTCTACCAATCCACGATCCAGTCCCTGCCACTGCTCGGCCACGGCAAAGTGCGCGACAACTACGCTGTCGGCGACGACAAGATTTTGATCGTCACCACCGACCGCCTGTCGGCCTTTGACGTCGTCATGAACGAGCCGATTCCGGGCAAGGGCATGGTCCTGAACCAGATGAGCGATTTCTGGTTCGAGAAACTCGGCCACATCGTGCCGAACCACCTGACCGGCGTGGCGCCGGAAAGCGTCGTGGCGCCGGGTGAAGTCGAGCAGGTGCGCGGCCGCGCCGTGGTCGCCAAGCGCCTGAAGCCGATCCTGGTCGAAGCCGTGGTGCGCGGCTACATCATCGGTTCCGGCTGGAAGGACTATCAGGCAAACGGACAGATCTGCGGCATCGCATTGCCGGAGGGCCTGCGCCAGGCCGATAAATTGCCCGAGCCGCTGTTCACCCCGGCCGCGAAAGCCGACCTGGGCGAGCACGACGAGAACATTTCGTTTGCCGAGATGGAAGAGCGTATCGGCCCCGAGCTGGCCGCGAAAATGCGCGACATCAGCATCGCTTTGTACACCGCCGCCGCCGAATACGCTGCGACCAAAGGGATCATCATCGCCGACACCAAGTTCGAGTTCGGCCTCGACGACAACGGCGTGCTGCACCTGATGGACGAAGTCCTGACCGCGGACTCCTCGCGCTTCTGGCCGGCTGACTCGTACGCGCCGGGCATGTCGCCGCCATCGTTCGACAAGCAGTTCGTGCGCGACTATCTGGAAACCCTGAGCGACTGGAACAAGACCGCACCGGCGCCAGCCCTGCCGGCGGACGTGATTGCGAAAACCCAGGCCAAGTACTTCGAAGCCATCGAACGCCTGACCGGCGAAAAGCTGAAGGCCTGAGATGAGCGAAAACGCAAGTATGGTGGCAAATGCGCCGCTGGTCGGCGTCATCATGGGTTCCTCGTCCGACTGGGACGTGATGAAGAACGCCGTCGACGTGCTGAAGCAATTCGGCGTGCCCTTCGAGGCGCAAGTGATTTCCGCGCACCGCATGCCGGACGAGATGTTCACGTACGCGGAAACGGCGCGCGCGCGTGGCCTGCGCGCCATCATCGCCGGCGCCGGTGGGGCAGCCCACCTGCCGGGCATGGTGGCCGCGAAGACCATCGTGCCGGTGCTGGGCGTGCCGGTGCCGTCGAAGTACCTGCGCGGCGAAGATTCGCTGCTGTCGATCGTGCAGATGCCGAAAGGCGTGCCGGTGTGCACCTTTGCCATTGGCGAAGCCGGCGCCGCGAATGCCGCGCTGACCGCGGTAGCGATCATTGCCGCCGGCGACGACGCCCTGGCCGCGCAGTTGGAACAGTTCCGCAAGGACCAGACCGCTGCCGCCCAGGCGATGACCCTGCCAATTTGAAAACCCAGTTTGAACCGTCCCATGAGTAATTCGCAGCATCCCTTTCTCCCGAGCGCCAACCCGCCGACCTGGCTGGGCGTGATGGGAGGCGGCCAGCTCGGCCGCATGTTCGCCCATGCCGCCCAGGCCATGGGCTACAAGGTCGCCGTGCTGGAGCCGGCCGCCGATTGCCCTGCGGGGCAGGTGGCCGAGCGCCTGGTCCAGGCCGGCTACGACGACAGCGCCGCCCTCGGCCAGCTGGCCGCACTGTGCAGCGCCGTCACCACCGAGTTCGAGAACGTGCCGGCCGACAGCATGAATTTGCTGGCGCAAGGCAGCTTTGTCGCGCCTGCGGGCAAGTGCGTGGCAATTGCCCAGGACCGCGTGCTGGAAAAGCGCTTCTTCGTCGATTGCGCGGCCAGGTCCGGCGTGCTGCCGGCGCCGCACAAGGTGATCGCCTCGAACGAGGACATCGACGCCATCGATGAGAACCTGTTGCCGGGCATCCTGAAAACCGTGCGCATGGGCTACGACGGCAAGGGGCAAGTGCGCGTGAAGAGCCGCGAGGATGTGCGCGCCGCTTTCGAATCCATGGATGGCGTGACCTGTCTGCTGGAAAAGATGCTGCCGCTGGCCTACGAGGTCTCGGTGCTGACCGCGCGCGGCGCCGACGGCGAATCGGTGGTGTATCCGATTGCCGAGAACGTGCACCGCGACGGCATCCTGTTCACGACCACCGTGCCGGGGCCGAACGTGTCCGCCGAATGCGCGAACAAAGCGCAGGATGCTGCGCGCGCCATCGTGGCCGAGCTCGGCTATGTGGGCGTGCTCTGCATCGAATTCTTCGTGCTCGAAGACGGTTCGCTGGTCGTTAACGAAATGGCGCCGCGTCCGCACAACAGCGGGCACTACACGATTGACGCCTGCGTCACCAGCCAGTTCGCGCAGCAGGTGCGGGCCATGGCGCGTTTGCCGCTGGGCGACGTGCGCCAGCATTCGCCGGCCGTGATGCTGAACATCCTGGGCGATGTCTGGTTCGAGGGCGACAAGGATGGCGGCAACCCGCGTGAACCCGCCTGGGACCGCGTGCTGGCGCTGCCGGGCGCCTTCCTGCACCTGTACGGCAAGGACGATCCGCGCCGCGGCCGCAAGATGGGCCACGTGACCTTCGTCGCGCCCACGCTGGATGGAGCGCAGGAACAATTGCGCGCAGCCTGCGCCATCCTGGGGATCGCAGCGTGAGCATGAACGAGTACATCGACCCGGCCGCCATCGACGCCGGTGCGCGCGCACTCGAAGCCGGCCAGCTGGTCGCCTTCCCGACCGAAACCGTGTACGGCCTCGGCGCCGATGCCGAGAATCCGGCGGCCGTTGCCGCCATCTACGCCGCCAAGGGGCGTCCACAAGACCACCCGGTGATCGTGCACCTGGCCCCGGAAGCCGACATCGCGCACTGGGCCTGCGAGATCCCGGCCGAAGCGCATGCGCTGGCCGAAGCCTTCTGGCCCGGTCCGCTGACCATGATCCTGAAGCGCGCACCGAACATTCCGGATGCCGTCAGCGGCGGCCAGGACACAGTTGGGCTGCGCTGCCCGTCGCACCCTGTCGCGATTGCCTTGCTGCGCGCTTTCAAGGGCGGGCGGGGCGGGGTGGCGGCGCCGTCGGCCAACAAGTTCGGCCACGTGAGCCCGACGCTGGCCCACCACGTGCGCGACGAGTTCGACGCCGACGGTTCGGTGGCGCTGGTGCTCGACGGCGGCGCCTCGCAGGTGGGCATCGAGTCGACCATTGTCGATCTGTCGCGCCTGGCCACGCATGGGCCGGTGCTGCTGCGCCCGGGCCACGTGAGCGCGGAAACCATTGCCGCCGTGATCGACCGAATGCCGGCCGCGCCCGATATCGCCGCGCCGCGCGCCTCGGGCACCCTGGAATCGCATTACGCGCCGCATACGCCGGTGGCGATGCAGGACACGGCCACGCTGGCGCACACGCTGGCGCGCATGATGGAGGCCGGCCGCAAGGTGGCCCTGATCCATTACTCGGACTTGCCGGCAGCCCACGCCGCCACGCGCCTGCCGGCCACGCCCGAAGGCTTTGCACATGCCCTGTACGCCGCCTTGCGCGCCATGGACGGGCAGGGCGCCGATGTGATCCTGGTCGAAGCGCCGCCGCAGGATGGCGCCTGGCTGGGCGTGAACGACCGCCTGCGCCGCGCCGCGTACGGCTCGACCGGCATCGTGCACGGCTTGCTGAACCGCGACATCTGACGCAATCATTGGGTGTAATGGTATCCATCCCATACCTGTAGGGTGGGTTCTCGAATCCACCGCTTGGCTGCATCATGCCCATGGTGGGTTCAAGAACCCACCCTACGTTCCTGTGCTGCACCGCGTGGGCTCAAGAGCCCACCCTACCTATGTCGATGATCGGTGCGGTTTTGCGGGATGCGCATCCATGTTTTCCCCATCTCCTTGCGCGAAAAAACAACCGTCGGTCACTCACTCCCTCTACCCCATATCTTTCGACATATAACCAGCATCAATGCTTGTTATAATCCGGCGCGTTGCCAGGACTTTATCGTGGTCAACTGTTGTCGCCAGCCGACGGCTCGACAATTGATCCATATACAAGCGGAAAGAACACTGGCATATTAGTTACGGCACGAATAGCACGGGCGTTCGTTTCACAGAAAAAACATCCTTTCCATCAGGAGACACAATGCGTCAAAAGAATTTTGCGCTCGCACTGCTGACCGCAGCTGCGCTCGCCGCTTGCGGCGGCACCGGTAGCAGCGGTGGCGACCAATCCCACCCGATTACCTTCAGCCAGCAAGTCACCTTCGGCGACAGCCTGTCGGACGTCGGCACCTACAACGTCGGCGCCGTGAAGGCTGCCGGCGGCGGCAAGTTCTCGATCAACGGTTCGGAAACGGCGAAAGACCCGGCACTGACCGGCCTGAACTGGACCGAAGTGCTGGCCGCCGAGCTGCGCCTGCCAGCCCCATGCGCCGCGCAGACCGGCCTGGAAGGCACCAACAACGACGCCAATCCGGCCCTCGACTTCAACGTCCCGATCGTCAACAACGCGAACTGCTTCAACTACGCCCAGGGCGGCGCCCGCGTGACCAACCCTATCGGACCGGGCAACAAGGTCGTCAAGCCTGAAATCGGCGAAATGACCGTGCCGGTCGCCACCCAGGTCCAGATGCACCTGGCCAAGACTGGCGGCAAGTTCAGCGGCACCGAACTGGTCACCATCATGGCCGGCGGTAACGATGTCCTGTCGCAGCTGAGCGCCGTCAGCGCCGCCGGCACCGCAGCTGGCGCGCAAGCCTTCCCGGGCCTGCTGATCGGCGGCCTGGTCGCCCTGACCACCAACCCTGCCACCGCGCTGCCGATCATCCAGCGTGCCGTCGCGACGAATGCCGCCGGTGGCCAGACCGCCATCGTCACCGCCGCTGTCGGCGCCGCCGTCTCGCAAGGCGCCAACCTGGACGCCGCCCGCGCTGCTGCCGCCAAGGCCGGCACCGATGCTACCGCCGCCGGCACCAAGGCTGCCGGCGAGTACGCCGCCGCGAATGCACAGACCCTGGTTGCCGAACTCGGCAAGGCTGGCGCCCAGAAAGCTGCCATCGTCAAGGACATCGTCGCCAAGGGCGCCAAGTACGTCATCGTGAACAACCTGCCGGACGTGGCGAATACCCCGTCGGGCCGTGCACAGCCTGCACTGCAGCGGCTTTGTTGCATAAATCAATTGAGCGCGTAGTACCCCAAACCCC
>NZ_JAULSI010000068.1 GCF_030711405.1 Massilia brevitalea
TTCAATCTTCTTCTTGCAAAACGGGTGGAGTCCATAGATACGGTCTGATTTGGCCTCGCGGGACATCACCATCACCGCCGTCGCCGCCACCTCAGTTCGGCGACACCGGCGCACGCCGCATCTGCACCGCGAACTCGCCTTCCGGCTGCATCATGTCGATCACGCGGCAGTCGCCGCACATCTTCAGGCGATCGAGCTTGCCGGCAAAGGCGCTGTGCTGCGACAGGCGCGACAGCATGTTCTCGACCATGTGCAGCGTGCCGAAGGGCTTGCTGCAGCGGATGCAGTGGAAGGGCTGGGATTCGTTCAGGACCACGGTCTTGCGGCGCGTGTCGCCGAAAGTCATGCGCGGCACCAGGGTGATCGCATCCTCGGGGCAGGTATTCGCGCACAGCCCGCACTGCACGCAGTTCTGCTCGACGAAACGCAGCTGCGGCAAATCCGGCGTGTCCATCACGGCCGACGCCGGGCAGACGCCAACGCAGGCCATGCACAGGCTGCACTTCTTGGTATCGACTGCGATCGCCCCGAACGGTGCGCCGGTCGGCAGCGCCACGTCGACCGGCTGCTGCGGCGCGTGGCGATGCAAATGGTCGAGCGCGTAGTCCAGCGTATTGCGCTTGTCAGCCGCCAGGTTGAAAGTGGCGCGCCCGGCCGGGGCTGCGCCGCGCGGCACATAGCCGAGGGCGACGCCGAGTTCGCCGGGCGTACTCACGCGCAGCAGCTGGAAGTGCGGGCCGGCATAGCCCAGGCCATCGAGCACGGTGTGCGCGATGCCCATCTGGTGGTCGAGCGCGGCCGCGTACTGCGGCGCCTCTTCGCCCGTCATCAGCACCGTGACGCCGACCGCGCCATAGGCCAGCGCCGAGAACCAGACGTCGATGCCGGTCGACGCGGTGTGGTGCAGCGCCAGCGGAATCACACGGCCCGGCAGGCTGCCCTCGCCCTGCACGGCTTCCAGCAGCGGCAGGCCGGCTTCGCTGTGGAACAGCAGAACCGGGTCCTGGCCACCGGCCTCGAAGTAGGCATTCAACGCGGCCTTGATGCGGCTGCCCGTGTGCGCCGCGGTCGGGAAGGCATAGCTGATGGCGCCGGTCGGGCAGACGGTGGTGCAGGCGCCGCAGCCGGCGCACAGGTAGGGATTGACGCGGATCTTGTCGCCGGCGCTGGCAATCGCCTGCGCCGAGCAGATCGTCACGCATGCGTTGCAGCCCTGCTGGCCGTTGCGGCTGTGGGCGCAGATGCGCTCCTTGTAGCTGAAGTATTTCGGCTTGTCGAATTCGCCGGTCATTTCCATGATCTCGGCGGCGGCGGTGCGGCGCGCGGCGTCGTCCGGGCCGGGGGCATAGTAACCGTGCGGGTGCTGGTGGGTCGCGATCAAGGGACTGGGGCAGAGGTCGAATACGAGATCGAACTTGGCCTGCTGCTGCGGCTGGCCAGCGGTTTGCCAGCGCGCCTCGAAGGCGCCGAGCCAGCCGCCGACGCCCACGGCGCGCGCCGCAAACACCGGGTAGCCACGCTCGACTGGCGACTCGTCGCCATCGAGCAGCAGCACCGTCACCGACAAGGCGGTGGCCAGGTAGTCGGCCCAGGGCAAGGCTTGGGCGGCGCTGCCGACGACCAAAGTGCGGCCAGTGGAACGGTAGCTGACCGAGGAGATGGCCTCGACCGGGCCGATGGCGTCCGCCGCCAGGATGGCAGCGGTCTTGGCGAGGGCATTGCGGCGTTCCTGCAGCGGATCGCCGGCCTGCCCTTCTAGGAATCGGATGTTCATGCTTGTCCTTGCAGGGATTGCTGATGTGCGGCTGGGGGTGCCGGCGCTGCTGCGATGGTGATCGCGCCTGCGTCTTGCACTTCGGTATCAGGCACATTATCCGCGCCAGCGGACGCAACGCCCACACGCTTGGCTTCGGCATCCGGGTCGGCCTCGGCGCTGGCTGCCGGCGCATGGTCGACGGCGGCCGGCGCCGCTTCGTCCGCCGGCTTTTCGGCATCCGGATAGCGCAGCGCGCTGCGTGCATGGTCGAGCGCGGCCAGCATCGCGGCAGATACCGGGCTCGGTACGTTGTAGTCGTCCATGTACATGTCGAGGCCATCCATCACGTGGAAGTGCGGATCGGCGAACAGCTTTTTCAGGGCCAGGCGCTGGACCGACTTGTCGACGTCGCGGGCGACGAAACTGGAAAAGTCGGCGTCGGGGGTCAGGCGCGCCGCGTCTTCGAGCGTCGGCAGCGGCCGGCTCTCGGGCGGCGCTTCGGCACGGGCCGCGACTGGCGTGGATACGGGAGCAGGCGGTGCGGGCACAGGAGGCGATACCGGACGTTCCGGTGCCTCGGCTTCCCCGCCGCTCGCCTTCAGGCGCGACCAGCGCCTCAGGAATCCATCACCTGGCATATTGTCCTGTTCCGCCGTTAACCGTGCTGGCGGCCGCGGCGCGGCTTCGGCTGGTAGTTGTCGCGCAGGTAGCCGGCCAGCCAGGCGTAGATCTCGGCCGGCATGGTCACGCCGTCGGCCGACTCGCCGGAATCGAACATGCGCGTGCCCTCGACGTAGCTGACCGAGGCGCGCACCGGCATCGCCCGTCCCTTTTCCATGCGCCACAGCACGAACACCTTCGATTCCGGCGCCATCGCGTTTTCGTAATAGCCCTCGTGCTCGTCGGTGTAGAGCTCGAGCTCCAGCCCCGACACCAGGTAGTAGTCGCGCTCCGGGCTTTCGCTCAGCACCTGCAGCGGCGGCAAATTGCCGCGGTCGGGCACGACGCCCACGGCCGCCCAGGCTTCGTCGGCCCAGATGTGCTGGACGGCGCGGCGCTGCATGATCACCGCAATCGGCATGCCGGCTTTTTTCATCGGTTCTTCACCGCGTCTGCATTGCCCCGGTCCACTGCCGGCGAGGCGCCCTTCGGTACCGACTGCGTCGGCCGCGTCTTGACGTCCTTGCTCGGCGCCGCGGTGCCGAGCTTTTCGCTCTTCACCGGCACGTTGGCCGATTGCAGGGCCTGCGGGCTGAGGGGCGCCGCGCCATGACCAGGCGCTGCCGCCGCGGTGCCGGGGGCGGCGCCCGCCGGCGCCGGCGCGGGCACGCCGGCCTGCGGCGGCGTGACGCCGGACGAGGCCACGCCAGGCGCACCGCTGGCGGGTGGCAAGGTTTGCGGCGGCTGGATGCCTGGCGCCGGCGCCTGGGCAATCGCGGTCGGCGGANCCGGCCTGCGGCGGCGTGACGCCGGACGAGGCCACGCCAGGCGCACCGCTGGCGGGTGGCAAGGTTTGCGGCGGCTGGATGCCTGGCGCCGGCGCCTGGGCAATCGCGGTCGGCGGATTGATCTTCCAGCCCTTGCCTGGGGCCTGGGTACGCCAGCGCGTGCTCAGCGCATCCATCGACGCGGCCAGCTGTTCCTTCTCCTTGGCTGCCTTGGCGTCGGCCTCGGCCTTCTTGGCGGCGGCCGCCTGCTCCTGCTGCGGCGTCAGCTGCGGTTTCGGCAGCGCCGCCCAGGCGCCCTGGGCCAGCAATGCGGACAGCAGCAGCGCCAGCGGCGCGGCCTTCATGGTCGTGCGTGTCATTGCTTGCCCTCCAGCTGCTTCGGCGCCGGCCCCTGCGGCGCGGCGTTGCTGGCCGCGCCCTTGTTCAGGTCCTGCGCCGTCGGGCCGCCGGCCGGGCGGTTCTCGCCGGTCGGCGTCTGGGTCGCGCCCATCTTGCCCGACGGGTCGGTGACGCCGGACGTCGGCCCCTGCCCGGTTTCGCGCGTGCTGCCGCCGACTTCGGCGCCCGAGGTATTCCCGCCCGCGCCGCCGGCGATGCCCGGGGTGCCGCCGGCATAGGTGGCGTCTGTCACCGGCTTGGCTGAGCGGGCGATCACCTCTCCGCTGGTGCCGCCGCCGGCCGTCACCTGGCCGGGGAACTTGGTCTGGATCACGCCGTTGCTGGCGGGCGCCGTGTGCTTGCTGCAGCCGGCGGCCAGCAGCAGGCATGCCGCCAGCGCACAGGGAGTCAGGTAAGTCGTGTGCTTCATTGCAGTCCTCAGTGTGCAGGGCCTGGCCGTGGCGACGGCGGCGCAGGTGGTGGGGATTGCGGGATAGCCGACGGCGGCGTCGGCGGTGGTGCACCGGCCGGTGCAATCCCTTGCCTGGCCTGCTCGTACCAGAGCGAGTGGTGGGCCTTGGCCCAGGCTTCGTCGACGGTGCCGTGGCGCATGGCTTCGTACGCGCCCGGCGTGCCCCAGGTACCGATATAGATGTGACCCATCGCCGCCACGATGTAGAAGGTGGCGCCGATGATGTGCAGGTAGTTCGCCACCTGCAGCATGTAGCGGGTCTGGCCGAAGGTGATGAAGTTCAGGATCAGGCCGGTGATCGACATCACCAGGCCGAGCAGCGCGACGCCGCCCCAGAACCAGGCCTTTTCACCGGCATTGAAGTAGCCGGCCGGCGGGTGCTTGTGCGAGACCAGTCCCCCGCCCTGCTTGATCCACTCGACGTCGCTGCGGTGGAAGAAGTTACGGCGCAGGAAGGTAAAGAACATCACGACCGAGCACAGCACGAACAGCGGCCCGATGAAGTTGTGCGCGTACTTCGAGATGAAGGCGAACCAGGAGAACACATCGTGGCCCATCCAGGGCAGCATGATCTTCTTGCCGAAGGTGAGGATCAGGCCGGAAATCGCCAGGATGATGAAACTGATCGCCGTGGCCCAGTGCACCTGCATGTCCCAGCGCGAAAAGCGCTGCAGCTTGCGTCCCGAACGCGGCTCTTCCTTCGCCGGCCCGACGGTGTTGTAGAACAGGACGATCAGCAGCGGCACCACGATCAGCAGGGTGCCGGCGATCGAGGCGATCGGCCCGTTGCGCAGGTGGCGCCATGTATTCCCGCCGCGCTGGACGATGACGTTGGCTTCGGTGCTGCCGTACTGGCCGAGGTAGTGGCGGTCCATGTGGACGCGTCCCGACTGCTTCGAGGTCAGGCCCGGCTCGGCGGCCTGGGTGTCGCCCTCGACCTGCAGCATGGTCTGCTCTTCGGCGTAGGCCGGCTGGGCCCGGTTGTTCGGCACCGCGGCAAAGGCAGACGGCAGCATCGACGCCAGGATCAGGACCACTGCGAAGGCCAGCATGGCGCGCAGGGCAAACAGGTTCGCTCGCATGTCGGCTCCTTATGGGTTGGCGCGGTTGTATTCGTTCTGCTTCTGGTTGCGGTTCTGGATCGCCGCCGACCAGGCCAGGCGGTCGTTATGGAAATGCGTCTGCGGATGGCGGTTGTCGGTCTTGCCCGCGTATTCGCCGCGGATCCATTCCGGATGCTGGTCCACTTCGAGACAGCCGGTGAGCAGCAGCGGCAGCAGCGCGATCAGGTAGATGGGCTTTTTCATTGCGGGAACCTCCCGCCGCCATTCTGGGCGTCGCCGATGTCCTGGTTCACGCGTGGCAAGTCGCCTTTCGCCTGGACCTCGCCGCCGCGCTTCGGACGGCCGTAGGCGATTTTCCAGCCCCACAGTTCCGGGCCGTAGCCGCGGGTTTCCACGCGCTGGCGGTAGATGTCGGCGATCAGGTTGGCTTCGCCGCCGAGCAGGGCCTTCGTACCACACATTTCGGCACATGCTGGGAGCTTGCCTTCGGCGATGCGGTTGCGGCCATACTTCTTGAATTCGGCGTCCGAGGTATCCGGTTCCGGGCCGCCGGCGCAGAAGGTGCACTTGTCCATCTTGCCGCGGTGGTTGAACAGGCCGGTTTCCGGGAACTGCGGCGCGCCGAACGGGCAGGCGTAATAGCAGTAGCCGCAGCCGATGCACTGGTCCTTGCTGTGCAGGACGATGCCGTCTTCGGTATGGTAGATGCAGTTGGTCGGGCACACGGCCAGGCAGGGTGCGTCGGTGCAGTGCATGCAGGCGATCGACACCGAGCGCTCGCCCGGCACGCCGTCGTTGATCGTGACCACGCGGCGGCGGTTCACGCCCCACGGTGTTTCGTGTTCGTTCTTGCAGGCGGTAACGCAGCCGTTGCAGTCGATGCAACGCTCGGTATCGCAAATAAATTTCATCCTCGCGGCCATGTCAGCTCCTCTTCCTTATGCCCGCACCACGCGGCACATCGATACCTTGGTTTCCTGCATCATCGTCACGGCGTCGTAGCCATAGGTCCAGCCGGTGTTCACCGCCTCGCCGCGCACGGTTGGCGCGCCGTCTTCGGGGTAGTGTTTTTCCAGGTCCTCTCCCATCCACCAGCCGCCGAAGTGGAACGGCATCCAGACCAGGCCGATCGGCACACGCTCGGTGACCATCGCCATCATCTTCAGGCGGGCGCCGGTCGGGGTCTCGACCCAGACGAACTCGCCAACCCGGGCGCCGATCTGCACCGCGTCGTGCGGATTGATCTCGACGAACATGTTCTGCTGCAGCTCGGCCAGCCAGGGGTTCGAGCGGGTTTCCTCGCCGCCGCCCTCGTATTCGACCAGGCGCCCCGAGGTCATGATCAGCGGGAAGTCCTTGCTGAAGTCCATCTGCTGCACCGACTTGTACAGCGTCGGCAGGCGCAGGAAATTCGCCTTGTCGTCGTAGGTCGGGTACTTGGCGACCAGGTCGCGGCGCGGCGACAGCAGCGGCTCGCGGTGGGTCGGCACCGGATCGGGGAAGTTCCACACATTCGCGCGGGCGCGGGCATTGCCGAACGGCGCGCAGCCGTGGGAAATGACCACGCGGATGATGCCGCCAGAAAGGTCGGTCTTCCAGTTCTTGCCCTCGGCCATGGCCTGCTCGGCCGGCGTCAGCTCGTTCCACCAGCCCAGCTTTTTCAGGAACACGTGGTCGAACTCGGGGTAGCCGGTGTCGAGCTGGCTGTCCTTGTTGGCCGAGCCATCGGCCGCGAGCAGGCTCACGCCATTGTGCTCGACGCCCCAGTTGGCGCGGAACGGCAGGCCGCCTTCGGCCACGCTCTTGCTCAGGTCGTAGAGAATCGGCGTGCCCGGGTGCTTCATTTCCGGCGTGCCCCAGCACGGCCACGGCAAGCCGTAGTAGTCGCCCTTACAGGGGCCGTGATCCGCGCGCAGCGTGGTCGGGTTGAAGGTGTGCTTGTTCTCCATGTGCAGCTTGAGGCGCTCGGGCGAGCAGCCGGTGTAGCCGATGGTCCAGCACGAGCGGTTGATCTCGCGCAAGATGTCCTCGACCACCGGCTCGTTCTGCACCACCTTGATGTTCTTGCAGAGTTCGTTATGGAAGCCGAGCTTCTTGGCGAACAAATACATGATCTCGTGGTCGGTCTTGCACTCGAACAGCGGCATGATGACGCGTTCGCGCCACTGGATGGAACGGTTCGAGGCCGTGCACGAGCCCTGCGTCTCGAACTGCGAGGCGGCCGGCAGCAGGTACACGCCATCGGTGCGGCCGTGCATCGAGGCCGTCATGCTCGGATAGGGGTCGACCACCACCAGCATGTCGAGCTTCTGCATGGCCGCCTTCATGTCGGGCAGGCGGGTCTGGCTGTTCGGTGCGTGGCCCCAGTAGAACACGGCGCGCAGGTTGCTCGGCTGGTCGACGAACTGGTTTTGCTCGTTCACCGCGTCGAACCAGCGCGACACCGTGATGCCCGGCTTTTCCATCAGTTCCTTGGAACCGAAGCGCGACTTGATCCACTCGTAATCCACGCCCCAGACGTTCGCGAAGTGCTTCCAGGCGCCTTCGGCCAGGCCGTAGTAGCCGGGCAGCGAGTCGCTGTTGGGGCCGACGTCGGTCGCGCCCTGCACGTTGTCGTGGCCGCGGTAGATGTTGGCGCCGCCGCCGGGAATGCCGATGTTGCCGAGGGCCAGCTGCAGGATCGACAGCGCGCGCACGTTGGCGGTGCCGACGTGGTGCTGGGTGATGCCCATGCACCAGACCACCGACGAGGGGCGGTTCTTGGCCAGCATCTCGGCCGCCATGCGCACCGAGGCTTCCGGCACGCCGGTGATGTCCGACACTTTATCCGGCGTCCATTTCGCCACTTCCTTGCGCACGTCGTCCATGCCGTAGGTGCGGGCGGCGATGTATTCCTTGTCTTCCCAGCCGTTGTTGAAGATGTGCCAGAGGATGCCCCAGACCAGCGGGATATCGGTGCCCGGACGCACGCGCACATAGTGGTGGGCGAAACGCGCGGTGCGGGTGAAGCGCGGGTCGATGACGATCATCTTCGCGCCGAGTTCCTTGGCGTGCAAAAAGTGGAGCATCGAGATCGGGTGGGCCTCGGCCGGGTTCGAGCCGATGAACATCACCGCCTTGCTGTAGTGCAAATCGTTGAACGAGTTCGTCATCGCCCCGTAGCCGAAGGTCTGGGCCACGCCGGCAACGGTGGTCGAGTGGCAGATGCGCGCCTGGTGGTCGCAGTTGTTCGAGCCCCAGAAGGACATGAACTTGCGCAGCAAATAGGCTTGCTCGTTGTTGTGCTTGGAGCTGCCGATCAGCATCAGGGCGTCGGGGCCGGCCTTTTGGCGCAGTTCCAGCATCTTGTCGCCGATTTCGTTGATCGCCTGGTCCCAGGAGATGCGGGTGTACTTGCCGTTCACCAGCTTCATCGGATAACGCAGGCGGTGCTCGCCGAAGCCGTGCTCGCGCACCGAGGCGCCCTTGGCGCAGTGGGCGCCCATGTTGATCGGCGAATCGAAGGCCGCTTCCTGCCGCACCCAGACGCCGTTGGCCACTACGGCGTCGACCGAGCAGCCCACCGAGCAGTGGCTGCAGACGGTGCGCTTGATTTCGGTTTTCACGGGGGCCTCGGCCGCCGCGTCGGCTGCCGAGGCCGGCTCGATCACGTTCAGCGGCAGCTGGCGCGCCAGCGCGCCGGCGCCGGCCGCGACGCCCGCGCCGACCAGGAATTTGCGGCGCTTCAGGCCCTTGACTGCGGTACTCTTTGTTAACGACATGACTGGTCTCCGGGACCGCTCACCAGTAGGCGGCGGTCTGGTAGTAACGGCGGATGTGCTCGGTTTCGTGGTAGCCGCGCTTGACGTCGGGCTTGGCTGCCTCGGCAGGCTTGATTTCCGGCTTGGCTTCGGCGCCGCCGGCCGCAACAGCAGCCAGTGCACCGAGCGGCGCGGCTTTCAGGAAGCTGCGGCGCGCAGGGTCGGGCGTGCCGGCGGCTGTGCCGACACCTGCCGCCGCTGCGGATACGGGTTCGCGGTCCATCGTGAGATCCTTTCGGTCAGTCATCGAAG
Organism: Massilia brevitalea; assembly: GCF_030711405.1. Lineage (GTDB taxonomy): Bacteria > Pseudomonadota > Gammaproteobacteria > Burkholderiales > Burkholderiaceae_D > Telluria > Telluria brevitalea. The sequence goes on from NZ_JAULSI010000068.1 coordinate 9,171, forward strand.
CCCTCTTCCACCACAAAGGCGTCGGCTTCGATTTCCAGCAGCGCGCCGACAAAGGCGGCCACCAGGCAGTAGTAATTGGCTTCTTCGGCTTCTGCGATATCGTCGAGGCAGCGTTCGTACCAGGGCGCGATGCGCGCCTCGAAGAACGCCTGCTGCTCGTGGTGCGACTGGCGCCGGATAATGCTGCCGCCCGCAGGGCCGCCCGCGATCAGCACGCGCATGGTTTCGCACAGCGCGCCCAGGTGATCCTCGAATTCGCCGACCCCGCGCATGCGCTTGATGCCGAAGCGCGCCAGGTCGCCGCGCAGCTCGGCCAGCGGGCTGTCGTTCATGAAGCCCGCGATGTACAGGGAGCCATAGGGATTGATCTTGGGCGTGCCGTCGCTGACGAAGAGGGCGTCGAACTCGGCCCGTACCGCATCGGCGTCCATCACGTTCGAGGCCAGCACCAGCTTTTCCCAGGCGCGCTCCAGGGCCGGATCGCCGCCTTCGGCCAGGATCGGGTCGGCCGCGCCGAGCTGGGCCAGCAGCCGCGCATCCGGCGGCGCCAGCAGCAGGCGCGCGGCCAGGGCATACAGGTCGGCTCGGGCCTGGTCTTCGCTCGACAAGGGGGGCGCCACGCCAACGGAGGCGGCAGCGGCGCGGGCGGTGTCATGCGCCTGATGGGATGGGTGTTCAGAGAATGCTGGCTGCATGGACACTGATGGTCTCCGTTATTAAATCTTCATCGAAAGTGTATTCCCTCAGCTCGCAAAGGTGCGCACGATTGGAAAACGTTTGCATATGTAATGACAGCCCACGGGCCCGTCAGCGCATGCCGGCGGCATGCATGATGGCCCGGATCAGCGACGCCACCAGGAACAGCGCCGCCACCCCGCCGGCCCACAACGCCAACATCCAGCCCAGGCGGCGCAGCCAGAGCGGCGCCGGACGCGCATGCTGGAATCGCAGGAATCGCAGGAAAGGCGGGCCGCGCATTAGTGGTAGCCCGCGTCGGCCTTGACCTTGCCGCGAAACACCCAGTACGACCAGACCGTGTACATCAGGATGATGGGCAGGATCAGCAGTGTGCCGACCAAGGCGAAGCCCTGGCTGGACGGCGGCGATGCGGCTTCCCAGATCGTGATGTAAGGGGGCACGATGTGCGGCCAGATGCTGATCGCCATGCCGGTGTAGCCGAGGAAGACCAGCGCCAGCGCCGCCACGAAGGGCCAGCGGTGCGGCTTGCCCTTGAGCGAGCCGAGCAGCAGCGCAATCGACAGCAGCACCAGGATCGGCACCGGCGACAAGAACAGGATGTTGGGGAAGGTGAACCAGCGGTCCGCCACTGCCGGGTCGCGCAGCGGGGTCCAGATGCTGACCACCACGATGGCCGCGAGCAGCATCAGGGCGAAGGGCTTGGCGACCTGCACCATGCGCGCATGCAGCTCGCCCTCGGTCTTCATGATCAGCCAGGTGCTGCCCAGCAGGGTGTAGGCGATGATGACGCCGAAGCCTGCCAGGATGGGGAAAGGCGCGATCCAGTCGAGCACGCCGCCGGCATAGCTGCGGCCCGATACGGCGATTCCGTCGAGGAAGGCGCCGAGCGACACGCCCTGGAAAAAGGCCGCCGTGAACGAGCCGCCGATGAAGGCCTTGTCCCACCAGTGGCGCCCGCCCTCCCTGGCCTTGAAGCGGAATTCAAAAGCCACGCCGCGAAACACCAGCCCCACCAGCATGAAGATCAGCGGCAGGTAGAGGCCCGAGAGGATGATCGAGTAGGCTACCGGAAAAGCCGCCAGCAGGCCCTCGCCGCCCAGCACCAGCCAGGTTTCGTTGCCGTCCCAGACCGGGGCCACGGTGTTCATCATGGTGTCGCGGTCGCGCTTTTGTTTCACGAAGGGGAACAGGATGCCGATGCCGAGGTCGAAGCCGTCGAGCAGCACGTACATGAAAACGGCAAAGTAGATGATGACGGCCCAGATGACCGAGGTGTCGATGCCCATCCTTCAGCTCCTCTTGCCGTCGTTGCCGCTGTGGATGCCAAGGCCTGCGCCATCGCCAGCGCTTTCGCCCGTACCTTCGCCCGTACCTTCGTCATCGTTGCCGACGTCCGCCGCCGACAGCGGCCGCGCCGGCGTGCGGCCCTCGCCCGGCCCGCCTTCGGGCGAGCGTTGCAGCTCGAAGTGCTGCGGCCCCTTACGCATCATGCGCAGCACGTAAGCGGTACCGGCGCCGAAGACGAAGAAGTAGGCGACCACGAAGATCCCCAGCGTCAGGGCCAGCGCCGGCGCGCCATGCGGCGATACCGCGTCCGCCGTGCGCAGCACGCCGTAGACCACCCAGGGCTGGCGCCCGACTTCGGTGGTGACCCAGCCGGCCAAGATGGCGATCAATCCCGCCGGCCCCATGCACAGGGCGGCGCGCAGGAACAGGCGCTTCGTGAAGATTTGCCCGCCCCGGCGCAGCCACAGGCTCCAGGCGCCCAGCAGAATCATCAGCAGGCCCAGGCCCACCATCACGCGAAAACTCCAGAACACGATCAGCGAATTCGGCCGGTCTTCCCTGGCGAATTCCTTCAGGCCGGGGAACTGGCCTTCCCAGCTGTGGGTGAGGATCAGGCTGCCCAGGTGCGGCACCTCGACCGCGTAACGCGTCGTCTCGGCTTCCATGTCGGGTATGCCGAACAGCTTCAGGCCGACCGCCTCGCCCGGCGTGTTTTCCCAGTGGCCTTCCATGGCCGCAAGCTTGGCCGGCTGGTGTTCGGCGGTGTTCAGGCCGTGGAAGTCGCCGATCACGGTCTGGATCGGCGCGACGATCAGGAGCATCCACATCGCCATCGACAGCATCTTGCGCACGGCCGGATTGTCGCGCCGCCGCAACAGCTGCCAGGCGCCGACCGCGCCGACGATGAGGGCCGTGGTGAGGTAGGCGGCGACCACCATGTGCATCAGGCGGAACGGGAACGAGGGGTTGAAGATGATGGCCAGCCAGTCGGCGGGCACCATGCGGCCGCCCTCGATGGCGTAACCCTGCGGCGTCTGCATCCAGCTGTTGGCGGCCAGGATCCAGGTGGCCGAGATCAGGGTGCCGACCGCCACCATGGCGGTGGCCATGAAGTGCAGTTGCGGGCCGACACGGTTCCAGCCGAACAGCATCACGCCGAGGAAACCGGCTTCCAGGAAGAAGGCGGTCAGCACCTCGTAGGCCAGCACCGGCCCCATGATGCTGCCCGCGAATTCGGACATGTAGCTCCAGTTGGTCCCGATCTGGTAGGCCATGACGATGCCCGACACCACGCCCATGCCGAACATGACGGCGAAGATCTTCAGCCAGAAGTGGTACAGGTCGACGTAGACCTGGCGCCTGGTGCGCAGCCACGACAGTTCGAGCACGGCCAGGTAGCTGGCCAGGCCGATGGTCACGGCCGGGAACAGGATGTGGAAGGACATCGTGAAAGCGAACTGGATGCGTGCCAGATCCAGGGCCGAAAAACCGAACATGCATGCTCCTGTGGGCGATGGTGTTCCGAATCTAGCATGACGGTGGGCGCGCACAATTGGCGAGTTTCCACGGCTCCCGCAGCATCAAGCCTTGTTCTGGCGGGCTTTTGCAGCCCTTCATCGACACTTTCCGCGAGACAGTGCGAACCGAAAGGCTGGGTTGCAAAAGCGACCGGGACTATAATCGCAGTATTGACTGCCACCTCATTTTCCAGCCGATGACCCAGGAAACCTCCTCCGCTTCCGTTTCAGCGCCGATCAGCATCGGCGCGCTGAAGGCGAGCTGCAGCGCCTGCAGCATGCACCAGTTGTGCCTGCCGATGGGCCTGGAAAACGCGGACATCGACCGGCTCGACAAGATCATCGGGCGCCGCCGCCGGCTTGAAAAAGACGAGCGCCTGTATGCGATGGGCGAGCCCTTCCGCAGCCTGTACGCCGTGCGCTTCGGCCATTTCAAGACCTACCAGATCAACGCGGCAGGCGAGCAGCAGATCACCGGCTTCCAGATGGCCGGCGAACTGCTGGGCATGGACGCGATCAGCGGCGACCGCCACCACTGCGACGCCGTGGCGCTGGAAGACAGCGAGGTGTGCGAGATTCCGTTCTCGCGGCTGGAAGAACTGTTCGGCGAAGTGCCGGCCCTGCTGCGCCACTTCCACCGCATCATGAGCCAGGAAATCACGCGCGAGCAGAACGTCATGCTCCTGTTGGGGAACATGCGCGCCGAGCAGCGCTTCGCCGTGTTCCTGGTGAATTTGTCGGCGCGCTATGCGGCGCGCGGCTACTCGTCGACCAGCTTCGCGCTGCGCATGTCGCGCGAGGATATCGGGAATTACCTCGGGCTGACCATCGAGAGCGTGAGCCGGCTGCTGTCGCGCTTCAAGAAGCAGGGCTGGATTGCGGTCGACAAGCGCGAGGTGAGCTTGCTGGAACCGGCGCGCCTGCGGGCGATCGCGGCCGGTACCGAGCAGTGCACGCCGATGGCGTGAACGTCATTAGAAGGTGATCTTGACCGACGGCGCGCTGCGTTTCGCGTCACCGTGGAAGACGGCCTCGATGTTGTTGCCGTCGGGGTCGAGTACGAAGGCGCCGTAGTAGCCGGGGTGGTAGACGGCGCGCTCGCCGGGGGCGCCGTTGTCCTTGCCGCCGGCTTTCAGGGCTGCTTCGTAGAACGCGTCGACCATCGCGCGGTCGGCGGCCTGGAAGGCCAGGTGATGGCGGCCGGTGAGTTCGCCCTGGGCGGCGTCGCTGGCGGGCGTGGAGACAAACAGCTCGTCGGCCCAGAAATAGTCGTCGCCCTCGCCGCCCAGCGGGATGCCCAGCACATCGAACACGGCGCTGTAGAAGCGCTTCGAGGCGGCCAGGTCGCGCACCACGAGTTGCAGGTGGTCGATCAGGCGTCCGCGGTGTAATTCCTGGGTCTCCATGGTGCGTCTCCCATGCAAGCGTAACGGTGGCTCCAGTATGCCGCAGTTTCAGGGATTGGTTGCGCCCAGGTGTCGATCGATGAGCGCTGCGACTTGTGCCGCGTGCGTATACGCCAGGTCGTGGTCTGCGCCCTCGACGATGTGCAGCTCGGCATGCGGCAGGTGGGCAGCCAGCTTTTCGCCGACCTTGACCGGGCTGATAGGGTCGGCGTCACCCCAGAGCAATAAAGTTGGCATGTGAAGCTCGGAAAGACGCGCCGTCAGGTCTTCGTGATAAGTCAGGAACCAGTCAGGCAGTGTCGGGTATTCGCTGCGCACGAACGGCCGCCAATCAACCGCCCCTGATCCTGTCACATCCATCCCGCCCGATGTTTCTGCAAGAATCAGGTGGGTGACGAGATCAGGCCGGGCCAAGGCCACTTGAATGGCGATGACGCCACCCATCGAGTGCGCGATGAGCGCACCAGGCGCATCGAGTTCGGCAATCACTTTGTCGACCAGGTCGCCGATACCGTTCACGTCGGGCGCGGCCGGAGTAGGACCAAACCCGGGCCATCCAAAGTGCATTTTCTGTGCGGGATGCCGCATGCGCTCGGCGGCAGCGACCCAAAAGTCGACTCTGCCGAGTGCGCCGGGAAGGAAAAGCAGTTTGGAAGGCATAAGAGAATGTTGCATGGATAACAGTAGCTATTGAATGTGGCTTTAGTCCATCGTGGGACGTCTACAACCTAGATGCACCACTGCTTCTCGCATGGAATGCCATCATGATTGCCATCCATTTTCACGTTGGGACAATGCTCGACGAAATATATCGCTTCATCGCAGGATTTCATCTGGCTACAGTAAACACGGCCGTCACATGTGAACTTGGAGCGGCTCGCAGATCCGATGTCAATGTCGGGAGCATCTTCAAGCTCAGACTGCGCGCTGAACGCGTGTTCCGACGTGGCGTTTATTTGGTTGAATTCCTGGCCATATCTTTCATAAGCCTTCCAACCCAGGATTAGAAGAATCACCAGCAGGATTATTTTTCTCATTATCGTGAAGGCTGATTCTGGACACGTGGAGTTCAGGACAAGTCGGGCAAAGTATAGCGTAAATACCGGAAAAAGCTCATCACTCGCATGCGCTCTATTTATCGGATCTCTGTCAATAGCAGACCTGTTGTAGCGTTCGATCCAGATTGATTGCGGACTTATTGTGGCGTCTGCCTGCTTCCCGAGCCGGATCTCGAGCAATGGACGGTTTTACGCGGTGAAAACTATGCGGAAGACCAGCCAGCGGCGACACCGTTCATCCCAAGCAAAACATATCCGCGAAAGTCTCGATCAGCTATTCTGATTTGGCCTTTGCCAACATGCTCTTGCACGTACGGGATCACCTGGTCCCTTTGCTTGAGGTCGCCGAGCTTGCGGTGCACCTCGACGAGAATATCTTCCGCGCAGATAAACCGGTCAATGAGGGTAGCAAGGATCTCCCGGCGAATCGTGCCATCGGTCTCAAGGACGTTCACCCAATCTAACGTGACTAGTTCGACTGACGGAAAGTGCGCGGTCATGAGTGCGTGGACCCGACGTGCATTCATCATTTTTATTCCACCCCATTGCGGACGTTCGGCGCTGTCGTCAAGCCATCGCTATTTCGCGCGGCCCCAGAGGTCCGCTTTGACTTCGTCATTTAATCGCTGAAGATCTTCATCGAGTTCGTCGCACTGATCCCCTTCGCCCACAGCAACGAGCCTGAGCTTGATAGCGCGATTTGAGCCTTTGTACCGGATGCAACCGATGTCCTGCACCTCAAACGCTTGCAGCATTTGATGCGCACCTTGTCCGTTTTCCAGAAGGAGTAGTTCATTGTTTAACTCCCGACTATTTCAATTGGACCGGCGACTGCATGATGAACGACTGCTCTTGGCAAATTACAGACGTATTGTAGCGTCCGTTCTCGACCCGAAGAGCCCCCCCAGTTGCATTCACTTTTCCATTCGTTGGAAAACCGCTACCTCGTCAATATCACGCTTGATCGAGGCCGGATAATCACAGCGTTCAAGCTTAAAGCAGACTTCCACCTAAGATGGGAAATCTGCGAGTACTTCGGTCTCTGCTTCGGACATTGCCTCGGCATCGTCATCCTTGATCTCGCCGTCGAAGACAGTGCGAACATGGACTTTATCCTTGGCCCGCCGGCATACAATCGCGCGTACCGCGATTCCGATGTGCCCAAGAAGTGCACGCTGCACACTAAGCAAAACGCGGACTCGCATATCGCTGGATGTCATTGAATGTTCCTTACGAGATGCCCGGATCGCGCAGATCGTGGAAATCCGCGTCTAACTGACAGTGGTCCTATCGTAGCGCCTGCTCAGTTCCAATGCCGAGTGTCGCCCGATGATATTCAGGCCGCACGCGCTCGTATTTATTTACGTCACTACCTGTCAAGTCCCGTTTGATCGTAAACGCGTTTAACGAATAAT
>NZ_JAULSI010000069.1 GCF_030711405.1 Massilia brevitalea
TTCAATCTTCTTCTTGCAAAACGGGTGGAGTCCATAGATACGGGTCATCGTATCGGCCTGAAAGACTCTATCAGCTTGCATGGTGTCCGGGCTCTGGTTCAGAGCAAAAAAACGCCAGCCCGCAGGCTGGCGTTTTGCATCAACAGCGCATCAACGGCTCAACTCAGCGTGGCGTGCACTGCGGCAGCGAGGCCCGCACCGCCAGCAGCGCGTTGCTGTCGTCCGGCGAGCGCGTGTTGTCGGTGAACTTGCAGCCATACTGCGGATCGGCCACCACCGACGGCGTCAGCACGTCGTCGCCCTCCGGCTTCACGCCCTGCTGTTCCCACTTGATCATCGCATCGAAGGCCGAGGCCTGTTCCGCAATCGTGAAGTCGCAGTGGGCAATGCCGCGGATCGCGCGCTGGACCAGCAGATTCGAAGTACCAAGCGCGTCGGCGCGGCGCTTATAGATCTGCTCCATCTTGAACGGCACGTACAAGTCGCCCAGGGTGTGGATGGTCACCACCGGCACCTTGATCTGCGCGTTCGTCTTCGGAATCCAGCGCAGGCCGTCGCGGCGCAGGCGGTTGGCGTCGAGGACCGAGGGCACGCGGAAGATGCTTGCGTTGTAGGCCACTTCTTCCGCGCTCAAGGCCGGGTCGGCGTCGAGCTGGAAGGTGATGTCCTTGGTCGTGACCACGTCCTCGTTCAGGATGCCCTGCATCTTGCCGTCGCGCCCGAAGGTGCCCCACACGGTGTTCTGGTAGGAGCCGGAATAAGCGTAGTCGAACAGCGGACGCGCGCCACCGCTCAGGTTGGCGACGATCTGCTTCAGGCGCATGCCCTGGNGAGCCGGAATAAGCGTAGTCGAACAGCGGACGCGCGCCACCGCTCAGGTTGGCGACGATCTGCTTCAGGCGCATGCCCTGGGCGGTCGGCACGGCCTGCGCGGTCGGGGTGCTGCCGCCCGGGAAGCTCGAGAACAGCTTGGCCTGCACTTGCGGGCCGACCGTGGCCCAGTTCGACGGCGGCCAGTCGGTGGCGGGCATGCCGGCTTCGACCATGGCCGCGGTCTGGTAGGCGGCGAAGTAGTCGTACAGCTCGGTGTCGCCCAGCACGCCGCACATCGGCACGGCGCCGGCATAGCGGATCTTGTTGTTGGCGGTGGCGATGTTTTCCTCGTCCACGGCGGCGGCGGTGACGTGGCCGCCCATCGAGACGCCGACGATGTAGGTCTTGGTCGGCGCGTTCAGGGTGCGGCCGTTCTTGCTGGCGATGTCCTTGAAAGCCAGCGCCAGGGCGTTGGTGTCCTCGACACCGGCGCGCACGTCGTAGTAGTTGGTGCTGTAGCTCGACGCGGCCCAGGCATAACCCTGCGCAATCAGGTGGCGGCGCAGCGTCGGCGGCGACACCGACAGGTTGGCGCCGGTGCCGGCATAGCCGTGGGCGTACATGACCAGCATGCCGTTCCAGTTCTTCGGTACCTCGATCTGGTAGCCCGCCTTGTTCAGCGTGCCCCACCAGCGGTCGGTGTCCGGCGCGTTGGTCATGGCGTTGAAGGGCAGGGTGCTTTCGACCACGGCAAAGGTGCGCGCATCCTGCGGACGCGCCGCCTCGGGCTGGACCGCGACCGGCGGCGGCGTGGTCTGGACCGGCGGCGGGACGGGATCGGTGCTGCCGCTGCCACAGGCGGACAGGGCCAGGGCTGCGGCGAGCGAGGTCAGCACCGGCGTGAGGGCACGGCGCGACGCGGAAATGCGAAGCTGCTTGTTCATCGGATTGCCTCCATAATTGTAGTTTTGCACAGCGAAACCTGGTATCACTGTGTGGTTTATTGTAGGTCGAAAATTGACCATGAGATAGCTGTGTTCAACGGTGTGTGGCGGATCGGATACCGGGCTCAGGACGTGTCAATACAGCGCACGATTTGCATATTTGGCAAGAATTTCGATAGCGGCAGTAGAATGAAAGCACCGTCATCGCAGAGGAGCCCCCATGCCAGCATCGCCTACCATCCTGTCCCTGATCATCATGGCCACCATGCCCACGGTGCGGGCGCAAGACCAGGCCCCGGCCAGCGTGAAGATCGGCACCGCCTCGCCGCTGTCCGGGCCGGGTGCGCACCAGGGCAAGGACATCGAAAACGGCGCCCGCATGGCGATCGACGACCTGAACGCGAAAGGCATCGCCATCGGCGGCAAGAAGGTCAAATGGGTGCTGCAGCCGGAAGACGACGCCAGCGACCCGAAGACCGGCGCCGCCGTGGCGCAGAAGCTGGTCGACGCGCACGTGGCCGGCGTGGTCGGCCACCTGAACTCGGGCACCACGGTGCCGGCCTCGAAGATCTACCACGACGCCGGCATCCCGCAAATCTCGCCGGCCGCCACTACGCCGCAGTACACGAGCCAGGGTTTCAAGACCGCCTTCCGCGTGGTGGCCAGCGATAAACTGGTCGGCAAGACCCTGGCCAGCTACGCGGTCACGACCATGAAGGCGAAGAAGATCGCCATCATCGACGACCGCACCGCCTTCGGCCAGGGGCTGGCGGACGAATTCAACCGCAGCGTACGCAGCGGCAAGGGGGCAAAGATCGTCAGCCGCCAGTTCACCAACGACAAGGCGAGCGACTTCACGGCGATCCTGACCCAGATCCGCGGCCAGGACCCGGACGTGATCTTCTACGGCGGCATGGACGCCGTGGCCGGCCCCATGCTCAAGCAGATGAAGGCGCTCGGCCTGCGCGCCAGGCTGGTGTCCGGCGACGGCATCTGCTCGGAAAAGCTGCCGCAGCTGGCGGGCGACGCGCTCGGCGACGACAAGGTGATATGCGTGGTGGCCGGCGGCGTGACCGGCGCCGAGGAAGCAAAGTTCAACGCCTTTGTCGAACGCTACCGCCAGCGCTACAAAATGCCGCTGCAGACCTACGCGCCGTATGCTTACGATTCGGTGATGGTGCTGGCCACGGCCATGCAGCAGGCCAAGTCGTCGGACCCGGCGAAGTACCTGCCGTTCCTGGCCAAGGCCCAGTACCAGGGCATCACCGGCAACATCGCCTTCGACCCCAAGGGCGACTTGAAGAACGCAGCGCTGACCATGTACACCTACCGGAATGGGAAAAAGGTCAAATTGCAGGTGGTCAGGTAGCGAGCTCGGCTGAAGAGGCATCGGCGATAATGGTGCCTCCACCAGCCCGGCTGCCATCCATGCATTTCACCTACGACGACATCAAGCGCCAGTTCGACAGCGGCACCTTCCGCCGTGGCGAGGGCTATGCGCTCGAAGGCCGGGTGCTGGCCGCGCGCGACGCCGGCGAGCGCATCGAGGGCGAGGTTGGCGGCAGCGGCGGCACGTTCTACCGCCAGACGATCCGCTTCAGGGAAGACCCGCGCGGGCTCCGCTTCGAGGGCAACTGCAGCTGCCCGATCTCGTACAACTGCAAGCACGTCGTGGCGGTCCTGCTGGCCAGCCTGGAGCAGCAGGAGCAGGAGCAGGGGCCGGCGCTGCCGATGGCCGCCGAATACTGGCTGCAGCAGATGGCATCCTTGCAGGCCGCATCGGCGCCTGCCGCACCCAGGCCAGGACCTGCGCCCCGGCTTGGCTATGTGCTGGTACCCGACCCGCACAGCGGCGAGCCTTTCCTGAACCTGTGCAAGATGCGCCTGCGCCAGGACGGCAGCGTCGGCGGCGCAACGCTGCACAACGACCCCTACGGCCTGGTGATGGCGCCGCCATCGCACGTGCCGCCCGACGACGAAGATCTGGTCCGCCTGATCATTGCCCAAAGCCTCGGCAATATGTTGTCCGGGGGCTTCAGGCTGGAAGGGCGTCTAAGCGCGCGCGTGCTCGAGCAAACCTGCGAAGACGGCAAGCTGTTCTGGGCCGACACGCTGGCCGGGCTGCGCGCCGGCCGCCTGCACAGCATCCGGCCCGGCCCGCCAATCGGCGCCACGCTCGGCTGGCATCCGGATACGCCCGGCAGCGAAGCGCTGGCGCTGGAATGGCGCCGCGACGATGGCGGACGCCTCGGCGCCATCCTGTCCACCGAGCCGCTGCTCTACCTGGACGACGGCATCCTGGGCCGGCTGACGCTGCCGAAGGCCCTGGCGGCGCTGCCGGCCGGCCCTTTGCTGGACCTGGTCGCGCGTACGCCGCTTCTGCATGCCGACGAGCGCGCCGGCATGGCGCTGCGCCTGGCCGCACTCGGCCTCGAGCGCACCCTGCCGCTGCCGCAGGAACTGGTGCTCAAGCAGCGCCGCGACGTCGTGCCGATACCCTGCCTGCTGTTGAACAGCGAACCGGATACCCGGCGCCGCGAATGGACCTGGCACGACTATGCGCAGCTCTCCTTCGAGTACGACGGCTTGAGTACGACGGACGAGGAGGGGCCGGTGTTCCGGCGCGTGGTCGATGGCGGCGTCGAACTGATCGAACGTCATCTGAAGGCCGAAGCGGCGGCCGGCGCCAGGCTCGCCGGACTCGGTTTTGCGCCTGCGCGCCCCGGCTCGCCGCTCGACAATCTCGAGCAGCCCCTGTGCCTGCCGACCGAACAAGCCTGGCTGCAGTTTGCCCGTCACGAACTGCCGCGCCTGCGCGCCGCCGGCTGGCAGATCGAATTCGACGGCAACTACCGCTACGACATCACCGACGTGCAGGACTGGTATGCCGACCTGAACGAGGACGGCGAGGGCAATCCCTGGTTCGCGCTGGAACTGGGCATCGTGGTCGGGGGCCGGCGCCATGCCTTACTGCCGATGCTGCTGGAGATGATCCGCGAGGCGCCGGCAAGCTTCAGCCCGGCCGCGCTGGCGGCGCACGAGGACGCCGACGAGATCGTCCTCGACCTGGGCGCTGACACCCGCGTGGCCCTGCCATGGCAGCGCATCAAGCCCATCCTGTCCACCCTGGGCGAACTGTATTTTGCCGACCGCATCGGCAACAGCATGCAGCTGCCCTTTACCGACGCCGCGCGCCTGGCCGAGCTGGAAGCGGCGGCGCAGTTGCGCTGGATGGGCGGCGAACGCCTGCTGGAAATGGGCCGCAAGCTGCACGACTTCGCTGGCATCCGCGTGGTGCCGGCGTCTGCCGGTTTGCAGGCGCAACTGCGCGAATACCAGCAGGCCGGCCTGTCGTGGATGCAGTTCCTGCGCGAGTACGGCTTCGGCGGTATCCTGGCCGACGACATGGGGCTTGGCAAAACGATCCAGACTCTGGCGCACATCCTGGCGGAAAAGGAAGCGGGCCGCCTGGATGCGCCGGCGCTGGTGGTGGCGCCGACCAGCCTGATGGGCAACTGGCAGGCCGAAGCGGCCCGCTTCGCGCCCGGCCTGCGCGTGCTGCTCCTGCACGGCAAGGACCGGGCCGCGCAGTTCGAGCGCATCGGCGAGGCCGACCTGGTGCTCACCACGTACGCCCTGCTCGGGCGCGACGAAGCGGCGCTGCGCAAACAGCGCTACCACCTGCTGATTTTGGACGAATCGCAGTACATCAAGAACCACCGCGCGCGCGCGGCGCAGGTGGCTTGCCTGCTCGACGCCCGCCACCGCCTGTGCCTGACCGGCACCCCGCTGCAGAACCACCTGGGTGAACTCTGGTCTCAGTTCCACTTCCTGATGCCGGGCCTGCTGGGCGACGACAAGAGCTTCAGGGCGCGCTTTCGCAAGCCCATCGAGCAGAATGGCGATGTGCGGCGCAAGGAATTGCTGGTGCGGCGCGTAAAGCCCTTCATGCTGCGCCGGACCAAGGACAAGGTGGCGACCGAACTGCCGCCCAAGACCGAGATCGTGGTGCCGGTGGAGTTCGGCGCGGCCCAGGGCGATTTGTATGAAACCGTGCGCGTGGCGATGGACCGCCGCGTGCGCGAAGAGGTCAGCCGCAAGGGCCTGGCGCGCAGCCAGATCGTGATCCTCGACGCCCTGCTCAAGCTGCGCCAGGTGTGCTGCGACCCGCGCCTGCTGCGGCCCGACAGCGCGGCCCCTTCGGCCAAGCTCGATACGCTGATGGATTTACTGGAGACCCTGCTGAGCGAAGGACGCAAGGTGCTGGTGTTCTCGCAATTCACCAGCATGCTGGCGCTGATCGGTGCGGAGCTGCAGGCGCGTGCGGTCGACTATGCCCTGCTCACCGGCGACACGGTCGACCGCGCCGCGCCGATCGCCGCGTTCCAGGGCGGGCAGGTCGGCGTGTTCCTGATCAGTTTGAAGGCGGGCGGGGTCGGACTGAATTTGACGGCGGCCGACACCGTCATCCACTACGACCCGTGGTGGAACCCGGCCAGCGAAAACCAGGCCACCGACCGCGCCTGGCGCATCGGGCAGGAGCAGCCGGTGTTCGTGTACAAGCTGATCGCGCGCGGCACGCTGGAAGAAAAAATCCAGGAGCTGCAACGGCGCAAGGGCGAGCTGGCGAACGCCGTGCTGGCAAGCGAGGCCGCGGCCGGGCCAGCGCCGGCGCTGGGCGCGGAAGACCTGCAGGCGATCTTCGCGCTGCCTTCCGAGTGAACGGCGCCACCCTGGCCAGAAGGCTCAGTTTCTGGCCTGCCGGTTCTTCACCTCCAGGAAGCCGCTCACCAGCTTGACCGTGGCGTCGGGATTTTCTTCCATCAGCCAGTGGCCCGCGTTCGGCACCACCGCGCCGGTGACATTCGTGGCGGCATTGCGCATCACCTCGGCCATGGTGGTGCCAAACGAGCGTTCGCCGCCGATGGCCAGCACCGGCATGGTCAGCTTCCTGCGGTTGAGGATGGCGTTGTCTCCCACGTCCTGCGCGCCGATGGCGGTGAACTGGGCAAACGCGGCGCGCATGGCGCCGGGCTGCGCATACTGCCCGGCGTAATAGCTGCGCGTCTCTTCGTCGATCTTGCCGGGGTCGCCGGCGAAATCGTTCCAGAAGCGGTCGAGGTAGATGCGCTCGCGGCCGGCCACCAGGCGCTCGGCATCCAGCCCCGAGAAATTGAAATGCCAGAGCTTGGGACTGAGCACGATCTGGTTCCACGGTGCGATGCCGGGCACCGGCGCATCCATCACCACCAGCTTCGTCACCTTGTCCGGGTAGCTGGCCGCATAGGCATAGGCCACCATGGTGCCGATGTCGTGGCCGACCACATCGGCGCGGTCTTGCCCGAAGGCGGCAAGCACGGTGCGGATGTCCTGCGCCTGCGACTTTTTATCGTAGCCGGCCGTCGCGCGCGACGAGCGGCCCATGCCGCGCAGATCGGGCACGATGACGGTGTGGGTTTTCGCCAGCTGCGCCGCCAGCAGGCCCCGCATGTCGCCGGTGTCGCCGAAGCCGTGGATCAGCACCACCGCCGGCCCGCTGCCGCCGGCGCGCACGAAGATCCGGGCGCCGTCCTGCATGGCCACCGTGCGGGTGGCGAAGCCGGGAACGGGCTGGGGCGCGGCGGCCCAGACCGGCGAATAAAAGAGGGCGGCAGCGAGCAGGCCGCCGTACAGCGCGCGTCGGGTGGTCATGGTGCACCTCGTGGCGGAAGATGGTGGACGTTGGATCGCCGCGCCGCCCATGCGTTCCCCAACTCAGCGGAAAGACACCTCGTTCCTGAAGCGCCAGGCCTAGGTCTGGCTCACCTTCAATTGCCGGTGCAATGTCAGTCCGGCTCCCATGGCAGACGCAGGCTGCGCTGGCGCCAGCGCAGGCTGACCAGCAGCTCGCCCTCGCGCCGTGGCGACTGGCGTTGCGCCGCGCCGATCGTGAGCGCCAGGTTGCGCGACAGGCGCAGCATGGCGTTTGCCTGCAGCGCTTGCCGGCGCAGCCGCGACCCCGCGATATATTTTTCGGTCACCATATCGAGCTGCAGCGACCAGGCGCTGGCCTGGTAGCCCAGCGAATTGCGCAGCACGCCAGCCAGGGCGGCCCGATGCGGCAAGCCGCTGCCGGTGTCGATGCTTGCGCCTGGCAGCACCGAGAACACCAGGTTGCCGCCGAGTTGCCAGGCCTTGCCGGCATGGTAGGCGAGGCTGGTCGCCATGTGCTCGCCGTCCGCGTACTGCCGCCGTGCCGTGCGCAGCTGCACGCGCCAGGCTTGCGGCGCGAACAGCGTGGACGATGGAATGGCCGACTGGACGGTCAGCCAATCCACCTCGCGCAGGCGCAGCTTTCCGTCGCCCAGCTCGACCGAAGGATGCAGCAGCGTGATCGCGGCATGCGGCTCGTAGCCGGGCAAGGGGTCGGCCAGGGTGTGCTCGAAGGCGGCGTACTCCAGGTTCAGCAGGCCGCGGCCACCGCGCCGCAGCGCTCCGATGGCCACCAGCCCGCCATCGTGCCCGTCTTCCGGCGTGAATGCCGGCCCCAGGCCTGGCGCGCCGGCGGGGGCGGGCTGTGCCAGACGGGCGCGCGTGATGGCGCCCAGGATCTCCTTGCGCTGGACACGGTCGCCCTGGTCGCGGTCGATCAGCACCGAACCATATTCGTAGGCCAGCCGCAGCAGCTTCGCCTGGCGTTGCGGCGCCAGGCCGTCGGTCGTGGCGACGTCGGCCTGGCCGAGCGCAATGCGGCTTGCCGCCGCCGCATCCGGTGCCGCAAGCTCGGCCTCGAGGCCGCGCACGGTTTTCGGAACCGATGGCCAGACGCGATGCTCGCCGAGCAGCCCGGCCGCGCGCAGGGTGCGGATGGTGTCGACCGGGACAGTGACAGCGTGGAAGCGCCGCAGCAGGCCGGCGCGCGGCCGGGCGACGTCGATCAGGGCCAGCGTGCGGTAGGCACAGTTTTCATCGAGGAAGTAGTAGTCGAAGATGCCGTCCTTGGTTTCCCAGGTGTGCAGCAGCAGGCGCCGCACTTCGCCCGGCTCGAGCGCAAGCGCATAGTCGTGCAGGTCGCGGCCTTCGATTTCGGTATAGGTGCGCAGGCGACGGTAGAAGGGCAATTCGTCGGCGACGCCCGGAAATCCGCCAAACAGGCCCTTGGAGACGAAAGCCAGGTCGCCATCGCGCGCCTCGGTGCGGGCGGCATAGTTGATCGTTGGGCTGAGCAATTCATTGCCAGACTGTCGGACGATCCTGAGGAAGGTATGGCCGAAGGTGGAAGAAGGACTTTCCAGGTAGCTGGAGGCGAACACGATGCTGGCTTGCCGGCCCGGAAAACCGGCGAGCCATGCGGACAGGGCTGGGCAGCCGTCGAGGGCGCTGTCCGGGTCATCGTGCCCGAGCCGGGCGCGCAGCCATTCGTAGCGTGCCGGAAAGCGGCAGGCCAGACCCTGGCGTTCTTCCGGCGCATGCAGTGCCGCCACGGCGGCCAGCAATTCGGCCCGCGGCGATTGTTTGCCTTGCCCGGCCATGAAGAACTGCGGACTGTCCGCTTCGCTTTCGAGGCTGCCGTCGCGACGCGCGCGGTAATGCAGCAAGGCGATCCACTGCGCGTCCTGGTCGATCCGTTCGGCATCGACCCTGGCGACGTCGTCGTGCAGGGAGGCGGCAAACGCGGGTGCGGGGGTAAAGCAGAGGTGCAGGCAGGCGGCAGCGAGCGCAACGAGGTGCAGCAGGGTCATCGGACTGGAAGAGGGCAGGCGCGGCTGCTGTCGGATTGCTGCGCAATCCGTTCGGCAAAAACACGGGTATCGCTGGTGCTGGCAAGGGCCTGCCGGAACCAGGCCAGTTTTACCTGGTCGTCGGCACAATGCGGAAAGGCGCTGGCCAGCGTATCGAGCCAGGGGCCTTGCCGTTGGACCAGGTCTGCGCCGAGGCGGCGGTGCGAAAAGAGGACGAAATCGCGTAGTCGGCGGGCGTTGGCCGAAAGCGCGGCCCCGGCTTCGGTTTCGGCGCCCGCGGCATCGGACGCGAATTGCGCGCAGCCGCAGGGCGGGGCAGGGGTGGCCGTGGTGGCAGCTTGCAGCACCGCCACGGCAAGGGCTGCAAGCTGGCTGGCGCCAACCAGCGGCATTACTTGGTGACGGCTTGCAGGTCGACCATGTATTCGCCCGGATCGTATTCGCGCGAGGCGCCGGTCGAGGTGTCGATCGAGGTGCTGAGCGGGCTCGTCAACAGAATATTGCCCCACATCCAAGGATTCATCCTGGTCGTCAGGCTTACCTCGACCGGGGTGTAGCCTTCCTTCTCGACGAATACCGAACCGTGCTTGCGCGACAGCGTGACGGTAAGCGGCGTGACGCCGACCGCAACCTTGTTCGTGACCACACCGTCTTTTTTCAATGCGACGTAGACGGTGGCGCCTGCCGGGTTGCTGGATACCTTGACGTTCTGCGAGGTGCCGGACTGGATGCTGGCGCAACCGCTCAGTGCGAGCGTGATTGCTGCTGCGGCGAGCGCTTGGGTGAAACGTTTCATGACGATCCCTGGAAAAGATGGTGAATTCTAATTATTTCATCGCAACAAAAATTGTTGATAATTAATCTTTTCAGAAGGATAACATACGGTATCTTGCTCTTGGAACAGATCCAACGCGATGTTGTTTATTTACAATAAAAAATGCTGGAAAGGTCAGCATGTGGGCAGAGTAGAGATGCCTGGCGATGAAGGCAGGCATTCAACGGGGCGGCTGTTCGGGCGCTGGTTTGCCTGCGCGGCGGCAGCGTTCCGAGCAATACTTGACCTGCTCCCAATCACGCTCCCACTTCTTGCGCCAGATAAAAGGCAGGGAGCAGTGTGCGCAGACTTTGCTTGGCAGGTCGGATTTTTTGCGCATTTTCATGACACGATTGTAGCGGCCGGCGCGCCGGCGCAGCGTCCGGCGTGTGCTTGCGTCTTCGCTTTTATTAACCGCCTGGCCCGGCAGCCAGCTGCGCGGCCGCATGGCCCTGGAGGGCGCTGGCCGTCGCGGCATCGATGCCGATCTCGCGCGCCACCCGATCATCCGCGCCGAGCGAACGCGGATCGCGCCCGGTCACCTTGCCGAAGATGGTCAGCGCTTCCAGGTAGTAGCCGTGCGCGCTGCCATGGTAGGCGTCCGGCGCCCACAAATTGACCTGGCCTGGGCCGATGCCGTCGTAGGGATTGGCGTCGGCCAGGCCGGCGGCGATGGTGCGGTTCCAGGCTTCGCCAACCGGGATCACGCCGCCTTTGATGCCATGCGCGGCAGCGGCGGCATCGTAGCCGCGGCGCAGGTCCAGTGCCATGGCGTCGA
Source organism: Massilia brevitalea (assembly GCF_030711405.1). Taxonomy (GTDB): domain Bacteria; phylum Pseudomonadota; class Gammaproteobacteria; order Burkholderiales; family Burkholderiaceae_D; genus Telluria; species Telluria brevitalea. The sequence goes on from NZ_JAULSI010000069.1 coordinate 11,071, forward strand.
TCGGCTTGCCATACCAGGCGCCGCCCGGTTTATAGGTCTGGTCGGCGCGCGACCAGGTGGCGACCAGGCGGATGTCCACCTTGGGGTTCTGCGCGCGCAAGGCTTGTGCGAGCAGGCCGGTGTACTTGATGAGGGTTTCGGGATTGCCGGGTTTGGCCGCATCGAGCGTGCTGTAGCTCTGCAGCAGGACCACGTCGTAGGGCTTGGCGATGACGGGCAGCTTCTTGTTGTAATGCGTGTCCAGGCCGGCGCCGGGGATGGTTTCCAGGCTCACGTCGTAGCGCAGGCCGGCTTGCTCGGTCATCGCCTTGAACAGCGCCGGCACGCCGCCGATGCCTTCGCCGTTCAGGTCCGTCACGGTTGCGGGACGGTAGAACTTGACGACCGGTGCCGGGGCGCCGGCCGGGTCGCCGTAGATGAAGCTGTTGCCGACGAAAAGGATGGACGTGGCGGCTGGCGGCATCGGGGCAGGCGCGGGCGAGGTGGAGCAGCCCAGGGCCAGCAAGGCGAATACGGAGGCGCCGGTATGGCGCAGGACAGCGGCAATCTGCATGGATTCTTCTTTGTTCGGTGAGTGGGGCGCCAAGCGTAGCAACTGCAGTTGGCAACTGAACAATGTAGCTTCTCGGCTTGACGCTGTCCACTTTCTCGATCCATGACACCGATTTCTCTTTGTGTTCAGGAACAATTGATCGGTGAATAGCTGATTGGCGCAGCACAAGGGATCGCCTGATTCCATGCTGCGCCTGTTCGTGCGCTCCAGTTTGCAGCGCATGATGATGCCTCTTGCCCGGCAGCCGCGATGTCGGTGGGCCCGGTTCAATCCTGATGGGAGCGTTCATGCGAGTTGTTCGAGGAAACGGCGGGTCAGCCGTCCGCGCACGGTGGAAACTGGTGCGTGCGGCCTGGCTGCTGGTGATATCGGTGGTATGGGGAAGCGCCGGCATGGCGCTCGCGCAACCGGCGTCCGGCCCTGCCTACGGCGGGCAGGGCAGCCCGCATGAAGGCTACCGGGTAATCAACCTCGGTCCTGGCACGATCGCCGCCTATCCGCACATCAACGCCGCCGGGCAAGTCGCCTTTTCGATGGTCAGCGGCGGCCGCACGGCGGGATTTTTTTATGACGGCCGCACCGTCCAGGGCATCGGCTCGCTGGGCGGAAGCAGTGTGTATGTGGCCGGCCTGAACGATGCCGGGCAGGTCGCCGGCACCTCGCTGAACGAACACGGTATCGAGAACGCTTTCGTCTGGAGCGCGGGTGGCGGCATGCTCGGCATCCGTAGCGGAGCAGGCGGTGGCCGTTCGTACGGGCTGGCGATCAACAGCCACGGCGTCGTCACCGGCTCGTTCAGCCAAGCGCCCGACGGCCCGGCACGGCCCTTCCGCTGGAGCGCCGCGGGTGGCGCCGAAGACCTGGGCCTGGCTCCCGGCTTGCCCTGGCCTTCCGCCGGCCGGGTGCTGAACGACGCCGGCCTGATTGCCGGCGTGGCCACGGTCGACGACGAGCAAACGCACGCCTTCGCCTGGACACGCTCGGGCGGCACGGTCGCCATCGACACGCGGGGCAGTGTCGAATCGACGCCGGTGGCGGTCGGGGCGGCAGGCGAAGTGGCCGGCAACCGTCTCGCCTCGTTTGACGACGGCGGCGACCGGCCTTTCCTGTGGACGCGGGCGGGCGGCATGGCCGATCTCGGCACCGGGCGCGGCACCACGGCCTGGGTGAACGCGATGACGCCCGGCCTGCACATCGCCGGCGGCATCGGTTACGCCGATGGCCGGCAGCGCGCCATGTCGTGGACGCGCCGCGGCGGCATGCGCGAGCTCGGCACCCTGGGCGGCAGGACCTCGGTTGCACGCGATGTGAATGCCCGCGGGAAGATCGTCGGCTTTGCCGAAGACCGGGCCGGCGCCATGCGCGCATTCGTCTGGAGCGCCGCTGGCGGCATGCTCGACCTGAACCGGGCCTTGCACCGCGTGCCACCGGGACTGGTGCTGGACCATGCGCTGTCGATCAACGACAGCGGCGTCATCGTGGCAAGTTCGAATGCGGGGCTGGTGCTGCTCAGGCCAGGTGGCGGGCACAGCGGTGGTCACGTGCCTGGCCATGTGTTGGGTCCTGTCGTGGCGCCGGCTTCCATCACGATTGGCACGCGGCTCGAAGCCAAGGTCGGTTTCATGGATGACGACGGGACTGGCACGCGCAGCATCCACTGGTCATGGGGCGACGGCAGCGCCAAACAGGCCGGCAAGCTGCACGAGACTGACGGCATCGGCACTGCCAGCGCCAGCCATGGCTACGCGGCGCCGGGCGTTTATGAGCTCGTCGTCACGGTGGTCGACCGCGACGGCTGCAGTACGGCCGTCAGCCACCGGGTGGAAGTCACGGAAAGCTGAGGCCAGCTGGCATGCCACAACACGGCGGTCTTTCGCTATAATTTTCTAAGGAGAAATACTTAATCACACACACATATATTGGAGGAGCATCACAATGGCTGAGATTGTTCGCGGGCACCGAAGCAAGCTTTCCGACCTGGGATGTTCCTCGACACTGTCGACGGAGCTGATGCTGGCGCCTGCTGCCGGCAGCAGCATCGATGTGGCTTGCTTCGGCGTGGACGCGGACGGCAAGCTGTCCGACGACCGCTACATGGTGTTCTTCAACCAGACGGCGAGTCCTGGCAACGCGATTGTCCTGTCCACGGCCGGCCAGAAGTCGACGTTTGCGCTGCGGCTCGATGACTTGCCTCTGACGATAGAACGGCTGGTATTTGCCGCCTCGCTCGACGGCGCCGGCAGCATGCGCGGCCTGGGTGCGAGCAGCATGACGATCGGGAATGCCGTGTTCCGCTTTGCCGGTCACGACTTCGACACCGAAAAAGCCGTGATCGTGGCCGAACTCTATCGCCGCGACGGTCAGTGGCGTTTCTGCGCCGTGGGCCAGGGTTTCGCGGGTGGCCTGTCCGCGCTGCTGGCCCATTTTGGCGGCACCGAAGCGGCTCCGGCCGCGGCATCGGCGCCGGCAGCAGCAGCCCCGCCGGCACCAGTACCGGCGCCGGCCAAGGTCTCGCTCTCCAAGATCACCCTGACCAAGGCCGGCGAACGGCATACCGTATCGCTGGTCAAGGGCGCTGCCGCACCACGCAAGATCACGGTGCGCGCCACCTGGCAGGATAACGGCGATGGCGACGACGACAACGACGATCTCGACCTGCGCGTCGGCATCCTGCTGGCCGACGGCCGCATGAAGCTGGTCACCGCACCCGCCGCGCCGGGCGCCCTGGACCGCACGCCGTATGTGCTGCATTGCGGCGACGTAACGGTGGCGTCGGCCAAGATGCCGGCGACGGAAACGGTGGAGGTGAATGCCGGTATCGCCGGTCTCGTGGGAGGCCGGGTGGCGCTCGTCTTCAGTGTGTATTCGGCGCTGGGCAACGGCGCGGTATCGGTGGCCTCGCTCAGGCCCGTGATGCGCATGGAATATGGCGACCAGGTGGTCGAATGCGCCTACGACTTCACTCGTTCGGCGGCGGCGAAGGACGACAGTGTCTACACCTACGTAATCGGCACCGCCATCATCGATGGCGACACGATCACTCTGGCGCCATCCGGGCTGACGTCCGAGCCAGGCAGCGAGGACACGCCCTGGATGCGCTGGAACGGCGCGGATGTGCGCGTCAGCCTGGATGGCCCGGCCGTTTTCAAGGATGACGATGACGGTGACGAGGCACGCGAGTACAACGAAGGCAATCCGAATCGGTACAGCCAGTGATGCCGGCCTCCGGCATTCCTTGCTTCGCCACATCGGCTACCGGAGCCGGAACAGATACGTCGCGGCGCGCCTTGCCTGGTCCCGCTCGAATCCCTGACACGGAGGAGTGCTGCTACAATTTTGCAGCAGCATTCCAATCCATTTACAGGAGTACACAAATCCTCGGTTCCTTCATCAGAGTCGCGGTCAGCAGACCCAAGCTGACGATCGCCCTTGCCTTATGCGTGCTGGCAGCCCTGGCCGGCACGATGACCTACACCGGTTTCCTTGTCGTCGGCGTGTTCGCCGATTATCTCGGCACAGGCCGATTCGCGGCAGGCCTGCTGCTGGGCGCTTTGTTCGCAAGGTTCCCCTGGATAAGCAATGGCCGGCTGCGCGTAGTCGGTCTGCTGCCAAAACCTGCGCGCCGGCCACTCATCGTAAGCTTGCTCGCCCTGTCCTTGTTGAGCTTCCTGGCGCGAGGCGAACATGTGCCCGCACTGTTCACGGGAGTGACGACGGCTTTTCTTCTCGCCTTCCCCTGGTTGAGGAAAACGGCATTTAACCGGCTGCTGGCGCCGTTTTCCCGGTTCGCACCGGGCCGCAACGCGCGCAATAGCGCCAACGCCGACGACACCGTGATCGAAGGTGAATTCAGGGAAAAGAAAGACCAAGGCTAGCCGTCCCAGGTTGCCGGGGCATATGGCGCAAACATGCAGCACAAGGTATTGGACCCCGAAAACAAGAACGCCACCCGAAGGTGGCGTTCTTGTTTTCATGACTGTTACGTGCGGCATTCGTGGCGGCCCAGGCTCAACCATGCAAATCATATATGCGCGAAACCTCCATCGATTCGGACGGAGCCGGTGAAATATGCGTGTTGATTTCAATGCGATGGCATGTTGCCAACTTGCCAAACAGAGGGTAGTATTGCCTTATTGGAAGTATTCGAACAGCAACTATACGGTGGCCATGTGACGATCCAGCAATTTGCGACTGAGATAAAAATCCCGTATCTTGTTCACTTCACCAGGGCGACTAATCTTCCATCAATCCTAGCAAACGGCATTTACCCAGTGAGTAGGGCTAACGAGCTGGCGCAACCGCCGTCAGTCAATGACACGGCCCGACTTGATGGCCATCCTGATGCGGTGTCGACCTCCATCGCTCATCCTAATTGCCAGATGTTCTACAAACTTCGTCAGGATCATAAAGACACTGGCGTTGAGTGGGCAGTGTTAGCGTTACACCCACGTATTCTGTGGACCATGCCTTGCGCCTTCTGTCGTTATAATGCAGCAGACGCCCGCATCAGCGGTCAGCCAGTTGCGGATCTTAGCGGCGTGGATGCCCTTCGGGGTATGTTTGAGCCCTTGGAAGGCCACATGTCGCGCATTGATCAGAAGTTGCGAACATACGACACTACTGATGTGCAGGCGGAAGTCATGAACCGCCCCGGCTTTCGTGGAGGCCGGTTAGTGTGAGTCAGGC
>NZ_JAULSI010000007.1 GCF_030711405.1 Massilia brevitalea
GGCCAGCTACGGCGAGGAATATGATCGCACGATACTAAACAATTACCGGCGATGGCTTCGATGAGCGCGTGGAGCTAGGCTTTCGATTTCTCGATCAATTTATCGACAGGGATAGCGCCAACACAACGCTGGATATCGATGTGGTCGGCTTCAGCCGTGGCGCTGCGGAAGCCAGGGTCTGGATGAATACGTTAGCGAAGCGCTTGCAGGACGGGAAATACACGAGCGCAGCAGGTAAGGCGCGTTGCCTGAGTCTGCGTTTCGAAGGACTATGGGACACTATGCCGCATCTGGGGGCAGCGAACGGGGATGAACGCAAATACGATTTTTCTGTGCCGGGGCAGGTAAAATTCGCTGCACATGCGGTGGCCCTGAACGAGCATCGAGGGGGATGGATCAATTTCCATGGCCGCTCGATTTTGCAGAATCCTGCTTCGCCGAATGGTGGCAACCGTATCGAAATGGGGTTTGTTGGGAGTCATTCCGATATTGGCGGCGGCTACGGTACAGGTGATCTCTCCGATGTTGCGCTCATGTGGATGATCAAGCAAGCAAAAGATCAGGGTATAAAAATGCTGGACCAGGTTATTGATAAGAACGGTTGGAATATTGTGACAAACCCGATCCTGCACGATAAGAGCGGCAACAGGATTGATCCTGGCAGTTCGCCAGAGCGCGAAGACCGGGATTTCATCTATGGCGATGGCACCAAGGTCAGACAAAGCGAGGCAGTCCTTGGCCACAATACAGCTTGGGCAAAAAGTTTCGTTAATTACTATCACAATTGGTGCGGACCCCGCGGTTCACCTGCAGTTAGTCTGGTGGATATGCAAAAATACAGCGCCTGGCTCGAAACCCAAGGCGTGAATATCGGCTATGCCGTTCCATCCAATCCTCAACCGTGTAATTGAGTCCTATGAGACGTACCGTGATCAAGTCACTCCTTGCAGGGGTAATCGGCATGCTTGGCGCCGGTTGTGTCGAGGCTGGCGAGGGCCCCGGGATGGTTTTACATTTCGCCTCATTGAAGGAAGGGATTGTGGTTGTCTGCATGGGAGGGCGTTTGCCCAGCGGGAAACGCTTCCCCGGCCCTGGCGGACTCAGTCGAACCAAAGACTGGCTAACCGGCGGGAAGACTGAGGGGGCGGCACCGGACGGCCGACAATTGCCGGAATGGGTGGAGTTCGAGTGGACCGAATACGCCTCTGATAAGGATGATTCAGTAGAAGAACTTGGGCCGCTTCCTGTACACGTAGAGCGGGTCGTCATCAGAGAGCGCGTGCCGCAAGATGTGATCGAAGAAGTGATTCGCTCCAAGCTTGCCACCCCGCCGGGAAAATTGCCGGACAAATCCCTTTGGTTGGATTTCGTATGGACTGACGGCGGCATCAAGTTTCATTGGCGACTCGAGTCAGTGAAGGCGGCGCCGGAATACACATTGCGATCCGGTGGTGATGTGCTTGAAAGACCTTGACCCTCCAAAAGGAGATTAGTGAGCTGTGATATCCCATCCTCAACCGTTTAATTGAGTTTTATGAGACGCACCGTGATCTAGTCACTCCTTGCATGGGGCATCGGCATGCTTGGCACCGGCTGTGTCGAGGCCGATGAAGGCCCCGGCATGATGCTGCATTTCGCCTCACTGAAGGAAGGGGTGGTCATTGCTTGCAAGGGAGGACGACTGGCTAGCGGAAAGCGCTTCCCCGGCCCCGGTGCGCTTGGTCGAACCAGGGATTGGGTAACCGGCGGGGCAACCGAGGGCGCGGCACCGGACGGCCGGCAATTGCCTGAATGGGTGGAGTTCGAGTGGAAAGAATATGTCTCCGATAAAGATTATGCACTGGAAGAACTCAAAGCGCTTCCTGTGCATGTTGAACGAGTCACGATCAGGGAGCGCGTTCCGCAAGATGTCATCGACGAAGTGATTCGCTCCAGGCGCGCAACCCCGCCGGGGAAACTGCCCGACAAATCCCTCCAGTTGAATTTCGTCTGGACCGATAGCGGCATCAAGTTTCGTTGGCTGTTCAGGGAAAAGGACATCCCAAGACGTATGTCGCGATCCGGTGGCGATGTCATCGAAGGACCTTGACCTTCAAAAGGCAGTGCAGGGTGCCCACGTTTGATTCGGTAACGACGCAAAAACGCGAAGGCTGGCTCAAACTCCACACCCCCCAGCACGGTTGAACCGGCTCACTTGCCGAGGAGGCAAGAAAGCACTTACACTGCATGCGGGGCGCTAAGCGGCGCCCCGCGCGCGTTGTAGCGCATGTGCCGTGTACGTGCGTTTGCCTTCGTTTTGCGCAAGTCTGCGCGCGGGCGCTTGTTGTGTTCACCTGGACCTTGCCCGGCCCGGCAAGGAGTTTCGATGCATTCCTCATCCTTATTCGAGTCGGTTTTCAACCACGCGCCGATCGGCAACTACCTGCTGTCGCCCACGCCCGAGGCCATCGTCCTGGCCGTGAACGACGCCTTCCTGGCGGCGTCCGGCCGCACGCGCGAGGAAATGGTCGGCGTCAGCCTGTTCACCACCTTTCCCGCCGACCCCAACGATCCCACCGACGACAGCGAGACCGTATTGCGCGCCTCGCTGGCGCGTGCGGTCGCCAGCGGCAAGCCTGACAGCCTGCCGACGGTGCGCTATCCGATTCCGGTCACGCTGGCCGATGGCAGCGTGCGCTTCGAGGAACGCTTCTGGAACGCGATCAGCACACCGCTGTTCGATGCCGACGGCCGCATCCTGTGCGTGTCCCACTCCACCAGCGACATCACCGAACAGGTGCGGGCGACGGCCGCGCTGCGCGAAAGCGAAAAGCGTTTCCGCGCCCTGACCGATGCCGCCGCCGACGTGGTCTACACCATGAGCCCGAACTGGAGCGAGATGCACCAGCTCGACGGCCGCGGCTGCCTGAAGGACACCAGCGGCTCCGACGAATCCTGGCTCGACGACTACATCCCGTCCGAGGAGCGCGTGCGCGTGCGCCAGGCCATCGACACGGCGCGCCGCAACAAGGCGGTGTTCGAACTCGAGCACAAGGTGCTGCGCGCCGACGGCAGCTGCGGCTGGACCCTGTCGCGCGCGGTGCCGATGCTCGACGCCGCGGGCGAGATCTACGAATGGATCGGCGCCGCCAACGACGTGACCGAGCGCCGCGAAACCGAGGAAAAGCTGCGCCAGGCCGACCGCCACAAGGACGAGTTCCTGGCGATGCTGGCGCACGAGCTGCGCAACCCGCTGGCGCCGCTGGGCGCGGCCGCCCAGTTGCTGCAGATGGGCAAACCCGACGAAGCGCGGGTGCGCCACACCAGCCAGATCATCGCTCGCCAGGTGCTGCACATGACGCACCTGATCGACGACCTGCTCGACGTTTCGCGCGTGACCAACGGCCTGGTCGCGCTGGACAAGGCGCCTGCCGAACTGAACCGCGTCCTGGCCGAAGCGGTGGAACAGGTGACGCCGCTGATGCGCGCCCGCGCGCACGATTTCTCCTGCGAATTCGCGCCGGGTACGGTGATGGTCGACGGCGACAGCAAGCGCCTGGTGCAGGTAGTGGCCAACATCCTGAACAACGCCGCCAAGTACACGCCCGAAGGCGGCACGGTTTCCCTGGCGGCCGAGGCCGACGCGCGCGAGATCCGCATTACCGTGACCGACAACGGCATCGGCATGGCGCCCCAGCTGGCGGCGCGCGCCTTCGACCTGTTTGCCCAGGCCGAGCGCAGCCCGGACCGTTCATCCGGCGGCCTTGGCCTGGGGCTGGCGCTGGTGCACAGCCTGGTCGAGCTGCACGGCGGCAGCGTGGCCTGCGACAGCGCCGGCGAAGGGCAGGGCAGCCGCTTCACGGTACGCCTGCCGCGCCTGCCCGCCGGGGAAGGCCCCGCGCAGCCCGAAGCCAGTGCGGGCGTTGCGCACGATGCTGGCGGGGCGCTGCGCATCATGGTGGTCGACGACAACGTCGACGCCGCCTCGACACTGGCCATGCTGCTGGAAATCGACGGCCACGAGGTGGCGGTGGAACACCATCCGCACCCGGCTTTGGCGCGGGCGCGCGCCGCGCCGCCCCAGGTCTGCCTGCTCGACATCGGCTTGCCCGACATGGACGGCAAGGAGCTGGCCCAGCGCCTGCGCGCCCAGCCGGAAACGGCGCACAGCCTGCTGGTGGCGATCACCGGCTATGGCCAGGACAGCGACCGCGCCAGCGCCCTGGAGGCCGGCTTCGACCATTACCTGGTGAAACCCATCGACACGGCCAAGCTCGGCGATATCCTGGCCGAAGCCGGGGCCACGGCGTAAGCCGGTCGAAGGATTTGCCAAGATTGCAGTAGACGGCGCCAAGATTTTTCTCCTGCCGGCGTGCAGACTCTCCTTTCGAAGGAGAATCGCATGCACGCACAAACAACCTGGCGCGGTACCGGCGCCGGCATCGCCGCCGGCGCCTTGTGGGGGCTGGTGTTCCTGGCCCCGGAACTCACCCACGGCTTCACCTCGATGCAACTGTCGGCCGGGCGCTACCTCGCCTACGGCCTGGCGGCGGCGCTGCTGATCGCACCCGGCTGGCGCCGCGTGAGCGCGCGCCTGACGCGCAGGAAATGGTGGACCCTGGCCTGGCTCAGCCCCGCGGGCAACGTCGTCTACTACATCTTCCTTGCCAACGCGGTGCGCAGCGGCGGCGTGGCCATGGCTTCGCTGGCAATCGGCCTGTCGCCGCTGGCCGTGACGCTGTTCGGCAGGGACGAGCGGCAGGCGCTGCCGCTGCGCCGTTTGCTGCCCTCGCTGCTGCTGGGCTTCGCCGGGCTGCTGTGCATCAGCTGGGAATCGCTGCGGCAGTCCGGGCCCGGCTCGCTCTTCGGCCTGCTGTGCGCGGTCGGGGCGCTGGCGTCCTGGACGATCTACGCGGTCGCGAACAGCCGCGTGCTGGCGCGGCTGACGGCGGTCACGGCGCACGAGTGGAGCTTGCTGACCGGGGTGATGACCGGCGCCCAGGCTTTGCTGCTGGCAGTGCCTGCCTTCCTGTTCGCGTCGAACGCGCAGTCGGCGGCGGACTGGCTGCGCTTCATCGGCGTGGTGAGCGGCGTCGCCATCCCGTGCTCCATCATCGGCAATGGCTTGTGGAACGTCGCCAGCCGCGCGCTGCCCATGAGCCTGATGGGACAGATGATCATCTTCGAGACCGTGTTCGCGGCCCTGTACGGCTGGCTGTGGGAAGCGCGCTGGCCGAGCGGACTGGAATGCGCGGCGATGCTGCTGCTGGTCTGCGGCGTGGTGTCCTGCGCCTCGGCGCACCGGAACGCGGCGCGAAAAGACCGGGCGCCGAAGGCCGGAAATGCGGTATGCTGATCGACGCACCAGCCTGTTGATCGACGCGTTTCCTCAACCTTGGGAGAAATAAAGTGACCAGCAAAAATACGGTATGCCTGTGGTACGACGGTACGGCTTTGGAGGCGGCGCAGTTCTATGCCGAGACCTTTCCCGACAGCGCAGTCGGCGACGTATTCCGTGCGCCGGCCGACTTCCCGGCGGGGAAGGCAGGAGACGTGCTGACGGTGTTGTTCACGGTGGCCGGCATCCCCTGCCTGGGCCTGAACGGCGGCCCGATGTTCAAGCACAGCGAAGCTTTTTCCTTCCAGGTCGCCACCGACGACCAGGAAGAGACCGACCGCCTGTGGAATGCCATCGTTGGCAATGGTGGACAGGAAAGCGAGTGCGGCTGGTGCAAGGACCGCTGGGGCCTGTCCTGGCAGATCACGCCGCGCGTGCTGACCGATGCCTTGGCCAATCCCGACCCGCAAGTGGGCCGGCGTGCCTTCGAGGCGATGATGACGATGCGGAAAATCGACGTGGCGCGGATCGAGGCGGCGGTGCGCGGCTGATGGGCCGGCTTGCAGGCTGGCCGGCGTTTGCGCCGCCCAGCCTGCCTGCGTTCAGTCCAGGTCGGACGCGTCGTGGCGCTCGGCCACTTGCTCTTCGGGCTTGCCGCGCACGCGGTTGACCTTGCGGCCCCGGATCACGGCCGGGCGCGCCGCGATCTCGTCGGACCAGCGCTTCAGGTGCTGGTACTCGTGCACGGCCAGGAATTCGGCCGCGTCGTAGATTTCGCCCTGCACCAGGCCGCCGTACCAGGGCCAGATCGCCATGTCGGCAATCGTGTACTCGTCGCCGGCGATGAAGCGGTTGTCGGCGAGCTGGCGGTCCAGCACATCGAGCTGGCGCTTGGCTTCCATGGCGTAGCGGTTGATCGCGTACTCGATCTTTTCCGGCGCGTAGGCGTAGAAGTGGCCGAAGCCGCCGCCCAGCAGCGGGCCGGCGCCCATCTGCCAGAACAGCCAGTTCAGGGTCTCGGTGCGCCTGGCCGGGTCTTTCGGCAGGAAGGCGACGAATTTCTCGGCCAGGTAGAGCAGGATGGAACCGGATTCGAACACGCGCACCGGCGCGTCGCCGCTGCGGTCCAGCAGGGCCGGGATCTTCGAATTCGGGTTGACGTCGACAAAACCGCTGCCGAACTGGTCGCCCTCGTTGATCTTGATGAGCCAGGCGTCGTATTCGGCGTCCTTGTGGCCGGCGGCCAGCAGCTCTTCGAGCATGATGGTCACCTTCACGCCGTTCGGCGTGGCCAGCGAATACAGCTGCAGCGGGTGCTTGCCGACCGGGAGTTCTTTCTCGTGGGTCGGCCCGGCGGTCGGGCGGTTGATGCTGGCGAAGGGGCCGCCGTTGGCGGAGGGTGCCCAGACCCTGGGCGGTTGATATTCTGTTGTTTGATGCGACTGGTCAGTCATCCTGTTCTCCTTTGTGGGGTGGACTTGCATGCCTGACCAGATTCTAGCCGCACTCGCCGGATGGCGCTGGCGGCGGACAAATTTGTACGGATCAGCGGCCGAATCAGCGGCCGAACTCCGGGTTCGGGCGGGTCAGGTAGTACCACTCCGAGTTGGCGTTGGCCTTGGCGTCCGGGAACAGGATGCGGCCACTGAACTCGGCCACCACCGGCGTGCCGTCGGCGCGCGTGCCGATCTGTTCGCCCTCGATTACCGGATCGAAACTGGCCCAGCTGCGGGAAAACGCATCGGCGGCATCCGTCTTGTCGTGCACCACGACCATCTGCAGCGCTTCCATTTCGTCGAACGGAACCGGTTCCGGTTCCGGCGCGTCGATCAGCTTCAGGAAGGCCAGGGTGTTCATGATGGCACGGTAGGCCACTTCCGGTGCGCGCGGGTCGAGGTGCTGGCCGCATTCCAGGGTCAGCGCGTAGCCGCCCGTGGTGCGCATGTATTCGGTGGTGCCGACGCCGTAGCGCAGCACGGTTTCCAGCTCGGCCGCATTCCCGCGCGAACGGCGCTTGACGCCGCCGCCGTAGGCCGCCATCCAGCCGGTCACGAAGCGGCGCACGCCGAGGCGCCGCGCCAGTGCGCGTTCCTTCTCGGCGTGCTGGAAGGGTTCGAGGTCGCCATCATTATTGGCCGGGCCCACCATCACGAAGGGCTCGCCATGGGCGGCGTTGAACGAGTGCAGGTCGAGCAGCACGTCGTGCTGGGCCAGGAGCGGGCACAGCCAGTTGGCGACCTGGTCTTCGAAATCCTGCGGAACGTCTTTCGGGAACAGGTTGCGGTTCAGGTTGCGGTCGCCGTTGCGCTCGTTCTTCTGGTAGGCGAGGGGATTCACGATCGGCACGAAGGTGACGCTGCCGGCGGCGATACGCAGGGCGCCGCTATCGAGCTCGGCCATCACGCGCTTGATCGCTTCGGTGCCGCAGATTTCGTTGCCGTGGGTGGCGCCCATGATGATGACGCGCGGGCCCTGGCCGAGGCCGGTATAGGTGACGGATTTGAACTGGAAGTTGCGGGCGGAGCTCATGCGATGGTGATCCAAGGAAATATCGGTGGCGTCATTTTATCGGGAAACCTTGGCCCGTGCGGAGTCGCATGGCATCATGCGCCACCTCCGCAAGCTGGCTCTCTACGATGACTTCTCCCCACAGTGCTCGCATATATGGACTCGATACCCTGCGCGCGCTGGCCGTGACGCTGGTGGTGCTGCACCATTACATCCTGTTCGTCTCGAACGACGACGCTACCTTCGGCTGGGTCGGGCGCATCGGCTGGACCGGTGTCGACTTGTTCTTTGCCCTCTCGGGCTACCTGATCGGCAACCAGATCTTCGCGGCGCTGCGCACGGATGCCGGGCTATCGCTCAAACACTTCTATGCGCGCCGCCTGCTGCGCACGCTGCCGAATTTCTGGGTAGTGCTGGCGCTGTATTTCCTGTGGCCGGCCTGGCGCGAGCATGCCGAGCTGCTGCCGCTGTGGCGCTACCTCAGCTTTACCCAGAACATCGGCCTGCCGCCGGGTACCGGTTTTTCGCACAGCTGGTCGCTGGCCATCGAGGAACAGTTTTATTTGCTGCTGCCGGCGCTGGCCATGATCGCGGCCGCACTGCGCTGGCGCATCGGCGTAGCCTGGCTGGCGATTGCGCTGGTGGTCGCTGGCGGGATGCTGCTGCGCGCCGATTTGTGGAGTGCGCACGTCGGCGGCAACAAGTATGGGACTTACTTCTATTACAAGCTCATCTATTACTCAAGCTTATGCAGGCTCGACGAGCTGGTGGCCGGCGTGGCGCTGGCGCTGCTGAAGAACCGCCACCCAGGCGCCTGGGCTGCGCTCACGCGCCACGGCAACGCGGCGCTGGTGGCGGGCCTTGCCATCATCGGCGTGGCATTCTGGTTCTTCCTCGACAAGCGCTACGGCTTTGCGGTGACGGTGTTCGGCCTGCCGGCGCTGGGCCTCGGTTTCGGCTTGCTGATCCTGTCCGCGCTGTCGCAGCGCTCGCTGCTGCGCGACCTGCGCATTCCCGGCGCCGCCAGCCTGGCGCTGTGGTCGTACGCGATTTACTTGACCCATCGCGGCGTCAGCGCGCTCGGCTCCGCATGGCTGGCGGACAGGGGATATGGGCCGGAGACGGCGCTTGCCATCGTCGTGCTGCTGGCGCTGTCGGTGCTGGGCGGCTGGCTGCTGTATGTGCTGGTCGAGACGCCCTTCATACGCCTGCGCGAGCGTTACGTACCCAGCAACCTGGCGAAACCTGTGTTCAGTCCCGTGCTTCGATGACGTCGAAGGCGGCCGGCATCGCGCCAAGAAATGCGAGCGTCGCATGCACGCGCTCGCGCATCTCTTGCCCCTGCGTTGCTTCGATGGCGGCGCGCAGGCCGGGTCGGGCTTCCAGCGTGTGCGGACTGCGGTAGGCCTCGACCAGCAGCGCCACCAGGTCGAGCGGGGCATTGCAGCTGCGGCGCAGGCTGGTGTCGATCATGGCGAGCAGGGTGCGCTGCATGGCCGGCGTCGGGTTGACGATGTGGGCGAACACCGACGGGGTATTCGCGATCGACGCGCACAGCGAACGTTCGATGGCGTCGGGTTTCAGGTCGGAGGCGATGTCGAAGTATGCGCGGTCCCAGCGCGTGCGCGCATAGGCGTGGCCGGCGGGGAAGCGGTCGACCGTCTCGAAGCCGAGCGCATGGCTGGCCTTGGACAGCAGATCGAGCACGATGGGCATCAGCGGCATGGCTGGAAGGGGTAGCGTGTGGACATGCCGTGAGTGTAATCGAAAGCGCAGTGGGCGATCGAACGACCGCCCGCCCACGCGTAAAACTTATGCCGCGAACTTCCCGGCGCGGAAATCCTCGACGGCCTGGTGCAGCTCGGCCTGGGTATTCATTACGAAGGGACCGTACTGCGCGATCGCTTCCTTCAAGGGCCGGCCCGCGATCAGCAGCAAACGCGTCGGCTTGGCCGCCTTGATC
Source organism: Massilia brevitalea (assembly GCF_030711405.1). Taxonomy (GTDB): domain Bacteria; phylum Pseudomonadota; class Gammaproteobacteria; order Burkholderiales; family Burkholderiaceae_D; genus Telluria; species Telluria brevitalea. Next base: position 9,789 of record NZ_JAULSI010000007.1, read on the forward strand.
GCCACGCCATCGGCGCCTTCGGCATTGTCGAAGATCGCCATGCGCGTCTGCGGCACGCCTTTGCCGCCCACGACCGCTTCGCCGCGGAACACGTAGATGAAGGCGTTGTGGCCGGCGGGCAGCGCCTGCTCGAAGACCGCGCCCTCGGGCAGTTCAATGTCCAGGTACAGCGGCTCGGTGCCTTCACGCTGCACCGCACCGGCCACGCCATGGCTTGCGCCCGCAATCACCTGCACCGTTGCGCCAGAATGGAGCGTAAAACGCGGCACCTGTTCGTTCGGGATGTCGCGGTACCACGGCGCCATCATCTTGTCCTTCGCCGGCAGATTCAGCCACAACTGAAAGCCTTCCATCAGGCCTTCGTTCTGCTCGGGCATCTCGGAGTGGATCACGCCACGGCCGGCCGTCATCCACTGCACGCCGCCATCGGTGACGAGACCTTCGTTGCCTGCGCTGTCGCGGTGGCGCATGCGCCCGGCCAGCATGTAGGTGACGGTCTCGAAGCCGCGGTGCGGGTGCTCGGGGAAGCCGGCGATGTAGTCGCCCGCCTCCTCGCTGCCAAAGGCATCGAGCATCAAAAACGGGTCGAGGCGGCGCTGCAGGGTGCTGGTGAGGACGCGGTTGATCTTCACGCCCGCGCCGTCCATTACGTACTGGCCGGCGATCACGCGCTCGACGCCGCGCGCCTTGGTCACGTTCCGGGTTTGAATCACGTCGGTCATCATGTTCTCCTTGCTTGCGCCGCCGAGGCGGCTGGTTGGATTACGCCAGTGCTGCTGCAACGGTGGCGTCGGCTTCGGCCTGGCCCTTGGCTGCCGCTTCCGGACCCATCGACTGGGCAGCCGAGTACACGAAGGTCTGGTCCGTCATGCCCAGGAAGTTCAGCAGCATGCGCACGAACGGCACCTGCGGGTCTGCGTCCGTTGGGTAGATGCCGCCACGGGCGGTGGCAATGAACACTTTCTTACCCTTCAGCAGGCCTTCCGGACCGTTCTCGGTGTAGCGGAAGGTAACGCCGGCGCGGGCAATCGCGTCGAACCAGCTTTTCAGCTGCACCGGGATGCCGAAGTTGTACATCGGCGCGCCAATCACCACCACGTCGGCAGCCTGCACCTGGGCGATCAGGGCGTCGTCCAGGGCCACGCGCGCCGACTGCTCGGCGGTGCGCGATTCGACTGGCGTGAACAGGGCGCCCAGGGCGGCTTCGTCGAGCTGCGGGTGCGGCTGGCGTGCCAGGTCGCGGGTGACGACGTTGGCGTTCGGGTTGGCTGCGGCCAGTTTCGCCACGATGCTGTTGGCAACGCGGTTCGATTCCGATTGTTCGCCGCGCAGGCTGGAGGTGATTTGCAGGATGTTCATGGTGTCTTCCTTTGTTCTGTGGTTGGATGTTCGATGGGTCTACTGTAACCATTCCATAATCGATCCGGAAGCCGTTAGAATGGATAACATTATTCAGCCAGTGGAACAATCCCATGGAAGTCGAACCGAACGATCTGCTGCTTTTCGCCCGCATCGTCGAGGCCGGCAGCTTCAGCCAGGCCGCCACCCGCGTGAACCTGCCCAAGTCCACCGTCTCGCGCCGCATCTCGCTGCTGGAAGCACGCCTGGGCGAGCGCCTGCTGCAGCGAACCACGCGCAAACTCGTCGTCACCGAATTCGGCGCCAGCCTGCTGGAACATGCGCGCAAGGTGGCGGAGGAAAGCGAGGCGGCCGGCGCCCTGGCCCAGCACCGCCAGGCCGCGCCCAGCGGGCGCCTGCGCATTTCGCTGCCTGCGGACTTTGCCAACCTGGGCATGAGCAGCATGATCGGGCGCTTCCTGGAGCGCTACCCGGCAGTGAACATCGAGCTCGATCTGTCGCCGCGCCGGGTCGACCTGGTGGCGGAAAATTTCGACATCGCGATCCGCATGGGCGATTTGCCCGACGACGCCTCGCTCAACGCGCGCCGCGTCACGCTGCAACGCTTCGGCCTGTACGCTTCGCCCTGCTACACGGCCGTGCGCGGCCTGCCCGAGCACCCCGACGACCTGCTCGGGCACGATCTCTTGTGCCTGCTGAGCCGCAGCGGCGGGCCGGTGCGCTGGGCTTTGACGCGCGGCAAGGTGAAATGGGAGCACGAACTGCCGGCGCGCCTGACCGCGAATTCGCCCGACCTGCTGGCGCGCATCGCCTGTAGCGGCGCCGGCATCGCCGCCAGCTCGGAACTGTTCGCCCAGCCGCTGGTGCGCAAGGGCGAACTGGTGCGCGTGCTGCCCGAGTGGGATTTGCCGGCGGCGACAGGTTGGGCCGTATTCCCTGGGCGGCGCCTGATGCCGGCCAAGACCCGCGCCTTCCTCGACATGATGGAAGAGGTGTTCGGCAGTGGAGCAGGGGCGTAAGCGGGTCCCCGCCGCGGTCCTTGCACACGCGCGTGCTAGGATGAAGGGCTCATCCACTACCCGTGAGCACCAGTGCGGCACCAACTCTTTCTCTTCGACCTGGACGACACCCTGCTCGACTTCCGGGCATCCGAACAGCTCTCTTTCGTGCAAACGATGTCCGCGCTCGGCTACGACGGCGCCATCGAGCCGGTGTTCCAGGACTACCAGGCCATCAACGTCGCGCTGTGGCGCAGCTTCGAACGCGGCCTGGTGGACAAGGACTTCCTGAAGGTCGAGCGCTTCCGCCAGACCTTCGCTATCCACGCTCTCGCGCTCGACCCCAGCGCCGCCAGCAAACTGTATCTCGACGCCTTGCCCGAGACCGTGGTGCTGGTCGAGGGTGCGCTGGAAGTCTGCGCGGCGCTGAGCGTGCACGGCGAAATCGGCATCATCACGAATGGCGTCGAGCACATCCAGCAGCGCCGCATCGCCAGCTCCGGCCTGGGCGCCTTTTTGTCCTTTGTCGCCACCTCGGAAGCCTGCGGCCATGCCAAGCCCGACGTGCGCATCTTCGACTACGCCGCCGGCATGGCGCGCGCCTTCGTGCCGGAAGCGACCATCATCGTCGGCGACCGCCTGGATGCGGACATCCTCGGCGCGAACCGCTTCGGCATCGACAGCTGCTGGTTCAATCCGGGGGGAGCGCCGAACGGGTCCGAAGCGCGCCCGACCTTCGAGGTGGCGCGCCTGCACGATCTGCTTCCTGTGCTCGCGCAGTAAAAGCCGGTTGCACGCACGCGCTCACTCTGCATATAATTCGTATACGTTTCGTATATGGAGAATAGTATGGGTATCGTGAACATCGACGACGAGCTGCACGACCAGGTTCGCAAGGCCACGGTGGTGTCCTGCCGCTCGATCAACGCGCAGGCCGCGTTCTGGATCAAGGTGGGCATGCTGTGCGAGCTGAATCCTTCGCTCAGCTTCAACGAGATCGTCGCGCGCGAACTGAAGGCGGCCGGGGTCAAGCCGCAGCCGGTGAAAGTGGCGGCGCTATGACCAAGCGGCCCGAGGAAATCGAGCTGATGGCGGAGTCGGGCCGCCTGCTGGCGAGTGTCTTCGGCCACCTCGACAAGCTGGACCTGATCGGCATGTCGACCATGCAGGTCAACGACCTGGCCGAGCGCCTGATCGTCGACGAACTGCAGGCGCGCCCGGCCAGCAAGGGCCAGTACGGCTACGCCTACGCGCTGAACTCCTCGCGCAACCACGTGGTCTGCCACGGCGTGCCGTCGCCGACCGAGCTGCTGGAAAGCGGCGACATCGTCAACTTCGACATCACGCTGGAAAAGAACGGCTACATCGCCGACTCCAGCAAGACTTACCTGGTGGGCGAGGTCGCGCCGCTGGCCAGGCGCCTGGTGCAGGTGACCTACGAGGCGATGTGGAAGGGCATCAAGGCCGTGCGGCCGGGCGCGCGCCTGGGCGACGTCGGCCACGCCATCGAGCGCCACGCGCGCAGGAACGGCTACACGGTGGTGCGCGAATACTGCGGCCACGGCATCGGGCGCGAAATGCACGAGCCGCCGCAGGTCCTGCACTTCGGCAAACCGCAGACCGGGCTGGTGCTGCAGGAAGGGATGGTGTTTACCATCGAGCCGATGCTCAACGGCGGCGGCCGCTCGGTGGTTACCGAGGACGACGGCTGGACCGTGGTCACGCGCGACGGCCAGTTGTCGGCGCAGTTCGAACACACGGTGGCGGTGACGCGCAATGGTGTGCGCGTGCTGACCCTGCGCCCCGACGAACGCGTGCCGCACTAAGCATCATCCGCCGGGAGACGGTTATTTTGCCGGGTCGTTCAGGTTGTCCAGCGTGATGGTTCGGCCATCCTCGATGACCTCGCCGTCGCGCAGCACGATCTGCGAATTGCCGCCCATCTTCGGCAGGTCGAGCGCGATCGCGTCGCCGCGCTGGCGATAGCTGCCTTCCGGCGCGCAGGTGCCGAACAGCGGCGTATTGCGTACCTTGTCGCCGTCGATCAGCAGGAAGAAGAACAGGGTCTCGCAGCTGTTGCGCCGCTGCGAGCGGCTTGCCGCATTGGCTGCAAAAGGCGCTGCCGGACGCAGCCTGCGCGCCGCACGAAGTACAAAACATCTGGTTTCCTTGGATAGAAGAGGGCGCCTGTGCCGATGCATGTCGGGCGTCGAACCAGGCGATTGTAGGGGATGTTGGCAGAGGGAAAACTATCGAATCCTCACCGTGCATGCCCGGGCTGGACGCAAATCGTATTGCGCGCCCGGCACTTCCTCTATACTGCCGCTCGAGGCCGCATACCGCCGGCAAACCACGGAGACAAGCAATGCTGAATCACGTCATGATCGGGTCGAACGACATCGAACGATCGAAACGCTTTTACGATGCGGTGCTGGGCACCCTCGGCGCCGGCGAAGCCGTGCGCAACGTCGCATCCTCGGGCCATACCCGCCTGTTCTACCGCCACGACGGCAACAGCTTCGGTATCAGCGAACCGATCAATGGCGAAGCGGCGACCTGCGCCAACGGCGCCACCATCGGCTTCAAGTGCCATTCGCCCGAGCAGGTGCAGCAGTTCCACGACACGGCCGTGGCCCAGGGCGGCGTCTCGATCGAGGACCCGCCGGGCCTGCGCGAAAGCAACATGGGCGCGCTCTACCTGGCCTACGTGCGCGACCCGGACGGCAACAAGCTGTGCGCCATCTACCGTCCTAAATAAGAGGGCTGGTTCATGCACGGCGAAGCCTTGTCCCTGCGCATCCGCGCGCTGATCCGTTCGCTGCCGCGTACCGGCATCACGCTCAGCGAGCTGGTGCACCGCGTCGGCAACGACGGCCTGCTGATTTTGGCCGCGCTGCTGACCCTGGTGTTCCTGATCCCGATTTCGATTCCCGGCGTGAGCACGGTGTTCGGCGCGGCGATCCTGCTGATCGGCCTGGCGCGCCTGCTGCGGCGCGAGCTCTGGATTCCGGAGCGCATCGCGCACAAGACCATCGCCACCCGCAAGCTGCGTCCCATGCTGCGCAAGGCGCTGCCGCTGCTGCATCGGCTGGAACGCGTGAGCCGTCCGAACCGCATCGCCTGGCTGGTGGCCAGCGGCCCGGCCGAGCGCATGAACAATGCCTCGCTGATTTTGGGCGCCGTGCTGTTGATGATGCCGTTCGGGCTGATCCCGTTCAGCAATACCTTCCCGGCGGTGGCGCTGCTGTTCTTCGCCATCGGGCTGCTGCAAAGGGATGGCGTGTGCGTGCTGCTGGGTTACGTCGGGAACGTGCTGACGATCGGGTATTTTGCGCTGCTGATCGGTGGCGGCGGGCTGGCGCTGCGCGAGATGGTGGGGCGGTTGATGGCCTGAGCTATTCGGGAACCTTGGTAATGGTGGGTTCGAGAACCCACCCTACAGTTTTTGCCGCCGTTGACGGCTCGTAGGGTGGGTTCTTGAACCCACCAATGCAAACATCAACCCGGCCGATTGCCCATCAATTCCCCGAGGCGCACCGAACGCTCCGGCGCCCAGTCCTTGTTGAAGCCGATCGTCTTTTCCTTGAACAGCATCACCACCGTTGAGCCGAGCAGGAAGCGGCCCATCTCTTCTCCCTTCTTCAGGACCACCGGCGTGGTTTCGTAGGTCCAGTCGCAGATGCGCGCCATGCGCGGCGGGTTGACCACGCCGTGCCAGGACGTCGCCATGCTGCCAACGATGGTCGCGCCGACCAGCACCATGACGAAGGTGCCAAATTCTTCGGATTCAAACACGCACACCACGCGCTCGTTGCGCGCGAACAGGCCGGGCACGCCGCGCGCCGTAGTCGGGTTCACCGAGAACAGGGCGCCGGGCACGCAGATCATGCGCGTCAGGCGGCCGTCGCAGGGCATGTGGATGCGGTGGTAATCCTTCGGGCTCAGGTACAGGTTCGCGAAGCTGCCGTGCCGGAAGTGCGCGGCCAGCTGCGCGTCGCCGCCCACCAGTTCGGTGGTGGTGAACTTGTGGCCCTTGGCCTGCAGGATATGGTGGTCGTCGATGGCGCCGAACTGGCTGATCGCGCCGTCCACCGGGCACACGAAATCGGCCTGGGCCAGCGGCCGCACGCCGTCGCGCAAGGGCCGGGTGAAGAATTCGTTGAAGCTGGCATAGCTGGCGATATCCGGATTGGCCGCCTCCGCCATGTTGACGCCGTACTTGCCGACGAACCAGCGGATCAGGCGGGTCGTCATCGCGCCTCCGCGGGCGCCGGCGACGCGTCCGGCAAACGAGGTCAGCGCCTGCTTGGGCAGGACATATTGTGGCAGTACTTTAAAGCGGTCGGACACGGTGGCAAGCCCCCAGATGGTAAGGATGGCGAATTATAAATAAGGGCCGGGCCGGTGCATATCCTTGTTTTCACGCCGGCCCCGCCTGTCCAGTGTAGCGCATAGTCCGGATCGGCCATGCATGCGACGATTCCGGCGCACATGCATATCAAAAAAATATTCCCGGAGGCAACACAAGGGATGTGATCTCGCAGACAATATCGGCTCCTTTCATAGTCTGTTCCCTATGCACGCCCGATTCTCCCCGATTCGCCTGACGCTGCTGGCCGCCGCGCTGGCAACCACCTTCCCGCTGCATGCACAAGAAGCGCAGGAAACCCGCCAACCCGCAACTGAAACGACGCTCAGGAAGGGCGAAACGGCCCCGGCCGGGCAGGCGATGCAGCGCGTCGAAGTGAAGGGCTCGGCCCAGGCCTACGATCCGCGCCGCGACGACACCGCCACCAAGATCGTGGTCAACCAGGAAGAGATCGTCAAGTACGGCGACACCAGCGTCACCGACGTCCTCAAGCGCGTACCCGGTATCACCGTCAACAGCAGCAATGGCCGTGGCGGCGAAATCCGCATGCGCGGCATGGGCGCCGGCTACACGCAGATCCTGATCAACGGCGAACGCGCGCCGGCCGGCTTCTCGATCGAGTCGCTGGCGCCCGACGTCATCGAACGCATCGAAGTACTGCGCGCCGCCAGCGCCGAGTTCTCGACCCAGTCGGTGGCCGGCACCATCAACATCGTGCTGAAAAAAGCGATCCGCACCGGCCAGCGCGACATCAAGGTCGGCATGCGCCGCACCAGCAGCGGCATGCGCGGGCCGAACGTGAACCTGCAGCTGTCGGACAAGGTCGGCAAGATGTCGTATTCGATCTCGGGCAGCGGCGCGCGCGAAAGTTTCGAGCGCACCTCCACCGTGTTCGAGGATGCCTACAGCAATGCCGGGCTCCAGACCCAGGCGCGCAGCACCACGGGCGTGGAAGACGGCTCCTTCAGCTACTTCAACCTGGCGCCGCGCCTGAACTGGAACCTCGAGAACGGCGACACGCTCACCTCGCAGACCTTCCTGAATTCGGGCCGCTTCCGGACCCGCACCAACGAGACGGCGAATACCGCCATCGGTGCGGGAGCGCCGTACCCGGACCTGGCCCTGGCCAACGACAACAAGAACAGCTTCTACCGCACCGAACTGAACTGGGTGCACAAGATGGAAGCCGGCGCCAGGCTCGACACGAAGCTGGGCGTGCAGGGCGGCGAGAACGACAGCACCTCGCGCCGCCTGACGCCCGCCGGCGCCGCACGCGCGCTCGACAACCTGATCGTCTCGGAAGGCGAAGACCGCGGCGTGACCAGCACCGGCAAGTTTTCGAAGACCATCTTCGAAGGCCACGCGCTGGGCATGGGCTGGGACGGCGGCTACAACACGCGCGAGGACAGCCGCTTCGAGACCGAAGCCGGCCGCGCCGTCTTCCCGGGCCTGCCGGACGGCGAGGAGTTCGAAGCCCAGGTCTCGCGCCTGGCGCTGTATGCCCAGGACGAGTGGAGCGTCACGCCGCGCCTGTCGGTGTACCTCGGCGCGCGCTGGGAAGGCATCCGCACCCGCACCTCGGGCAATACCTTCGACACCGGCCGTTCGCGTTCGAGCGTCTGGAGCCCGGTGCTGCAGACCCTGTGGAAGATCCCGGACACCAAGGGCGACCAGGTGCGCTTTGCCGTCACCCGCACCTACAAGGCGCCGAACGTCTCGAGTCTGATTCCGCGCCGCCAGACTTCCGTCGACAACCGCTCCACCGATCCCGACTACCAGGGCAACCCGGACCTGCAGCCGGAACTGGCGCTGGGCGTCGACGCCTCCTACGAGCACTACTGGGCCGAAGGCGCGCTGCTCTCGGCCAGCGCCTCGATCCGCCGTATCGACGGCTACACCCGCTCCGTCATCGAGTTCGACGGCGCGCGCTGGGTGGCCATGCCGATGAACGCCGGCCAGGCCGTCTCGAAGAACCTGGAACTCGAAGCCAAGCTGCCGCTGAAGGCGCTCATCGACGGCGCCCCGGCGGTCGACCTGCGCGCCAGCATCAGCCGCAACTGGTCGGAAGTCGACGGCGTACCCGGCCCGGGCAACCGTCTCGACGGCCAGACCCCGCTGTCGGCCAACCTCGGCATCGACTACAAGGTCGGCAACGTCAGCACCGGCGCCAGCTTCGCCTACAAGCAGGGCATGACGGTGCGCGTGTCGGAGCGCCAGACCTCGGTCATGGACACCCGGCGCGACCTGGAAGCCTATGTGCTGTACAAATTCTCGCCCAAGCTGCAGCTGCGCGTGGCGGGGCAGAACCTGCTCGACGAAGATTTTGTCTCGCGTAGCAGCTACCTGGAGCAGGGGCGCGGGCTGGTGCTACGCAGCGCCAGCTTCCCGGTGGGCGTGACGCTGCGGGCGACAGTGGAAGCGAAGTTCTAGCCCAGCCGCATCGCCGCCGCGCCGCAGGCAATCAACACCGCGCCGGCCAGCCGCGGCGGCGCCACGCGCTCGCGCAGGACGAATACCGCAATCGCGGTGGCGAACAAAATCGAGGTTTCGCGCAGCGCCGCCACCGCGGCCACCGGCGCCTGCGTCATCGCCCACAGCGCCACCCAGTAGGCGCCGACCGATAGCGCTCCGCCGCCGGGCAGGGCCGGATTGCTGCGCACGAAGGGCAGCAGTTCGCGCCGGCGCCGCACGGCCAGCGCCGCGACGCCGGGCGCGGTGGCGGCGAAGATCCACATCGTGTAGGCAGCCGGCGCGTCCGACAGGCGTACGCCGGCGCCGTCGACCAGGGTGTAGGCCGCGATGGTGGCGGCCGAGGCCAATGCCAGCAGCGTGGTGCGGCGGCTGGTTGCAGTGTTGGCCCGGGCACGCCCGGTCATCGCCAGCACGCCGCCGCAGATCAGGCAGATCGACAGCCACTGCATCGCGCCCAGGCGCTCTCCCATGAAGGCCAGGCCGAACGAAGCCACGATCAGCGGCGCGCAGCCGCGCATCAGCGGGTAGGCCAGGCTGACGTCGCCGTCGCGGTAGGTGGCCATCAGCAGCGCGTAATACAGCACGTGGATCAGGGCCGAGGCGGCAATGCAGGGCCAGCTGGCGGGCGCCGGTTGCGGGAGCCAGGGCAGGGCCAGCGCGCACAGCAGGCCGGCGCTGACGGCCACCGCCACCGTCGACAGGAAGGCGTCGCCCTTCGTCTTGAGCATGGCGTTCCAGGCGGCGTGCATCAGCGCCGCGGCCAGTACGGCCATCGCCACCGTGCCGGACATGCCGACTCCTGTGCCGCTCATGCCAGGCGTTTCATGCCGTCAGGTGCCGCCGGCGGAACCAGCGCAGCGCCACCAGCACCGCGAGCGCCTGCATCGCCGCCGACAGGAAGAAGCTGCTGCCGATGCGCCAGTCGTCGGGCGGCAGGTGGCTGACGGCGCCCAGGATCGAGGTGCCGATCAGCGGCGTCACCACCACCGCCAGGCTGCTGATCGACTGCAGGGAGCCCATGAGTTCCCCCTGCTCGCCGGGCCCGGCGTCGCGCGAGACGATGCCCTGCAGGGCCGGGCCGGCGGCAAAGGCCAGCAGGTTGCAGCAGATGAAGACATACATCATCCAGCCCTGGGTCGCGAGGCCATACAGGACGAAGGTGATGGCGCCCGAGGCCAGGCCCATGATCGACAGGCGCACTTCGCCCAGGCGCCGGATCAGGACCGATACCAGTCCGCCCTGGACCACGGCCGCGGCCAGGCCGACGCAGAACATGGCGATGCCGTTGTCGCGCGGGGTCCAGCCGAAGCGGAAGGTGGTGTACAGCACCCAGGTGGTCTGGGTCATGATCTGGCCGAAGGTGGTCAGCGCGAAGACGACGACCAGGCCGCGGATGGCGCGCCGCGCCAGCAACTTGCGCAGTGCGTAGAAGGGGTTCACCTTTTGCCAGCTGAAGGGTTCGCGCGTTGCCGCAGGCAGCGATTCCGGCACGAAGAACCAGCCGTAGACGAGGTTCACGCCGGCCAGCACGGCCGCGGCGTAGAAGGGCAGGGCAAGGTCGTATTCGCCCAGCAGCCCGCCCAGCATCGGGCCGCAGATGAAGCCGAGGCCGAAGGCGGCGCCGATCTTGCCGAAGCTTTTCGCGCGGTTCTCGGGCGTGGAGACGTCGGACGCATACGCCATCGCCACCGACATGCTGGCCGCCGACACGCCGCCGATGGCGCGCCCGATGAACAGCCAGGCCAGGCTCGGGGCCATGGCGGTGACGAGGAAGTTCAGGCACATGCCGCCCATCGAGTACAGCAGCACCGGGCGCCGCCCGATGCGGTCGCTGATGGCGCCGAGCATGGGCATGAAGACGAATTGCAGCAGGCCGAAGACGGTGGCCAGGATGCCATACCACAGCGCCTGCTCGTCGCGGCCCTGCACGAACTGGCCGACCAGCGGCGGCATCACCGGCACGATCAGGCCGATGCCGATCACGTCGATGAAGACGCTGACAAGAACGAAGTTCAGGTTGCCGGCCTGGGCCCGGTGCGTTGCAGCCTTCTGCAGCATGGGATGGTCCTGCCAAAAAAGAACGATCTTACACCGTTCAGGTTGAGCTGGCAGCGGCCGGCGGCCTGCGTCCTCAGACTTCCCACTGCAGCTTGAAGGTCAGCGCGGTGCTGCGCTCCTCGACCAGCGGCAGCTTGTCGCTTGCCACGCCGAGCGACAGCGTGCGGCCGTGCTGCCACTGGTAGCGGTACAGCAGCGAACGGTGTACTTCGCGCGCATTCCACGCCTCGAGCCGGGTCACGCCGTCGTCGCGCCTTGCGGCCCAGGTGTTCTGGGCCAGCAGGCGCAGCGAGGCGCGCGGACTGAAGTGCAGCATCGCACGCCAGCGCCAGGCGGTGTCGGTAAACGCCGGTGTGCCGAGGGTGCCGCGTATCCAGGCCCGGTTCAGGTGGTGGTCGAGTTCCAGCGACCAGCCGCGCTTCAGCGGAAAGCGCAGGTCCACGTCGAGGATCGCCTGCCCGCCCGGGCCCACGCGGTCGGCGTCGGCGTCGAGCCGGCGGCCCAGCGCCAGTTCGGCCGCGATGCGCGCGATCCAGGGCGCCGGCCTGGTCTCGATGCCGAGGTTGAGCACGCGCGTGTCGTGCAGGCGCCCGCCGGGACGGGCGCGCTGGCGGTCGAAGCCGAGTTCGGTCCAGAGGCCGGTCTGCAGCGGCGCCGCCATCCAGACGCCGGGCCGCAGCCTGCGCTCGACGGTCTCGCCGCCGGCCTGGCCGGTGGGCTTGTCGGCCAGGGTGCGCATCTCGTGGAAGCCCAGGTAGGTTTCGAGTTCATGGAGTTCGAGCGCGCCCAGCGCTTGAGATCCGAGGATGCGGTTCAGCGAGCCGCTGGCGCGCGCGATGCCGGCCTGCGGCACGAAGCCGTTGTCGTTCGCAAAGCTCGGCGCAATCGCTTCCAGCTCGACCTCGTGCCACCAGCGCTCGGTCTTGTGCAGGTATTTCTTCCACAGGTAGGCGCCGGAGCGGCGCGGTACCCGGCCGACAACGGCATCCGCGCCGAAGCCGGTACTCGTGCGCGACATCATCGCCACGCTCGACAGCTGGTGCTGCACGCCGTCCTCGCCTTCGCCGCGCCATTGCGCATCCAGCCCGAGCACGTCGTTGCGGCCGAAGCGGTGGTAGTCGCGCTGCGCGGCAAAGGCGCCCAGCAGCAGGCCTTCGCCATGCCAGCGTGCGCGTACCAGGCTGGCGACGCTGCGCCCGGCCTGCACCGCTTCCAGCGTTTCGTAGGGGCGCCCGCGCAGCACCAGGCCGCCTGGCTCGTCGCTCAGGCTCATGGCGGTGGCGTCCATGTTCGATGCGCGCCAGGTCGCGCGCAGGCCGTACTCCGGGTCGTTCACGGTGCGCGAATAAAACGCCGACAGGGGCAGGCTGAGTACGTCCGCGCTCTCCAGGAAAAAGCCGCGCTTCTCCGGCAGGCTGAGGGCGATGTTGCCGGCGCCCTGGGCCACCGGTTCGTCGATCTCGACCAGCGAGAAGTCCGGGTTCAGCGTGGCATTGAAGACCCAGTCGGCACGCGGGCGGGCGTTGATCTCCAGGCCCAGCTGCGTGTCGCGGCCACGCACGCGCTGGCCGGGCGCGGCGGTGCGCGCACTGCGCATCGTCAGTTCCGGGCGCCACTCGACGAAGCTGCGGTCGCGCACCGCGGCCACGGTGGCGTCCATGCCCTCGATCTCCTGCAGGAAGCTGAGGCGGCTCAGGGCGTCGACACGGTAGGGCGCCGATGCCAGCAGGGTGCCGTCGGCATGCGGGATGCTGCGCTCGACCATCACGCGCCAGTTGCGCCCGCCGGCGTAGGGGAAGCGCAGGTTCGACAGCGGCCAGCGCACTTCCATGCTGTAGCCGTCGGGCAGCAACCGGACGGCGGCGTCGATCGGGAAGTCGGGACCGAGGTCGGATTCGTCGTCGTCGGCGCGGTGCATGCCGTCGCTGACCACGCCGGCGATGTTCACGCGCACGAACTGGGCGGCGCGGCCATGGCCGGCCGGATCGATCCAGATGCCGATGAAGTCCTGGCCGGCGTCGACCTTGTCGCGCCGCGCCAGGGCGCTGCGCAGACGTTCGGGCGCCGGGTCCCAGGCGCGGATGGCGAACACCAGGGCGTCGTCGTCGACCACCAGTTGCACCTGCGTTTTCAGCGCCTTGGCAGCGGGCGCGCCGTCGCGCGGCAGGTGCTTGTGGAAGCCGTCGAATACGGGTGCGCGCTGCCAGGCCGGGTCGTCGAGTACGCCGTCGATGGCGGGGACGTCGGCGCTGGCGATGCGCAGCGCGCGCAGGCCGCGCGGTTCGGTCTCGATTGCCAGGGCGGGGTCGGCGGCCAGGACGGCGGCCGCCAGCAGGCTGCGGACGCGGCCGGGGAACGAAGAAGTTTTCATTCAGGCAATTATAACAATGCCATCATGCCCGAGGCTTAAAATGTGACTGCCGGTTTGCTTCAGTTGGCGACGGTATTCTCCGCTCCCAGCCACTCCGCCGCGAACTCCTTGCGAAAGACCAGCAGTTTACCCAGCCGTTCGTTGGCCAGGTCGCGGCCGGCCGCGGTCTGCATCATCTCCGGCAGTTTGGCCAGCTTCAGCACGATGTGGTCGAGCGTATAGGCGCGGTCGTCGAGCGCGCGGTTTTCCGCCAGCGGGTCGGTAGGGTGGGCCAGGGCGCGCCGCATGCGGCCGGCAATGGAAAACATGCGCGCCAGGCCGACGGCGCCGAGCGCGTCGAGCCGGTCGGCGTCCTGCACGATCTGCGCTTCGATGGTGGTCGGGACGATCGCCGCCGAAAAGCTGTGCGCCTCGATGGCATGGGCCACGGCGTCGAGCCGGTCGGGCGGGAAGCCGGCTTCCAGCAGCAGGGTGCGCGCCAGCGCGGCCGAACGGCGCGAGGCCTGGGCGCGCGCGGGATCGTCCTTTTCCAGGTTGACCAGGTCGTGCAGGTAGCTGGCCGCCATCACCACCAGCGCGTCGGCTTCGAGGTGGTGGCCGAGCAGGGCGTCGGCGCTGCGCCAGACGCGCTCCAGGTGGCTGGCGTCGTGGGCGCCGTCGTCGCCGGCAGCAGCAGCAGCCATGGCGGCCAGGCGGATGCGCCAGGCGGCGAGATCAGGCTGCGGCGCGGTATGCATGTTCATTCGCTTCCTTCATGGATTGGTTCGATGTCGTCGATTTCCTCGGCCAGCGCAGCGGTGGCGCGCTGCGACAGCGCATCGGCGTCCCCGTTCTTGTGGCGCGGGATCCAGCGCAGGGTAGTGGCCGGCAGTCGCGCCAGCAGCGCGTGCACGCGTGCGCGCAAGGGGCGCAGCACGGCGGCGCTGTCGGCAAGGGCGCCGTTCACGTCGTCGATCACCACCCGGCTGTCGCCGTACACGGTGAGCGGGCCGGCGCCGTGCGCGACGGCGGTTTCCAGCAGCAGGATCAGGGCGCGGTATTCGGCTTCGCTGCTGTTGCCGTAGCCCGCAGCTTGCGACAGCTCGACGGCTGCGCCGTTCGGCCCGATCAGGCGCACGCCGATGCCGCAGCGGCCCGGGTTCGGCTTCGCGGAGCCGTCGAACCAGCCGCGCCAGGCGGTGGGGGCGCCTTCCTGGCGCAGTCGGCGCAGTGCGAGGGCGGCCACGCGCGCCGCTTCCCGGGTCGCGTCGCGGGCGGTGCGGCGCGCCAGGGCGCGTGCCGCCTCGGCTGCGCGCAGTGCGGCGCGTTCATCGAGCAGGTGGTCGAGGCCGGCGTGGCCCGCGCTCGTCGTGAGCGTGGTGCGCAGGGCGTCTTCGAAGGGGATGTTGGAGCGCAGGGCCAGTTTGCGGCTGGCGGCAAGTTCGGTCTTGCTGGCCGCGCCTTGAAGGCGGTCGAGGTCGTTCATGGCGTGAGCATAACCGCTTTCGGCGGCGTTGACATGGCATGCAAAGCTTGCCTGGCATAACTAAATCGTTGTTAATGAGATGAACCCATGCGATTGTCCCGTCACGTCGTAGGCGTATCCAATCTTCCAGGCTAGTCAAGGCCAGGCATCGTTGGGTTGGATGTGGCTTTCCTCGACAAGCACCTGACACGTCAGCGTTCCGGCTGTTCGATAGATCGAATGTCGTACCGCGTGGGCTCGAGAGCCCACCCTACTGCCGTGGTAGGGTGGGCACTTGTGCCCACGCGGTCTCATCAAATGATCCTCGGCAAAGCTCGCGAAAACAAAAAAGCGCCTCTCCCGAGGCGCTTCTCATTCCACTACCGGCTACCCGCTCAACGGCGATACGGATTATCCGGATTCCGATCCCGGCGGTTCCCGACCCCATCGCGGTCGCGGTCATGGCGGTTGCTGATGCCATCGTTGTCGCGATCCCGGTCATACCGGTTCGACACGCCATCGCGGTCGTAATCGCGGCGCCCATCGTTGCGGCCGCCATAATTGCCGCCGCGGTGATCGCGGTCGTTCCAGCCGCGGTCCGGTCCGCGATGGCGGTCCGGCCCGTAGTAACGGTCGTTGTTCGCATAGTAGCGATCACGCGGCGCCCAGTTCCCCTGGCTCATGTACCAGCGCCCGCCGCGCTGGTGCCACGACGGCGACGCATACACGTAGCCCGGACGCTCGACCACGTAGCTGCCCGGCACCCAGAAGTGACGGTGGCCGCGCCACTCCCAGTAACCCGGCGCCCAGACGTAGCCATGACGTGCGGCAGGGATGCGTTCGTAGACAGGCGCCGGCGGCGCGGTGCCGACATAGACTTCCAGGCCCTGCGCCATCGAAGGCAGCGGTGCGTACGCGGCAGCGCCAAGGGCGATCAGGGCAGCGAGAGTGAGGCGTTTCATGTTCGTTCTCCAGTTCCAAAGCGGATGATTCACTATAGCGCTCGCTTTGGCGGAAAGGAGCATTTGAAGCATGTGCTTACAAGTGATACAGAACTGCGCGCCGGTGTGACAGGCTGGAAACGAATCGGAGAGAATTCAGGCAGGAGGAGCAGGCGGAGAAGCAGATGTGGCGGGGAAAAAAGGACAGCGGGGAAGGGTAAACCGCTGCCGGGCATGCCTGGGTCGTCAGTCGCGACCCGGCACTGCCCGGCGCACGCGGGCCATCAAATCACGCTCCCTGGTGCGCGGCGATCGGCCAGCAGCATTTGCTGTTTCTCGGCGGCGCTCGGGCGCTTGCCTTTCACGACCACGACAGCCATCCTGGTTTCGGTCGCGATGCTCGAATCCTGGATGACGGCCGGACGCGCATGCGCTTGCGGCACGCCGTCGGCGAAGTAGCTGAACGAGCCGGCGGCGGCGAGGGCAACGACGAAAACAACTTCCATGTGCTTGGCGATCTTCACGGTGTTCTCCTTGCGGGTGGGGTTTCGATGGATGCACTGTATCCGAGGGCCGTCCAGGGGGACAGCGGATTGCGACGAGCCGCATAAAAGGCGGGATGACCTGCACAGGAACGGCGCCGAACGTCCGTCTACGCGGCCGTATCTGCCTGTTTTCTGCTTCCCTCCGCTAGACCTGCGCGATGAGCGGCCACAGCGGAGCCGCGCGGAAGGAAGACAATGCAGGGAATGATCGCCACGGTATTGGGCGGGCTGGCGTCGAACCGCCGGGCGCGCCGGCGTGCACGCAACCTGCGTGCCGGCGGACGCGCGGCGCCGCTGCGGGCCGCTGCGGCAGAGGCGAGTGGACAAGCGCGTGCGCAGCCTGGTCCCGGCCTCTGGCTGGGCGTGGCCGCGCTGGCGCTGGCTATCGGCGGCGGCATCCTGATTGCGCATCACGCGCGTAGCCTGGGCGCTGCCGCCGGCAGCAGCACTGGCCACAGCGCTGGCAACAGCGCCGGCTCCGGCCTGGTGCGCGAGCTCGACGCCTTCCAGCCGGCGCTGCCCGGCCTGTCCTTCAGCGTGCCGGCCCAGGCCGGCGTCAGCCTGAACCCGCATGGCGGCGGGGCGCTGCTGGTGGTGGCCGGCATGCGCGCCGAACGCCCGGTGGTAATCGACTTGTGCGAGCAGATGCTGGACCGGGCCAGCGGACGCATTTCGCCGGTGCGGGTCGGCTATCCCTTTGCCGATGTGGCGCGCTGGGCCGCGCGCAATGACACGGCCGCCAGCCCGGTCACCCTGCGCAACGTGGTGCTGGCGAGCGGCGCGATGCCGCAGCTGGACATTGCCGGCAGCGCGGGCGGCGGCGCGCCGCTGCGCGTGAGCTGGAGCGGCACCCCGGCGGCGCGCTGGATCGGCGACGCCAGCGCCGGCGCCATCGCCAGGGGCGGCGAGGCGCAGCTGGGCCGGCAAGGCTGGCTGGTGTGGGGCGATGCCGGTGCGCTGCGCGTGATGCGGCGCGCCAGCGCGGCCTGTCCGGCTGCGGGCGAACTGGTGCTGCAGCGCTGGCTGCCGGGGGCCGCCGCTACATCAGCCGCGCTGGTGGCCGCCTTCCCGGCCCGGGGCGAACTGCGCACGGCGATGCTGGCGCCGGGCGAATACCGGGTGCCGGCAGCCGCCGCGCCGCGCCTGGAAGACGGCGCCCTGTTCGACAGCCTGCGCGAGCGCGGCCTGATCCGCCTGGCGCCGTCCGGTTTGATCGAGGTGGCGCCGCGCGACCTGGCGCGCTGGCGCGCCGCCGAGCCGGGCCAGCGCACCGGCGACCTGCACAGCTGGGACGGTGTCGTGCTCGACGCCGCCGGCCTGAAACTGCTGGAGCGCCTGCATCACCGCGCCGACGGCGCCTACGTGCTGGAACAGGTGCGCGTCTTTAACGGCGAACGGCGCCTGCTGGCCTGGCGCCTGCGCCCGAATGCGCTGGGCGGCAGCTGGCAGGCCAGCGCCGGCGCGGTGGCGGTCGGCGCCAGCACGTCCATGCCGCTGGCGGCGGCGCGCCTGTTCGAACGCCTGCCGCAGGGCTGGGAAGCATGGAGCCGCGTCGCCGACTGGCCGGCCGGCGCGCAGTCGGCGCGGCTGGAATTGGTGCTGCCGCAAGCGGCCCGCGGCGGCGAGCGCATCGAGTTGATGCTGGCCGGGAGGATCAGCGGCATCGGCGGCGCCGAACTGGTCGACACCCGCCCGGCCTGCGGCGGGCGCGCCTGCACCCGGCCCGACGACGTGCGCGAGCTGGTGCTGGCGCTGCAGCCGGGCGCGCGGCGCGTGGTGCTGGAGGCGGCGCCGCTCGACATGGCAAGCCTGGGCAGCGCCGGCGACGCGGCCTACCGCCACCTGGCGCTGGATGGCCGGGAACTGCGCTGGCAGCCCTTGCCGGATGCGAGCCGGGTCGCCCCGGCGGCGCCGGCGCCGGTGCTGCTGGCCGACCGCCATGGCACGCCGCTGTGGCAGGGCGGGCGTGCGCTGGACGCCGCGAACGGCGCCGGCCTGGCGACGCTGCTTGGCCTGCGCGAAGGCCACGCGAACAGCGTCGCCGGCATGCTGGGCCGCCTGCCGGCGCCGAACGGCCGCCCGCACGGGGCAAGGCTCACGCTCGACCTGGCCCTGCAGGGCGCGGCCCAGGGCGCGCTCGACTGCGTCGGCCTGCGCCGCGGCCAGTGGGACGGCGCGCATTGCAGCGGCGGCGCGGCCCCGGCGCCGGGCCGCCAGGCGGGGCTGGTGCTGCTCGACACCGGCAGCGGCGACATCCTGGCCGCCGCCAGCGCCCAGGCCGGCGCGCCGGCATCGAGCGCGTCGTGGAGCGAGCTGCGCGATTTCGACCGCGTCGATCCGGCACGCAGCCTGCTCCGCCAGGCGGCCCTGCAGCACGACGGCGGCGCCGAGCGCAGCCCCGGCTCGACCTATAAAATCGTCAGCGCGCTGGGGCTGGAACTGGCGGCGCAGTCGAACCCGCGCCTGGACGCCCTGCTCGACGGCATGCCGCTGGCCGCCATCAACGGCACGGCCGCGCGCGGCGGCTACGCCTTCCGCACCGACGCCGCCAGCTATCCGCTCGATAGCGCCGCCCACATCACCAACTTCCGCGACCAGCACCTCGACCGTCGTGCCCAGGACGGCAAGCTGGGCCTGGCGCAGGCGCTGACCTATAGCCTGAACACCTGGTTTGCCTGGACCGCGGAACTGGGCGACCGCAGCCTGCTCGGCAAGCCGCAGGGCGGGGCGCCCAGCCTGCGTGCGCTGGACGGCGGCGCGCTCGACGCGGTGCGCCCGGGCGTGGCGATGGCGCGCCGCCTCGGCTTCGAGCGCCCGCTGCGCCTGGATGGCGGCCTGCTGCCGGCCGACTACGCCTGGCGCAACTGGGATGCGCTGCAGGCGAGCGTCGCCGCCAGCGACCCGGTCGGCTCGCGCCACGAGCTGCGCCAGATGGCGATCGGGCTGCGCATGCAGGCCACGCCGCTGCACATGGCGCTGGCGGCCGGCGCCGTCGGCGAAGGCCGCGCGATTGCGCCGCGCCTGCTGCTGGAACTCGACGGCGCCCAGGCCCGCAGCGAACCGGGCGCCAAGCTCGGCGTGCGCCTGGACCGCATCCGCGCCGGCCTGCGCGGCGTGGTAGCCCACGGCACGGCGGCTGGCGCCTTCCGCTCGCACGAGTTCGACGGCCTGCGCGCCGGCCTGTACGGCAAGACTGGCACCGCGCCGGTCGGCGACGCCGGCCTGGCCACGGTCTGGTTCACCGGCTGGCTGGAACCGGGCAGCCTGCCCGGGCAAGACCGGCGCCTGGCGTTTGCCGCCTTTGTCAGCCGGTCCGACGCCACCGGCGGCGAGCACGCGGCGCCGGTCGTGGCCGCGCTGCTGCGCTCGATGCTGGCGCAAAAGCCTGAACAGAGCGGTAAGTGAGGTTCTCCAGCGCGCCTTGAATTCATGTTTGTATGGCATGATTTGCAAAGTTCGTTATCTGACGGACATATTGCAGATACATGAGGAAGGTATGCGTTTGCCGGGAACCCGGTACCAGGAACCTGGATGGGAGCAGGTGCGGAAACTGTTGGGCGCCTGTTCGCTCGACGTGTTTGCGCGCGTCGACCCGCTCGAACTGATCGCCCCCGCGCCGCAAGGGGCAGCGTTGGCGCTGTACGTCAACCTGCTGGCCGAGTCGCTGCACGCGGCCGGCCGCACGGCGCGTGCGCAGGCGAATGGCAACAGCTATGGCGAGACGGTGGGCGAGCTGGCCCTGGGCCTGGCCTTCGAGCTGGGCGCCCGCCAGGGCGACTGGGACGCCTTTTGCACGGCGCTGGCCGCCGAGCATGCGCGCGCGCCCGCTTTCTGGCGCCAGGCCGGGGGCGAAGCGCTGCTGCGCAAGAAGGTCAACGACATGTTCGCGGTCCTGCGCGACAAGGTCGACGCCGACAACTACCAGGTGGCCTGCGGCCGCCCCTGCAGCCCGAACCGCCTGTACGCCTACCGCATGCTCGACACGGCGTATGGCGAGATCGCGCGCCTGTTCGCCGGCTGGCGCGAGCACACGGCGCAGGTCGGCGCCATCCTCGGCCGGCCAGTAGACTTTTCTGTACCGATCGAGGTGCGCCAGCTGCAGTCGGTCGCGGCCTGCCGCCCCGAATGGATCATGCGCTGGAGCGAAAGCCTGGAACGCTTCGGCGGCGCGCCGGGACCCTTGCACACGAAGTCGAAACGCTTCGAGAGTCTGAAGAACAGCCCGGACAAGATCGCGGACATGCTGCGCGAGATCGCCGAATACGAAGCGATTTCCAGCAACCGCGACAGCGGCTGGCTGCACGACCAGGACACCGCCGGCGCCTGGATCGAGGATTACTGGCGCGTGCTGGACGAATCGGCGCATGGCGCCACACCGGGGCCGGACCTGATCCTGGAAGCGCGCACCGAAGAACTGGACGCGCCGATGGTGGAGGTGGCGCAGGCAGCGCCCGTGGCCGACGACGACCCGCTCGACGCCGTGCGCGCGCAGGCGGTTTCACTTCCCCCCGGCTTTCTGTCTGCGGCGCGCGCCACGCAGGATCCGGGCAGCTGGGCCGGGCGCATGCTGGAAGACGATTCGCTGCCGGTGCGCCTGGCCGTGTACCTGAAGCTGCTGGGCGCCGAGGACGATTGTTATCCCGACGCCTGGCGCGATCCGTCCACGGGGGCGCTGCCGAACATGCAGCAACTGGCGGCGCTGGACGCGGTGTCGCTGCCGACGCTGCGCAAGCGGCGCGACGCGGCCATCGCCAGGCTGGAAGCCGCACCACGAACGGGAGGATGAATTGATGACGACGAGCGAGATCGACCGCAAGCTGCAGGAACGCCTGCTCCTGGACCGGCGCGTGGAGGGCGACCGCCTGGCGTTGGCCGACGCCGTGCTGCTGGCGGCGCTGGACGGCAGCCGCCCGCTGACCGCAGGCGAACGCGCGGCCCTGGAAGGCTCGCCCCTGACGGCGCGCCGCCTGCGCACGCTGGCGCTCTCACGCCGGCGCACGCATGCAGCCGGCCAGGCAGCCAATGACGCGCACTGGCAAGGCAGCCATGGCATGCTGCGCGCAGCCGACAGCGGCGCGGCCCTGCGCCAGCTGGCCACCGACGACGGCTACTGGCGCCTGCATTTCCTCGATGGCGGCGCCACCGGCCGCGTGATCCTGCAGCTGGCGCCCGAGGCGCCGTTCGCGGCGCGCCTGTTGCGCGAGGCGGCGCTGCTGCGCGTGCTCGACGGCGCCGGCGCCGAAGTCCTGCAGGGGCGCCTGGACGCCGACGGCGAATGCGAATGCGTTTGGCCCTTCGCCGAAGCGCCGGACGCGCACTTCCAGCGCCACGGGGCCGCCTTCAGCGTGCAGCCGGCGCAATGACATGATGTTCGATCTCTTCAAGCGCATGGCGCGCGCACCGGCATTCGACGCGGCAGGGCTGGGTACCGAGCTGCTGGCGCGGCCGATCGCGCCCGGCTGCACGCTGCCGTCCGGCGCCACCGGCGTGGCGGTCGACAGCAGCGGCCGCACGCGCCGCATCAGCGCCGGCGGGCGCATGGGGCTGCTCGATGGCGAAAGCGGCTGGTGCTTCCATCCCGGGCCCTACGGCTGCGACCTGGCGCCGTTTGCCGCCGCACCCGAGATCGGCCTGCGCCTGCACTTCGCGGTCGACAGCCCCGACCCGCGCGTGAGCCAGCAGCGCTTCGATCTGTTCCTGGCCAGCGAAGGTGCGGGCGATTTGTCCCTGGCCGGCTTCGCGACAAGCGTCGAGGCGGCGCTGCAGCGCGAATTGGCCCAGGGCAACCTCGACCTGCCGCCCTGCACCACGCTCGACGAGTGGAATGCTTTCCGCGCCGGCTTCAACCAGCTGCTGTACACGCGCTTCGGCGTGACCGTCGACGACTGCGTGCCGGTTGATCTGCGGCCGGAACGCGACTTCGCCGAGGAATTGCGTGCGCGTGCCGTGCACGATGCGGACGAGCCCTGCGTCGGTGCGGAAACGGCGCCGGCTGCCGCCGCTCTTGAAGCTGCCGATGCTGCCGTGCCCGCTGTGCCAGGCCGCGCGCCTTTCGATCCGGTGCGCAAGGACGCGCGTGCGCTGCGCCGCCTCTTCCTCGAACTGCCTTGCCTGATGTGCCGCGTGCGCCAGGCGGCGCTGCCCAGCGGCCAGGAGCTGTTCCGCCAGCAGCAGGCGCTGTTGCAGCGGCTCGACCTGGTCTGCCTGGCGGCGAGCACCATGCCCGCGCTGGCCCTGGCGGCGCCCGGCCAGCCGCTGGCGGCAAGCCAGCAGTTGCGCCGCGCGCGCCACAGCGTGCAGGCCGCAGCGGCGCTTGACGAAGCCTGGGCTTTATTGGCGCGCTTCGAACTGGCCGAGGACCGCGGCCTGGAAGCCCTGTTCGACGAGGCCGACCGCATCGTCGCCAATCTCGAACACGCGCTTGGTGAGCGCAAGCTGGCCAGCGTGCAGGAGGAAGCATGACTGCACCCGTCAGCGAAGCCGTGTACCGCAGCCTGCTGGCCGACGGCTCGGTCGTCACCATCACGGCCACGCGCCGTCCGCGCGGCGGACGCGCCGACATCAAGTGCAGCGCGCCGGGCGCGCCGGCGCTGGCGGCGCGCATGCAGGAAGTGGCGCGCCTGGCGCGCCATACCGAGGCGCGCTACGACAGCCGCGACCAGGTTGTGATCAGCATGGACCGCGCGCCGGGCGCGCAGGAGCGCGACTGGGAACTGGCCGTGGTGCTGGCCGACCGCGCGGTGCGCGGCCTGCTGCCGCCGGCCGCGGCGCCGCAGCTGGCGCTGGGCTGGTCGGATGGATGGCAGCGCGGCCGCATCGACGGCCACGATGCAGGCAATCCGCCAGCCGGCGCGCTGCTCGGCGGTCCACAGCACCTGCGCCACCTGGGCGCCTTGAGCGGCCAGCCGGATGTGTCGGCATCGGTGTCGAGCGCGCGCGCCTGGTTCCCGCTGCACAGCGGCGGCATCAACGACAGCCTGTGCTGGGTCGAGGTGAGCGTGTATCCGCTCGCGGCGGACGAAGCGCCGGACGACGAGGCGATTGCGGCGCCGGGACTGGACAGCGCGCGCCAGCACGCCGTGCGCCAGGCGCTGGCCGGCGCGCGCCATTTCGACGGCGAGGCCGCGCCGCGCTGGCGCACCACGGTGCGCTTCGGCCAGGACGGCCTGCACGGCAATTCCTACGAACTGGCGCTGGTGCTGGCCGACCGCCTGGCGCGCGGGCGCGAATTCCTGCCGCGCGGGCGCATCATCGCCAGCGGCTGTTCCGGCGCCTGGCATGCCGGCCAGGTGGAGGGCGTGGAAGGGCTGGCGCCGAAGTGCGCGCTGATCGCGCGCGAGGCGGCGGCGGGCGACCGCGTGCTGCTGCCGCGCGCCTGGGAGGCCGACTTGCCGCCCGGCCTGCGCGATGCATTGCGGGCCAAGGGCGCCAGCCTGGCCTGCGTCGAGCGGATCGGATTGATTTGATGCGGCGCGCGTCCAGGTGCGAGCATGGGCGTGCGCTGGGTCCCGGCTGCTAGAATCGCCGGGCCAGGGATAGAGAAACTAGGGAGTCGGATCATGTTCCAGATGTTCGGTTTTGGCGGCACGCGCTGCCCGCGCTGTGAGCACAAGAATGCGGGCGGCGCAGGCTATTGCGCGGCCTGCGGCATCACGCTGGGCGCGCCGCGCAACGCGCCGGTGCTGGTCGAGAATCGCTGGATTGCCGGTCCCGACGAGCTGGCGGTCTTCTTCGGCGTGCAGGCGCTGTCCGGCCTGTTCGTGAAGACCCTGCGCGTGCCGGCCACCGCGCGCGCCTACATCCTGCAGGGCAGCCAGGCCACCGAGGTGCCGCAGGGCGAATACGAGATCGAAGGTTTCTTCACGCGCCTGAACCACCTGCTGCGCGACAGCCATGCCGAAATCCTGATCACGCGGACCAATGCGTTGCCGGTCGAATTCGATTTCGACGACCTGGAAACCGTCGAGCACCTGGCGGTGGCGGCGCGCTTCAGGGTCAGCCTGCGCGTGGAAAACGTGCCGGCCTTTGCGCGCCACTTCATGACCATGCCGGGCGTGGTTGGCAGCGCGCAGCTGCGCGAACTGCTGGCGCCGGCCGTGCGCCAACTGGCGGCCGAATTCGTGGCCAGCCAGTCGCTGCGCGAGATGGCGGAAAACCGCGAACTGCGCCCGCAATTCGACGAGCGCCTGCAAGGCGCGCTGCGCCTGCTGCTGGCCTCCTACGGCCTGGGCGTGGCCGGCGTCGACACGCTGGCCCTGCGCCACGACAAGTTCGACGCCAACCGCGCGCGCATCGGGACGCTGTGGCTGGCGGCCGACGAGCGGCGCGTGCAGATGGAGCATGCGCGCCAGCTCGACGAACTGTACGACGAGCAGGAATGGAAGCGCCTGCGCCACGAGGAGCACGCCGCCCGGGTGCGCCTGCGCCGCATGGAATTGCGCCAGGACGAGACCCTGGACCGCGCCGAGCGCACGCTCGACAACGCCGAGCGGGCGCAAGGCCTGCGTGCGCGCGAGATCGACCTGTATGCGCGCGTGGCCGAATCGAAGTCGCGGCGCGAGGCAATCGCGCGCGGCGCCGGCGAAGTGCTGGCCGAGCTGGAACACGATTTCGCGAAGAAGCGCAGCGAGCGGCTCGGCGAAGAAGCCGAGTGGAAGCAGTTGCAGGCGCTGGCGCAGATCCGCATGCGCGGCGCGTTCGAGGTGGCGCAGCAGGAAGCGCAGCAGGCGCGCCAGCTGGCGCAGCAGCGTTTTTCGCAGACTTTGCTGGTCCAGCAGATCCGCAACAAGGTCGAGCAGGCCAGGGAGATCGAGGACGCTTCGCGCCAGCGCGAGGAACTGGTGCGCCTGCGCGCGGCCGAGCGGCTGGCGGCCGAACGCGCCCGCGCCATCGACGAGGAAGAGCATGCGGCCCAGCTGGCGCTGGTGGTGCTGGCGAACGCCGCGCGCCGCCGCGCCGCCGAGCGCGAGCAGGAATGGGAAGAGCTGGCCGGCGGCCAGCGCCTGCGCGAACTGCAGCGCGCCGAAAGCCTGGAAGCCGAGCGCATGCAGCAGAAAATCGACGCCTTGCGGCGCGAGGGCGGCCAGCAGGAGTCGCTTGCCCAGCACGAGAAGCTGCTGCGCACCATCGAGGCCGAGCACCGCCAGTCCCAGCGCGCGAAGGAGGTCGAGCTGATGGCGGGCGAGCGCCAGGCCGCGCTGCGCCGCGCCGAGCAGGAAGCGGCCTGGCAGCAGGAGCTGCGCCGCCTCGGCCACGAACGCGCCGAGCGCGCCGCCCAGCTGGAACACGCGCTGGAACTGGCGCGCATCGACATCGCGCGCAACGAGTCGGTCAGCCGCATGGACGACACCGCCAAGCTGGCCGTGGCCGCCGCGCCGAATGCCGCCGTGCTGGCCGACTACATGAAGACCCGCGTGCACGCGACCATGGATGCGGGCCAGCTGGCGGCGCTGGCCAGCGTGGTGCAGGCCGGAGGCGGGTTGAGTCCGGCAGATGCCGCGCGCCTGGCCCAGGACGCCGTGCGCCAGGAACAGGCCCGGCGCGATGCCGAAGTCGACAAGGACCGCCGCCACCAGGTCGACCTGCTGGCGCTGCAGAACGACGTCAACAAGGCGGCGCTGGATGCGCAGGCGCGGGTGGCCGCGGCGCGCGCACCCCGAACCTGCGCCAACGGCCATCCTGCATGCGGGAGCGACCGCTTCTGCGCCAGCTGCGGCACGCCGCTCCAGGACTGAACTGCGATGCAGACAGCCATCGACAAGATCCGCGAACTGCGCGCGCTGCACGATGACGGCCTGCTGAGCCGCCAGGAGTTCGACCAGCGCAAGAACGCGATCCTCGATGCGGCGCACGCGCTGCCGGAGCCGGCACCGGCCGGCACAACGCGCCAGGCCCCACGCGGCACCGAACTGGGGCTGATGCAGGGCCAGCAGGTGGGCCCGGCGAACCGCCGCTACCGGCTCGAACGCCTGATCGCGCATGGCGGCATGGGGCAGGTCTGGCAGGCCACCGACCTGGCTACCCACGCCGAGCTTGGCCATAGCGCCCAGGTGGCGCTGAAGATCCTGTCGCCCGAACTGACCGAGAGCGCCAGCCACGCCAAGCTGCTGGTGCAGGAAGCCACGCGTGCGCGGCGCCTGGCGCACGAACACATCGTGCGCGTGTACGACTGGGCCCAGGACCCGGCCACGGCCAGCTATTTCGTGATCATGGAATGCCTGGAGGGCGAGGACCTGGACGCCTTGCTGGCGCGCGAACTGGCCGCGCAGCCGCTGCCGCTGGCGCGCGCGCTGGCCCTGCTGCGGGCGGTGGCCGAGGCCCTCGACTATGCCTGGGACCGGCACCGCCTGGTGCACCGCGACATCAAGCCGGCCAATGTCTTCGTCACCGCCAGGGGCGAGGTCAAGCTGCTCGACTTCGGCATCGCGGCGCGCGCGCGCCAGGGCGCCGTGTCGCCGCTGGAAGCGCCGGCCGTGTCGGGCACGCCCGGCTACCGCGCCCCGGAAGCGTCTACGCCCGGCCTGACGCCGGCGCGCACGCTGGACGTGTATTCGGTGGCGGCGATGGTCTACCAGATGGTGAGCGGCGCGCTGCCGGCCGGCGCCATCGAGACGCTGGCCCGCCCCGAGACGCTGGCCGAGGCGCAGTGGCAGGCGCTGCTTGCCGGCTTGGCGCCGGACCCGGGGGCGCGGCCGGAGAGCGTGTCGGCGCTGCTGGCGCGGCTGGATGGGGCTGGGGTGGAGCCGGAACAGGAGGCGGCGCCGGACGCCGTGCCGGAGACGCGGCCGGTGCCCGAGCCGGCCGCCCTCATGGAACCGGCGGTAGCGCAGCCGCTGGATGCGGCGTCCGCGCCAGACGCTGTGCCGTCTCCACCGCCCAGGCCGCCGGCAGCGCCCACAGCATCTCCACCACCCGCAGCGCGCGTGCCGAGCGAACGCGCGCGCGCCGAGGCCGCGGCGGCCGTGGCGGCCCAGGCGGCGGCCGAGCGCCTGCGCCGCGAACAGCAGCGCCGCGAACGCCAGGAAGCCGAGGAAGCGCGCCGTGCGCGGCGCGAAGCCCTGCGCGAGCAGCTGCGCGTGCGCCAGGCTGAAGAGGTGGCCAAGGCACGCCAGGCCCAGGACGAGGCCCAGCGCAAGGTCTTGCAGGCCAGGGCCGCGGCGGCTTACCTGGCCGAGCAGGAGCGTGCGCGCGCCAAGGCGGCGCAGGCGAAGGACGCGCAGGAATCTCCGGAAGGGAAAGAAGGGAAGGACGCGCCGCTGCCTGATTCAGCCAGACCGGATCAGGCAGCGGCGCTGCTGATGCGCGATCGCTTCCTCGACGGCAGCGCACAGGGTCCGGAACTGGTGGTGCTGCGCGCCGGCCGCTTCCAGATGGGCTCACCCGAACACGAGCGCAAGATCGCGATGGCGGCCGGCGCCCAGAAGAACTGGCTGGCGCGCGAAACGCCCCAGCACTGGGTCGGCATTGCGCGTCCCTTTGCGATGGGGCGCTACCCGGTGACGGTGGGCGAATGGCGCGTCTTCGCCAAAGCGACCGGCTGGCAGCCTGACGGCGACGTCGACTGGACGGCGCCGGGCTTCCCGCAGAGCGACATGCACCCGGTGGTCGGCGTGTCCTGGGTCGACGCGCAGCACTACCTGGCCTGGCTGGCGCAATCCACCGGCCAGCACTACCGCCTGCCGAGCGAAGCCGAGTGGGAATACGCCTGCCGCGCCGGCACCAGGACCGCCTTCAGCTTCGGCGACAGCATCGGCACCGACCTCGCCAACTACGACGGCAACTTCACCTGGAACGGCGGCGCGCGCGGCGACTACCGGCGCGGCACCACGCCGGTGACGCAGTTCGCGCCGAATCCCTGGGGCCTGCACGACATGCACGGCAACGTCTGGGAATGGGTGCAGGACGTCATGCACGACAGCTACGAAGGCGCGCCGCTCGACGGCAGCGCCTGGGAAGAGGGCGGCGACCGCGCGCGGCGCGTGCTGCGCGGCGGCTCCTGGCTGTACAACCCGCGCTACCTGCGCTCGGCGCTGCGCAATGGATTCTCGGCGGTGATGTCGAACGATATCGTGGGATTCCGGGTGGTGCGCGAGTTGGCGGCGGATGGGGATGGCGGCGTTTCCTGATTACGATTGATCGCAGGCTAGCGTGCGCCGCGTGCTGGCGCCAGGCGTAGGCTCGAGACTCCCGGTAGTGGTGAGTTGATTGGGAGGCGAATCATGAACATCCCCGAAGAGCTGCGGATTCCTGCGATCGTGTTCGGGCTGCAGGCCGCATTGCTGGCCGGCTGCGCGTTGATCTTCCTGGTGTTGTTGCCGCTGGGGCATTAGAAGCACGTTGGCAGCAAGCGTACGGTGGGCACTCCGTGCCCACGCGGATGCGTGCGCCGTGTTGACTGCGTTTCGGCCGTGCTTCCCGCCTCGTACCGGCGTTCGCAAATGATCATTGCAGACGTCTGCGAACGGACGCATGTTTCGGCCGGAATGCCGATATCGCCGTGCTACCTTCCGCGTGGGCAGTGGGGCCGGCTAAATGCCAGCACTACAAAGTGCCCACCGTACGGGTTAAGCTGACGACTCGCGGGACTCGAGGCTCTGTGCTCGCGTCGCGACGCTTTTTCGCATTTCCGGATACGCGCTCGCGGAAAAACTCGCGCCGCGCGGCCATCCCTGCATCCGTTCGAACGCGGTAGCCGGCGTCAGCGGCGTCGCGTCGCCTCCCGTCCCGGCCGCCCAGAACCCGCCATCGCGGTGGAACAGGGGCGGCAAGCCGAGCGCGCCACCATGCGCGGAACTGCCCGGCTGCCTGTCCGGATCGACGATATACAAGGCCTCGTACGCCATGCCCGCATCCACGCGCTGCAGCAGCAGCGCATGCGGCAGCACAGCCGCGACTTCCAGTGTCACGATGCCGGGAATGCTGGCCGTCAGTTCGATGCGCATGCCCGGATGCAGCCTGACCGGCTTGTGCTTGCCCGGCCAGACGCCATCGACCAGCAGCCCGTAGCGCGACACGTCCTCGATCTCGAAGCCTTCGCGGCCGCGCCGGATCACGGCGTGCTGCGCCGACAGCCGGCGCGTCAGGCCTTCGGGCGTGGGGCCGCTGCCGAGATGGTGGGCCAGCAGGATGTCGGCCTCGCCATCCGCGCGCCCCAGCACGCATTCGTCGAGTGCGAACAGGCGCAGGCGGCGGGCACGCGGCAACTCCCCGGCGGGCAGGTCGAGGCAGGCCGTGCTGGCCGGGCAGGGGTGAAGGGCAGGCTGGGCCTGTACGTCGATTTCCAGCAGCTCCTCGTCCCAGGCGATGCTGGTGACGCCGAAGTCGATCTTGCCGCCGTGGGCGTCCAGGGCGTCCAGGTCGAGGTGGGCGATGCCGGCATTGCTGGCGTTCACATCGATGTCGATTCGTCCGCCGCCGGTGCGCGCCTGCACCCGCGCGATCGAGGCGTCGTCGGCATGCACGCGCACGTTTTTGTGGGTGGCGAGGAAGGTCTGGTGGATGTCGCGCAGGCTGGCGTCGGCGCGCGGGGCGAGGATCAGCAGCGTGGCGACCCAGGTGCGGGCCGGCTGGCTGCGGCTGTGCAGTTCGAGTTCGACCCGGTATTGACCGTGCTCGAGCCCGCGCGAGGAAAACTCGAGGAAGACCGGCAGCCAGTCGCCGCGCAGGGTACGCGTGAAGCTGTGGCGCTCGCCGCCTTCCAGGCGCAGGCGCGAGCTGGCCAGCAGCGTGACTTGCGGTGCGCAATCGGCCGGCATGCCGCGCAGGTCGAGTTTCAGCACTTGCCGCCCGCCGGCTGCACGCGGGTCGAAGCCGCTGACGTGCAGGTGCGGGCGCTGGGTGGGAGCAGAAATCGGTGCAGAGATCGGAGCAGAAATCGCAGCGGAAACCGGTGTGGAAACCAGTGCAGGGACGGACCCATCGACCGGGGCCAGGATGGCCGGGCCGGCAACGGTCCCACAAACCTCGGCAGCAGCGGACGTGGCGGCTTGGGAGACCTCATCCGGCGTCGGCTGCGGGTGGCCGTGCGCGCAGGCAGCATCCCCTGGCATCACCCAGACGGTGCAATGCGGATGCGCGGGATTGCTGCAACGGTTCATGGGAAATAGCCTGGCTAGCGAACCGGGCCAGCTTACGCGTTTCGGCTCGGCAGTGGCGCGCGATTAGGGATTAAAAATTGATTCTACGCACTATTTCCTATTTTAAATCAATTGTTTGCCGGTAGCGCCGTTTCGTCACGCCGGAATGGGCGAAAGCGCAACACGATCGCCGTCAGGTTGTCTGGCTGCAGGCCGACCGGCGGCCGTTCTTCCATTTCCCCGAACAGCGCCTCCAGACCGTCCACCGCATCGTTCCCGCACAGCAAACGCGGCCAGCGCGCGATGAATTCGGCCGGGTCGGCGCAGGACCAGAAACCGTCGGTGGCCAGCAAATAGCTGCAGTCCGGCCGCAGCGATACCGCGCGGCGGTCGGGCAGGGCGCGCAGCCAGGGCGGCAGGTTGCCGGCGTCGAGGGCGAACAGGCCGTCTTCCAGGTGGCGCGAGTCGGCAAACGTGTTCCCGAGGATGAAGGCCTGGGCGATCTGCGGCCAGTGCTCGCCATGCACCTGGCGCCGCCAGTCGGCTTCGCCCAGCAGGCCGAGCATGGCATACGCCGTGGCCGGCACGTGGTCGACGGTGAGCGGCGCCACGCCGCCGGGCTGGATTTCGACCAGGCGCGAGTCGCCCGCATGCCACAGCAGGGGCGCGCCGAGGGGCGGGATTTCCAGCAGCGTGAGCGTGGTGCCGGGGCGCGGCCCGTGTTCGCCAAGCGCGTCGAAGCGCGCCTGCAGCGCGCCGTGCAGGGCGTCGAGGTGGGCCGACAGCACGTCGATGTCGCTGCAGGCCGGGATGGCGAGCAAGCCTTCGGCGGCGGCTTCGGCTGCTTCGCGCCCATGCCCGTGCCCGCCCATGCCGTCCAGGACCGCCAGGCGCACGTGGCCTGCCGGCCAGCCCGGCACCTGCTGGCGCAGCACGTCGCCGCCGCGCAGCAGGGCGGCCTGGCCGTCGGCGCCGACCAGCACGCAGTTGTCCTGGTTTTCGGCGCGCATGACGGGGCCGGCGCCGATGCTGCTGCGCGCGGCAACGTCGAGACGGGGACCGAACTGCAAACCTTCGAACATGCGCGCTGCCTTGTGGGAGTGGAAAAAATGGGGTGGCGGGAGCGATGCTCCATGTGTGGTGCTCATGGTAAGCTAGCTTGCATGTTTGGCAAAGTCCCGCACCGTTCATGCTGATCCGGCCCCTCCTCGACTCCGACCTGCCCGCCGCCGCGCGCCTGCTGCGCGAAGCGGCAATCGAATTCATCGTGCACGAATCGACGCTCGAGGGCGCGGCGACCTTCCTGCGCGAGAACGACGAAGACGGCTTGCGCAACTACGTGCGCAGCGGGCATGTCTACCACGTGGCCGAAAGCGAAGGAACGCTGGCCGGCTTCATCGGCATCCGCGCCAACAACCACCTGTTCCACCTGTTCGTCGACAAGCGCTGGCATGGCCAGGGCCTGGCGCGGCGCCTGTGGCAGGTGGCGCGGCGCGCGGCGATCGAACGCGGCGGCGACGGCGCCTTCCTGGTCAATTCCTCGAACCACGCGGTGCGCGTGTACGAGGCCTTCGGCTTCGTGCGCATGGCGCCGACCCAGTGCGTGAAGGGCCTGTACTTCAACCCGATGCGCTATACGCCGGCGTAAACCGCACGTCACCTGTGCGCCTCGTCGGCGCGGCGCAGCCACAGGCTGCTGGCCCAGCCTTCGCGCGCCTCGCCCCTGATCTCGGCGCGCACCTGCCACCAGTCGCCATCCTGCACGCCGGTGGCCGTGACGATGGCGCCGGCCGGCAGCACGGTCACGCGCGCGGCGCCGACGCCGACCGACGTACGCAGGTTCAGGGCGTCGGCCACGCGGTAGCTGCGCCCCGGCAGGGGCAGTTCCTGGCGGCTGGCCAGGAGCGGCGCTGCTTGCGCCTGTGCTGCCTCTGCCTGTGCCGGCAGGGGCGCGGCAAACCACCACAGCGCGCTGCCGATGGCGCCGGTGCCCACGACCAGCACCGCCAGCGCGCGCGCGTTGGCGCGCTTCCACCAGAGGCGCGGCGTCAGCCAGGCGGCCGCTACCAGGGTCAGGACCAGCGCCGCGCCGAAGCAGGCCAGCGCGGTGAGCGCGGTGGACACCGCTCAGCCCTCGACGCGCAGCACGTAGTGGCCGGCGACGATGTGGTGACCGGGCGGAACCAGGCAGGGCGCATCGGGCCCCTGCTCGATCAGGCCCACGAAGCCGAGCCGTTCGTCGAGGTGGTACAGGGCCTGGGTCGGCGACAGGCGCGCGACGCGAAAACCCTCGGGGCCGGGCTCGATGCTGACGGCGTTGCGCGACAGGCCGAGGCGGTCGGCGCTGCCAGCATCGAGGCCGTCCGCGCCGCGCAGGCAGCCGGCGGCATCGAGCACGCGCAGGCCGGCCAGGGCTTGCCCGCCGCGGCCAAAGGCGATGCGCGCGCCGCCCGGAACCGGCAGCGACGGCGCCTGCGGCAGGCAGACCAGGGCGCTGTAGCGCTCGGCCAGCTCCGGCGCCGGGGCCAGCACACGCAGGTCGACGCCGTCGACGGGCGCGAAGCGGTTCGGCACGGCGATGCGCTGGCGCCCGGCGGCGCCGACCGCATACACTTCGTCGGCCTCGTCCACGGCAAAGCCGATCAGGGCGTCCTTGCCGGGCGCACCCGCCACCAGGTTGCGGTCGAGGCCGAATTCGAGCAGGCCGGCGCCGGTCTCGCGGTAGCGGCTCAGGCGCGGCAGGGCCAGCGCGGCCAGGGCGATGCGCTGGCGCGCCACCGGGGCAAAGGTGGCTTCGTCGGCCGGCATGCGGGCGCTGGCGCGGTGCAGGGCCGGCGTGGCGGTGAGTTCGGCATCGTCGGGCGTGCGCGACCGGGTCTTCCAGACGGCGGGGGCGCGGCCGGGCGCAGGCGGCGCGCTGGCCGGGCGTGCGGGAGCGGGGTTGCCGGGCACTGCGGACGAGATTGCGGCCGAAGCCATGCCCGCTGCTGGAGCCAAGGCCGCGGCCGGATTGCTGCGTGCGATCTTCAGCAGCAGGCGTCCGGCATTGCCCGGCGTGTCGCCATGGCGCGCGCGGATCGTGTAGTAGCCGGCGGCGTCGTCGAAGCTGCTTTCGAAGGCCTCTTTCGGGCGCACGTGCACTTCCATCGGCGCATCCGGCCCATCGTTGATCAACAGGATGGCGCCGTCGAGGGCGAACGGCCAGCCGGGCACGGCGTGGGTGGCGCTGGCGGCGTCGTGGCCGAGCACCGTCAGGCGCTGGCCCGGATACACCGGGCAGACGGTCTGCCAGATGGCGCTGTCGCGCGAGACGCTGACCGTGTATTGCACCTGCTCGCCGGGCGCCGGCAGGTAGACGGCGTGGCCGAACTTCACCTCCACCTGGCCTGCTTCCAGCTGTTCCGAGCCGACCACGTGGTAGCGCACCTCGTCGGCGCCGAGCAGGTCGCCGAAATCCTTCTGGTGCAGCGACTGCAGGGTCTGCGCCAGGTCGCGCACGCGCGCGCCGCGGGTCAGGTGGCGGTCGTCGTCGACTTCGTCCTGGGGCAGCACCAGGGTGATATGGGAAAAACAGCGGGTGGCGGCGCGCCCGCGCTGCTCGCGCGGCGAGCGCTCCAGCAGGTCGCGCAGCAGCGGGCGGCGCGCGAACAGCGCCAGGCCCGGCGCCTGCCACAGCGCTTCGGCATTGAAGACATCGTTCACCTTGCCCAGGGATTCGTGTTGGACGTAGACCGGCATGACTAATTCTCCTTGATTGAATAAGCGCTCGTGGCACCGAAGCCTAGCAGGGGGAAGATGAAAAACAGAAGGTGCGAGCCGCCCGCCGACAGGAAGCTCATCGGCTGGCCCATGATCGGGAAGAAGGACAGGTTCGTCCCCCAGGACAGCAGGAAGTGGCCGAACACAAAGGCCGCGCCGCCGCACAGCACGAAGCAGCGGAAGCGGCCTTGCCAGGCGTGGCGGAAGTCGCGCGCGCCGGCGGCCCCCAGCCAGGCGCGCACCGCCGCCTGCAGCAGCGCGCACAGGAACAGTGCTTGCAGCGCCCACAAGGCTAGCGCGGCGCCCAGGCCGTGGCGGTTCAGGAAGAAGGAAGGGGCGAAGTCGTCCTGCACCGCGGGAATCGCCAGCGCATCGGGGGCGCTGGCGCCCAGTGCGGCCAGGCCGAACACGCCGTCGGCGCCCATCCAGCCGCCTTCCAGGATCGCGCGGGCGCCGAGCAGCAGCTGCTGGCCGGTATGCGGATGCGCGGCCGGGTCGAGCCAGACCAGGAAACGCTCGCCGTAGAAATTCCAGTGCGCGATCTGGCCGGGATCGGCGCTGCGCAGCAGGCCGATGGCGCCCACCACGCCGACTGCCAGCAGGCACAGCGCCGCCGTCGCCAGCCGCTGGCGCGCCGCCAGCGACCAGGCCAGCAGCATGGCCGCGCCCCAGACCAGCAGCAGGATCAGCGGAGAGTAATCGTCGACCTGGACCAGGGCCACGGCCAGCAGCACGATGAACAGCAGCGCCGGCGAGGCCAGGCGCAGCCAGCGCAGCAGGGTGTCTTTGCGCGATGTGGTACGGGCGTCGCCGGCGCCCAGGCCGAGGGCGATGCAGTGCGCGGTCAGCACGGTCAGCGCGAGTTTGGCGAATTCCACCGGCTGCAGGTCGAACACGCCGGTTTCGCCCCCCCAGCCGACCTGGACCAGCAGCGCCGCGACCGCGCAGCAGGCCAGTGCAAGCAGGGCCCACTCCACTTGAGCCTGCGAAGCCCGGCGGCGCGTCTTGAGCAGGCCGGCGAGGCCGACCAATCCCAGCCCCAGCGTGGTGGCGGCGGCGGTCTTCTGGAAGTGGCGCATCCACGAGGTGTCGGCGGCGGCCGTGCCCAGCTCCAGCTGCAGCAGCAGGCCGCCGGCCAGCAGCAGCACGCCGGTGGCCAGCACTGCGTTCGGACGGCGCGGGTGCAGGCCATACCAGAGCGCGGCCCATGCCAGCAGCAGGGTCGGCGCGATGCCGGGCGCCTGGCCATTGCGCACGGCTAGCAGCAGGGCGAATCCGCCGAGCGCCAGCGCGACGCCGGCGCCGCAACGCAGGGCGAGCGCCGGCTGCTTGCGCCAGGCCGTGCGCCACGCCAGCAGGCCGGCAAGCAGGCCGCAGGCGAGGGCGATCGCGCCGGCCCAGGGAGCGCCGTCGGGCACGTGCCAGGGATGGCGCGCCTGCCACTGCCAGCTGACCCCGTCGGGCAACTCGGCGCGGGTGTCGGCGAAGAGGGCAACGCGGCTCACCGGTTGCAGGCGCAGGGTGTCGTCCTCGACGGCGGCCAGCAATCGCGTACGGCCGACGCTCAGGGCGCTCACACCGGCTAGCGGCAATTCGCGCAGGGCAAGGTCGGCAGGCACGCCGTCGACCTCGGCCAGCAGCGGCGCGCGGCCCACGCCGCTGGCGGCGAACAGGGTCGGCACGCCGTCGGCAAAGGCGATGGCGGCGCTGCCCGCTGCGGCGTCCGGGTTGCCAACGATGGTGGCGCAGGAGAGGTTGCCGCCGAAGCTCAAGGGACGCTGGAGGCCGAGCGGCGCGGGCATGATCCGGTTCCAGAATCCTGCCAGCCGCTGGCCGGGCGAAGATTGCGGGCAGGCGCCTTGCACGCTGCCGTCGCGGCGCAGCAGGGCGCCGTCGTATTCCCAGGTGTGGCTGCCGTCGCCGAAGCGCAGCAGCGTGTCGCTTGCGCTGTCGACGGTGTATTCGGCGGCGCCGAGCCGGAAGCGCTGGCCGGCCTGCAGCGCAAGCGAGCCGCTGCGTGTCCGTACGCCCTCACCAGTTCCGTGTTCGACGCGCAGGCCTTGTACGCCGCTGGCGCTGGCGATGAACCAGCGGCCGGCGCCGTCGCGGCGCAGGCGCAGGTGGCGCGGGTCGGCCTGGGGCGCGGCGAGTTCGGCGCGTCCGAGTTCGATCGAACGGCCCGGCGCCAGCGTCACCGTCACCTGGCTTGGGAAAAAGGCCGGCGGCATGCGCAGCACGGCCAGCGCCTGCAAGGCGTACAGCAGGGCGAGTGCGGCTGCGGCCAGCACGCCGAACCCGCCGCGTGCGAAGCGCATCATGCCGCCCTCCGCACGGTGGCTTGCGGGCCGGCGGCTGCGATCATGCGGCTGATTTCGAGCGCGTGGCGCGGGCGGTCCTGGCGGCGCGCGGCGAGCAGAGCGCGCAGCAGGGCCAGGGCGGCGGCCGGATCCATGCCGTCAGTGGCGGCGCGTGCGCATTGCAGGAAGTGCTCGGCCTCGTCCTCGGCCAGCACGGGCGGCGTGGCGCCGTTCCAGGCCGCCTGCAACTGCGCGGCGCCGTCGCGGCCATGGGCGCGCCAGGCATCGGCACAGGCGCCGCTGTAGCGCAGCGTGGCGCCGTCGGTAACGAGGTAGAAGAAGATGGCGCCGAGGGCGAAGTAGTCGCTGCGCGCATCGGTAAGATGGCCGCCGCCCTCGGGGAAGAACTGTTCCGGCGCCTGCCAGCTGGCGGTGCCGGTATAGGAGTGGGCGCTGGCGTCGAGCAGGCTGCGGTTGGTGCCGAAGTCGGCCAGCTTCAGGGTGTTGGCGGAGGCATCGACCAGCAGGTTGCCGGGCTTCAGGTCGAGGTAGCGCCAGCCGTGCTGGTGGACTTTCGCCAGTGCGGCATTGATCTGCGCAAGCCAGGCCAGGGACTGCGCCAGGCCGATGCGCCGGGCGGCGGTGTTCTGCGCGGCCATGTGGGCGGCCAGGTCGCCGTCGAGCAGTTCGAGCGCCAGCGCCGGCAGGCCGTCGTGCAGGCCATGGTCGAGCAGGCGCACGATATGGCGCGCATCCCAGGGCGCGAGTTGGGACAGGAAGGCGATCTCGCGCGCGGCGCATTCGGCCCAGCGCGCCTGCACGCCGGGTTCGGCGCGGGTCATCTGTTCGCGGTTGACCAGCTTGATCGCGACCTCGCCGGCAGCGCCGCCATCGGCGCGCCAGACCACGCCATAGGCCGAGCCGGCCAGCTGTTCGCGCAGCCGGTAGTGGCCCGCTGCCAGTGTCACGATGTCGCCGCTGTGGACCATGCCTTCCTCCGTCGAGACGGCAGGCGCCGCCGCCAGGGATAAGCGGAGGGGAAGGGAAAGGACGAAAAAAAGCCGCGTCGTAACGCGGCTTCTTTTTTGATACGACTGCGGTCGTGGATCAGCGGCGGTATCCGTCGCGGTCCCAGTCGCGGCCACCGCGGTCATGGCCACGATCCCAGTCGCGGCGGTCGTTGCCGCGGCCACGGTCCCAGCCACGGTCGTGGTGACGGTGACGCGGTTCCACGTACACCACTTCCGGCTGGCGGTAGTAGCGCGGGGCTTCGTAGTAGACCGGACGCGGTTGGGCATATACCGGCGCCGGCTGGTAGTAGCCGACCGAACCGTAGCCATAGCCGCCGCGGTTGCCATAATAGCGGCGGTCGTCGTGGGTGTTGATCGAGTTGCCGACTGCCGCGCCGAGCACGCCGCCGACCAGGGCGCCGCCGCTGCCGCCAGCGCTACCGCCAATTGCCGCACCGAGCACCGCGCCGACCGCCGTATTGACGCCGCGGTCGCCAGCGAATGCCGAGGGCGAGACGGCGACAGCGGCCAGAATCACCGCACCAAAGCATTTTTTGTTCAACATGGCTTTTCCTTTTTACCGCAGCGTGGATCGGAGTGATCGCAGTTACGCCGGGTATGGACACACTATAGTCCCGGCTGTCGTCACCCTCATCTCCTAATACAGAATATTACAAGTGGCGAAGAGTCCGTAACATTCTTTTGACAAGCCGGGCAAGCCGGCCTTGCAGACGGCGCAGCCCGCCCCATCTGACACGCACGACCCATTCTTCTTCGCTTTTATGTCAGCCCGCCGCAACCTGTCCGTCGTCCTCTCCCTGCTCATCCTGCTGCACGTGTACATAGGCGCGCGCCTGATGCCCGACATGGGGCTCGGCTTCGCCGGCGTCGCAACCGGCATCCTGCTGCTGGGCCTGTCGACGCTGCTGGTGCCGGTCGGCCTGCTGTCTTCCTCGCTGCGGCGGCGGCGCTGGTCGGATGGCCTGGCCTGGGTCGGCCTGCTGGCGATGGGGCTGTTCTCGTCGCTGATCGTCATTACCTTCCTGCGCGATATTGTGCTGCTGGCCTTGCTGGCGGTCGGGCAGGCGCATGGCGGCTTCACCCACTGGAGCGCGGTCGCGGTGCCGCTGCTGGCGCTGGCGGTGACCTGCATCGGTTTCGTGAATGCGCGGCGCCTGGCAAGGGTGAAGCGGGTGGATGTGCCGATCGCCAATCTTCCCGAAGAACTGCATGGCTATTCGATTGCCCAGATTTCCGACATCCACGTCGGCCCCACCATCCGCCGGCCCTACCTGAACGCCATCGTCAACCGCGTGAATGCGCTGAAGGCGGATGCGATCGCCGTCACCGGCGACCTGGTCGACGGCAGCGTGCAGCGCCTGTCCCTGCATACCCAGCCGCTGGCGCGCCTGTCGGCGCCGGACGGCGCCTTTTTCGTGACCGGCAACCACGAGTATTACTCGGGCGCCGAGGAGTGGATTGCCGAGGTGCGCCGGCTGGGGCTGACGGTGCTGCTGAACCAGCACGTGGTGCGCCAGCGCGGCGCGGCCCGGGTCCTGATCGCGGGCGTGCCGGACTTCACGGCGCACCACTTCGTGCCCAGCCACCGCAGCAACCCGCAGGCGGCCGCGGCCGGGGCGCCGGAGGAGGTGGATGTGAAGATCCTGCTCGCGCACCAGCCGCGGACGGCGCCGGCTGCCGCCGAGGCCGGGTTCGACCTGCAATTGTCCGGCCACACCCACGGCGGCCAGTTCTTCCCGTGGAACTTGTTCGTGCCGCTGCAGCAGCCGTTCGTCGCCGGCCTGCACCGGGTGCGCGATTTGTGGGTGTATACCAGCCGCGGCACCGGTTACTGGGGGCCGCCGAAGCGCTTCGGTGCGCCGTCGGAAATCACATTGCTGCGGCTGGTGCCGGCTTAGGCGCTCGCGCGTCTTGCGCCAGGCGTAAAGACAGCGCAAAACCGGCAGATGCGCTACCCTTCGATCTTGTAAAAACTTAACCGAAGGAATTTTCGCATGAATCGCCGCACCCGCCTTCCTGCCCTCGGCCTGATGGCCGCCTTGTTCGCTACCTCGTTCATTACTGCGGCCCAGGCTGCCAGCCCAGGCAACGATCCGGCGGCCCTGACCAGGATCCGCGACACCGCCATGACGAGCGACTACGCCTGGGAACGCACGGCAGACATGACCGACCTGATCGGCCCGCGCCTGTCGGGCTCGGCCGGTGCGGCGGCGGCGGTGAACCAGGTGGCGGACGCGATGCGCAAGCTCGGCGCCAAGGTGACGCTGCAGCCGGTAAAGGTGCCGCACTGGGTGCGCGGCCTTGAAACGGGCGAACTCGTGGACTACAAGGGCAGGCCGGACGGCATCACCCAGCGCGTGGTCCTCACCGCGCTGGGCGGCTCGGGCGCCACGCCGAACGCGGGCCTGGTGGCTCCGGTGATCGTGGTCAGCAGCTTCGACGAACTGAAGGCGCGCGCCGCCGAGGTCAAGGGCCGCATCGTGCTGTTCGACGTACCCTTCGACCAGCACATGGCCGACCGCGGCCTGGCCGGCCCGGCCTATGGCCAGGGCTCGAACTTCCGTACCAATGGCCCGCGCATGGCGGCCGAGATGGGCGCGGCGGCGGCGCTGGTGCGCTCGGTCGGCGGCGCCAACTACCGCCTGCCGCACACCGGCAACACGGCCCTGCAGGACGGCGCGCGCATCCCGGCGGCGGCGGTAAGCGTGGAAGACGCCATGCTGATGCGCCGCCTGGCCGAGCGCGGCCCGCTGCGCATGCGCCTGGTGCTGACGCCGAAGATCCTGCCCGACGCCGACAGCTTCAACGTGATTGCCGATTTCCCTGGTAGCGACAAGCCCGACGAGGTCGTGATCGTGTCCGGCCACCTCGATTCCTGGGACCTGGCCACCGGCGCCCACGACGACGCGGCCGGCGTGGCCAGCGCGATGGCGGTGTTCGAGGTCCTGAAGAAGCTCGACTACCGCCCGCGCCGCACGATCCGCCTGATCGCCTGGATGAACGAGGAGAACGGCACCCGCGGCGCGCGCGCCTACCTGGAAGCCCAGGGGGCGAACGCCGGCAGCCACGTCGGCGCCATCGAGAGCGACAACGGGGTGGGGCGCCCGTTCGGCATGCGCGCCAGCGTGCCGGCCGCATCCACCAAATTGTTCGCGCCGCTGCAGGCGGCCTTGCTGCCGATCGGCGCCGCCGTGTTCCAGCGCCAGGATGCGCTGTCGACCGGCGACCTGTCGGGCCTGGAACGTGCCGGCGTACCGAGCTTCGCGCCGCTGGTCGACACCTCGGCCTATTTCGATTACCACCACACGGCGGCCGACACCCTGGACAAGGTCGATCCCGACAACCTGCGCCGCAACGTGGCGGTGATGACGGCCACGGCCTGGTTCCTGGCCAACGTCGAGGAGCCGATCGGCCGCGCCAACGTGCCGGCGAAGTAAGCCTTGGGCGCCGCCGGCCGGTAAGCAGCACGATGCGCGGGCCTGGCGGTCTTGCCGTGGCCTGCCATATGGCGGCCCAGTGGACCGTACGCTGCCCATTCGGCCATTCCGGTAGACTCCTCCGCACATTATCTCAACGGAGGACACCATGACTGGACGGAAGAAACTGGCAGGGCAGCGCATCGCCGTGCTCGCCGCGGACGGCTTCGAGAAAGTGGAACTCACGGCGCCGGTGGCGGCGCTGCGCGGCGCCGGCGCCGAGGTCGACATCATCTCGCTCAAATCCGGCAAGATCCGCGGCATGAACCTGCACATGCCGGCCGACCTGATCGACGTCGACTGGACAATCGAGGACGTCAGCGCTCGCGACTACGACGGCCTGCTCATCCCGGGCGGCTTCATGAACCCGGACGCGCTGCGCCAGTCGGCCGAGGCGCGCGACTTCGTGCGCGCCTTCGACCTGCTCGACAAGCCGATCGCCACGCTCTGCCACGGCCCCTGGGTACTGGCGTCGGCGGGCCTGCTGTCGGGCCGCACCCTGACCTCGTGGCCGGGCGTGCGCGACGACATGGTGAACGCCGGCGCCACCTGGCTCGACCAGGAAGTGGTGCGCGACGGTAACCTGGTGACCAGCCGCGGCCCGCAGGACATGATGCCTTTCGTTCGCGAAATGATCCAGCTGTACGCAGGCG
Source organism: Massilia brevitalea (assembly GCF_030711405.1). Classification (GTDB taxonomy): domain Bacteria; phylum Pseudomonadota; class Gammaproteobacteria; order Burkholderiales; family Burkholderiaceae_D; genus Telluria; species Telluria brevitalea. Next base: position 51,637 of record NZ_JAULSI010000007.1, read on the forward strand.
GCCCGGCCAGCAGCGCCGCACTGCGCCGCCGCCATTCCGATCCACAACGCGAAAGCCCGAACGCCGTCACCGGCGCGGCGGCACGCTGGATGCCGCGTTCGCCGCTTGGCGCCGTGCTCGGCCTGGCGCTGCTGGGCGCGGGCTGGATGGCGGTCAACCGCGCCAGCAATGGCAATCGCATCTCGGCCAACGAGGCGCGTACGGCGTCTGAATAAGACGACCGGTCGCTGCGCGCACGCGGTGATGCGTGTGCGCAGTGCGTTCGGCGGGCAGGTCGCGGCTGAATCAGGTCATGCCGGACCACGCCAGGTCATGCAGAGGCACGCCGAGCCGGGCCAAGCCAGGCCATGCCAGTTCATGTCAAGCCACGTCAAGCCAGGCCAAGCCACGCCGAACCACGCCAGGTCAGGCCACGCTATGCCGAGCCGAGCCGAGCCGAGCCGAGCCGAGCCGAGCCGAGCCGAGCCGTACAGGGCCAGCTTGGCTGACAGCGCGGTTGTGGCTTGCCGGCCTACTCGATCAGGATGCGCCTGATTGCGCGCGCATGTCCGCGGAAAGGCCGGCCGTACACGGTTTGAATACCGCTGGCAAAGTTCTCGCCCCAGACCAGTTGCGACCGGGTTTCGTGGGGCTCGGACGACCAATACCATTCCCTCTCGAATTGCTCGCGCAGGTTGGCAAACAGCAGCGACAGTTCGCGCCGGTTAGGCAATTCCCCGCCTTGCGTGCCTGTCCATTCCAGCGCGCCGGGCCAGCTGACATCGCCCAGGTCGCCGGGTAGCAGGATCAGGTGATGGTCGGCCTCGCCATCCTTGCCAAGGATGACCCCGGCATAATGTTCGCCTTCCTTCAGGGTTTCGCGTAGTTGCATATAGATGCCCATCGTGTCCTCGTGCGTCAGTGTATGCGGTCCTGTAAGACACCGGCCTCTGCGTGTAAGTTGCTGCTCAAGACACGATATGGATCAGAGCACTGTTCGATTTCAGAAGAATAAAGGCGCTTAATCTTTTGTTACTTGTAGAAAATTTTTTTGAAGAAAAGTTGAACTAAGGAAGTTTCTTCCCCTCAAAGGTTACGTATTCGCGATTTACTCGCTTCGATTTTTTACCTTTGACGTTAGGAACTTCTCGCATGAAAAAGCAAGCCACCATCGCCCTGAACGCTGTCGCTACCGCCGTCGTGTTCGCATTCTCCGCTTCCGCCCACGCCGCCCCAACCAGCTTCGCGCTCTCCGGCTATGATGCTTCGTCGAACCTGACGGTCAACACCGCCAGCAACGCCACCACGCCTGCCACCACCAATAACTACTACGTCTCGCCGACCGGTTCCGATACCGCCGCCGGCACCAAGGCAGCCCCATTCAAGACCCTGGCCCGCGCTGCGAAAGCCGTGACCAAGGCCGGCACCACCGTCTTTGTTGCGCCAGGCACCTACGACGGTGGCTTCAAGACCACCGCCAACGGCACCGCCGCCGCCCGCATCTACTGGGTCTCGACCACCAAGTGGGGCGCGAAGATTGTGCCGCCTGCAAACTCGACCAACAAGAACGCCTGGGATAACCGCGGCAACTACGTCAGCATCATCGGCTTCGAAGTCGACGGCTCGAAAGTGCGCAGCGGCACCAAGTGGACGCTCGGCATCTACACCGGCGGTTCCTACAACGTCATCGAAGGCAACCACGTCCACCACACCGCCACCACCATTCCTTGCAACAGTGCGGGCGGTTCGGCCATCGGTGTCGACAGTTACTACAAAGGCGTGATGACCGACGTCGTCGGCAACGTCGTCCACGACATCGGCCCGGCCGGTTGCACCTACGTCCAGGGCATCTATGTCAGCACCTCCGGCACGATCAAGAACAACGTGGTCTACCGTGTCGGTTCGGCAGCGATCCACCTGTGGCACGATGCAACGAATGTTCAGATCACCAACAACACGGTGAGCTCGTCGGTGTTCGGCATCATTGTCGGCGGTGGTGACTTCTACTTCACGAGTGCCGGCGCCAACAACGTTGCCGTGTACAACAACATCGTGTACGACAACAAGTACGGCATCTCGGAGCAGGGCAAGACCGGCGCTGCCAACTCGTACAAGAACAACCTGGTGTTCAAGAACACCACCTACGATTGGCAGCTGCGCAATGGCCTGAAGCACACCGGCACGATTTCGTCGGACCCGCTGCTGGCCGGTTACTCGCGCACCGCCGCGATGCCGAACTTCAAGCCGAGCGCGAGCTCGCCGGTGATTGGCCGCGGTATCGCGACCTACGCGCTGCCGACCGACATCGACGGCAAGGCGCGTAACGCGTCGACCGGCTACGACATCGGCGCTTACCAGCACTAATTATCCACCGTACTGAGCGAACACCAGGCATTACCGAGCACTACCTGTGGACAGGACCAATTGACTGGTTGCACTCAGCGCGCACCCAGCTAGCCACATCCTGACCCAATCAACCCGCGTGACCGCAAGGCACGCGGGTTTTTCATTGCGTAATCGATAGCGCATCGGCATAGCAAACACAGCTGAACGAAATATCAACATCTATTTCTATAGGCAAATAATATTTGCAGGTTTGATAGTTCAAAGAAATTTTTCTTAGAAAACGTTGAACTTAGGCAGTTTCCTACGCTCAAACCTCTCGCATTTCGCATTTAACGTAAGGACTATTGATGAAACACTCCGCTACCAAGCCCTCCAATATCCGTATCAATGCACTGACCCATGGCGCAGCTGCCGTGCTGCTGGCGCTCGGCGCATCCGCTGCCAGCGCCGCCACCGGCGTTGCCCTGTCGGGTTACGATGCCCAGGAAGGCCTGCGTGCCAAGGCGGCCGTCACCAGCAACGCTACGACGCCCGCTACCGCCTACAACTATTACGTTTCGCCAAACGGCTCGGACACCGCAGCCGGCACCAAGGCCAAGCCGTTCAAGACCCTGGCGCGTGCCGCCAAGGCAGCCACCAAGCCGGGCACGACCGTATTCGTTGCGCCGGGCACCTACGATGGTGGCTTCAAGACCACTGCCAATGGCACCGCTGCGGCCCGCATTTACTGGGTGTCGACCACCAAATGGGGCGCCAGGATCGTGCCGCCTGCAAACTCGAGCAACAAGACTGCCTGGGATAACCGCGGCAATTACGTCAGCATCATCGGCTTCGAAGTCGACGGCTCGAAAGTCCGTAGCGGTACCAAGTGGACGCTCGGTATCTACACCGGCGGTTCGTACAATGTCATCGAAGGCAACCACGTCCATCACACCGCGACCACGATTCCTTGCAACAGCGCGGGCGGTTCGGCGATCGGTGTCGACAGCTACTACAAGGGTGTGCTGACCGACGTCGTCGGCAACGTCGTCCACGACATCGGCCCGGCGGGTTGCACCTACGTCCAGGGTATCTATGTCAGCACCTCGGGCACGATCAAGAACAACGTGGTTTACCGGGTGGGTTCGGCAGCGATCCACCTGTGGCACGATGCGACGAATGTGAAGATCATCAACAACACCGTGTCGTCGTCGAACTTTGGCATCATCGTCGGTGGTGGCGACTTCTACTTCACCTCGGCTGGTGCGAACAACGTGGCGGTGTACAACAACATCGTCTATGACAACAAGTACGGTATCTCGGAGCAGGGCAAGACCGGCGCCGCCAACGCGTACAAGAACAATTTGGTGTTCAAGAACACGACTTATAACTGGCAGCTGCGCAATGGCTTGAAGCATACCGGCACCATCACCTCGGACCCGCTGCTGGCCGGTTACTCGCGCACCGCCGCGATGCCGAACTTCAAGCCGAGCGCCAGCTCGCCGGTGATCGGCCGCGGTATCGCGACCTACGCGCTGCCGACCGACATCGACGGCAAGGCACGTAACGCCAGCACCGGCTACGATATCGGCGCTTACCAGCACTAAGCGACACGAAGCAGCACGAAGCCGCACGAAGCAAGGCTAATAGAAAACTGATTGGCAAGCAGCAAAAAAAGACCCCGGAAACGGGGTCTTTGACATTGCGCAACATTGCTTCAATTGCGTATTGATCTAACAAGCTGTTCGTGTAGAATCAATCCTCTTATGCGGTCGGCGCCTGCGTTGTGCAGCGTCGATGGCGGATCGAACACGGTAACTGGCATGTCACGCATTCAGCACGATCAGTCGTTCAATATCTCGTTCCAACACGGCGCGGCGCCTGCCCTTGCCGTTGCTGCTTTCCGCCTCGCGGCCACACGCTGTCGATTTTCTCCCAGCGCCGCCTGCGCCCGTATTTCCGAGCATCTCGCCCGGCTTGCCTGAGCTCGGCAGACAGCATCGCTGTCACGCCGGGCCTGCATCCACACCCTGTAGCCGGCCACGCCGGCCGGCATTATCAATCTTCGGCAGTGACTATCGGAGTCGCCAATGGATATCGTAGAGATGAACACGGAACCTAACATGCAACAAGAAAAAGCCACATCGGAACGAGGCGGATTCCGTCCGCGCCGCCGTATCGCCAAGCAGGTGGTCGAACGCGGCCAGCGCCTGCGCAACCGCGCCGGCGTGATCATCGGCGTGGCGCTGGGCTTGCTGGCCCTGGTCAGCGTGCTGGAATAACGCTTACTCTGGCAGGGGCATCGCCATCTGCGGGCTGTTGACGCCGGCGCGGTTGACTTCCGGCGTCACCTTGAACCACTCGAAGGCCTCGGGCGGCAGGGCGGCGTTGCGCGCCAGTTCGATAGCTGCGTCGGGCGCCAGGCCAGGGTCCAGCCACAAGGCGGCGTCGGCCGCCTCGAGCACGACCGGACGGCGGTCGTGGATGTCGAGCATGCCTTCGGCGGCATCGTCGGTAACGATCACGAAGCCGGCCTCGGCGCGGTTCTCCGTAAAGCTGCCGAAGTTGGCGATGGCCAGCATGAACAGCGGCGCACGGTCCTTGCGGTGGATGTGCCAGGGCTGCTTTTTCCCTTTTTCGCCGGTCCATTCGTACCAGCCTTCGGCCGGCACCACGGCGCGCCCGTTCTTCAGCAGCCGGCTCCAGTAGCGGTTCGTGAGCTTGTCCAGGCGGGCGTTGATGGTGATTGGCACCTTGCCTTCAGCCCATTTCGCGCGGTAACTCCAGAATACGTCGTCGACACGGCGCTCGCCGTCCTGCAGGTGCATGACAGGGCGGTAGCTGCCGGGCGAGACGTTGTAGGCTGGCGCCGATTCGCTGTCGTACACCGCGTCGGCCCAGCCGAATACGCTCGCGTAATAACGCGCCGTTTGGCTTTGGTCAAATCGTCCACACATGGGATGATGGTACTGCATAAACGCGGCCGCACGATTGCACACCTGACCCGGCTGTCGGGGCAGGGAGCCGAGGTGCTATGCTTTATCCCATTCGATTTGGAGGAAAGAATATGGCCGTAGCCTGGCTGAAGGTGTTGAAGGCGGTTCCGTGGAGCGAGGTCATCGCTGCCGCGCCGCAAGTGGCGAACGGCGCCCGCAAGCTGTGGGATACGGTCGGGCGCAAGGGCGGGCCGCCAGCCGGCATCGACGACGTGGCGATGGCGCCCATGCCCCGGGGCGAGGATGGCATGGCCTTGCTGGCCGCGCACATCGAGCAGCAGGACGCCGCCATCGCCCAGATGCACGGGCAATTGCGCGAAGCCTCGAAGCTGATCACCGAACTGGCCGACCAGAACGCCCAGCTGATCGCCAGGATGGAAGCGGCGCGCGGCAAGATCCAGGTGGTGGGCCTGATTGCAGCGGCATCGGGCGTACTGGGGCTGGTGTCGCTGGCCCTGGTGCTGGCGCGGACCTGAGACAGTAAGGATCATGATGAAATTTGTCCTGCTGCTGTTTTTCCTGTTTATTTTCGTGGCGATGCTGCTCAACTCCGGCCGCAAGCGCGGCATGCTGAGCAAGGATGCCGACAGGGCCGTTGCCGGCCTGGCGAGTGCGATGCGCTGGTTCCTGTTCGGCTTGCTGGCCCTGGGCGCGGCGGTGTGCGGCGTGCTGATCTACCAGGGCGCCTGATCCGGGCTGGCGCCCCATCATTCAAACCGTCAGGCCGTCAGTGCATCCGCGTGCCCCGGCAAGGCGGCAGGCGCCGGACGCACGCTTGCATCCATGCTGTCGAGCAGCCGGTGCAATTCGTCGATTGTGCGCCGGCGCCCTTGCGGCGGCCCGCGCCGGTAAAACACCTGGTCGCAATCGTCGCCCGCGCCGCGCATGCCGAGTTCGATAAATCCCATCTTTTCCAGGCCGCGCCGCGAGCGCAGGTTGTAGTCGAAGGCCTTGGCATAGCAGCCGCGCAGCCCATAGGCGCGTTCGCCCAGCTCCAGCAATAGCTCGCCGGCACGTGGCCCGAAGCCCTGCCCCTGGAAATCCTTCCCCAGCCAGTAGTAGAAGAAGCCGAGGCCGTGGTCCAGCGTCAGGCTGACGCAGCCGATGAATCCCCATTCGCGGTGCAGCACCGCAAATAGCAGCCGCCGGCCTTCGCGCCAGCGTTCGGCCAGCCAGCCGTGCCAGTCGAGCGCGTCGGCGAAGACCGGCAGGCAGCAGAGTTCGGCGATTGCAGGATCGCCGTATTGCCACGCAAAGTCGCGTGCGTGATGGTGGGCCAGCGGCTCGAGGCTGAGCGGGCCGCCGCCGGCCGAGAGGGGGAAGTGCCGGCGCCAGGCCAGCCAGGCGCGCAGTTCGGCGACGAGTTCGGCAAGCTGCGGCTGCTCGCGCGTCAGGGCCAGCGCTTCGCCGCCCTTGCCGAGTGCGCGGCAGGCGTCGATCAGGTGCAAGGTTTCGGCTGTGTCGAGCCTGGTGCTGGCGGCCAGGCGCGTGCCGGCAGCATGCACCAGCGGCCAGGCGCTCCATGCGGCAGCGTGCCCGAGCAGGCCGCGCAAGGCATTCTGCGGCAGGACACTTCCCTTGTCGCGCCAGATCCTGTGCAGCTCCGCAAGCCGGGCGTGGCGGTCGACAGGATGCAGCATACCGCCTCCGCTTCACGAATGATGGCAATCTATCGTAACGCCATGGCCCCTGGCTTGCGGCGGACGCCCGCTGCTGCTTGCCGCTTCCTTGCGCTTGCGCAGACGGGGTGACGCGGCGCCGAGACATTCCCGACCAACGTTGCCATCCCTGAATGCCAGCTTTGACACGGTGTTGCGCGGATCACGCAGACGACGAAAAAAGCGATGTTCATCCTGGCATCAAATCGCTGTGCGCGCGAAAAACCCCTCTAGAATTCGTTCATCCCATTGCCGCACGGCACTATCCAGAACCCGCCGCCGCGCTGCATTCACCCCAGTTTCGCGTCCAACCTTTGCCCTCAACAGAATGACTCATTCCGCTTCGCGGCTGATGCCGCTCGTCTGTCTTGCGCTGTTCTCGATGCATGTTTCCGCCCTCGCTACGGCGCCAGGCCCCGCCGAGGCGGTGTTTGCCGCGGCCGGCGAGGCCGCGTTTACGGCGAATGCCGGCGTCGCCAGCCAGTACGTGTGGCGCGGCCTGCGCCAGAGCGACGGCAAGCCCGCCGCCCAGGCCGGCGTCGATGTGGTGCACCCGAGCGGCTGGTCGGCCGGTACCCGCGTGGTCAACGTGGGCGACCGCACCATCGCCAAGGGATCGGTCGAGTGGGACTTGTATGGCGGCTACAGCGGCAAGGCAGACGCAATCGGCTACAGCCTGATCGGGCATTACGCCAGGTATCCAGGCGCCGCGCGCGGCCCGAACGGCGGGCGCTTCGACTATGGCGAGCTCTCGGCCGGCGTCAGCTACAAGGCGCTGTACGCCAAGTACAATTACACCGTCACCCGCAATTTCTTCGGCATCGCCAATGCGCGCGGCACCGGCTACCTCGACGGCGGCGCCAACGTCGACCTGGGCGCGGCTACCATGCTGAACCTGCACGCCGGTGAGGGCCGGGTGGCCGGGGCCGGCAACGATTACTGGAACTGGCGCGACGTGAAAGTCGGCCTGACGCATCGCCTGAACGGCGGCTGGAAGGTGGCCGGCGCCTACACCCGTGCCTTCGGCGCCACCCATGCCTGCGATCCCGGCACGAGCGGCATGCTGAATCGGAGCGAGCGGATCGGCTATACCGATCCGGGCAAGAATACGCTGGTGGTGTCGTTGAGTAAGACTTTCTGACGCAGCGGTGGCGAGCGGTCAGACGTTTCCTGCAGTCTGTCGGAATACGCCTAGGTCAAGACAGGGCGAATTTTCCTGGTGCGGCCCTTGTATGCCGGCGCGACGCCCTTATCATAAGCACTGTCTCCAACTCAGACCAACTGAGCGTTTGCCGCCGACGCACCCGATGCGACGGCGGCATTTTTTTGTCCAGTACCAGCCTTGCTTCGCCGCAGGCCGCGCCACATCGGATCATGGAAACGTCCATTTCTGCCACCTCCAGCGTCAAGCAAAGCCCGAGCATCGCATGCATGCCTGGTGGCAATTCTGTTCAGGCATAAACCAGCGGAATAGGGCGCGGCCCCGTGGCCGGAACCTTGTAGCTGGCTCAACAACTCACACTGAAGTTGCTGCACGGTGTACAATTCCCGCCGGCGCGGGCATGGCGGAACTGGTAGACGCATCAGACTTAAAATCTGCCGCCGTGAGGCGTGCCGGTTCGATTCCGGCTGCCCGCACCAACTCTTTTCGCATCTCCTGCAAAATCGGCCAGCCAGCTTTGGCTCAGCCATCGAATGGTCTAGAATGCTTCCCGGCGCCATGACGGCGCAACCAGAAGCCTAGGACCATACATTGAACATCACCATCAACGACGAGCTGCGTGCCTTCGTCGACCCGCTGACCGATATCGAATACGCCGCGCTGGAGCGCAGCCTGCTTGCCGAGGGCTGCCGCGACGCGCTGGTATTGTGGGGCGACGTCCTGATCGACGGCCATAACCGCTACGAAATCTGCCGCAAGCACCACATCGACTTCCGTACCGTCCAGAACAACAGCTTCGCGTCCATCGAGGACGTGATGCTGTGGATGATCGACAACCACCTGGCGCGCCGCAGCGTGTCGGACTTCCAGCGCGGCCTGCTGGCCCTGCGCAAGAAGGAAATCGTCAGCGCGCGCATGGCCCAGCGCATGGCCGAGGAGCCGCCCGAGCCGACTCCCGACGACATGGATTCGCGCCCGCCGCCGCCATGGAACACGCGCGAAGAGGTAGCGAAAGCGGCGCGCGTGTCGAGCAACACCATCAGCCAGATCGAACGCATCCAGAAGGCGGCCACGCCGCAACTGGTGGAGGCCGTGCGCGCCGGCACCATCTCGATCAATGCCGCCGCGAATGTGGCGCAATTGCCGCAAGAAGCGCAGATCGCGGCCGTGGCCGGCGGACGCAAGGAACTGCAGCAGGCCGCGCGTTCGGTGCGCGAGCAGAAGCAGGCCACCAAGCCGAAGAAAACCGGCCCGGACGGTGAGCCGGTCGACGAAAAGGCCGCCCTCAAGGCCGAGATCGCCGCGCTGAAGGACCGCATGGCCACCTTGCTGACCGAGAACGAGATCCTCAAGCAGAAACTGGTCCACGCCGGGCTGTAGCCAGCCAATCGAACAACAAGGAGACCTGCATGATCCTGTCGCGCCGCTTTGCCTCGACTTTTGCCTCGACCTTTGCCCTCTCTGCCTGCGCTGCCGCCTTCGCAGGCGTTGCCCCGGCCGTCGATGCCGCACCCGCGGCAAGCGTCAGCGAAAAGGCTGGCCATGCCGACCTGGCGCGCTGGCAGGGCACGGCGCAGCGCGTGACGATCATGCGCGACAAATGGGGCATTCCCCACGTGTTCGGCAAGAGCGACGCCGATGCGGTGTTCGGGATGATCTACGCCCAGGCCGAGGACGATTTCAACCGCGTCGAACTGAACTACATCAATTCGATGGGGCGCCTGGCCGAGGTCGAGGGCGAACGGGAAATCTGGCGCGACCTGCGCATGAAGCTCTACATCCAGCCCGCCGACATGCAGGCCAAGTTCGCGGCCAGCCCGGCCTGGCTGCAGGGGCTGATGGTTGCCTGGGCCGACGGCCTGAATTTTTACCTGCACACGCACCCCGAAGTGAAGCCGAAGCTGATCACCCGCTTCGAGCCCTGGATGGCGCTGTCGTTCAGCGAGGGCAGCATCGGCGGCGACATCGAATCGATCGAGCTGAAGGACCTGGAAGCCTTCTACGGCAAGCCGCAGCCCGCCGTCGCGATTAAAGTGGCGGACAATCGCAACGCCCTTGATGCCGAGCCGCGCGGCTCGAACGGCTTCGCCATCGCGCCCAAGCTTACGCAGGCAGGCCATCCGCTCCTGATGATCAACCCGCACACCTCGTTCTACTTCCGCCCGGAAGTGCACATGGTCAGCGAGGAGGGCCTGAACGCCTATGGCGCCGTGACCTGGGGCCAGTTCTTCATCTACCAGGGGTTCAACGAGCGCGCCGGCTGGATGCACACCTCGGGCGGCGGCGACGTCATCGACGAGTACCTGGAAACCGTGACCAAGCGCGGCGGCAAGTTCTACTACAAGTACGGGAACGAAGAACGCGCCCTGCGCGCGGTGCCGATCACGCTGCCGTACAAGACGGCCGGCGGCAAGCTGGCCAGCCGCACGGTGACGGCCTACTTCAGCCACCATGGCCCCATCGTGCGCGCGGAAAACGGCAAATGGGTGGCGGTGAAAATGATGGACGAGCCGATCAAGGCCCTGACCCAGTCGTATTCGCGTACCAAGGCGAAGAACTACGACGCCTTCTACCAGGCGATGCAGCTGCGCACGAATTCCTCGAACAACACGGTGTATGCCGACGCCGATGGCAACATCGCCTACTTCCACGGCAATTTCATTCCAAAGCGCGACACCCGCTTCGACTGGAGCAAGCCGGTCGACGGCAGCAACCCGGCCACCGAATGGCAGGGTCTGCACGACATCGAGGACACGATCACGCTGTTCAACCCGGCCAGCGGCTACATCAGCAATACCAACAACTGGCCGTTCAGCGCCTCGGGCGCGAACAGCCCGAAGCAGGCCGACTACCCGGCCTACATGTGGTCGCTTCCGGAAAACGCGCGCGGCATCCATGCCGAACGCGTGCTGCGCGATGCGAAAGCCATGACGCTCGACAGCCTGATCGCCGCCTCCTACGACAGCTACCTCACCGCCTTCGAGCCGCTGGTGCCGCAGCTGCTGAAGGATTACGAGGCCTTGCCGGCAAACGACGCTCGCAAGGCGGCGCTGAAGGAGCAGGTTGCCGCGCTGCGCGGCTGGAACCTGCGCTTCGGCGCCGACTCGGTGCCGACCTCGCTGGCCGTGTACTGGGGCCAGGAAATGGTGGCCGCGGCGACGCCGAAGGCGCGCGCCGCCGGCCTGCCGTCGGTCGACTACATCACTACCCGCCTGGGCCGGCAGGAACGCCTCGACGCCCTGGCGCGCGCCAGCGACAAGCTGGCCAAGGACTTCGGCACCTGGCAAACGCCCTGGGGCGAGATCAACCGCTTCCAGCGCATCAGCGGCGACGTCGACCAGCAGTACGACGACAGCAAGCCGAGCTGGCCGGTGGCGTTCACCTCGGCACATTGGGGTTCGCTGGCCTCGTTCGGCATGGTGGCCAAGCAAAAGACCAAGCGCATCTACGGTGACCGCGGCAACAGTTTCGTTGCTGCCGTCGAGTTCGGTCCGCGCGTGCGCGCGAAGAGCATCCTGGCCGGCGGCCAGAGCGGCAACCCGGCCTCGAAGCACTTTGCCGACCAGGCCGAGATGTACAGCCGCGGCGAGTTCAAGGACGTGCTCTTCTACCCTGACGACATCCGGAAAGCACTGGAACGCCAGTATCATCCAGGGCAATGAGGGGCACGGCGATGACACGCAGCGACAAGGACAAGATGCTGGCCGGCGAGCTGTACCACCCCAGCGCGCCCGAACTGCAGGTCGAGCTAGCCGCCTGCGCGGCCTGGCTGGCGCGCTACAACGCGGCCATGGGCGAAGCGGCTGACGTCTGGCGCGCTTTGCTGCGCGAACGGGCGGGATCGGTGGGCGAGGGCGCCATGCTGCGTCCGCCGTTCTACTGCGGCTACGGCTTCAACCTGCATATCGGCAAGCACGTCTTCCTGAACTACAACTGCGTGATCCTCGACACCGCGCGCGTGACCATCGGCGACGACACCCGTATCGGCCCGGCGGTGCAGATCTACACCGCCGACCATCCGCGCGACCCGGCAATCCGCCGCAGCGGGCTGGAGTGCGGCAAGCCGGTGACCATCGGCGCGAACGTCTGGATCGGCGGCGGCGCCATCGTGCTGCCGGGCGTGACGATTGGCGACAACGCCATCGTCGGCGCGGGCAGCGTGGTCAGCCGCGATGTGCCGGCCGGCGCCACGGTAGTCGGGAACCCGGCGCGGATTGTCTCGAAAAACTAGCACGGCAATCGACCACTGCTGAGCCAGATCAACATGCCATAATTTTAAGATTAATCGGATTGCAACACTTGCGGGAACGCGGTGTACTGGACCCTGGCACAGCCAGATCCCAGCACATCCATCCCTCAAGGAGAGCCATCATGCACAGCAAACCGCTTGCCCTGAAGAGCCTGGTCGCCGCCATGCTCTTGTGCGGCGCCGTCAACGCCAGCGCCCAGATCACGGTCTACACCGACCGCAACGCCTTCCTCGCCGCCGTCGGCGGCTACGGGGTCGACAGCTACGACGACCTCGACATCGACCTCTACGACAGCCCGCTCGGGCGCAGCGCCGGCGCCTACGGCTACACCGCCACCGCCCCGGGCGGCCTGTACGGCGCGGGCAGCGGCAGCGACGGCTGGCTGTCGACCAACGTCGACGGCGACGGCATCGTGTTCTCGAATTTCGCCCCCGGCGTCACCGGCTTCGGCGGCTACTTCTTCGGCTCCGACGTGCTCGGCAGCTTCCTGCCCGGCGGCTCCCTGCTGTTCACGGCCGCCAACGGCGGCACCCTGAACTACACGCTGAGCAATGCCACCACCTCGAGCTTCCTCGGTTTTGTTTCCAGCTCACCGCTGAGTTCGGTCACCATGACGGGCGGCGGCGACTACTGGGTGACGGCCAACGACGTCACCCTGGCCATGCCGGTGCCCGAGCCGGAAACCTATGCCATGATGCTGATGGGGCTGGGCCTGGTCGGCTGGATGCGCCGCCGCCGCGGCTAAGCGCGTTTACTTTCAGGCTGGTCCATGGGCAGCCAGCCCGGGTTCTGGCCCCGGCTGCCTGCCCACGCTATAATTGCCGCCATTTCAAATCCGGCAAGCAGGGCAGGGCAGTGGCAAAACTCTATTTCAGGTACTCGGCGATGAACGCCGGCAAATCGACTGCCTTGCTGCAGGTGGCGCACAACTACGAGGAGCAGGGCCAGCAGGTCAAGCTCTACACCGCCGCCATCGACGACCGCTACGGCGTGGGCCTGATCACCTCGCGCCTGGGTCCGCAGCGCCAGGTCGGCCTGTTCGATGCCGAGACCGATTTCCTCGCCGATGCGCCGCGCGTGGCCTGCATGCTGGTCGACGAGGCCCAGTTCCTCACGACCGCCCAGGTGCAGCAACTGCACCAGCTGGCGCAAGTACGCGGCGTGCCCGTTATCTGCTACGGCCTGCGCAGCGATTTCCGCGGCGAACCCTTCCCCGGTTCGGCCTATTTGCTGGCCCTGGCCGACGATATCGAGGAAATCAAAAACATCTGCACCTGCGGCAAGAAGGCGACCATGAACATCCGTGTCGACGAAGCGGGACGCCGCATCCGCGAAGGCGAACAGGTCAGTATCGGCGGCAACGAAAGCTACCGCCAGGCCTGCGGGCGCTGCTTCTACAGCAACTAAGCACGGCTGATCCGGCATGGACCTGCCCGCCGCCTGTGGGAGCCTTGCGCCGGTATTCCTGTGCACCCATGCCGACATCCTGGTCTACCTGCTGCCCTCGCTGGCGCTGGCCTTCCTGTTCTGGATGCTCTCCAGCGCCCATCCGGGCTTCTTTGTCCTCACCGCGGCCGGCACCCTGTGCCACGAGCTGGCCCATTTCGGCGTTGGCCTGCTGACCAATGCCGAGCCGGTCGGCCTGAACCTGATCCCGCGCCGCAAGGGGAAAGTCTGGGAGCTCGGTTCCGTCACCTTTGCCAACCTGCGCTGGTACAACGCTGCCCCGGCCGCGCTGGCGCCCTTGCTGGTCCTGCTCCTGCCGCTGCTGGTGGCGGCCTGGCGCACCCGGCCCGGCTGGCATTTCGAACCGCTCGATCTGCTGCTGGCGGTATTCCTGGCGCCGCAGTACCTGTCGTTCTGGCCGTCCCCGGTGGACTGGAAACTGGCCGCGCGCTCCTGGCCCTGGCTGGTGCTGGGCGCGCTGGCGCTGGCCGCGTGGGTCTGGCGCGCGCAACTGCCTGGACTCCTGCCGGCGTTCTAGCCGCGCATCAGCTCGTCCAGCACGGCGCCGGCCGTGGCGACCCGCGCATATTCGCCGTCCAGGTTCGCCAGCGCCATCAGGTGCACGTCCTCGGCGCTGCGCAGGGTGCCGCCATAGTCGCGCTTCTCGAAGGCAAAGCAGGCGTCGGCCACGACCGTAGCCATGAAGCCCAGGTTGCCGGCGCTGCGCGCACTGGCCTCGACCGAATTATTGGTGCTGACGCCGGCAAGCACGAGCCGGCGGATACCGCGCACATGCAGCCAGCGTGGTTCCCTGATCGCGATTCGGGAGCTTGAGATTTTGCAGCTCAGCCTAACATTCCTGACGACGGCGCGAGAAATTAACTGCTGTTTCAATTTGTAAAAATTTGCTCACACCCGCTTAAGGCGACCTTAAGCTGGCCCGCTCATCCTCGTTAAGCCAACTCTGCGCGCTTGCGCTATCCTGTAGAATGTTCTGCGCGGCCGGGATAAGCCTTGCACAGGTGTGCGGCGCGCTGGCAGACACCCAAGTACACGTTCGGAGAACGCATAAATGAAGAAGCAGATGTTGATGGTTGCGCTGGCCTTTGCCATGTCGACGCATGCGGTGACCGCACAGCCCGAAAAGGCAAACGCCGTCCAGATGAAGCCGGTCGCGGCCCAGGCCCAGGCTGCCCTGTGGGCCTCGCGCGTCCTGGCGCGCTACCACTACAAGGCGATGCCCCTGGACGATGCGATGTCCGAGAAGATCTTCGACAACTACTTCGAAGCGCTCGACGGCGAAAAGCTGTACTTCACCCAGGTCGATCTCGACCGCTACGCGCCGCTGCGCACCAGGCTCGACGATGCGATCAACAACGAAGACCTGAGCCAGCCCTTCGCCATCTACAACCTGTACCAGCAGCGCTTCGCCGAGCGCATGGCCTATGCGCGCAGCCTGCTGAAAACCAAATTCGATTTCACTGCCGACGAGAGCCTGCAGCTCGACCGCGAAAAAGCCCCGTGGGCGAAGAACGAAGACGAAGTCCGCGACCTGTGGCGCAAACGCGTCAAGAACGACTGGCTGCGCCTGAAGCTCGCCGGCAAGGACGACAAAGGCATCCGCGAAACGCTCGACAAGCGCTACGAGAACTACGTCTCGCGCATGAAAAAGCTGAACAACGAAGACGTGTTCCAGATGTTCATGAACGCGTATGCCACCGCGATCGAGCCGCACACCAATTACCTCGGCCCGCGCTCGGCCGACAACTTCGACATCTCCATGCGCCTGTCGCTGGAAGGCATCGGCGCCGTGCTGCAGACGCGCGACGACTACACCATCATCCGCGAAATCGTCCCCGGCAGCCCGGCCGACAAATCCGGCAAGCTGAAGGTCGGCGACCGCGTGGTCGGCGTGGCCCAGGGCAATGGCGCCTTCACCGACGTGCTCGGCTGGCGCATCGACGATGTGGTGCAACTGATCCGCGGCGAGAAGGGCTCGACCGTGCGCCTCGACGTGATCCCGGCCGACGCCGGCGTCGACGCCAAGCACATCACGGTGGCCATGGTGCGCAAGAAGATCAGCATGGAAGAGCAGGCCGCCAAGAAATCGATCATCGAGGTCAAGGAAAACGGCGTGAACCGCCGCATCGGCGTGATTTCGCTGCCGACCTTCTACCAGGACTTCGAGGCGCGCCGCAAGGGCGACAAGGACTTCAAGAGCGCCACCCGCGACGTCGAGCGCATCCTCGGCGAACTCAAGAAGGACCGTGTCGACAACGTCCTGATCGACCTGCGCAACAACGGCGGCGGCTCGCTGGTGGAGGCGGTGGAACTGACCGGCCTGTTCATCGACAAGGGCCCGGTGGTGCAGCAGCGCACGGCCGAAGGCCGCATCGAGGTCGAGGGCGACGTCAAGCCCGGCCTGGCCTGGGATGGCCCGATGGGCGTGCTGATCAATCGCGGCTCGGCCTCGGCCTCGGAAATCTTTGCCGCCGCGATCCAGGACTACGGCCGCGGCCTGGTGATCGGCGAACCGAGCTTCGGCAAGGGCACGGTCCAGACCCTGCTCGACCTCGACCGCTTCTCGCAGTCCGACAAGGTGCGCTACGGCGAACTGAAGATGACCATCGCCCAGTTCTTCCGCATCAACGGCGGCACCACCCAGCTGCGCGGCGTGACGCCGGACATCAAGCTGCCGGTGCTGTCGGATACCGAGCACTTCGGTGAATCTTCGTTCGGCAATGCGCTGCCATGGGTCTCGATCAAGCCGGCGACCTATGTCCCGCTGGGTAACCTGAAGGAACTGGTCGACCCCTTGCAGAAACGCCACGAAGCGCGCATCGCGAAGGACAAGGATTTCGCCGACCTGCGCGAAGACATGGCTGAAGTCATGAAGATCCGCAAGGAAAACGCGATCTCGCTGAACGAAGCCGTGCGCCGCAAGGAGCGCGATGCCCAGGATGTCCGTTCCAAGGCCCGTGAAGCGCGCCTGGCGGCAGGCAAGGATGCGAACCTGGACGAGCCGGCGGCAGCGCCGGGCGGCAAGGAGGCGCGCAGCAAGGTGCCGACCCCGACCAAGCCGGCCAAGGCCGTCGTTGCGGCGCGCAACACGCCGCAGCAGGACGACGGCCTGCAAGGCGACGAGCGTGCGCTCTCGGCCGAGCTGGCGGCGGAGAAGGCAGCCAAGGATGCGAAGGACGTGCTGCTCCAGGAAGCGGCCCACATCCTGGCCGACGAAGCCGGCATGCTGAAGACCGATACCCGCATGGCTTCGCGCGTCATGCCGTACATGGCGCCGGTCAAGCCATAAAACACAGGCGCCGCAGACTGGCGCCTTTCGTAGCTAAAACGCTATGCAGCAACGCCGCTCCGGAACGATCCGGACGGCGTTTTTTATTTCCTGGCAAACGGTAAAGCGAGGAAATAGGTATTGCCTCAGAAGCAATTTTCAGATCGGTCTATGTTAGCTAGCGCACATTCCAAAAGGAAAAAATTCCAATTGGAAAGGATTTTTTGTCATGCTCATTTCTTTTTGGAATGAATTTCAATTGAGACAAGCCCTTTTTATGGTTGTGATAGCATGATCTTGCTGTTGTAATATTTATCACAGTCACTCTCAATAAGAAGGAGCAATCATGCAAGTTCGTCACCTCGTCATTGCCGCCCTGCTCGTCAGCGCCGGTGCAGCACAAGCCCAAACCGCCCGCCATCCAGGCACCCTGACCGGCTGGGCAGTCACCGGCGGCGCCGTTGCCGCCTCGTCCAGCGTTGCTGCACCAAGCGTCACCGCGCCAAGCGTTACCGCACCAAGCGCTGCCATCGAAGTGCCAGTGCCAGCCGTGATCGCTCCGGTTGCAGCCGAGCCAGTCCAGGCGCCGGTCGCAGCCGATCCGGTCGTTACCGCACCGGTCGCTGCCGAAGTCCCGGAGCCATCGAGCATTGCCCTGCTGCTGGCAGGCGCAATGGGTGTTGGCGCACTGCGTCGCCGCCGCGCGAAGTAATCCGTTTTTACTGCAACAGCAAAAAGGGCGTTCCCCATCGGGAGCGCCCTTTTGTTGTTTTAACTGCCAGCGTTTCAGGTACAATCCTCTGTGAACGGTCGTGCTTTTTTGCGTCCGCGCGACAATAACAAGGAGACAGAATGGACCTGCATTACTCTGATGAAGACCTGACCTTCCGCAGCGAAGTACGGGCCTTCCTGGCCGCGAAGCTGCCGCCGGACCTGCAGCACAAGGTGCGCAGCCACCTGCGCCTGGGCAAGGAAGACAGCGTGCGCTGGCACAAGATCCTGGCCGCGCAAGGCTGGGTAGCACCGGGCTGGCCGGTCGAGTTCGGCGGCCCCGGCTGGACGCCGACCCAGCGCCACATTTTCGAGGAAGAATGCGCGCGCGCCGGCACGCCGCAGATCATGCCCTTCGGCGTGAACATGGTGGCGCCGGTGATCATGGCCTTCGGCAGCCCCGAACAGAAAGCCTATTACCTGCCGCGTATCCTGTCCTGCGAGGACTGGTGGTGCCAGGGCTATTCCGAGCCGGGCGCCGGCTCCGACCTGGCCTCGCTGAAGACCACGGCCGTGCGCGGCACGGACAGCGAGGGCGAACACTACATCGTGAATGGCCAGAAGACCTGGACCACGCTGGCCCAGCACGCCGACATGATCTTTTGCCTGGTGCGCACCGACACCGGGGTGCGCAAGCAGGAGGGCATTTCCTTCCTGCTGATCGACATGCACAGCCCCGGCATCACGGTGCGCCCGATCATCATGCTCGACGAAGACCACGAGGTGAACGAAGTCTTCTTCGACAACGTGCGCGTGCCGGTTGCCAACCTGGTGGGCCAGGAAAACCGCGGCTGGACCTATGCCAAGTACCTGCTTGGCCACGAACGCACCGGGATTGCCGCCGTCGGCCGCTCGAAGCGCGAACTGGCCTTCCTGAAGGGCCTGGCCAGGCGCGAAAGCAAGAACGGCAAGCCGCTGATCGCGGATCCGCTGTTCGCCGCCAAGCTCGCCAACCTGGAAATCGAACTGATGGCGCTGGAAATGACCGTGCTGCGCGTGCTGTCAAAAGCCGACAAGGCGCCGGGACCGGAAGCCTCGGTGCTGAAGGTGCGCGGCACCGAGATCCAGCAGATGCTCACCGAACTGATGGTGGAGGCCGTCGGCCCGATGGCCTTGCCGTTCGACCCGGCCTACCTCGAAGGCGCGAGCGAGCACAGCGTGTTCCGCGACGACGACGCGGCGCCGCTGGCCTCGTACTACTTCAACTACCGCAAGACCTCGATCTACGGCGGTTCGAACGAAATCCAACGCAACATCATCACCCAGATGATCCTGGGCCTGTAAGGAGAGAAGAACATGGACTTCAATTTCAATCCCGAACAGACCCAGTTCGCGGACGCCCTGAAGCGCTGGATCGCGCGCGACTACAGCTTCGAGGCGCGCCGCGCCATCGTCCACTCCGAGGCCGGCGTATCGAGCGCCGCCTGGGCCACGCTGGCCGAACTCGGCATGACGGCGCTGCCGGTGCCGGAAGCGCAGGGCGGCTTTTCCGGCAGCGCGGTCGACATGCTCGTGGTGATGCAGGAGCTGGGCCGCGGCCTGGTGGTCGAACCGTATTTCGCCACCGTGCTCGGCGCCGAGTTCCTGCGCCTGGGCGGGCAGCATGCCGGCCTGCTGGAGCAGGTGGCGAGCGGCGAGCTGACACTGGCCTGCGCACTGGGCGAGCGCCAGTCGCGCCACGACATGCGCGACATTACCACGCGCGCCGTGCCCGATGGCGACGGCTACCTCCTGAGCGGCGACAAGAAAGTCGTGCTGCACGGCGCGCAGGCCGGCATGCTGGTGGTCTCGGCGCGCACTGGCGGTGAGGCGCGCGGCGAGGACGGCATCAGCCTGTTCGTCGTGCCGGCGGACGCGGCCGGCCTGCGCAGCGTCGATTACCGCACGCTGGACGGCCTGCGCGCCGCCGACATCGTGTTCGACAAGGTGCGCGTGGATGGTGGCGCCGTGATCGGCACGCCCGGCGCGGGCTGGCCCATCCTCGACGCCGCCCTCGACTACGGCGCCGGTTTGCTGTGCGCGGAAGCCGTCGGCGCCATGGAAGCGATCTTCGACGCCACCCTCGACTACCTGAAGACGCGCCAGCAGTTCGGCGCCCCGATCGGCAAGTTCCAGGCGCTGCAGCACCGCATGGCCGATATGCTTATTCACCTGGAACAGGCGCGCTCGATGGCGCTGCTGGCCGCGGTCAGGCTGGGCTCGGAGGATGCTGCAGAACGGCGCCGCGCCGTCTCGGCCGCCAAGTACCGCATCAACCTGGCGGCGCGCTTCATCGGCCAGCAGGCCGTGCAGCTGCACGGCGGCATGGGCGTGACCGACGAACTGCCGGCCGCGCATTACTTCAAGCGCCTGGCCACCATCGAACTGACGCTGGGCGACGCCGACCACCACCTGGCGCGCTTCATCGCCCAGCCAGGTTTCATGGACGAGACGCAAGGAGCGGCGGCATGAGGACCGACCTGACGGCGGGCGACTGGTATTTCGAGGATTTCACGCCGGGCCAGGAGATCGACCTCGGCGCGCGCACGGTGAGCGAGGACGAGATCATCGACTTCGCGCGGCAGTTCGATCCGCAGCCCTTCCACGTCGACCCGGAAGCGGCCAGCGCGTCGATCTACGGCGGCGTGATCGCCAGCGGCTGGCACACCTGTTCCATGATGATGCGCATGGTGGTCGACGCCATGCCCTTCGCTTCGACCAGCATGGGTTCGCCCGGCCTGGACGGCGTGCGCTGGCTGCTGCCGGTCCGCGCCGGCGACACCCTGTCGCTGCGCCATGTGACGAAACAGGTCAAGGCCTCGAGCTCGAAGCCCGACCGCGGCGTGGTGTGGACCAGCTGGGTGGCGACAAACCAGCATGGCGAGACCGTGTGCTCGATCGAGGGGATGGCGATGTTCAAGCGGCGGCCGGCGGGAACGGCGAGCTGACGCCTGCTCGTTGCGGCCCGCGGCAGTAATCGTAGGGTGGGTGCGGCCGGCGTAGGCACCCCGTGCCCACCGTACAGTCGCAGGCCAGGAGACTCATTCGGGCCACCGGCCGGGACCGTAGGGTGGGCACTCCGTGCCCACGCGGTACGTGCGTGTCCGGTGGGCGGCTGCCCTGAAATGTCGCTCGCTGGCGCGATCGAAGCCAGGAACGGGAAAGTGGGTGTCGGACGCTTGAGCGCAGAGGCAAAAGCTACGTGTTGGGTACGGCGCGGTCAACGGAAGTGGAAACGTCCGTAACCGCGTGGGCACGGGGTGCCCACCGTACGATTACCGCCGCAGGCCAGATGACGATTACCACCGCATGCCAGATAACGATTACTGCCGCATGCCAGATAAGGATCACCGCCGCATGCCAGATAACGATTACCGCCGCATGCCAGATAATGGTTTCAGCCGCAGGGCAGAAGACTTTTCGGGGCCTGCCGGCAAGTTTGCTGGCTGCAAGCCGATCGCCCCATCTCACCCCGCCGCCACCCGATACCCGTTCCGTCCCGCCGCCTTGGCCTCGTACAGCGCCGCGTCCGCCGCGCGGATCAGCGCTGCGCTGGTCTGGCCGGCGGCCGGCACCACGGCGGCGATGCCCATGCTCGCGGTGAGCACCGGGCAGGTTGGCGAGGCGGCGTGCGGGATCGCCATGGCGGCCAGCTCGGCCAGCAGGCGCAGGGTCACGCGCTCGGCGCCGGCGATGTCCAGCTGGGGCAGCAGGATCGCGAATTCCTCGCCGCCGTAGCGCGCCACCAGGTCCTGGGCGCGGCCCGCGGTACGCGCCATGGCGCGCGCCACCTGTTCCAGGCAGGCGTCGCCGGCCTGGTGGCCGTAGCGGTCGTTGTACATCTTGAAGTGGTCGATGTCGGCCAGGATCAGCGACATCGGCAGCTGGGCGCGGTTGCAGCGGCGCCATTCGGACTCGATACGCTGCGAAAACGCGCGCCGGTTCGCCACCCCGGTCAGGCTGTCGGTCAGGGTCAGGGCGCGCAGGGCGTCGGCCTGGCGCTTCACCGTCAATTGCGTGCGCACGCGGGCGCGCACCACCGCCGCGTTCACCGGTTTGCTGATGAAGTCGGCCGCGCCGGCATCCAGGGCGCCGGTTTCGTCTTCCGGGCTGGAGAGGGCGGTCACGAAGATCACCGGGATGTCGCGCGTGGACGTCTCGGCGCGCAGGGCGGCCAGCACGCGGTGCCCGTCCATGTCGGGCATGACGGCGTCGAGCAGGATCAGGTCCGGGCGCTGGGCGCGCGCGAGCTCGAGGGCCCTGGCGCCGTCCAGCGCAAACAGGACCTCGTGCTCGTCCTGCAGCGCGGCGTGCAGGATCTGGATGTTTTCCATGGCGTCGTCGACGACCAGGATGCGCCCGTTCAGGGCCAGATCGGTCCAGCTCATGCGTCTCCTTTTGTGTCCAGTATAGCCTGCACCAGCCGCGCGGCCTGTTCGAAACGCAGCAGCCCGACCGCCTCGGCCAGCGCCGCCAGTTCGCCTGGCCC
Organism: Massilia brevitalea; assembly: GCF_030711405.1. GTDB lineage: Bacteria > Pseudomonadota > Gammaproteobacteria > Burkholderiales > Burkholderiaceae_D > Telluria > Telluria brevitalea. The sequence continues at coordinate 73,981 of NZ_JAULSI010000007.1, forward strand.
CAGCCGGTCCGCCAGATGTGGGCGCAGCGCCGCAAAAGCGGCCATCGCCTTTATGTTGTTATGCGCGAGGAGTTGGCGCAGGTCTGCCAGGGCCGCGTCCAGCGCCGCCTCGGGAAGCGGCGCAACCGTGTCCGGGCCGCCTTCCGGCCTCACGTCGTCGAGACCATTCGCTGTGGCCAGCACGATAGCCAGCGCTGCGTCGAGGGCGGCCAGGTGCGCGGCCGGGTCGGCGCTGTCGCGCAGGGCCTGCTCCAGCAACTCGGCCTGGCCGGCCACGGCATGTGCGCCGAGGTTCGCGGCCACGCCGCGCAGGCGGTGCGCCAGCTGGCCGGCTTCGGCGTGCCTGCCGGCGTCCAGCGCGGCGCGGATCGCGTCGACGGCGCCGCCCTGGGTCTGGCCGAAGCGCCGCAGCACCGAGGCAAAGGCGGCGACGCTGCCGCCGAAGCGCGGCAGGACGGCGCGCAGGTCGATGCCCGGCAGTTCCGCTGCAGGAAGGGCAGGAACGATGCAAGGGGCTGGCACGCGTTCGCTGCCTGCCGCCACGCCGTCCGCTGCGCGGCCCGTCACGCGCAGCAGCGTGGCCACCAGTTCGTCGACGTCGATCGGCTTCGGCAGGTGGGCGTCCATGCCTGCCTCGAGCGCGCGCTGGCGGTCTTCTTCCATCGCGTTGGCGGTCATGGCGACGATCGGCAAGTCCGTGAACCCCAGGGCGCGGATCGCGGCGCTGGCCTCGAAGCCGTTCATGACCGGCATCTGCAGGTCCATCAATACGGCGTCGTAATGCGCGCCGGCGGCCAGCCTGTCGACGGCGATGCGGCCGTTGGCGGCGGCATCGGCCATGGCGCCGGCGTGCGCCAGCACGTGGTGCGCGACTTCCTGGTTGACCGGATTGTCCTCGACCACCAGCACGCGCAGGCCGGCCAGGCGCGCCGAGAGCGGTTGTGACACAGGCGCCGGCACAGACGCGGGCGGCGCGCCTTCCGCTGCGGCGCAGCGCAGCACGGCCAGCACCTCGCGCAGGGCGCTGCGAGTGAACGGCTTGGCCAGCACCGGGTGCGCCAGGCCATCCTTGCCAGGGTCGCCCGACAGCAGGGCCGCCGGCGGCAGCGGGCAGCCGGCGGCCGCCTCGGCGCGCGCATAGGCGAGCAGGGTGGCGCCGTCGAGGTCGGGCAGGGCGGCGTCGATGAAGGCGAGGTCGAAGCGCGGCGCCTCGCGCAGCAGGGCCAGGGCCTCGATGCCGCCGGCGCTGCGCGCCACGTCCCAGCCGAAGCCGGCCAGCTGGTCCGCCAGGGCTGCGCCGGCGCTGTCGTTGCCGTCGGCGACCAGCACGCGCAGGTTGGCGCCGCAGGGCGGGGCCACCGGTTCGGCGATGCCGAAATCGAGCTCGAAGCTGAACACGGCGCCGGCCCCGGGGCTGCTCGCCAGCGCCAGCTCGCCGCCCATCAGGGCCACCAAACGGCGCGCGATCGACAACCCGAGACCGGCGCCGCCGTACTTGCGGCTGGTCGAGCTGTCGCCCTGGGTGAAGGGTTCGAAGATCTCGCGCTGCACGCCGTGCTCGATGCCGATGCCGGTGTCGCGCACGGCAAAGCGCAGGCGCAGGCAGGTGTCCTGCTGGCGCACGATCTCGACCGCGAGCACGACCTCGCCGCGCGCGGTGAATTTCACTGCGTTCCCGACCAGGTTCTGCAGGATCTGCTCGAGGCGCATCGGGTCGCCCAACAGCTGCTCGGGCATGCCGGGCGCCACCGCGAACACCGGCTCGACGCCCTTGCTCCAGGCCTGCGGCGCGGCCAGCCGCGCCACGTTCTGCAACGTCGTGTCGAGGCGGAACGGCAGGCGCTCGAGCGCCAGTGCGCCGGACTCGATGCGGGCGTAGTCGAGCAGATCGCTGAGCAGGGCCAGCAGCGACTTCGACGCGGCCGTGATGTGGGCCACGTGGCCGCGCTCGCGCGCGCCGAGCGGCGCCTTCTCGAGCACTTGCGCCAGGCCCATGATGGCGTTCAGCGGCGTGCGGATCTCATGGCTCATGTTGCCGAGGAATTCGGTCTTCGCGCGGTTGGCGCCCTCGGCCTGGCGCAGGGCCAGCACCAGGCGGCTCTCGGTGCGCTTCAGGTCGGTCACGTTCATGTGCAGCTTGTAGGCGCCGCGCACGCGGCCGTCGGCGTCGAAGTCGGGCAGGTAGCTGCCCCAGACGTGGATCGCCTCGCGCTGCGGCTGGCCGGCCGGCGTCGGCAGTTCGCATTCGAAGCGCTGCGGCTGCCCGGCCAGCACGCCGTCGAGGTAGGGCGCGAAGCAGGCCATGTGCTCGGGCGCAATCAGTTCCCCAGCCTGGCGGCCAAGGGCGTCTCCTTCAACGCATCCCAGCCAGTCGAGGCAGGGCCGGTTGGCAAAGCGCAGCCGCCCATCGGCGTCCCAGTAGCTGACCAGGGCCGGCAGGTTGTCGGTGACGGTGCGGATGAACTGCTCGCGCTCGCGCAGCTGGGCGCTGGTCGCACGCAGGGCGGCGTCGGCGGCCACGCGCGCGCTGATGTCGCGGATCGTCACCTGCATGATGCCGCGCCCGCCGACGTCGAGGGCGGTGAGCTTGATGTCGGCATGGAAGTTGCTGCCGTCGCGGCGCCGGTGCACCCATTCGAACTGGATGCTGCCCTGGTCGAGCGCCTGGCGCATCAGTTCCGGCGCCATGTCCTCGGAGCGGCGCCCGTTCGGCTGGAACTCGGGCGAGGCGCCGGCCGGCGACAGGTCGAGGAATTCCTCGACCGTCTCGTAGCCGAACAGGCTGGCCGCCGCCGGATTCGCGCTGATGAAGTTGGCGTTGTAGGCGAGCAGGGCCTGGGCGTCGCCGGAGGCTTCGAACAGCACCCGGAACATCTCTTCGTTGTCGCGGTTGCGCCGTTCCAGCAGCTTGCGCTCGGTGATGTCGATCACCACCGCATTGATGCCGACCAGTTCGCGCGCCGTGCCGAACACCGGGTAATAGCTGGTCAGCCAGGCACGCGTCACGCCGGGCTGGGCCGGCACCTCGCCGCTGGTCTCGATGTCGCGCAGCGGACGCAGGGTTTCGCGCACGCGGCGGTAGGCATCCTCGAATTCAAGGCCGATGTCGCCCAGCAGCTCGGGCAGGGTGTGGCCGATGTGGTCGGCCGCCGGCACCGCGTTGATCGAGGGTTGGGGCGGCACGGTGTGCCGCTCCTCGCATGGTAGCCGAGCATCTATTCATGGGGCAATAAAGTTTCCCTCAAGAAACTCAGATGGTGAATGAATGTCGCCATCTGGCAACATACAATGTCACAAATTTATGCGTATTTGGCAAGCTCCAGCTTGGCGATGGCATTCCGGTGCACCTCGTCCGGGCCATCGGCCAGGCGCAGGGTGCGGTTGCCGGCCCACTGGTAAGCCAGCGGGAAGTCGTCCGACACGCCGCCGGCGCCGTGGGCCTGGATTGCCCAGTCCAGCACCTGCTGGGCCACGGTCGGACCCAGTACCTTGATCATGGCGATCTCTGCCTGGGCCCCCTTGTTGCCAACCTTGTCCATCATCCAGGCGGCCTTCAGGGTCAGCAGGCGCGCGGTGTCGATGCGGATGCGCGACTCGGCGATTCGTTCGCGCCACACGCCCTGTTCCGAAATCTTGCGCCCGAATGCGACCCGGCTGTCGAGGCGCTTGACCATCAGTTCCAGCGCGCGCTCGGCCACGCCGATCGAACGCATGCAGTGGTGGATGCGGCCCGGCCCCAGGCGGCCCTGGGCGATCTCGAAGCCGCGGCCTTCGCCGAGCAGCATGTTCGACGCCGGCACGCGCACGTTCTCGAAGGTGATCTCGCAGTGGCCATGCGGGGCGTCGTCGTAGCCGAACACGGGCAGCGGACGCCGGATGGTCACGCCCGGGGTGTCGGCCGGGACCAGGATCATCGACTGCTGCTGGTGGCGCGCCGCATTCGGGTCGTTCTTGCCCATCACGATGAAGATCTGGCAGCGCGGGTCGCCGGCGCCGGAAATCCACCATTTGTGGCCGTTGATGACGTATTCATCTCCGTCACGCTCGATGCGGGTGGCGATGTTGGTCGCGTCCGACGACGCGACGTCGGGTTCGGTCATGGCAAAGGCCGAGCGCATTTCGCCGCGCAACAGCGGTTCCAGCCAGCGCGACTTGTGTTCCTCGGTGCCGTAGCGTTCCAGGGTTTCCATGTTGCCGGTGTCCGGCGCCGAGCAATTGAACACTTCCGGCGCCCAGGACACGCGGCCCATGATTTCGCACAGCGGCGCATAGTCCAGGTTCGACAGGCCTTCCGGCGCACGCGGCGACTTCGGCAGGAACAGATTCCACAGGCCCTGTTCGCGCGCCAGCGGTTTCAGTTTTTCGATGAGTTCGGTCGGCACCCAGCGGTTGCCGGCGGCGCCGTTGCGGTCGACTTCTTCCTTGAAGGTTTTTTCGTTCGGATAGATGTGCGCGTCCATGAAGGCGAGCAGGCGGGTCTGCAGTTCCTTGCAGCGGTCGGAATAATCGAAATCCATGGGGCTCTCTCAGTTGGAGGACAAGGGGCGGTTCGCGAATTGCCAGGCCATCTCGGCCATGGGACGGGCGGCTTTGCCGTTCTGCAGCGCCTGCGCGCTCGACGCCGTGCCGTCGACGTAGCGCTTCATGATCCCCTGCATGATGCCGGCCAGGCGGAACATGTTGTAGGCGAGATAGAAATTAAAATCCTCGGGGCGGATGGTCTTGCCGGTGCGCTCGCAGTAGCGGCGCACGTAGTCTTCCAGGCTCGGGATGCCGAGCTCAGTCAGGTCGAGGCCGGCGATGCCGCGGAATTTTCCGGGCTGGATGTGCCAGGACATGCAGTGGTAAGAGAAGTCCGCCAGAGGGTGGCCCAGGGTCGAGAGTTCCCAGTCGAGCACGGCCAGGATGCGCGGCTCGGTCGGGTGGAAGATGATGTTGTCCAGGCGGAAGTCGCCGTGCACGATGGACGTGTCCTCGCCGGGCGGGATATTCTGCGGCAGCCATTCGATCAGGCGGTCCATGGCCTCGATCGGCTCGGTTACGGACGCCTGGTATTGCTTGGTCCAGCGCTCGATCTGGCGCGCAAAGTAGTTGCCGGGCTTGCCGTAATCGGCCAGGCCGATGGCGGCGTAGTCGATCGTGTGCAGCTGGGCGATGACGCGGTTCATTTCGTCGTAGATAGCGCCGCGTTCGCCTGGGCTCATGCCGGGCAGCGATTGCTCCCACAGCACCCGGCCTTCGACGCATTCCATCAGGAAGAAGGCGCGCCCGATCACGGATTCGTCGGTGCAGAGCACGATCTGGCGCGGCACCGGGAAGCCGGCGCCGTGCAGGGCCTGCATCACGCGGAATTCGCGGTCGATGGCGTGGGCCGATGGCAGCAGTTTCGCGGCCGGGCCGGGCTTGGTGCGCAGCACATATTGCTGGCCACCCGCGCGAAGCTTGAAGGTCGGATTCGATTGCCCGCCCTTGAATTGTTCGACCTCGAGCGGGCCGTCCGGGAAGCCCGGGGCGTGCGCGCGCAGCCAGGCGGCCAGCGCGTCGACATCGAATTTCTGGCCCTCGGAAACCGGTTTGGTGCCCATCATTTCTTCGTACACTGGCGTCTCCTCCTGTGTTGTTGTCGGATGATTCTAGCCGATGAAATGCACGATCGTGCTATTTGTTTTGTTATTTTTTCACGCGTTTTGCCAGGCGAACCGGCGCGCTAGCGTGCGCGCCCGTATTGCATGAACAGCTGCTCCATCGTGGTCAGGCGTGAACCGAGTTGGAGCGGGGCAGGGGGCACGTGGTTCACGAAGCGCACTACCCAGTCGCGGCTGTCCTGGCCTACGTCAAGCGCGTTGATGCAGCCGGCCGTCTGCGCCAGGCCGCCCAGGAACAGGCGCTGGCCGGTGAGGGCGAGCGAGAGGATGGCGCAGTTGACGCCGCCGTGCAGGACCAGCAGCACCGTGTCCCAGTCCGGGTCGGCGCGCAGTGTTTGAATAGCCGGGTGCACGCGGTCCATCATCTCGCCGACGGATTCTCCGCCGAGGAAGCGCTGCTCTGGATCGACCAGGCCTTCGAAGACGCCGGTGAAGGCGCGCTTCAGATCGGCGGAGGGGATGGTGGAGAGGCGGCCGCCCTTGATTTCGTGGAGCTCGGGCCGGATGTCGAGGGTGATGTCTTGCCCAGTGACGGCGAGCACGCGTTGGGCGGTCTCGACGGTGCGCGGCAACCCGGAGACGATGACGCGGTCGAAGCATACGTTGGCGGCGGCAAAGGCGGCGCCGGCGGCATCGGCCTGGGCGCGGCCTTCGTCGTTGAGGGGAACCTGCTCGGGCAGGACGGGTTTGCCGGCGGCGTCGAAGTAGGTGACGCTGCCGTGGCGCATCAGGAAAATGCGGCGGCGCGCATTGGTGGGTTCTGACATCTGCATCCTCTATCGTTATTCGTGGACGTGGCGCATGATGACGTACGGTGGGCACCCTGTGCCCACGCGGTTACGTGCCTGTGCGTGCATCGTTCGCCGTGATGACTTGCTCGGGAACGTCAAGCCCGGACACGGCATTGTTGTCCGATGCATGCGTTTCGAGCGACATTTTGCGGCAGCGGACTCGCGGACCCGTGCGTAACCGCGTGGGCACGGGGTGCCCACCGTACGGGACAAGCATCAGGCAAGATCAAGCGATACCAAAGCGCTAACTCTTGCTTATCTTACACGTAACAAACCGCTGAGCGAGGCATCCCGGCCACAGAAATAAATTCCATCGGTAAATATTGCCCGGTTCTGCCTTAGAATGACTCCCCATTTCCAGATCAATCGCAAGGGATGACATGGCACGGCCGGAAAAGATTCGACTTGGTGAAGTACTGATCCAGCAGAAGCTGTTATCGGAAGAGCAGCTGAACCAGGCGCTGGCCGACCAGAAGCGGACCGGACGCAAGCTGGGCCGGGTGTTCGTCGAGAACGGCTTCGTGACCGAAGAGCAGATTTCCGGCGCCCTGGCGCGCCAGCTGGACATCCCCTACATCAACCTGAAGTTCTACAACATCAGCGACCAGCTGGTGCGCCTGCTGCCGGAAACGGCCGCGCGCCGCTTCCGTGCGCTGGTGCTGGAAGACCGCCCGAACACGGTGCTGGTCGGCGTGTCCGACCCCACCGATTTGTTCGCCTACGACGAAATCGCGCGCCTGCTGAAAAAAGGCGTGGAGCTGGCCGTGGTCAACGAGACCGAGGTCCTGCACACGATCGACCGCATCTACCGCCGCACCGGCGAGATCACCGACTTCGCCAAGGAAGTCGAGGCCGACATCGGCGACGCCTTTGTCGACTTCGGCGCCATGACCGCCAACCCGGGCCTGGAAGAAGCGCCGGTGGTGAAATTGCTGCAGTCGGTGTTCGACGATGCGACCCAGGTGCGCGCCTCCGACATCCACATCGAGCCGCAGGAAGGGCGGCTGGCGATCCGCTTCCGCATCGACGGCGTGCTGCACCTGCAGACCGAGGCCGACATGAAGATCGCCACGCCGCTGGCGCTGCGCCTGAAGCTGATGGCCGACCTGGATATCTCGGAAAAGCGCCTGCCGCAGGATGGCCGCTTTGCCATGAAGGTGAAGAACCAGCGCATCGACGTGCGTATCTCGACCATGCCGACCCAGTACGGCGAATCGGTGGTCATGCGTCTCCTGAACCAGGCCGGCAACACCCTGCGCCTGGAATCGATCGGCATGCCGCGTAAACTGCTGGAGCGCTTCCGCGCCGTGGTGCAGCGCCCGAACGGCCTGGTGCTGGTGACCGGTCCCACGGGTAGCGGCAAGACCACCACGCTGTACAGCGCGCTGGCCGAACTCAACTCCGTCGAGAAAAAGCTGATCACCGTCGAAGACCCGGTCGAATACCGCCTGCAGGGCATCAACCAGGTGCAGGTGAACGAGAAGATCGAACTGAGTTTCGCGCGCGTGCTGCGTTCGGCCCTGCGCCAGGACCCGGACATCGTGCTCGTCGGCGAGATGCGCGACCAGGAAACCGCCCAGATCGGCCTGCGCGCCGCGATGACGGGCCACTTGGTCCTCTCCACCCTGCACACCAACGATGCCGCCAGCACCCCGCTGCGCCTGATGGACATGGGCGTGCCGCGCTACATGGTGGGCGGCTCGCTGCAGGCCGTGCTGGCCCAGCGCCTGGTGCGCGTGGTCTGCGAAAGCTGCAGCACGCCCTACGCGCCGACGCCGGCCGAGCGCACCTGGCTGCGTCCGGAGCTGGGCGACTTCGCCGAGCAGGCCCAGTTCTTCCACGGGAAAGGCTGCCCGCACTGCAACGGCACCGGCTACCGCGGCCGGACCGGCGTGTACGAACTGCTGGAGATGACGCGCGCCGTGACCGACGCCGCGAATCACCCGGACCCGGCCCACTTCCTGAAAGTGGCGCATGCCGAGATGGCCGGCGAAACCCTGCGCCGCCACGGCGTGCAGCTGGCGGTGCAGGGCCGCACCACGGTGGCCGAGGCGATGCGCATCAGTAACCAGCTGGAGGATTGAGTTGCCCTTCTATGCCTACAAGGGCCGCAACACGCGCGGCGAACTGATGCAGGGCGTGCTGGAAGCGGCCGACAGCGGCGCCGTGGCCGACCAGTTGTTCGGCACCGGCGTCACGCCGGTCGAGATCGTGCCGACCACGCGCAAGGCCACGAGCAACAGCGGCGCCCCGGATTCCTGGTGGGGCCGCCTGCGCGAAAAGCCGGTGCGCTCGATGGACGTGCAGCTGTTCAGCCGCCAGATGCACACCCTGCTGAAATCCGGCGTGCCGATCATGCGCGGCCTGGGCGGCCTGCAGGAATCCTCCACCAGCCCCGCCTTCGGGCGTGTGATCAAGGACCTGCGCGAGTCGCTCGATTCGGGGCGCGAGCTCTCGGCCGCCATGCGCCGCCACCCGGAAGCGTTTTCCACCTTCTACCTGTCGATGGTGCGCGTGGGCGAGATGACCGGGCGCCTGGAAGAAGTGTTCCTGCGCCTGTTCGACCACCTCGAATTCGACCGCGACATGAAGGACCGCGTGAAGGCGGCGCTGCGCTACCCGAGCTTCGTGGTGATTGCCATGGTGCTGGCGATGATCGTGGTGAACGTGTTCGTGATCCCGGCCTTTGCCAAGGTGTTCGAGAGCCTGCACACCGAGCTGCCGCTGATGACGCGCATCCTGATGGCGACCTCGCGCTTCACGCTCGACTACTGGCCGCTGCTGCTGGCGATTGCCATCGGTGGCTTCTTCGGTTTCCGCGCCTGGGTCGGTTCGGTAAAGGGGCGCTACGACTGGGACCGCTACAAGCTGCGCCTGCCGATCGCCGGCAAGATCATCCACAAGTCGACGATGTCGCGCTTTGCGCGCAGCTTTTCGCTGTCGATGCGCTCGGGCGTGCCGGTGGTGCAGGCCCTGACCGTGGTGGCCCAGACCGCCGACAACGCGTATCTTGCCGCGCGCATCGAGCAGATGCGCGACGGCGTCGAGCGCGGCGAAAGCATCCTGCGCACCTCGACGGCCGCCAACGTGTTCACCCCCATCGTGCTGCAGATGATCGCGGTGGGCGAGGAAACCGGTTCGCTCGACGATTTGATGGACGAGATCGCGCTGATGTACGAGCGCGAGGTCGACTACGAACTGAAGACCCTGTCGGCCCAGATCGAACCGATCCTGATCACCTTCCTCGGCGTGATGGTCCTGATCATGGCGCTCGGGATCTTCCTGCCGATCTGGGACCTGGGGCAGGCCGCCCTGCACCGGCAATGAGCGCGGCACGGCACAGGGGCATGGCGCAGGCGCGGGGCTTCGCGCTGCTGGAACTGGCGGTCGCCGCTGTCGTGTTCAGCCTGGTAGCTGGCGTGTTGCTGAATCGCCTCGTTCCGTATGTGGGCGAATCCGAGTACGTTGCGGCGAAACAACTCATCGGTTCGCTGCGGACGGGCTTGGCTGTGCGCTCGGCGCGGGCGGTATCGCAGGGCGGGCAGGGCGCTTTATTGGCGGTCGCACAAGAAAGCCCCATGAATTGGTTGGCAGATCGGCCAAAAAACTACCTCGGTGAATATTATTCTCCCAACGAATCCGAACTTCGGAAGGGGAATTGGTACTTCGATAAGGCAAATTCGACCCTGGTTTACCTATCGGCATCATCAAAAAGTTTTTCTGCTGAAACACCGAAATTTCTCAGGTTCAAGGTAGAATTGCTTCGCGTGCCCAATCCGGTTAATCCAGAAATACGGAGCGAGGTCACCGAAGGCCTGGACCTGGTCGAAATCGACAGCCAGCCGGCCGCTGAAGTAATGAATTAAGCAGCTTTATACCAGCGGTTCCCCCGCACTTTTTTAACTCGGAGAAAACGGAATGAACAAGAGCATCAAATCGGCCCAAGGCGGCTTCACTCTGATCGAACTGATCGTCGTGATCGTCATCCTCGGCATCCTGGCTGCGACCGCACTGCCGCGCTTCACCAACCTGAGCGGCGATGCCCGCCTGGCCAGCCTGAACGCCGCAAAGGGCGCCCTGGCCGCGACTGCTGCCATGACGCATGGCCGTCACCTGCTGACTCCGAACGCTATCCAGAACGTCGAAGGCGCTTCCGTGTCGATGGATATGAACTCTGGCTACCCGGCCATCGTCAACGCCGCCGGCACGCAAGCCACTGACGGCCTGATGCAAGCCGCCGGCCTGTCGACCGACTACACCGTGTACACTGTCGGCGCCGCGACCGACAAGCGTCCGGTGGTGGCGACCGGTTCGATCGCGATCGTCCCGAACAGCTTCAAGGACAGCGCGACCGCCGTCAAATGCTACGTGACCTACACGCCTGCCACCGCTGTCAACACGGCGCCGACCCTTGCTGTCGTCGGCAGCGTCAACGACTGCCAGTAATCCCTGCGTAAAGTGGCTGGCGTGCACGTCGAGCTGAACCGCGCATCCAGCCACCGCCGCCATGGCTTCACCATGGTGGAACTGATCATCGTGATCGTCCTCGTCGGCATCCTGTCGGCGCTGGCGATCACGCGCTTTTTCGACCGCTCGGTCTACGACGTCGAAACCTCCACCGAACAACTGCGCAACATCCTGCGCTACGGCCAGAAGACGGCGATTGCCCAGCACCGCGACGTGTTCGTGATCCTTGGCCCGAACAGCGCCGCCCTGTGCTTCGCGAACCAGGCCGCGTGTACCGCCGCCAACCAGGTCCAGGCCCCCTCCGGCCAGAACAGCGATACCGCCGTGACCCGCGCCGCCTGCAACAATGCGCGCACCTGGATGTGCGAAGGCCGACCGGCCAACATCGTCGGCAGTTCCAACAGCAACGTCACCTTCTTCGGCTTCAATGCGCTTGGACAGCCCTTCAACACGCCCGGCTCGACTGCCTTCAACAGCCTGACCATCACGCTCACCAGTGGCGCCAGCAGCCGTTCGGTAAACGTCGCTCCCGAAACCGGTTATGTATTCTGACGCCGCCCTCACGCAGCCGCGCCAGCGCGGCGTTACCCTGATCGAGCTGATCATGTTCATCGTGATCGTCTCGGTGGCGCTGGCCAGCATCATCGCCGTGATGCGCATCACCACCGCCAACAGCGCCGATCCGCTGCGCCGCAAGCAGGCGCTGATGATCGCCGAAGGTCTGCTCGAAGAGGTGCGCTCGGCCGGCTTCACGCGCTGCGATCCGAGCGACCCGGCGGGCGACGATCCGGCCAACCCGGCCTGCACGATTCCCGAGAACTGGGGGCAAGTGGCGCCGGAACCGGTGAATCCTCGCCCCTTTGACAATATCAACGACTACGTGGCCCAGCCGAACGTGGCGGTCGCCGCCTTCAACAACGCCGCCGGGGTGCTGGTCGATGTCTCCGGCCAGCCGGTCGGCGTCGACGGCTATACCGCCACGCTGATGGTATCGCCGGCCCAGTTGGGCGGCTTCGGCGTGGCGGGCGGCAGTGCCGCGAATACCGACGTGCTGCGCATCCGCGTCAGCGTCGCCTTCGGCGGCGATGCCCCGGTCGTGCTCGACGCCTACCGCATGCGCTACGCGCGCGGGTTCCAGTGATGCGCCGCCAGCCATTCCCGGCCCAGCGCGGCTTCACCCTGGTCGAGGCGATCATGGTGATCGCCATCATCGGCATCCTGGGCGCGATCGTCGCGGTCTTCATCCGCGCGCCGATCCAGGGCTACGCCGACGCCGTCGCCCGTGCCGAGGCCTCCGACGAGGCCGACATGGCGCTGCGCCGCATCGCCCGCGACATCCGCCTGGCGCTGCCGAACAGCGTGCGGGTCAATCCCGGCGGTACCGCCATCGAATTCCTGCTGACCAAGACGGGCGGGCGCTACCTGTCGGCCGAGGACGACGCCAGCAGCGGCACGCCGCTCTCGTTCGACCCCGCCAATCCCGGCGCGCAGTTCACGGTCGTGGGGCGCTTGAGCGAGGCAATCGTGGCTGGCCAGGACATGATTGCCGTGTTCAACCAGGGCCTCCCCGGATCGGACGCTTACGAAGCGGGGAGCACGGTCCTGTCGCCGGTTAGTGCCGGTGCGGCGGCCGGCGCCGATACGCCGCTGATCACGCTCAACCCCAACCGCTTTGCCATGGCAGGCGCCATGCCGTCGCCGGATGCGCGCTTCCAGGTGGTCAGCGGCCCGGTATCGTATGTCTGCGAACCGGCGCCGGGCGGCAGCTTCATGTTGCGCCGCTATTCGAACTATGCGATCAATGCGAACCAGGCCGTCCCGCCGGCGAATGCCCGGGTGGCCATGCTGGCGGCGCGCGTCGCCACCTGCACCAACCTGTTCCGCGCCGACACGGTGGCTGCCAGCCGTGCCGGGCTGGTCGTGATGTCGCTGTCGCTGCGCACCCGTAACCTTGCCGATCCCGCCGTGCGCCTGGTGCATCAGGTTCGCGTGGACAATACGCCATGACCAGGTGCGCATTCCCTTCCGTACAACGCCAGGCCGGTGCCGGCCTGGTCACGGCCATCTTCCTGCTGGTGGTGCTGGCAGGCCTGGCCACGGCCCTGGTGTCGATCTTCGGCGCCCAGCGCCAGTCGGGCGCGCTGGACGAGCAGGGCGCGCGCGCCTACCAGGCTGCGCGCGCCGGCGTCGAATGGGCGATTTTCCGGCGTTCGACCGATGCCGCCAATTATTGCCCGGCGGGCGGCACGACTGCCAGCCGCACCGATTCCTTTGCCCTGCCTGCAGGCTCGACCATGGCCGGCTTCGTCGTCACCGTCACCTGCACCATGGTGCCGGGACCCGCCTCGGACAATCCCGACATGGCGCCTTTCTATCTGTCGCGCTGGACCATTCGCGCCAGCGCCTGCACCACCGCGGGCAACACCTGCCCGGCGCCCACCAACAGCCGCGACTACGTCGAGCGCGTAATCGAGGTGCAGCTGTGAGCGCGCTACGCCAGCCATTGCGGCAGCTGGCGCAGCTGCTGCTGCTGCTGGCCGCCGTGCTGCTCGGTCTGGCGGCACCGGCCCGCGCCGACACCGCCGTCGCGCTGTCGAAGACCTTCAACGGCGCGGTGAATTTCACCGGCACCCAGGTGACGATCCGCGCCTACAGCAACAGCTGGAATGCCTGCACGGTGTACGCACCCACCGTCAACCGCACCGCGTCGCTGACCATGCCGGCCGGGGCCACGGTCCTCTCGGCACAGCTGTACTGGGCCGGCTCCGGCAACACGGCCGACAACACCGTTACCTTCCAGGGCAACTCGGTCAGCGCGTCGCGCAAGTACTCGTCCACCACGGTGGGCGGCGGCATCAACTTCTTCGGCGGGGCGGCCGATGTCACCGACATCGTCAAGGCCAAGGGTAGCGGTACCTACAGTTTCTCTGGACTGTCGGTGTCGTACGGCAGCCCCTGGTGCGCCTCCGAGGCGGTGCTCGGCGGCTTCGCCCTGCTGGTGGTGTACGGGCATCCGGACGAGGACGAGCGCATTCTCAACCTGTACGAGGGTTTTCGCTACATGCAGAACAGTTCGTATACGGTGACGGCCTCGAATTTCGGCTGGCCCAAGCCGGTGCTCAGCACCCGCGAAAAGGCCCGCGTCGGCTACATCAGCTGGGAAGGCGACTCGACCCTGCAGTCGGACGGGGAAGCCCTGATCTTCGAAGGAAAAGAGCTGTACGACGACATGAATCCGGCGGGCAACCAGTTCAACTCGCGCAGCAGCGTCAACCGTGACTATTACTCCTACGGGATCGACTTCGACGTCTATGACACCGAGGTGATCCATTGCATGACCTGCAAGCCGGAGGTGACCACGGCCTATCGCGCCGGACAAGATCTGGTGATCCTGAATGCCGAGATCCTGCTGGTGCCGACCTTGCCCGTGTCGGACCTGTCGATCTCGATGACCCGCGGCGGATCGCTGCAGGTGGGCCAGACCGTCAGCTACGCCCTGGCGGTCAAGAACAACGGGCCCTATACCGACGCTGGACCGATCACCGTGACCGACACCCTGCCGGCCGGGATGAGCTATGCGTCGAGCAGCGGCACCGGCTGGACCTGCTCGGCCAGCGGCCAGGTCGTGACCTGCACCTCGAAGACCGCGCTGGCGCCGAACGCCACGGCGCAGATCCTGACCATCAACGCCACCGTCAACGGGATCGGCTCGCAGACCAACAGCGCCACCGTGGCCGGCACCGCCGACGGCAACGCCGCCAACAACACGGCGACCGATACCGCGACCACGGTGGCGGCGCCGGTGTCGACCGCCGGCTATCGCTTCACCACGACCGCCTGCAAGGCAGGCGAATTAGTGCCTTCGACCAACTGCAAGCTGTATGACACGAATTTCGCCGGCGGCGCCAGTACCCAGATCTACATCACCGCCGTGAGCAGCGCCGGCAAGGCGGTGGCGCCGAGCACGACCCAGGCCACCGACGTGGCGATGCGCTTCAGCCTGACCTGCCAGGACCCGGCCGGCAGCACGGTGAAGGCCAGGTACGGCGATGTCGATTTGCCCGAATGCAGCAAGGGCGGCACGACGAGCGACGTGAAAGTCAACTTCAAGGCGAACACGCCTTCCGCGACCCTGAGCAACTTCAGCTATGCCGATGTCGGCCAGATCCAGTTGAACCTGCTCGTTGGCGGCAAGCCCGAGTCGACCCAGCCCTTCGTCGCGTTGCCGAGTTCGATTGCGTTCAGGAGTTACACCGCGCAGGACGGCACGCCGAATCCCGGCGCTTCCTCGCCCGCCGACCTTGCCTTCGCCAGGGCCGGCGAGGACTTCAACCTGGTGGTGGGCGCGCGCCTCGCCGACGGCAGCTGGGCGCCAAGTTTCGGCAAGGAGGCACAGCCGGTGAGCGTGTCGGTCGCCAGCGCCAAGGCGGTGCCGGACCAGATGCCGAGCGAGGTCCAAGCGACCTTCCGCGCCCCCGTGAACGCCAGCGGCGGCTATGCCGTGGCCGGCAACTACGCCGACGTCGGCATCCTGAACCTGACGCCGTCGATCAACGATTACCTGGGCGTCAGCGCCAGCAACAACGTCAACACGATCACCGGCAAGACCGACAAGGTCGGCCGCTTCATTCCGGCCTACTACACGACCTCGGTGGAATCGCCGCCGTTTTCCTGCCTGGCGCTGATGGGCTGCGACGCCGCCCCGGCCCTGGTCGACGGCGCAGCGTATTCAGGCCAGCCCTTCGGTGTCCAGGTCACCGCCTACGATGCCGGCGGCAACCCCCTTGCCAACTACAACGACACCACGTTCTGGCGCAAGGAGATCACCCTGAGCGCGGTGACGGCGCCGGGCAAGGCCCTCGTCACGCCCAGGCTCGTGGGCGATACGGGCAGCGGCATGTCGGCGGGCAAGGAATCCAGCGGCGCCTGGGCCATGGAAAAGGATGTGTCGTACTCCCTGGCTAGCGGCTACAACGTCGACTCGACCGCCACGGCGACCGCGCCGGCGCCGATCTACCTGCGCGCCGAATCGACCGAGACCTTCCCCCCCATTACAGGCACCGCTAACAGGGCGGGCAAGGTCAGCTCGCTGCGCGCCACGCCGGACGATTCCCAGGAGGCCGGCATGATGATCGTCAACGGCCGCCTGAACGTGGGCAGCGCCCAGGGCACGAATATCCGCCGCACGCCGCTGGCGCTGCAGGCGCAATACTGGAGCGGCAGCGCCTGGATCAACCACAGCTGGTCCGATTCCGATACGCCGCCAATCGCCACCATGGCGCCGGCTGCGGCCACCTACTCCTCGTGCCGGCGCAACCTGAAGCGCACCGCCGCCGAGCCGGCGTCGAACGCGACCAACATCGACAATTGCAGCATCGGCAGCAGCGGCGTGGTGAAAGCCGGATCGAGCGCAGCCATCACGCTCGACAACCGGGGCACCGGCACGTTCTGGCTGGCCGCGCCGGGCGCCGCGAATGCCGGCAGCGTCTGGGTGCAAATGGCGTCGCCGCCCTGGCTGCCGAGCACCCGCGGACGGGTCAGCTTCAACGCCACGCGCACGCCGATGATCTACCTGCGCGAGGTGTACTGACCGCTCGGTGCGGAAACGGGCGGCCCGGCGCCGGCCGATAATTTTTTTGTATCGCTTTGTTTCCGTACTTGAATATAATCAAGCCTTTATTGGCGACACCTTCGGCAACACCTGAAGCCAGTGTCAACATCGAACCGGACCCGCATGCGTTTTTTTAGAAGAGCAAAGAAAAGAGAAGGGTGGCTGGCGATCAGCCTGCAGCGCGACGGCATTGCCGCCGTCAGCATGCAGACCGCGCCGGACATCCGTCCGCAGGTGCGCCAGGCGGTGTTTTACCCAGGGAAGGTGACGCCGGAACTGCTGGAAAAGCTGGGCCGCGAGCTGCACGCGAATGCCTACCAGTGCAGCACCGTGCTCGCCGCCGGCGAATACCAGATCCTGTCGGTCGACGCACCGAACGTGGCGGCCGACGAACTCAAGACCGCGGTGCGCTGGCGCCTGAAGGACATGCTCGACTTCCACATCGACGACGCCACGGTCGACGTGCTCGATTTGCCGGTCGACGAAGGCGCTGCGACCCGCGCCCAGCACTCGATGTTCGCCGTCGCCGCGCGCAACAGCATCATCGAAGGCCGCCAGAAACTGTTCAGCGGCGCCAAGATCGACATGGCCGTGATCGACATTCCCGAGATGGCGCAGCGGAACATCGCGAAGATGGTCGAGCCGCCGGGCCGCGGCGTCGCCATGCTCTCGTTCGGCGAAGACGGCGGCCTGCTGACCGTGTCGTACAAGGGCGAGCTGTACCTGACGCGCCGCATCGACATCGCGCTCGAACAACTGCTCGACGCCGACCACGAGCGCAAGCACGCCGGCTTCGATCGCATCACGCTGGAACTGCAACGCTCGCTCGACAACTTCGAGCGCCAGTACTCCTTCATCAGCGTGGCCAAGCTGGTGCTGGCGCCGTCCGCCATCAGCGGCCTCGAAGAATACCTGTCGAGCAACCTCTACATGCCGGTCGATAGTCTCGACCTGGCGGCGCTCTTCGATTTCGCGCGCGCGCCGGAACTGGCCGACAAGACCTTGCAGCAGCGCTTCCTGGTGCCGCTCGGCGCGGCCCTGCGCCATGAGGAGACTGTGCTGTGAGCCAGCAGATCAACCTGTTCAACCCGATCTTCCTGCAGCAGAAGAAGATCTTCTCGACCCGCACCATGGCCCAGGCCCTGGGCGTGCTGGTGCTCGGCGTGGTGGCGATGGGGCTGTACGGCAGCGCCCGCGTGTCGACGCTGCAGAAGCAGGCCGATGCCGGCGCCGCCCAGCTGCAGGCGCGCCAGGCGCGGCTGGTGGCCGTGAACGCGGAATTCCCGCCGCGCCAGAAGGATCCAACTTTGGCGGAGGCCGTGCTGGAAGCCGAACGCCAGCTCGGCACCCTGCGCGAAGTGTCCCGCGTGCTGCAGGGCGGTGAACTCGGCAACACGCGCGGCTATGCGGAATACTTCCGCGCGCTGGCGCGCCAGCACGTGGACGGCCTGTGGCTGACCGGGCTGACGATTACCGGCGCCAGTACCGATATCGGCGTGCGCGGCCGCGCCCTCGATCCGGAAAGCGTGCCGGGCTTCCTGACCCGCCTGACGCGCGAGCCGGTGATGCAGGGCAAGGGCTTTGGCAGCCTGCAGATGTCGGAAGGATCGCGCGAGCCGCAGGACGGCGCACCGGCGCCTGCCTCGCCAGCAACTGCGGCACCGGCCGGCCCGGCGCCCTACGTCGACTTCAGCCTGCAATCGAACAGCGAGGCGCCGCGCACATGAAACAACAATGGATCAAGCTGGCGACGCGCGTCGACGCCCTCAGCCTGCGCGAACGGATCATGGTGTTCGCGGCCTGCGCCGCGGCCATCGTCTTCCTGATGCACTTCTTTGCGCTCGGGCCGCAGCTGCGCAAGCAGGACGCGCTGAACGCGCAGATCACCCAGCAGCAGAACAACATCGAAGGCATCGACAACGAAATCCGCGCACGCGTGGAAGCGGCCCAGAACGACCCGGACGCGGCGGTGCGCACCCGCCTGGCCGCGGTGCGCAAGGAAACCGAGGAGCTCAGCGGGCAGCTGCGCGCGATGCAGAACGGCCTGGTGGCGCCGGAGCGCATGGCGCCGCTGCTCGACAGCATCCTGCGCGCGAACGGCCGCCTGGCCCTGGTGTCGGTGCGCACGCTGCCGGTGGAGTCGGTGCTGGAAGCAGGGCGCCGCGCGGCAGCCTCGGCGCCGGACGCCGCCGTGGCAACGGCGCCGGCGGCGCCTGCCCAGCCCCTGTCGAATAATGGCGGTCTGCTCTACCGCCACGGCGTGGAGATCACCGTGCGCGGCAACTACCTCGACATGATCGCCTACATGAATGCGCTGGAAGGCTTGCCGACCCAGCTGTTCTGGGGCCGTGCGCAGCTCGAGGCGGAAACCTGGCCGTCGTCGCGCCTGACGCTGACCCTGTACACCCTGAGCCTGGACCGCAAATGGATGAAGCTATGAAGCGCGCCTGTCTTGCCGCACTCGGGCTGGCGCTGGCGGCGGCCTGCTCCCTGCCGGCCGCGGCGCAAGCCCTGCGCGACCCGACCCGGCCGCCGGCCTCCCGGGTCCCGGGCGGCGCCGGCGCACGCGCTGCAAGCCCGGCATCAAACGGGCCGCAGCTGCAATCGATCCTGATCGCGCGCCAGCCCGGCGGGCGCCACGTGGCGGTGATCGATGGCGAGACGGTGCGTCTCGGCGACAGCTACAAGGGCGCGCGCGTGGCGCGCATGACCCCGAACGAAGTCGAGCTGGTGCGCGGGAGCGAACGTCGCGTGCTGAAACTGAATGCGCCTGGAAACGCGCTGCCGTCCGGCGGCATCGAACGCGCCCGCAAGGACTGATACCAAGATGACGATGAACAAACGCACCCTCCATTCCACCTTGCTCCTCGGCGCCGCCTTCCTGGCCGGCTGCCAGGCCACGCCGCCGCACGCCACCTACGACACCATCAAGCGCGAGGTGGCCAAGGCCAGCGCTGCCGGCGCCCCGGCGCCCGGCACGGCGGCGACCGGCGACGCCGTCGCCGATGCGCTGCTGCCGCCGGCCGCCACCCTGGCACGCGAACTGCCGAAGGCGCGCCCGGCCCTGGAGGAACGCTTCAACGTCGCCTTCAACAACGTGCCGGCGCAGCAGTTCTTCCGCTCGATCGTGGCCGGCACCCGCTACAACATGGTGGTGCATCCCGAGGTCAGCGGCAGTATTTCCGCCAACCTGAAGGACGTGACCCTGGCCGAGACCCTGGACGCGATCCGCGACATGTATGGCTACGACTACCGAATCGACGGCACCCGCGTAACCATCCGCCCGCTGACCATGCAGACCCGGATGTTTCGCGTGAACTACCTGGTCGGCAACCGCAGCGGCAGCTCGAACCTGCGCGTGACCTCGACCTCGGTGTCCGACAGCGGCAACAACAACAACGGCAGCGGCAATGGTAGCAACCAGGGTTCCGGCAACAACAACCAGAACAACCGCAACAACAATAACAATAACAACAACCCGAACGACCCGAACGGCCAGAACAGCAACGGGGTCCAGAGCAGCGACGTCAACACGATCTCGAACAACGACTTCTGGCGCGACCTGGCCCTCTCGCTGGAAGCCATCATGGGCGGCAAGCAGGGCGGGCGCAGCCTGGTGGTCAGCCCGCAGTCGGGCGTGATCGTGATCCGCGCCATGCCGGAAGAACTGCGCAACGTCGACGCCTACCTGAAGGCGACGCAATTGTCGGTCGACCGCCAGGTGATCCTGGAAGCGAAGATCCTCGAAGTGGAGCTGAACGACCAGTTCCAGAGCGGGATCAACTGGGCCTCGTTCGCCTCGATCAAAAGCTCGCACCCGAACCGCGTGTCGGGCGGCCTGATCTCGCCGGGCACCGGCCTGGCGCCGCTGCCCTACACGGGCGGCCAGCCGCCGCTGATCGCCAACGGCACGGGTCTCGCAGCCAGCACCGGCTTCTCGCTGTCGAATGCCGCGAATGCGGCCGGCTCGCTGTTCGGCCTGGCCGTGCAGACGAATAACTTCGCGGCCCTGATTTCCTTCCTCGAGCAGCAGGGCACCGTGCATGTGCTGTCGAGCCCGCGCATCGCGGCGGTGAACAACCAGAAGGCCGTGCTGAAGATCGGCACCGACGAGTTCTATGTGACCGGCGTGCAGACCAACATCAGCAGCAACGCCACCGGCGACACCGTCACCCCCAGCGTGACGCTGCAGCCCTTCTTCTCGGGCGTGGTGCTGGACGTGACGCCGCAGATCGACGACGCCGGCAACATCCTGCTGCACGTGCACCCGTCGGTCAGCCAGGTGACCACCGTGACCAAGGGCGTGAACCTCGGTTCGGCCGGCAACCTGAGCC
Source organism: Massilia brevitalea (assembly GCF_030711405.1). Lineage (GTDB taxonomy): Bacteria > Pseudomonadota > Gammaproteobacteria > Burkholderiales > Burkholderiaceae_D > Telluria > Telluria brevitalea. The sequence goes on from NZ_JAULSI010000007.1 coordinate 94,829, forward strand.
TGCCGCTGGCGGCATCGAGCACCTCGGAACTGGACAGTATTGTCCGCGGCCAGGACGGCCAGGTGGTGGCCATCGGCGGCCTGATGCGCCAGGCCTCGACCGACGACACCAGCCAGCTGCCGGGCGCCGGCCGGGTGCCGGTGCTGGGCGCGCTGTTCCGCAACAAGAACAAGATCAACCAGAAGCGCGAGCTGGTGGTGCTGATCAAGCCGACCATCGTCGACAGCGCCAACAGCTGGAACCAGGACCTGCTGGACGCCACGCGCCGCATCGACCAGCTCGACCCGCGCCAGCTGGAGCGCCGCTGATGTACGAAGCGCATTTCGGCCTGCGCGAGCTGCCGTTCGGGATCACGCCGGACACGAGTTTCTTCTTCGGCAGCCCGCGCTCGCAGGAAGCGCTGAACACCCTGCTGGTCGCGGCGCGCAGCGGCGAGGGCTTCATCAAGATCACGGGCGAGGTCGGCACCGGCAAGACCCTGTTGTGCCGCAAGTTCATGGCGACCCTGGGCGAGGATTTCATCACCGCCTGGATCCCGAATCCCTATCTTGAGCCACGCAGCCTGATGCTGGCCCTGGCCGACGAGCTGGAGCTGGCGCTGGACCGCGAGGTGGACCAGCACCAGCTGCTCAAGACCATCACGCACCACCTGCTGCGCCTGGCCGGCCAGGACAAGCGCGTGCTGCTGTGCATCGACGAAGCCCAGGCGCTGCCGCTCGAGACCATGGAAGCGCTGCGCCTGCTGACGAATCTTGAAACCGAGAAGCGCAAACTGCTGCAGATCGTTCTGTTCGGCCAGCCGGAATTGAACCGCAAGCTGGAAGACGCGTCGATCCGCCAGCTGGCCCAGCGCATCACCTTTCACTACCACCTCGGCCCGCTCGGGCGCGACGACCTCGATTACTATGTGGCGCACCGCCTGCGCGTGGCCGGTTTCGACGGCGCGCGCCTGTTTTCCGCGTCCGCCATCTCGCGTTTGTACCGCGCCAGCGGCGGCATTCCGCGCCTGGTGAACATCCTTGCCCACAAGGCGCTGATGCTGTGCTACGGCCAGGGCCGGCAGCAGGTGTCGGCCGCCCACGTGGCCGCCGCCGCGCACGACACCCTCGCGGCCCGGCGCCGCGCCTGGCCCTGGGTGGCCGGGGTAGGCGCCCTGGCCGCGATGGCCGCAGGACTTGCCTGGACCTTTGTACGATGAGCCTGATAAATAAAATGCTGCAGGACCTCGATGCGCGCGGTAATGCGCGCAGCCGGGAGATGTCGTCCGACGTGAAACCCGTGGCGCCGGAAGCAGCGCTGCGCTCGAAGCGGCGGATTGCCGCCATCACCGCCGGCCTGATCGCCGTGGCGCTCGGCGTGACCGGCTGGGTGGTGCTGCCGCTGAAGGGCAAGAGCTTCGATGCGAAGCCGGTGCCTGCACAGGTGGTGGCCGCAACGCCGCAGCTTGCGGCAGAAACGCCTGCTCCGGTGCCGGCCGACCCCGCGCCGGTTGCCGTGGCCGAGGTGGCGCCAGCCGCAGATACGGCCGCACCAGCCGACCCTGCGCCGGCGCCGCAAGCAGCCGAACCTGAAGCGGCGCCGCAGCGCAAGCGTGCCGACGTGGCCGCGCCCGCGGCAGCGCAGCGCCTGCCGGCCGCTGCGCCTTCGACCACCACCTGGGCGCAGGCGAATGCCCGCGCCCAGGCCGAGCAGGCCCGCCTGGCGCGCCGCTGGGCCGCCGAGGACGCCCGCATCGCCGCGCTGCCCGCCGGCGAACGCGGCGCCGCCGCAAGCCGCTTGCAGGCCGAGCAGGAGCGGGCGGCTGTTACCGCACGCCGCGACGCAGCCTGGGTCGCGGCCCTGAAGCGCAAGGAAGGCGCCGCCGGCGCCGCACTGCTTGACGCCGAGACCCCGGCGGCTGCCGCGAACGGCGCCCAGGGCCGCAGCGAAACCGGTGTCCAGCGCGCCGACAATACCTATCGCCGCGCCCTGGCCAACCTGCAGGAAGGCCGCGTCAACGAAGCGATTACCGGCCTGCAGCAAACCCTGCGCACGAATCCGCGCCACGACGCCGCGCGCCAGACCCTGGTCGGCCTGCTGGTCGAGAACAAGCGCAGCGACGAGGCGGTGCTGGAGCTGCAGGGCGCGCTGGCGCTCGACCCGCGCCAGCCGGCGCTGGCGATGCTGCTGGCGCGGTTGCAGATCGAACGCGGCGGCAATGGCATCGAGACCCTGCTGCGCACCCTGCCTTACGCGGGCGGCAACGGCGAATACCAGGGTTTCCTGGCCGGCGCCCTGCAGAGGCAAGGCCGCCACCGCGAGGCGATCGACCAGTACAGCGCCGCGCTGCGCGGCGCGCCGAACAACGGGGTGTGGTGGATGGGCCTGGGCCTGTCGCTGCAGGCCGAGAAGCGCAATGCCGAGGCGGCCGATGCTTACCGCCGCGCCGAAGCGAGCGGCACCTTGTCGGGCGAACTGCAGGATTTCGTGGCGCGCAAGCTGCAGCAAGTGGCGCGCTGAGGATGTTTCCAGTCAGGTGACAATCTGCGGATCAAGAGCAGGATTGTCGCCCATCCGTTGACGATCCGTTTCGCCCTTGATGCAGTTTCAAAGCCGCGCCAGGCGTTCCAAAGCCAGTGCAAGTGTATCGTCCTGCTTGGCAAAGCAGAAGCGCACGATGCCCGATTCCCGAGCCTGGCTATAGAAGGCCGAGACCGGAATCGCCGCCACCTTGCACTCGCTGGTGAGCCACTGCGCGAACTCGGCTTCCGGCAGATCGGAGATGGCGCTGTAGTCGACGCACTGGAAATAGGTGCCGTCGGCCGGCAGCAAACGCAGGCGGGTCCCGGCCAGGCCGGCGCGGAACAGATCGCGCTTGCGCTGGTAGAAGGCCGGCAGTTCCAGGTAGGGCGCCGGGTTCGCCATGTAGCGCGCCAGGCCATGCTGCATCGGCGTGTTCACCGTGAACACGTTGTATTGGTGCAGCTTGCGGAACTCGGCGCTCAGCGGCGCCGGCGCGGCGAGATAGCCCACTTTCCAGCCGGTCACGTGGTAGGTCTTGCCGAAGCTCGACACTACGAAGGCGCGCTCGGCCAGCACGGGGTGGCTGGCCACCGAGGCGTGGCGCCCGCCGTCGTAGACCATGTGCTCGTAGACCTCGTCCGACAGGATCAGGATATCGGTGCCGGCGACAATCTGCGCCAGGCGTTCGAGATCGGCGCTGCGCAGGATCGAGCCGGTCGGATTGTGTGGCGAATTGATGACGATCAGCCGGGTGCGCGGCGTGACGGCGGCAGCCAGCTTGTCCCACGGCATGCTGTAGCCTTCCGTGCCGACTTCCATGCAGACCGGCACCGCCACGCCGCCGGCCAGGGCAATGGCCGGCGCGTAGCTGTCGTAGGCCGGTTCGATGACGATGGCTTCGTCGCCGGGATGCACGCAGCACAGGATGGCGGTCGTGAGCGCCTGGGTGGCGCCGGCGGTGACCGTGATCTCGGTCTGCGCGTCGTAGGCGCGGCCATACAGGCGCGCGATCTTGGCGGCAATGGCCTCGCGCAGGGCGGGTACGCCCGGCATCGGCGGATACTGGTTGTGGCCGGCGCGCATGGCCTCGTTCACGTGGTCGGGCAACAGCGGGTCGCAGCCGAAGTCGGGGAAGCCCTGGCCCAGGTTCACGGCGCCATGTTCGAGGGCGAGGGCCGACATGGTGGAGAAGATGGTGGCGCCGACGGCGGGCAGGCGCGACTGCAGTGCGGGAGTGCTCATGGTCTTCCGGAATGGTTGCGGGTTTGGCTACGAACTGCCTATTCTAGCTGGCTTGCGGCCTGCGCCTTGACCCAGGCTTCAGGCAGCATGATGCGGAACATGCCGGCCTGCTGGGTCTTGCGGCCGAGCTTCAGCAAGGCTTTGTCTTTCGTGACCAGGATGGCGGCGTTTGCGTCGCGCGCCAGCTCCAGGAATTTCTGGTCGTCGCGGTCGCTGCACACCGGCAGGCGGATCGGCTTGCTGTCCGGCGCCACCACGGCGATCAGGGCATCGAAGCGGGCGGCGGCCTGTTCGCGGCTGGCTTCATCGAGCGGCAGGTGGGGGTAGTGCAGCACGATCCGGTATTCGTCGCGGCAGTCGGCGCGCGTGACGGCCTGGACGGCGCCACGTTCGAGCGCCTCCAGCAGGCTGTCCCAGCGTTTGTCGCGAAAGACGAACAGATCCAGGCAGACATTGGTGTCGAGGACGATGGTTGGTGCGGAAGCGGGTATCATATAGGAAATATTAATTGCTTTTGCGTTTGCGCTGTTAGGTTTCTATGCTGCTTGTCATTTCGCCCGCCAAATCCCTCGACCTCGATACCCCGACTCCCACCCGGGAGCACACGCTCCCCGCTTTCATCGACCGCGCCAGTCAATTGATTGGCGTACTGCGCGATTTGTCGCCCGGCCAGGTGGGCGATCTGATGCACATCTCCGACGCCCTCTCGGCGCTGAACGTGGCGCGCTACGCCAGCTGGACCGCGGACCACGCCGACGGCCACCAGGCCGTGATGGCCTTCGACGGCGACGTCTACGCCGGGCTCGACGCGCGCAGTCTGCCGCTCGACGCCATCGATTTCGCCCAGCGCCACCTGCGCATCCTGTCGGGTCTTTACGGTCTGCTGCGTCCGCTCGACCTGATGCATCCCTACCGGCTGGAGATGGGAACGAAGCTGGCGAACCCGGGCGGAAAGGATTTGTACACCTTCTGGGGCGAGACCATTACCCGCGCCCTGAATGCCGAGCTCGAGAAAACGGGATCGACGGCGCTGGTCAACCTGGCCTCGGAAGAGTACTTCAAGTCGGTCAAGCCGAAGCTGCTTGCGGCGCCGGTCGTCACGCCGGTGTTCGAGGACTGGAAGAACGGGAGGTACAAGATCATTTCCTTCTACGCCAAGCGGGCGCGCGGGCTGATGGCGCGCTATGCGATCGAGAACGGGGTCAATGATCCGGAGGCGTTGAAGGCGTTCGATGTGGATGGGTATGCATTTGTACCCGAAGAATCGAAAGAGCGGACCTGGGTGTTCCGGCGCAAAATGGACGCCTGATCGCGGCTAGCGGCCCCAACCGTAAGGTGGGCACCCCGTGCCCACCCTACGGATCGTGGCTGGGCGATACGTCAACGATGTTCCGCGAACACGGCCGATGCCACCACCACCCGGCCGTGGCCGCATCCCAACGATGTTCACATCACCGCGCAGCGGTGATTATTTTGCCACCACATCCTTCGGCGCCGGCTTCGGACCCGACTTCGACCAGAACTTCCACCATGGCGCATCGCCGCTGGCGTTCGGGTTGATGAAGCGGCTGTTCGGGTAGTTGCGCAGCAGCACGCGCTGGGTGTCGTCGCGCAGGTCGAACATGCCGAGCTTGTCGTAGGAGCGGCTCATGATGAACAGCGCTTCCTCGCGCGACGGCGATTCGCTGTAGTCGCTGACCGCACTCTGCGCGCGGTTCAGGGACGCCATGTAGGCGCCGCGGCGGAAGTAGTAGTTCGCCACGTGCACTTCGTACTGGGCCATCGCGTTGATCAGGTAGTTCAGGCGCGCGACCGCGTCCGGCACGTACTTGCTGTTCGGGTAGCGGTCGACCAGCGCCTTGAACGCGGCAAAGGCCTCGCGCGTCGCACGCGGGTCGCGTTCCGACGGGTCCTGCGACCAGATCACGCTCAGGAAGCCGATCTGGTCGTTGAAATTGATGAGGCCGCGCAGGTAGTACATGTAGTCGACCTGCGCATGGTTCGGGTGCAGCTTGATGAAGCGCTCGACCGCAGCCAGCGCCTCGGCCTGGTCCTTCGCCTTGTAGTGGGCGTAGGCAATTTCCATCTGCGCTTGCGTGGCGTAAGTGCCGAACGGATAGTTCGATTCCAGGCGCTGGAACAGTGTAATCGCCGCTTCGTACTGGCCGGCGCTCATCTCTTCGCGTGCCTCAGCGTATAATTTCTCCGCTGACCACTTCTTGGTCTCGTCGGTTTTCGACGGCAACATGCCGCAACCGGACAGGGCCAGCAAGGCACTCGTAGCAACCACCACCAACAATTTTTTTTGCATAGCTTTTTGCAGAAAAGTTTTACCTAGATTCAACGAACGGCTGATTATAGCCGATGGGACTGACGTGATATTAACTCCTGCGCCGAATTCGGCGGAATTGCCCCTGGACCCCGAGTTCGACGACGACATCGTTGCCGAGTTCCCTCCTGCGACCGGCATCGACCTCTCTCCAATCACCCTGCACCTGGACGCCGACGCCTGCGGCCAGCGCCTCGACAAGGTCGTCGCCGCGCTGGTGCCGCAGTTCTCGCGCAGCCGCCTGCAGCTGTGGTTCGAGGGCGGCCACGTGCTGGTCGACGGCAAGCCCGCACGCGGCAAGAACACTGCCTACGGCGACGAAACCGTGCTCGTCGAGCCGCAGCCGGCGCCCGAGGACACCGCCTTCGCACCCGAAGAAATCGCCCTGAACATCGTCCATGAAGACGAGCACATCATGGTGATCAACAAGCCGGCCGGCCTGGTCGTGCATCCGGGCGCCGGCAACTGGTCGGGCACGCTCTTGAATGGTTTGCTGGACCACGCGCCGCAGCTGGCCTCGGTGCCGCGCGCCGGCATCGTGCACCGCCTCGACAAGGATACCAGCGGTTTGATGGTTGTCGGCAAGACCCTTGCCGCCCAGACCGACCTGGTGCGCCAGCTGCAGGCACGCACCGTGAAGCGCGAATACTTTGCGCTGGTGTGGGGCACGCCGAACCTGTCGGGCACCATCGATGCGCCGATGGGCCGCCATCCGAAGGACCGCGTCAAGATGGCGGTCTCGACCGGCATGGGCGCCAAGCCGGCGATCACCCATTACGAGCGCGTGGCCGAGGGCATGCTGGACCGCCGTCCGGTCAGCCTGGTGCGCTGCTCGCTGGAAACTGGCCGCACCCACCAGATCCGCGTGCACATGCTGTCGATCGGCTATGGCCTGGTTGGCGATTCGGTGTACGGCAAGACCCACCTGAGCCCGGTGTTCCACCGCCAGGCCCTGCAGGCGCGCCGCCTTGGCCTGACGCACCCGGCCACCGGCGAGCATTGCGAATGGATCGTGCCGCTGGCCGCCGACTTTGCCGAGCTGATCGCCAAGGCCGGCATCGACGAGCCGCCAAGCGCATGATGGACCCGGCCAGCCTGATCGTTCCGGAGTGGCCGGATGCGCCGCCGAATATCGGCGCGCTGGCCACCACGCGCGCAGGAGGCGTGTCGCAGGGCCCGTACGACGACGGCCTCGGCGGCGGCGGGCTGAACCTGGGCCTGCACGTGAACGACGACCCGCAGGCCGTGGCCGACAACCGCGCGCGCCTGCAAGCCTGGCTGCCGGGGCGGCCGGCCTGGATTGCGCAGGTGCACGGCAACGGCGTGGTCGATGCGGCGACGGTCGGGCCGGAGCAGCCGGTACGTACAGGTGATGCCAGCATCGCCGTGCAGCCGGGCGTGGTGTGCGCCATCCTCACCGCCGACTGCCTGCCGGTACTGTTTGCCGACCGCGGCGGCAAGGTGGTGGGGGCGGCGCATGCCGGCTGGCGCGGCCTGGCCGGGGGCGTGCTGGGCGCAACCCTGAAGGCGATGCGCGCGGCCGGGGCCGGGGAGATCACCGCCTGGATGGGCCCGGCAATCGGCCCGCTGGCCTTCGAGGTGGGACAGGACGTGTTCGACAGTTTTGCCGCGGCGCTGCCGGGCGTGGACATCGGCTTTGCCTTCCGCCGCCAGCCCGAACTCGGCGGCAAGTACCTGGCGGATATCTTTGCGCTGGCGCGCCTGATGCTGGAGCGCGATGGGGTCATCAGCATTGCCGGCGGCATCCATTGCACCGCTACCGAACGCGACCGTTTTTATTCGTACCGCCGCGATGGCGTGACGGGGCGCCAGGCGAGTTTGATCTGGCTCAAGTGAGGCTGGTCGGCGTCGCCAATACTTGGTCAGTCGCCGCCGCCTCCACCGCCTCCACCGCCTCCATCGCCACCGCCGCAGTCACTGCCGCCACCGCTATCCGCACTGCCGCAATCGGCACTGTCGGACGAGTGGATGAAGAAACCCTGGCTTGCCAACGGCAGGCTGGCGTCGGCGCCGTCGGGCGCTGCTCTTGAGCTTGCATTTCCGTAAGTCGATGCGTGGGCGCGACGCTGACGCCGCTTTCCCGCCCCGGCGATATAAAAAAGTATAGACAGGGGCAACACGCAATAGCCGAAAAAAGTCATAATTCCGGCGATCACCGAGGTTTCGGTTGCCGCCATCAGGATGACGACATACGTCCAGCCGACAGCAACGATCCACATGCGTTATTCTCCAGTTGAACACCGATTCTAAACAACGGACGCCGACATGAACATGCCCGACCCTCACGCTTTTGCCGCTTCCTGGATGAACCAGCTGACCGATCCGTCGGCCTGGCAAGGGTGGCTCAAGATGCCGGCCGTGAATGGCGCCCCCGCCAACCCGCTGAGCGGCGCCGCGCTGGGCGCGAACCCGCTGGCCGGCATCCTGAAGGACTTTCAGGTTAGCATCGCGCCGGCCCGCCTGGAATCCCTGCGCAAGGAGTATTTGCAGAAAGTCGGCAAACTCTGGCAAGAGACGATGCTCGGCAAGACGCCCGAACTGCACGACCGCCGCTTCTCGGCCTCGGAATGGACAGCGAACCCGTTCTCGGCCTTCTCTGCCGCGTCCTACCTGCTGAACGCCGAGTTCATGCTGGCACTGGCCGACGCCGTCGAGGCGCCGCCGCGCGAGCATCAAAAAATCCGCTTCGCCGTGCAGCAGATGGTCGACGCCATGTCGCCGGCCAACTTCCTGGCGACGAACCCGGAAGCGCAAAAGAAGATGCTCGACACCAAGGGCGAAAGCCTGAACCAGGGTCTCCAGAACATGCTGGCCGACATGCAGAAGGGCCGCATCTCGCAATCCGACGAGTCGGCCTTCGAGGTCGGCAAGAACGTGGCCACCACGCCGGGCCAGGTGGTCTACGAGAACGAACTGTTCCAGCTGATCCAGTACAGCCCGGCCACGCCGACGGTGCGCGCAGTGCCGCTCTTGATGATCCCGCCCTGCATCAACAAGTTCTACATCCTCGATCTGCAGCCGGAAAACTCGGTCGTGCGCTACGCCGTGGAGCAGGGCAATACCGTGTTCATGGTGTCCTGGCGTAACCCGGACAAATCCATGGGCGCGCTGGGCTGGGACGACTACGTCGAGCGCGGCGCCATCGAAGCGATCGACGTGGTGCGCGACATCACCGGCCAGCCCAGGACCCATGTGTTCGGCTTCTGCGTCGGCGGCACGATTGCCGCCACGGCCTTGTCGGTGCTGGCGGCGCGCGGCCAGCAGCCGGCGGCCAGCCTCAGCCTGCTCACCACGCTGCTCGATTTCGACGACACCGGCGTGCTGGAAGTCTTTGTCGACGAAACGCAAGTGGCGCTGCGCGAGCAGAACCTGGCCAAGGGCGGCATCATGCCGGGCCGCGACCTGGCGACCACCTTCTCGGCCCTGCGTCCGAACGACCTGGTGTGGAACTATGTGCAGCAGAACTACTTGAAGGGCAAGACCCCGCCGGCTTTCGATCTGCTGTACTGGAACGCCGACAGCACCAACCTGCCGGGACCGATGTTCTGCTGGTACCTGCGCAACACCTACCTCGAAAACAAGCTCAAGCGACCGGGGGAGCTGACCGTGTGCGGCGAACAGCTCGACCTCGGCCGCATCGACGCCCCGGTATTCATCTACGGCTCGAAGGAAGACCACATCGTGCCCTGGAGCGCCGCCTTTGCCTCGATGAACCTGCTGAACCCGAAGAAGGCCAAGGCGAACCGCTTCGTACTGGGGGCGTCGGGCCACATCGCCGGGGTCATCAATCCGGCGTCGAAGGGCAAGCGCAGCTATTGGATCAATGAAAAAAATGGCAAGACCCGCCCGCGCACGCCGCAGGACTGGTTTGCCGGCGCGGTCGAGCACAAGGGCAGCTGGTGGCCGGAATGGGCGCGCTTCCTGCAGGAAAACGGCGGAGCGGAAGTGCCGGCGCCGAGCCAGGCCGGCAACGAGCAGTACCTGCCGTCCGAGCCGGCGCCGGGGCGTTACGTCAAGGTCCGTGCAGACTAAGCACATACTGATGAGCGTGCAGGTATTGCTTAGAAATAAATTGGGTGGTAAAACCATTAATTGCTGCACCTGCACCAGCGATGTCACATTGCTGGTCCTGTAGAGCAATTCGGAGACAGCAGGAACCGGTGCATACCGGCTGTATGGTCATCATTCAAAAGCGCGGCCGACGAAGCCTGCGCAACACATGGAACTTGAGATGAGTAGTGCAAAAAACAGTACTGAACGCCTGATCAAGAAATACCCGAACCGTCGACTGTACGACACCCAGACCAGCTCCTACATCACCCTCACGGACGTGAAGCAGCTGGTGCTCGATGCCGACGAGTTCACCGTGGTCGACGCCAAGTCGAGCGAGGACCTGACGCGCAGCATCCTGCTGCAGATCATCCTCGAAGAGGAAGCAAACGGCGTGCCGATGTTCTCGAGCTCGGTGCTGGCCCAGATCATCCGCTACTACGGCCACGCGATGCAGGGCATGATGGGCTCCTACCTGGAAAAGAACGTCCAGGCGTTCACCGACATCCAGAACAAGTTCACCAGCAACGCCGCCGGCGCGATGGAGGGCAAGCCCTTCAGCCCGGAAATGTGGACCCAGTTCATGAACGTCCAGGGCCCGATGATGCAGGGCATGATGAACAACTACATCGACCAGAGCAAGAACCTGTTCGTGCAGATGCAGGAGCAGATGCAGAACCAGAGCAAGGCCCTGTTCAGCGCCTTCCCGTTCCCGCCGGTGCCGCCGACGGACAAGAAATAAGCCTCGTTTCCCGCCAGGCCCGGGCAGGCGCGCTTCTCCTGGCGCCTGATGCATCCTTCCGGGGCCGGCCGCTTCATGAAGACCATGCTGTCGATTGACACGAATACGGCGCAGGACGCTTTACCGGGTGCGCCGCCGGATATGCAGGCACGGCCTGCGGAAGCGGCTGCGTTTGCGCCGCGCTGCATTTCCATCGACCTCGAAGTCGGTGTCACGGACAACACGATCCATGCCTTTGCCGGCGTGCTCGGCGACACCGGCAATGCCTGCGTGTTCCGTCGCGGCGACTTGGCCCAGGCCCTGGCAAAGCTCGACGAATTCGCCGGCGCGGCGGCATTCGTCCTTGGCCACAACTTCATCGCCTTCGACCGGGTGCACCTGGCGGCAGCCAGTCCCGACCTGAAGTTGTTGCAACTGCCGGTGGTGGACACGCTCTGCCTGAATCCGCTGGCCTTTCCGCGCAACCCTTACCACCGCCTGGTCAAGCATTACCAGGACGGGCAACTCCAGCGCGGCCAGCTGAACAACCCGGAACTCGACGCCCGGCTGACCTTGCATGTCTTGCGCGACCAGCTGGCGGCACTGCAGGACACGGCGCGCAGCGACCCCGACCTCCTGGCCGCCTGGCACTGGCTGACCACGACCGATACCACGGTATCCGGCCTGAACGCCTTTTTCACGACGATCCGGCGCCTGCCGCGTCCATCCGACGACACAGGGCGCGCCGCGATTGCACGTTATCTCGATGGCCTGGGTTGCGCCACGCAGGCGGGTCGCTGCATCGAGGAGGCGCACGTGCTGGGCTGGCCGCTCGCCTATGCGCTCGCCTGGCTGTCTGTGTCGAGCAGCAACTCGGTGATGCCGCCCTGGGTGCGGCACCAGTACCCGCAAGCCGGCGACATCGTGCGCAGGCTGCGCGACACGCCTTGCGGCGATCCCGCCTGTGGCTGGTGCGCCGAGCGCCACGATGCCCGCAAGGAATTGCAGCGCTGGTTCGGATTCGAGGCTTTTAGGCCGGAGCCGGCGGGCGACGACGGCAAACCCCTGCAGCAAACCATTGTTGAGGCCGCCATGGCGGGGCGGCATGTGCTGGGCATTTTGCCAACCGGCACCGGCAAGTCGCTGTGCTACCAGATTCCCGCCCTGTCGCGCTATGACAAGACCGGCGCATTGACGGTCGTGATCTCGCCGCTGGTGGCGCTGATGGCCGACCAGGTCGCCGGTCTCGAAGTGCGCGGAATCGCCAGCAGCGCGGCCATCAATGGACTGCTGTCCTTGCCGGAACGCGCCGATATCCTGGACCGCGTGCGCCTGGGCGACGTCGCGATCCTGATCGTGGCGCCCGAACAGTTGCGCAGCAAGGCGGTTCGCAAGGTCTTGTCGCAGCGCGAAATCGGGATGTGGGTGCTGGACGAAGCGCACTGCATCTCGAAGTGGGGCCACGATTTCCGTCCCGACTACCGCTATGTCGGCCGTTTCATCCGCGAATCGGCGCAGGGCGCCGCACCGCCGACCATCCTGTGCCTGACCGCGACCGCGAAACCCGAGGTGGTGCAGGACATGGTCGGCCATTTCCGCGACAAGGTCGGCGTCGACCTGCAGGTCCTGAACGGCGGCGCGCGCCGCGATAACCTCGCATTCGAGTTCTTGCCGACGACGCCGGCGGCGAAGTTCGCCAGCGTGCACGGCTTGCTGGAGCAGGAACTGCCGGCCGGCGCGCCCGGCGGCGCCATTGTCTACTGCGCCTCGCGCAAGCAAACCGAGGAGATCGCGCGCTATCTGCAAGAGAAGGGGGTGGCCGCCGCCTATTTCCACGCCGGACTCGCCGCCGAGACCAAGAAAACCACGCAGCAGCGTTTCATCGGCGGCGAGCTGCAGGTAATCGCCGCCACCAACGCCTTTGGCATGGGCATCGACAAGCCCGACGTGCGCCTGGTCATCCATGCCGACATGCCCGGCTCGCTCGAGAACTACCTGCAGGAAGCCGGCCGCGCCGGACGCGACCGTGCCCATGCGCGCTGCGTCCTGCTGTATTCGCCGCTCGATGTCGAGCGCCAGTTCGGCATGTCGGCCAGGTCCCGGCTCACGCAACGCGAGATCGGCTCGGTCCTGCGCGCCTTGCGTGCGCTCGAGCGCAGGAAAAAGGACGACGGGGAGGTCATCGCCACGCCGGGCGAGATCCTGGCTGAGGACAGCGAAGGCGTGTTCGAACGCGACAAGACCACCGACGACACCCGCGTGCGCACTGCGGTGTCGTGGCTGGAAGAAGCGGGCCTGCTGTTGCGCGAGGAAAACCACGTCCAGATGTTTCCCTCGTCGCTCAAGGTGCAGTCGATCGAGGAGGCGCGCCGCAAGCTCGAGGACATGTCCCTGTTCGACAGCTACCGCAATGCCCTGCTGGCGCTGGTGCAGGCGATGCTCGGCGCCGACGCCGACGAGGGCATCTCGACCGACGAGCTGATGGGCCTGTCCGGCCTGAATGCGCAGAAACTGCGCGCCGCCCTGTACGACCTCGAGCGTCTTGGCATCGCCAGCAACGACACCTTGCTGACGGCCTATGTGCACGCGGGCGTGGCCAGCGCGTCGCTCAAGCGCCTGGACGATGCCGTGGCGCTCGAAACCACGCTGATCGAGGCCTTGCGCAGCGCCGCGCCGGACCTGGAGCGCGGCGCCGCTTCGGTGCTGCACTTGCGCCAGGCAACCCAGGCCCTCAAGGATGCGGGAAACGCCGGCGCCTTGCCCGAGAAAATCGTCCGCCTGCTCAATGGCCTGGCCGCCGACGGCCGCACCGAGGATGGCGGCATCGGCAGCCTGCGCCTGCGCCGGCTGGATGCCGAGCACATGCAGGTGACGCTGCAGCGCGAATGGGGCAAGCTGGTACGCACCGCCGAACTGCGGCGGCAAGCGGCCAGCCTGGTGCTGCGCCACTTGCTGTCGACCTTGCCAGCGGGCGCGCGCGGCACTGACCTGCTGGCCGAAACCAGCCTTGGCCGGCTGCATGCCGCCTTGAAGGAAGATGTCGTCCTCCTGGCGGAGATCAAGGATTCCGGAAAACTGCTCGACCGGGCCTTGTTGTGGCTGCACGAGCAGGAAGTGATCCGCTTGAACAAGGGGCTGGCCGTGTTCCGGCCGGCAATGACGATCCGCCTCGCGGCCGAGCGCCGCAATTTCGTAAAGGCCGACTTTGCGCCCCTGAAGATGCATTACGACGAGCAGGTCGTCCAGATCCACGTGATGGCCGAGTTCGTGCGGCGCGGCCTGCAGGCCGTTGCGCAGGCCCTGCAGCTGATCGTCGATTATTTCAGGCTGGACCGGGACGCCTTTTTGCGTCTCTGGCTGCCGGCGACGCAAAAGGAACTCGAGCGGCAGACCACGCCGGCGTCCTGGACCGCCATCGTGGAGAGCCTGAACAATCCGCACCAGCAAAAGATCGTTGCCGACGACCGCGAGCAGACCAATGTGCTGGCGCTGGCCGGCCCCGGCTCAGGCAAGACGCGGGTGCTGGTGCACCGCATCGCCTACCTGGTGCGGGTCCGGCGCGAGAACCCACATGGCATCCTGGCACTGGCCTACAACCGGCATGCCGCGATCGAGATCCGGCGCCGGCTGAACGAGCTTATCGGCGACGACGCGCGCGGCGTGATGGTCATGACCTGTCATGCATTCGCCATGCGCCTGACCGGCACGAGTTTTCGCAAGCACGCCGCGCAGCACGAGGATGCCTTCGAAGAGGTGATGCGTGCCGCGGTGGCCCTGCTGCAGGGCGATGGCGCCGCGCCCGACGAAGCCGATGCCCAGCGCGACCGCCTGCTCGCCGGCTTTCGCTGGGTGCTGGTCGACGAATACCAGGACATCGGCCCGGGGCAGTACGCGCTCATTTCCGCCATCGCCGGCCGTACCCGGTCCGACGAGGACGGACGCCTGAGCCTGTTCGCGGTGGGCGACGACGACCAGAACATCTATGCCTTCGGCGGCGCCAGCGTCGATTTCATCCGGCGTTTCGAGGCGGACTACGATGCCAGGCCAGCCTTCCTGGTCGAGAACTACCGTTCCACGCACCATATCGTCGATGCCGCCAACCGCATCATCGAGCCGGCCGCAGGCCGCATGAAGACCGGGCACCCGATCGGCGTCGACCGCGCCCGCCTGCGCGCCGCACCAGGCGGCAGCTGGCAGGAGATCGATCCGCTGGCGCAGGGGCGGGTGCAGGTGCTGCGCACCGGCAACGGGGCAGGGCGCCAGGCGCTGGGAATCATGGGCGAACTGCGGCGCCAGGCCAGCCTCTCGTCCACCTGGAGCTGGAACCGCGTGGCGGTCATCGCGCGCGACTGGAAAACGCTGGAACCCGTGCGCAGCTACTGCGAAATGAACGGCATTCCGGTGCAGATGGCCGACCAGGAGATGCTGCACTGCTGGCACCTGCGCGAAACGCGCCAGCTCGTCGCCAGCCTGCGCGCGCGGCCGGACGGCCTGCTACGCGCCAGGGACATCCAGGACGCCATCCTGGCGCAGGGTAGCGGACCATGGTGGGAGGTGCTGCGCGACGCCGCCGGACAGTACGCACTCGATACCGGCGGGGCCGAGCTGCCGGGCGAGCACTTCGTCGAATGGCTGGCCGAGTGGGGCCGGGAGTTGCGCCGCCGCCAGGGCGGCCTGCTGCTGCTAACGGCGCACCGCGCCAAGGGGCTGGAGTTCGACCATGTTGCCGTGCTTGATGGCGGCTGGGGCCGTTCCAGCCCGAACGAGGACCCGGACGCGTCGCGCCGCCTGTTCTATGTTGCCATGACACGGGCACGCCACACCCTCATGCTGGCCGACACGGACAGCGGCCACCCTTACCTCACGCGCCTGGCCGATGCTTCCTGCGCGCTGCTGCGCACGCTGCCCACGCAAGCCTCGCCCTTGCCGCGGGAGCGGCGCTACCTGCGGCCGACGCTGGCCGACATCGATCTTGGCCATGCCGGGCGTTACGGGAAGGCCGATCCGGTCCATGCGGCCATCGCGGCACTCGGGGCCGGTTCCCCGTTGCTGCTGGCGCGAGGTTTGCGCGGATGGGAGCTGCACAACGCGGCAGGCCAGGTCGTGGGCCGCCTGGCCAGGTCGTTCCAGCCGCCGCCCGGCATGCGTTGCATACAGGCCCACGTGCACGCCGTCGTCACCCGCCGGCGCAAGGACACGGACCCGGACTACCTCGACCGGGTCCGTTGCGACGACTGGGAAGTGATCGTGCCGGAGCTGGTTTTCGAATCGGCGGCACGCCATGAAACGCCGATGCGCGACCGCGCACAGGCCGGTTGAAGGACTCGCCCTGTTGCGCTGGCGGTAACAGGGCCTGCCCGAGGGCTGCCAAGCTTGCCCCGCTTCGGGTACAATCTCCGATTGCCCCGAACATTTGCCGTCTTCCTCCATGACCGAACTCCGTCGTAATCCTCTCCCCACCAGTCTCGATGCCGTCACCGGCGCGCAAGTCGCCCCGAAGGTCGGCTTCGTCTCGCTCGGCTGCCCGAAGGCGCTGGTCGACTCCGAGCAGATCCTGACCCAGCTGCGTGCCGAGGGTTACCAGACCGCCAAGTCCTACGCCGGCGCCGATTTGGTGATCGTCAACACCTGCGGCTTCATCGACGCCGCGGTACAGGAGTCGCTCGACGCCATCGGCGAAGCCCTGGCCGAGAACGGCAAAGTGATCGTCACCGGCTGCCTGGGCGCGAAGAAGGATGCCTCGGGCCAGGACATCATCACCAAGGTACACCCGAAAGTACTGGCCGTGACCGGCCCGCATGCCGTGGCCGAAGTCATGAACTCGGTGCACACCCACCTGCCGAAGCCGCACGACCCCTTCGTCGACCTGGTGCCGGACCACGGCGTCAAGCTGACCCCGAAGCACTACGCCTACCTGAAGATTTCCGAAGGCTGCAACCACCGCTGCAGCTTCTGCATCATCCCGTCGATGCGCGGCGACCTGGTCTCGCGCCCGATCCACGAAGTGCTGACGGAAGCGGAAAACCTGTTCAAGGCCGGCGTCAAGGAACTGCTGGTCATTTCGCAGGACACCTCGGCCTACGGCGTGGACGTCAAGTTCCGCACCGGCTTCTGGAACGGCCGCCCGATCAAGACCCACATGACGCAACTGGTGGAAGCCCTGGGCCAGCTGGCGCGCCAGTACGACGCCTGGGTGCGCCTGCACTACGTCTACCCCTACCCGCACGTCGACCACGCGATCCCGCTGATGGGCGACGGCCACGTGCTGCCTTACCTCGACATCCCGATGCAGCACGCGCACCCGGACGTCCTGAAGCGCATGAAGCGTCCGGCCAGCGGCGAAAAGAACCTGGACCGCATCCTGGCCTGGCGCAAGATGAACCCGGACCTGACGATCCGCTCCACCTTCATCGCCGGCTTCCCGGGCGAAACCGAAGAAGAGTTCGAATACCTGCTCGACTTCCTGCGTGAAGCGCAGATCGACCGCCTCGGCTGCTTCGCCTACTCGCCGGTCGAAGGCGCCACCGCCAACGAGCTGGCCAATCCGGTGCCGGAAGCCGTGCGCGAAGAACGCCGCGCCCGCGTCATGCTGCTGCAGGAAGAAATCTCGGCCAAGCGCCTGCAGGCGAAAGTCGGCAAGACCATCCGCGTGATCATCGACGAAGTCAATCCGCGCGAAGCCATCGGCCGCTCGGCTGCGGACGCCCCGGAAATCGACGGCGTCGTCCACATCAAGCGCTCGCTGGTGCCGGGCAAGACCAAGCTCGCCGTCGGCCAGTTCGCCGACGTCATCGTCACCAAGGCCGACGCCCACGACCTCTGGGCCAGCGTCGCGTAAGAGGCTTGTCGTGGCCTGGGTGCTGAATGTGACCGGGTTTACGTAGGGTGGGCACTTGTGCCCACGCGGTCCAGCACCGTAGCATTGCCGGCCACTGTTATCACCAACAGCGCCGGCATTTTCATATCCGTCATTTGAAAGTGCCCCCATGACCAAGAAGTCCCTCCAAACCACGCTCATCCACACCGACTACACCGCGCCCGCCGGCTTTGACGCCTACCCACCCGGCATCCACCGCGCCTCCACCGTCCTGTTCGAGAACGTCGCCGCCCTCCGTTCCGGCGACTGGAAAAACAAGACCGCCTACACCTACGGCCTGCACGGCACGCCCACCACCTTCACCCTCGAAGCCCGCCTGGCCGAGATCGAAGGCGGCGCCCACTGCCTGCTCGCCCCGTCCGGCCTGTCCGCGATCTCGATGGTCGACTTCGCCCTCCTGAAATCCGGCGACGACGTCCTCCTCCCTGACAACGTCTACAACCCGAACCGCGAACTCGGCCGCTGGCTGCAGCAGGACTTCGGCATCACCGCGCGCTACTACGACCCCATGGTCGGCGCCGGCATCGCGGAACTGATCCAGCCGAACACAAAACTGATCTGGACCGAAGCCCCCGGCTCGGTGTCGATGGAAGTGCCCGACCTGCGCGCCATCTGCGCCGCCGCCCACGAGAAGAACGTGCTGGTGGCGCTGGACAACACCTGGTCCGCCGGCCTGGCCCTGCGCGGCTTCGACCTCGGCGTCGACATCGTCATGCATGCGCTGACCAAGTACCAGTCGGGCGGCTCGGATTTGCTGATGGGCGCCGTCATCACGCGCGACCGCGCCGTGCACGACAAGCTGGCCACCGCGCACATGCGCCTTGGCCTGGGCGTGAGCCCCGACGATGCCTACCTGGTGATGCGCGGCTTGCCGACCATGAAGCTGCGTTTCGACGCCCACGACCGGGCGGCGCGCAAGGTGGCGGCGTGGCTCAAGAATCGTCCGGAGATCGTGCGCGTGCTGCACCCGGCGTTCGAGGAGTGCCCGGGGCACGCATTCTGGAAGCGCGACTTTACGGGCGCCGGCGGGCTGTTCTCGGTGATCTTCGACGAGCGTTACACCGAGGTGCAGACGGACCGCTTTGTCGATTCGCTGGAATTGTTCGGGCTGGGGTACAGCTGGGGCGGGGCGAACAGCCTGGTGGTGCCGTACCGGATGGGGGCGATCCGCGGAAACTGGCAAGAGAAGGGGACGCTGGTTCGCTTCAATATCGGGCTGGAGGAGCCGGAAGATCTGATTGCGGATATCGAGCGGGCGTTGTCGGTGCTGTGAAACTGGCGCTAACTCTGTTCCGATGGAGTAACCGCGTGGGCACAAGTGCCCACCCTACGAAAACCGGGCCGGTAGGGTGGGCACTTGTGCCCACGCGGTACGGCGCCCGATCAATCGAAACCTGACCGGGGCGCATATACAGTCCCTGGGCCACAATCAATTACTGCTTCAACACCCGGCGCAAGGTGGTCGCCAAATCCTCAGCCGAGAACTTGGCCACATACGCATCCGCTCCCACATTCTTGACGTGCTCTTCGTTCGTGGTCCCCGACAACGACGAATGAATCACCACCGGGATATTCCCGAAGCGCGCATTCTTCTTCACGTTGCGGGTCAGGGTAAAGCCATCCATCTCCGGCATCTCGAGGTCGGTCAGCACCAGGGCCACCTTGTCGTTGATGCTCTTGCCTTCGGCTTCGGCCTGGGCCGCGATGCTGTTGAGCTGGTCCCAGCATTCCTTGCCGCTCTTGGTCATCACGTAGGGCAGGCCCATCGCGTCCAGGCCCTGCTCGATGAGGGCGCGCGCCACCACCGAGTCGTCGGCCGCCAGCACGATCGAGCCCGGCTTGATCTGGATGCGTGCACCGACCGCCTGCTGGCTGATGTCCGGGCCGGAGTCCGGGTTCATGTTGCGCAGGATGGTTTCCACGTCGAGCACCTGGGCCAGGCGGCCCGCTTCGCCGTTTTCGCCATCGAGGCGGGCGATGCTGGTGACCATGCCGCTGCCGGCGCTCTTTTCGGCCGACATCACCTGGCTCCAGTCCAGGCGCACGATTTCCTCGACGCTCTCGACGGCAAAGGCCTGGGTGGTGCGTGCGAACTCGGTGACCAGCATGATGTTCAGGCCGGTCTTCGGCTTGACGCCGGCAATCGCCGGCAAGTCCAGCACCTGGATGATCTGGCCGCGCAGGTTGACCACGCCCAGCACCTGCGGCGGCGAACCGGCCACCGCGGTGATGGTCGGCATGGCGACGATCTCGCGGATCTTGAAGACATTGATGCCGAACAGTTCGTTGCGCTCGCCGTGCTCGTCGCCGCCGAGGCGGAACAGCAGCAACTCGAATTTGTTGGTGCCCGTGAGGTTGCTGCGTTCGTCGACTTCCTGCTGTACCGATTTCATTTTTCGCCCTGGAGATTAGTGATGCCCTCAGGAAAGCATTCTAGCTGCGAATTTGCCGAAATGTGTAAAGACCACCTCAAAGAGGCATGGGTTTGTTGCTGTTCAGATCCAAAAAACCACGAATCAGACGATATGCCTTCCATACCCAGGCCACGCCCCAGACCAGGAAGGCCAGCGGGATGCCGACCACGGTGGCGAAAATGATACCGCCGACCACCATCCACAGCACGTAATACCAGAAGGAACGGATCATCCAGCTGTGGTGGCTGTAGACCATGCCCACGGTGTCCGGGCGTTTGACGTAATTCACGATCACCGGCAGGATCGACAGCGTGCCGAGCGAGAAGAAGAAGGTGGCTGCATGCACCAGGTAGAGGATGCGCGCGAGTTGCTTGGCGTCTTCGGTATCGCCGTCGAGTACGAGTTGTTGCGACATGCTTGTCTCCTTCGGATCGGCCACGTTTGTCTCGATTGTAGCAGCCGCCCGTGGTAATTTCGCCAACTGCCCCAAGCGTGCGTGGCGTCCTACAGGTGCGACTCGACCCAGGCAGTGATGCGCCCGGCATCCATCGCCCCAGCCTGGCGCGCCACCTCGCGCCCGCCCTTGAACAGCACCAGCGTCGGAATGCTGCGGATTGCGAAGCGCGCCGACACATCCTGGGCGCATTCGGTATCGAGCTTCAACAGGCGCACCCGCGGTTCGAGGCGCTGCGCAGCCTGCGCGTAGTGGGGCGCCATCATCTTGCACGGCCCGCACCAGTCGGCCCAGAAGTCGACCAGCACCGGAATGTCGTTGCGGCCGACGTGGCGCGCAAATTGCTCGGACGTGACGTCCAGCGGTTTACCTGTGAACAAGGCTTGCGCGCACTTGCCGCAGACTGGGTTGTCGGACAGGCGCGCCGGCGCCAGGCGGTTGACGGCGTCGCATTGTGGGCAAACGATGTGGATGGGGTCGCTCACGGATTCTCCTCCGATGGTTGTTGCCGTGATTGTAAGCCGGCCACCGGAATCCTGTTGTCCTGGCGTCCCAAGCATGCGCCGCAGAAAGGACGCCGCGCGTAGAATCCGTCTTATCAATATTGCAAAATAGCGGACCACGATCCAATGACTGCGCCTGACCATGCCTGCACCCACCTCATCGGCTGCGCCGGCTGGAGCATCCACAAGGATGCTGCCCCCGCGTTCCCGGCCGAGGGCAGCCACCTCGAGCGCTACGCCGCCGTGTTCCCCATGGTGGAAATCAATACCTCCTTCTACCGCCCGCACCAGCCCAAGACCTATGCGCGCTGGGCCGAGTGCGTGCCCGAGGACTTCCGCTTCGCGGTCAAGGTCCCGCGCGCCATCACCCATGACGCCGCGCTGCGCGACGTCGATGCGCTGCTCGACAGCTTTGCCGGCGAAGTGCAGGTGCTCGGCCCCAAGCTGGGCGCGCTGCTGGTGCAGCTGCCGCCCAAGTTCGGCTTCCACGACCTCACCGTGCGCGACTTCTTCCTGCGCCTGCAGGAACGCTTCGGCTGCATGCTCGCCTGCGAGGGCCGCCATCCGAGCTGGTTCGGCGACACCGCCACCGAACTGCTGCGCGAACTCGGCGTGACGCGCGTGATCGCCGACCCGGCCGCCGGCCAGCCGGGCCCGCACGTGCCGACCACGCAGGACGTCTACATGCGCCTGCACGGCACGCCGCGCATCTATTATTCGGCCTACACGCCCGCCTTTTTGGCGGACCTGGTGCGCGAGCTGGCCGACTACGCGGCGGCCGGGCGCCGCGCCTGGTGCGTGTTCGACAACACGGCCGCCTTCCAGGCGGTGCCGAACGCCCTCGACGTCTTGCGTGCGTGCCGGGACGGAACGCCGCTGGCGCCGTAATACTGCGATACTGCGGCCATGGTCACGGCGACGTTTCGCTTCTACGACGAACTGAACGACTTCCTGCCGCGCGCGCGGCGCGGAAGGGAATTCGCCACGCCCTGCGCGCAGGCTGCCACCGTCAAGCACATGGTCGAGGCGCTCGGCGTGCCGCATACCGAGGCCGCGCTGGTCCTGGTGAATGGCGAAGCGGGCGGCTTCGGGCGGCTGCTGGAAGAGGGCGACCGGGTCGCGGTGTACCCGCGCTTCGCGACGCTGGACGTGACGGCGCTATCGCACTTGCCGCAGTTGCTGAAAGGGTCGCGTGGCTCGCAGGCGCCGCAGGAGTCCCAGGCTGCGCCGCGCTTCGTGGCCGACGCCCACCTCGGCGGCCTGGCGCGCCTGTTGCGCATGGCCGGCTTCGACACCCTGTACGACAACGGTTATCGCGACGACGAGATCGTCGCCATCGCGGCCGAAGAAGACCGCATCGTGCTCACGCGCGACCGCGAGCTGCTGAAGCGGCGCGCCGTCAGCCAGGGTTGCTACCTGCATGCCATCAAGCCGGAACTGCAGTTGCGCGAACTGTTCGGGCGCCTCGGCCTGGCGCCGGGCGCCCAGCCGTTTTCGCTCTGCCTGCACTGCAACCTGGCCCTGCGCGCGGTCGACAAGGCACTGGTGCTGGACGGGTTGCCGCCCTCGGTGCGCGAGTTGCATGAAGAATTCACGACCTGCGAGGCGTGCCGGCGCGTGTTCTGGAAGGGTTCGCACCACAGGCGCATGCAGGCGCTGCTCGACACGGTGGCCGAGGGCGCCAGGCATGGCGAACGGGGAGAGCCGGCAACATGAACGAGCGCGCCGTCCTGCCGTTCCCGGTGCGGGTGGAGTGCCCGCCCGGCGCCTGCGTGTGCGAGCGCGAACGTCTGCTGGCCGATCCCGCGGGCGACCATCGACCGCTGGCCATCGACCGCAAGCAGGAACAGAACCTGGTGGCGCGCATCGAGCGCGTGAGCGATTACCGGGACCTGCAGCACGTGCAGGCCCTGATCCGCCAGAACGTCGGCGCCGAACTGCGCATCGCGCCGGGGCCGAACGAGGTGCGCACGGTGCGCGGCATCATCGTCGTGCTCGAGGAAAAGCCGGGCCTGTGCAAGAAGGTGAGGCAGTCGGTGCCGGCCGCGGTGCGGCGGCTATTGCAGGAGCGGCCCGAGATCGCCTACGCCATCCTCGACGCGCACGATTTGTTCGGGCAATAGCGGCTCAGCGGTTCAGGAGCGCTGCAGCCCGCCGATCACGCTCGCGACCTTGGTGGTGATGACATCGACCGCCGGGCCGTTGGCGCCGTGCGGCAGGATCACGTCGGCGTGGCGCTTGGTCGGCTCGATGAACTGCTTGTGCATCGGACGCACCGTTTCCAGGTACTGGTTGACGATGCTTTCCACGGTACGGCCACGCTCGGTGATATCCCTTTGCATGCGGCGGATGAAGCGCACATCGGGCGCGGTGTCGACGAAGATCTTCAGCGACATCATCTTGCGCAGGTCGGCATCGTACAGGGCGAACAGGCCTTCGATCAGGATGATCGGGGCCGGCTTGACGGGAATGGTCTTGTTCGAGCGGTTGTCGATCGTGAAGTCGTATTCCGGCATTTCGATCGCTTCGCCGTTGCGCAAGGCGCGCACGTGCTGTACCAGCAGCGGCCAGTCGAAGGCCTGCGGGTGGTCGTAGTTCTGCTTGCGGCGTACTTCGGGGGTGAGGTCGGACTGGTCGCGGTAGTAATCGTCCTGCATCACGACCGAGACGACGTCGGAGCCGAACGAGGCGAGGACTTGCTGGGACACCGTTGACTTGCCACTGCCGCTACCGCCGGCGACACCAATGACAAACGGAGGGGTAAAGATTGCATTCATCCCGACATGATACCGGAGCAGCGGCTGAACCAACAAGGCTGAATGCGGCGCGTGGCGCATCGGCCATGCCGCGCCGCCCCCTGGCTGCTTACATCTTGACAAGGTATTTCAGGACGAAACCGGCCACCAGCGAGCCGGCCATCAGCAGCGACAGGCCGCCGTGCAGCGCATCGCTGCCGATCGACACCTGGCGCGACATTTCTTCCTTGCTGATCTTGCCGGGGCGCGACAGCACGACCGGACGCAGCAGGCCCTGGATGCCGAGCACGATCAGGCCAAAGCCGATCAGCGATTCGCCCACCAGGGCGCGCTGCAGGCCGAAGAAGAGCCCGCTGACACCCAGTATCATGCCGAACAGGAACCAGAAAGCGCGCGAGCCGGCGTAGAGCGTGAGTTTGGAAAAGTCCATGGATTTGTCGGGAGCGTTAAACCGGACATTATAGCGGTGCGCCCGGCCCGCGCAGGCGCAGCTGCCAGCGCGGGCCGAACACGACGAGCGCCAGCGACAGCACGACCAGCACGATGCCGGCCCATTGCCAGGGCGTGACGCGGTCGCCCAGCGCGAGCATGCCGGCCGCGATGCCAACCGGCGGCACGGCGAGGCTGAAGGGCGCCACGCGGTTCGCCGGATGGCGTTTCAGCA
The DNA here is from genome assembly GCF_030711405.1 of Massilia brevitalea. Taxonomy (GTDB): domain Bacteria; phylum Pseudomonadota; class Gammaproteobacteria; order Burkholderiales; family Burkholderiaceae_D; genus Telluria; species Telluria brevitalea. Next base: position 119,362 of record NZ_JAULSI010000007.1, read on the forward strand.
AGCCGGTCCACATCGCATACCCGAGGATGGTGGCGAACCAGCCGAGGTAGGCCAGCGACGCCCAGCCTGTCGGCGACAGGCCGCGCCAGTCCCAGCGCGTGCCTGGCGGATCGAAGACAAGCGACAGCAGGACAAAAGGCGGCACCGCCACCAGGCTGCTCCAGACCATGAAGGACAGCACGTTGAAATCCGGCGCGATGTCGCGGATGCGCCGCACCACGATGTTCGAGGCGCCCCACATCGCGCCCGAGGCGACGGTGAGGACCAGGCCGATGACCGTTACCTCCGAGCCGCGCCCGAAGAAATCGGCGCAGAAGCAGGCCAGGCCCAGCGCCGCGATCGCCATCGCCGCCTGCAGCGGCCGTCCGACGCGTTCGCCCAGCAGCACGTAGCCGAGCAGGGCGGTAAAGAAGACCTGCATCTGCAGCATCACCGGCGCCAGCGCCGCCGACATGCCGGCGCGCAGCGCCAGGAACAGCAGGCCAAACTGGCCAACGCCCTGGAACAGCCCGTACAGCAGCACCCAGCGCGCCGGCAGGCGCGGCGGGCGCACGAACAGGGCCAGCGGCAGGAAGGCGAACAGGTAGCGCCCGGCGCCGAGCTGGAAGGGCGTCAGCTCGCGCAGGCCGAGCTTCATGGCCACGAAGTTGGTGCCCCAGACCAGCACCACGCACAGGGCGGCGAGATAATCCTTGCCGCCGAGCGCGCCGCCGGACGTGGGACCGGGCTCAGTGCGCGTGGCCGCCCCCGAGGTAGGCCGCCACCACCTTCGGATCGTGCTTCAGGCTCTCGGCCGGGCCATGCACCGAGATGCGGCCGTTCTCCAGCACGTAGCCATAGTCGGCTACGTTCAGGGCGGCGGCGGCGAACTGCTCGACCAGCAGCATGGTCACGCCCTCGGCCTTCAGGCGCGTGATGATGCGGAAGACTTCCTCGACCAGGATCGGCGCCAGGCCCATCGACGGCTCGTCGAGCAGCACCACGTCCGGGTTCAGCATCACGGCGCGCGCCATGGCCAGCATCTGCTGCTCGCCGCCGGACAGCGTGCCGGCCAGCTGCTCGCGCCGCTCCTTCAGGCGCGGGAACAGTTCCATCGCCCGTTCCAGGTCGCGCTGGACGTCGCCTTTCGGCCGCGCGCGGGTAAAGCGCGGAAAGGCGCCCAGCAGCAGATTGTCGGTCACGCTCATGGTGGCGAACACGCGCCGTCCTTCCGGCGAGTGCGCCAGGCCGCTGCGCGCGATGCGGTGCGAGTCCAGGCCGGTGATGTCCTTGCCGTCCAGCGTGACGGTGCCGCCGCGCGGCTTGATCATGCCGGAGATGGCGCGCATGGTGGTGGTCTTGCCGGCGCCGTTCGAGCCGATCAGGGTCACCAGGCTGCCCTTCGGCACCTCCAGCGAGATGCCGTGCAGGACTTGCACCTTGCCGTAGGCCGCTTCCAGATTCTGTATGCTCAGCATGGTTTTTCCTCTCAGGTGCGCGCTGCGGCGCTGGCCGATGTTGGGGCCGATGTATCAGGCTGAACCGATTCGCTGGCGCCGCCCAGGTAGGCCTCGATGACTTTCGGATCGGCCTGCACGCTGGCCGGGTTCCCCTCGGCGATCTTCTGGCCGAAGTCGAGCACCGTGACCGTGTCCGAGATCGACATCACCACGTCCATGTGGTGCTCGATCAGGATGATGGTGATGCCATGGTCGCGGATCTTGCGGATGATGGCCATCAGCTCGCGGATGTCGGGGGCGGTGAGGCCGGCGGCCGGCTCGTCGAGCAGCAGCAGGCGCGGGTTCAGCCCGAGCGCGCGGCCGATCTCCAGCAGGCGCTGCTTGCCGTAGGGGAGGTTGCGCGCTTCCTCGTCGGCCAGGTCGGACAGACCCACGAACTCCAGGATGGCCGCGGCGCGCTTCCTCGCCGCCGCTTCCTCGCGGCGCAGGCGCGGTGTTTTCATCATCGCATCGAACACGTTCGAGCGGAAGCTGTGGTGCAGGCCGACCAGCACGTTCTCGGTGGCGGTCATTTCGCCGAACAGCTGCACGTTCTGGAAAGTGCGCGCCACGCCGCCGAGGGCGATCTGCGCCGGCGAACGGCCGGTGATGGTGTCGCCCGCGAACACCACCCTGCCGGCGGTCGGCTTGTAGATGCCGGTGAGGACGTTCATCATCGTGCTCTTGCCCGAGCCGTTGGGGCCGATCAGGCCGTGCACGGCGCCGCGCTGCACGTTCAGGTCGACCTGGTTCAGCGCCTTCAGGCCGCCGAACTGCATCAGGATCTGCTCGGCGCGCAGCAAGTCGCCGCTGCCGCTGCCCATTGCTACGCCCTCGAACGGGTCGGTCTGGCGGTCGGCGTCCAGCGCGCGGGTATGCGCCACGCGCCGCCCCAGCAACTGGCGGAAGAAACCGACGATGCCGTCCTGCAGGTAGTAGACGACGAACAGCGTCATCAGGCCGAAGATGGTCAGGCGCCAGTCGACCATGTTCTCGATGCGGTAGGCCCAGACGGCCAGGCCGATGGTGGCGACCAGCGGCACCAGCACCTTGCGCGCCGTGGTGCGTCCGCGCGCCAGGGCAATGCCCGAGCCCACGACGCCCAGCACGGCGGCGGCCAGCGCGATCTGGCGGAACAGCACGATGTCGGCCAGGAGGCTGGGCAGCATGACGACGATGATGGCGCCGATAATCGAGCCGGTACGGGTCTTGCGTCCGCCCATGATCACCGCCAGCAGGAACAGGATGGTCAGCTCGAAGTTGTAGGTGTTCGGCGAGACGTATTGTTCCGAGTAGGCGTACAGGCTGCCGGCCAGGCCCGCCAGGCCGGCGCTGATGACGAAGGCATACACCTTGTAGCGGTACACCGACACGCCCATGCAGTCCGAGGCGATCGGGCTGTCGCGCAGGGCTTCGAAGGCGCGCCCGAAATGGGACTTGAGCAGGAAGTGCACCACGGTGAGCGCGGCCACCATGAAGATCGCCACCATGTAGAAGTATTCGGTCTCGTGCAGCTCGCGTCCGAACAGGCTCGGCTTGGTCAGCGTGATGCCCATCGGACCCTGCGTAATGAAGGACATCTCGTTGATCAGGATCTGGATGATGGTGCCGAAGGCAAGCGTCACCATGGCGAGATACGGGCCGGTCACGCGCAGGGCCGGCAGCGCGAGAATGGCGCCGAACAGCGCGGTCACCACGATACTGGCGGGCACCGCCAGGAACCAGGGCGTGCCGAAGTGCATGATCAGCACCGCCGTCACGTACGAGCCGATACCGAACAAACCGGCATGGCCGAGCGACACCTGGCCGGTGTAGCCGACCACGATGTCCAGCCCGAACAGCAGGATCGCGTAGATCAGGATGGTTTCGACCAGGTGCACGTAATACGGGTTGGTGACGAACAGCGGGAACAGCGCCAGCCCGACGATCCCGATGGCGGAAAACAGTACGGTGTTTTTCGTCATGGTCAGACCTTCTTGATGGCGGCTTTGCCGAACAAACCGGACGGCTTGATGGCCAGCACCAGCAGCAGCAGCAGCAGGGCCGGCACGTCCTTGTAGCCGGTCGAGATGTAGTAGCCGGCCGTGGTTTCCGAAATGCCCATGATCAGCCCGCCGACGATGGCGCCCACGCCCGAGGTCAGGCCGCCGATGATGGCGACAGCGAATGCCTTCAGGCCGAGCGAGGCGCCCATGGTGGCGCCGGTGAGGGTGACCGGGGCCACCAGCACGCCGGCGAACGCCGCCGTAGCCGAGGACAGCGCGTACGAGAAAGTGATCACGCGGCCGGTGTTGATGCCCATCAGGCCGGCGGCGTCGCGGTCGTTCGAGGTGGCGACCACGGCCTTGCCGTAGATCGACTTGCGGTTAAAGAGTTCCACCGCCAGCATGATGAGTAAAGCGCCGACGATCACCGCCACCTGCATCGGCTGCACGTTCGCGCCCATCACCTGGAACGGGGTCGAGTCGAGCGGCGAGGGGAAGGGCATGTCTTCCTTGCCCCAGATGTTTTCGGCGATGTTTTTGAAGATGATGGCCAGCGCGATGGTCGACATGATCCAGCCGAATTCCGATTTCAGCTTGATCGCCGGGCGCACGCCGATCCACTCGACAAAGGCGCCCTGGAAGGCGCCGAACAGGATGACGACCGGGATCATGACCCAGTAGCTGAGGTAGGGGCCGCCGTGCACGCCGCCGGTCAGGCTGAGGCCGACCAGGGCGCCGAGCATCAGGGCTTCGCCCTGGCCGAAGTTCAGCGTGCCGGAGGTGGCAAAGGTTAATTGGTAGCCGAATGCGATGACGGCATAGATCATGCCGAGTGCAATCCCGCTGAAGACCAGCTGCAGAAGAATTTCCATGATGTTCACCCTAAGAGGTCGTGCAAAAATCGCCATGGCTGCGTTGCCTCGTCTCGCCGTACGCTCGTACTGTCTTCGACTCGGCGCCTTGCACTGACGATTTTTTCACAAGCTCTGGTGGCAGCGTGTGCGCCGCCGGCCGACGATTACGAATGACTGGGCGGATGGATGCGCCCGCGGCCGGCTCCTTTGGCAGGAGCCGGCCGTGTCACAACAAGATGCAGCGTATGTGCAGCGTTACGTAAAGCGCTTACTTAGCCAGCACAACCCGCCCGCCACGCACTTCGCCGAAGCGGGTGTTCTCGAAGTTGATGGCTTCGTGGTCGTCTTTGCTGTAGGGCTTGTTATAGGTGGTGACCACGCCTTCGACCTTTTCGTTCAGGTTTTCCAGCGCGGCCTTGACCTTCGGGCCTTCGGTGCTGCCGGCCTGTTTCATGGCGGCGGCCAGCAGGTAGATGGAATCGTAGCCCTGGGCTGCCGACACGGCCGACGGCATGCGGCCGTTCGGCGGGCTGTAGGCCTTGGTATAGGCGTCGATGAAGGACTTGCGGCGCGGGTTGTCGGCGTCCTGGATGAAGGTTTGCGGCATGCGCGTGCCTTCCGCGTTCTTGCCGGCGTTGTCGATGAAGTTGGCCATGGCCAGAGTCCAGCTGCCAATCATCGGCACTTTCCAGTTCAGCTTTTCCATGCCGTTGGCAATTTGCGCCAGCTCGGGGCCGATGCCGTAGGTGAGCACGACGTCGGCGCCGGCCTGCTTGGCCTTCAGCAGCTGCGGCGTCATGTCGACGTCCTTCAGGTTGTATTTCTCGATCGTGACGGCCTTGATGCCTTTCTTTTCCAGTGCCTTTTCCAGGTCTTCGCGGCCGAGCTGGCCGTAGCTGGTGGAGTCGGCCAGGATCGCGATCTTCTTGAAGCCGCGGCGGGTCACGGCTTCCTCGACGATCATCGCCGACTGGATGGTGTCGTTGGCGGAATTTCGGAAGACGTAGTTCTCGGGCGTGTTGGCGAACTGCTTGGTGATGACGGAGCCGGTGGCGACGTTGTTCATGACCGGGATCTTGGCGTTCTGGTAGAAGCGCTGCGAGGCCAGGGCGACTGTCGTGTTGATGTAGCCGACGGTGGCGGCCACGCGCTCCTTGTTGATCAGCTCCTGTGCAATCTGCACGCCGCGTTCCGGCTTGGCTTCGTCGTCGCGCTCGACCATCTGCAGCTGGCGACCCAGCACGCCGCCCTTGGCATTGATTTCCTGTACCGCCAGCTTGACGCCGTCGCGCATCGACACGCCCATCGGCGCCGAGCCGCCGGTGAACGGGCCGGTGACGCCGATCTTGATCGGGTCCGCCGCCATGGCCGACATCGAGAAACCCAGTGCTACACCTGCAACCAATGCTTTCATCTTGAAATTCATTGCTGTCTCCGTAGTGTTTATTAGGTGTTTCGGTACGCTGGAAACCGGACAGAAAGGCACTGCCACAGCGCCATCGACGGATCATTGTAGGTTAGCAATTGGCCAACAGCAATCGATTGCTGTGACGCGTCGCACCATGCAAACGGAATACTCGGACGTAAGAAATCGGTAAGGGAAGGGGCGTATTCTGCTGCGCAAAAAAAAGGCCGCACGTGGTGTGCGGCCTCCCTGTTTTGGTGCATCGGTACGGCGTGGCGCAGTGAAACGCGCGACGCCGGGCGGTGCGCCGCGTGCGTCAGCGACGGTGGAACCGTGGCCGTGGCGCGTAGTGGCGATGGCCACCACCCCAGCTGCGGCCGAAGTTGAAGCCCAGCCCGATCGACACCGGCGGATACCAGTACGGGTCCTGCACGATGACCGGCGCGCCGTAGACAGGCGCCCCATAGACGGGTGCACCGTAGACCGGCTGCGGCGCATACACCGGCTGCGACGAATAGACGACGTTGTCCGGCGCCGGATTGACGACGACCGGTGAGCTGGTGACGACGCCGGCGTCGCCCGAGCGTGCGCCCGTGCCCATTGGCACCGGGGTGACCGATACCGTTTGCCAGCCGTTCGGATCCGCAGCCTGCGCATAGCCGCGCGTGCCGTAGTTGGCTGGCCCCGGATATTGGGTGGCGCAACCGGTGAGTGCCGCGAGGGCGGCAGAAATGACGATGAATTTTTTCATGGCGGTCCTCCTGATGACGCCATGATAGTTTGTCGGCGTACATTTTGGCGCGGAATTACAGCTTGTTACAGTGTAGGGGGCACCGGAAACCTTCGGTCGGCAAAGACGCCGCGCTTTCCGGTGGGCTCGGGTCCTGGTCAGTAGCGGTTCAGGAAATCCAGCGGCGGCGTGGTCGCCGCCACGAACGGCGCCAGCGGGAACGCGCTCGCTATTGCCTGGTAGCCGGCATCGTTCGGATGCAGGTGGTCGCTGCTGTCGTAGGCGGGCAGGATGCGCGCCGGGTCTTGCGGGTCGCGCAGTGCGGCCTCGATGTCGGCCACGGCGTCGAACTCGCCGCTGTTGCGGATCCAGCTGTTGGCCGCGCGCCGTACCGCCTCGCGCGCCGGCGTGTAGTAGACGAAGCCTTCCCAGGGCGGCAGGGTGGCGCCGATGACGCTGATGCCGTGCGCATGGGCGCGCGCGATCACCTGGCGGTAGCCGGCAATCAGGTCGGCCGCCGGAATCGGGTTCGAACTGGGGCTGTAGCTGATGTCGTTGATGCCGATGAGCAGCGCCAGGTAGCGCACGCCGGCGGTGGCCAGCACGTCGCGGTCGAAGCGCTCCAGCACGTCGTGGCCGGCGACCAGGGCGGTGGCGTAGTCGTTCAGCAGCAAATTGGCGCTGATGCCGCGGTTCACCACGCCGATGCGCCCGCCGGCGCCGAGCGAACCCTGCAGCCGTCGCACGAGGTAGTCGGGCCAGCGCCGGTTGACGTTGCCGGTGCTGCGCGCGCCGTCGGTGAGCGAGTCGCCGATGGCGACCAGGGTGGAGGCGGGCCCGTCGACGTCGACTTCGGTGAGGAAGGGCCAGGAGGTGATGGTGCGCGATACCGGCATCGCGATCGACGACGTGTAGTCGCCGGCCGGCGACAGGTAGCTGCTGGTGAGCGCCATGTCGTGCAGGGTGGTGGCCTGGACGCTGCCCGGCAGGTAGAGGCTGATCGCGAGGTCGGCCTGGGCCGGCACGCTGAGCTCGACCGGGTCGGACAGCGCCGGGGCGCCGGCCGGGATGGTGATGGCCGACTGGCCGCCAAAGGCGAGCGGGCGCAGCGTGGATTGCAGCACGGCCGAGCTGGACGAGCGCACGGCGATGCTGGCGGCGCCGATGCGCAGCGGGGTGCCGCCCATTTCGTTGGAAAAGCGCACGCGCACGCGGTTGCCGCCGATGCTGGTATGCACGACCAGGCGCAGGGTCTGGCTGGTGAAGCTCTGCGTGCTGGCGCTCGGTGGCGGGCCGGCCGGGGCGGCGCCCCAGGTGGCGCTCCAGTGCTCGCCGGCGCCGCTTTGTGCGTGCGCCGGCAGGGCCGGCACGGCGAGGCTGGCGGCCAGCAGTGGACCGGCGCGCAGGAAATTGCGGCGCGCCGGGCGGGCGCTGCGCCCGCTGGGTGGGACAGGCGAAAGCTCGTGCATACCTTAGGCTCCATGGACAATTTGCGGCACCGGAAAGCACGGCGTGCGGGCGGTGGCCGATGTGTCCAATTTATGCCTCCGGTATGGGCGACTCAAGAGAAGCCCGGCAGGGAGTTTGCGCTGGCGCAGGGAGTGTTTGGATTGGACTTGCGGTATGGTAATTCGTTGCAGGGCGCAAAGAATTTGAGCGATATTTCGGGCGTAGTTGACGCGTGGGCACGGGGCGCCCAGCGCGGCCCGGCCCACCCTACAATATCCGAAGCTGACAGCCCATGCATAAGTAGGGTGGGCGCCCCGTGCCCACGCGGTGAGCCGCTGCGATCAGGCCAGTACCTTGAGGATACCGTCCAGCCCGCTGAAGTTGAGCGCCACGTCGGCCTGGGCACGCACCACCGGCTTGGCGCGGAAGGCCACCGACAGGCCGGCAATGCCCATCATCCTGAGGTCGTTGGCGCCGTCGCCCATGACAATGGCCTGCGAGGCCGGAATGCCGAGCTCCGCGCACACGCGTTCCACGGTGCGCCGCTTTTCCTCGGCGTCGACGATACCGCCGACCACGCGCCCCGTCAGGCGTCCGTTCTCGATTTCCAGCACATTCGCATGCGCGTAATCGAGCCCCAGGCGCTGTTGCAGCCGCTCGGTAAAAAAGGTGAACCCGCCCGACACCAGCAAGGTTTTCAATCCCGCCGCCTGCACCGCCGTCAGCATCGCTTCGCCGCCCATCGAGATGCGCAGGCGTTCCGCGTACACACGCACCAATGCCGATGCGTCCAGCCCTTCCAGCAGGGCCACGCGCCGCGTCAGGCTGGCCGCGAAATCGAGCTCGCCGCGCATCGCCGCCTCGGTGATCTCGGACACCTGGGCCTTCAGGCCCTGCATGTCCGCGATCTCGTCGATGCACTCGATGGTGATCAGGGTCGAGTCCATGTCCATCACCACCAGCCTGAAGTCGGCGAGCGTGCGGCCGGCTGCGATGAAGGTAGCGTCCACGCCGGCCGCATAGGCCGCTGCGGCCACCCGGTCGCGCACGTCAGGCGAGGCATCCACGTCTTCGAAGCGCAGCGCGTGCTCCGAGATCGCCGCGGACCGTGCCGGACGCGCCAGGGCGGCAACGTCCGTCAACAAGGCCTGCGCGGCGCCAGGCCCTTGCAATACCAGATTCATCGTCATGTTTCTTATGCCAGCAGTTGTTTGATGGTTTGCTTCACCTGCGTCACGCGCGTTGCCAGGTCCGGCATGGCGGCGGTAATGCGCAGCTTGTCCTGGCCGGCGAGCTTGATGTGGCGGTTCTTCTGGATCAGCGTGATGATCTTGATCGGGTCGATCGGCGGCTTTTCCATGAACTGCAAACTGGCCGCTTCGCCGTGGGCGTCGATCTTGACGATGCCGACCGTCTTGGCGGCGATGCGCAGGCGGTGGGTCTCGATCAGCGCCTTTACCTGTTCCGGCAGTTTGCCGAAGCGGTCGATCAGCTCTTCCTGCATGTCGTCGATCTTGCCCTGGCTTTCGCAATTGGCCAGGCGTTTGTAGATCGACAGGCGCTCGTGCACGTCGCCGCAGAAGTCGGCCGGCAGCAGGGCCGGGCAGTGCAGATTGATCTCGGTGGTGGTCGACAGCGGCGCGGCCAGGTCCGGCTCCTTGCCGGCTTTCAGCGAGCGCACGGCCTCGTTCAGCATGTCGGAGTACAGCTGGAACCCGATCTCCAGCATTTCGCCGGACTGGTTCTCGCCCAGCACTTCGCCGGCGCCGCGGATTTCCAGGTCGTGCATGGCGAGGTAGAAGCCGCTGCCCAGTTCTTCCATCTGCTGGATCGCGTCCAGGCGGCGCTGCGCCTGCTTGGTCAGGCTTTGCACGTCGTTCACCAGCAGATAGGCATAGGCCTGGTGGTGCGAGCGGCCCACGCGCCCGCGCAACTGGTGCAGCTGGGCCAGGCCGAACTTGTCGGCGCGGTGCATGATGATGGTGTTCGCGGTCGGCACGTCGATGCCGGTCTCGATGATGGTCGTGCACAGCAAAATGTTGAAGCGCTGGGCCACGAAGTCGCGCATCACCTTTTCCAGGTCGCGCTCGTGCATCTGGCCGTGGGCGATGCCGATGCGCGCCTCCGGCAGCAGCTCGCGCAGCATCGCATGGCGGTTCTCGATGGTCTCGACTTCGTTGTGCAGGAAGTAGATCTGGCCGCCGCGTTTCAGCTCGCGCAGGCAGGCCTCGCGGATCACGGAACCGTCTTCGCTGCGGACAAACGTTTTGATCGCCAGGCGCTTTTGCGGCGCGGTGGCGATGATGGAAAAGTCGCGCAGGCCCTCCAAGGCCATACCGAGTGTCCTCGGTATGGGAGTTGCCGTGAGCGTGAGCACGTCGACCTCGGCGCGCAGGGCCTTCAGCGCTTCCTTCTGGCGTACGCCGAAGCGGTGTTCCTCGTCGATGATGACGAGACCGAGACGCGTGAACTTCACGTCCGGCGACAGCAGTTTATGGGTGCCGATCACGATGTCGAGGGTACCGTCGGCCATGCCCTTGATCGCGTTGTTGATCTCCTTGCCGGTGCGGAAGCGCGACAGCTCGGCGATTCGCACTGGCCAGTCGGCGAAGCGGTCGGCAAAGGTTTGCGCGTGCTGCTCGGCCAGCAGCGTGGTCGGGGCGAGAATGGCCACCTGCTTGCCGCCCATGACGGCGATGAAGGCGGCGCGCAGGGCTACTTCGGTCTTGCCGAAGCCGACGTCGCCGCACACCAGGCGGTCCATCGGGCGGCCCGAGGTCATGTCCTTGATCACGTTGATGATGGCCTCAGCCTGATCCGGCGTTTCGTCGAAACCGAAGCTCTGCGCGAAGTTCTCGTAGTCGGTGCTGGAATACTCGAAGGAGTGACCCTGGCGCGCGGCGCGGCGCGCGTACAGGTTCAGCAGCTCGGCGGCGGTGTCGCGGATCTGTTCGGCGGCCTTGCGCTTGGCCTTGTCCCACTGGCCGGAACCGAGCGAGTGCAGCGGCGCATCTTCGGGCGAGGTGCCGGAGTAGCGCGAAATCACGTGCAGCTGCGACACCGGCACATACAGCTTGGTGTCCTTCGCATATTCCAGGTGCAGGAACTCGGTCTCGCCTTCGCCCAGGTCCATCGACGTCAGGCCCATGTAGCGGCCGATGCCGTGGTTGATGTGCACCACCGGATCGTTGATCTTCAGCTCCGACAAATCGCGCACCATGGACTCGACCTGGCTGGTCGCTTCCTGCTTCTTCTTGCCGGCGCGCCGGCCCGAGCCCGCGTACAGTTCGGTCTCGGTGATGAAGGCAATGCAGCCGCTCGCATCTTCGAACAGCTCGAAGCCAGCCTGCAGCGGCGCCACGCCCAGCGCCAGTTTGGCACTCGATGCGCGGAAGCCTTCGAAGCCTTCGACCGGCGCCACGTCCAGCTTGTACTCGTTGAAGTACTGCTGCAGGGTTTCGCGGCGGCCGTTCGATTCGGCGCAGATCATCACGCGGCAGTTCGTGCGTGCGAGATAGGCGCGCAGGTTCGCCAGCGGGTCTTCCAGGCGGCGATTCACGGCGATGTCGGGCACCGGCGCCGACAGCTCGGAGCTTGTGGTTTGCGGCTCGCGCGGGATGTTCCAGCGCCCATGCGGCTTGGCGCAGGTGAAGAACTGCTCGGCGCCGAGAAAGAGTTCGGCGGGTTCCAGGATCGGGCGTTCGCGGTCGCTTTTCAGGAAGCGGTAGCGCGATTCGGTGTCAAGCCAGAAGCGCCCGATGGCGGCGTCGATGTCGCCCACCATGGCCAGCGGGCCATCCTTCGGCAGGTAGTCGAACAGGGTGGCCGTCTCTTCGAAGAACAGCGGCAAATAGTATTCGATGCCGGCCGAGGCGATGCCGCTGCCGATGTCCTTGTAGATGGGCGAACGCGACGGGTCGCCCTCGAAACGCTCGCGCCAGCGGCCGCGGAAGCTTGTCCTCGCCGCTTCGTCCATCGGGAATTCGCGACCCGGCAGCAGGCGCACTTCGCGCACCGGGTACAGCGAGCGCTGGGTGTCGGCGTCAAACGTGCGGATGGTCTCGATCTCGTCGCCGAACAAGTCCAGGCGGTAGGGCAGGGCCGAGCCCATCGGGAACAAATCGATCAGGCCGCCGCGCACCGAGTATTCGCCGGGCGACATCACCTGCGACACGTGGGTGTAGCCGGCCAGGGTCAGCTGGGATTTCAGCTTGGCTTCGTCCAGGTTCTCGCCCTGGCGGAAGAAGAAGGTGTAGGCAGCCAGGAAGGACGGCGGCGCAAGGCGCACCAGGGCCGTGGTGGCCGGCACCACCAGCACGTTGCAGTGGCCGTTGCCGATCTCGTGCAGCGTCGCCAGGCGCTCGGACACCAGGTCCTGGTGCGGCGAGAAGGCGTCGTAGGGCAGCGTCTCCCAGTCCGGCAGCAGGTGGCAGGACAGTTTGCCGTCGGCGAACCAGGCGATTTCGTCGAGCAGGCGCTGGCCGTCGCTGGCGTTCGCCACGATGACGGTGAGCATCTGTTTTTGCGCCTTGAATGCGAGGCCGGCAATGGCCAGGGCATAGGCGTCGGAGGAACCGGCGAGGGCCGGCAGGACGAAACGGTTACCCGCTTTGGGGAGATGTTTGTTGAGATCGAAAGGCATGCAGGCGGTGCTTCTCGCTGGAGAAAAATCGGGGGCCGATGGGCTGCTCATTATAGACGAACGACCATCATTTCGCCCCGCACGCGAGGGCAGCCCGCCAGGACGGCCTCCCGATCAGCGCCGGCGCATGTTCGAGACCACCAGCCCCGCCAGGATCAGGCCGAAGCCGGCCGCGTGGTAGGACTGCGGCGCCTCGCCCAGCAGAGGCCAGGCGGCCAGGGTGGCGAACAGCGGGATCAGGTAAAGCGACATGCTGGCGCGTGCCGGGCCGGCCATGCTCACCAGGCGGTCGAAGCAGAAATAGGCGCCCAGGCTCGGCACCACGGCCAGGAAGGCCAGTGCGATGTAGAGGCGGCCGTCGCCGAAGTTCGGCGTCGTGCCGGTCCAGGCTTCGAGCGCCGCGAACGGCGCCAGCACCAGCGCACCGCCGCCGATCAGGCTGGCCAGCTTGACGGTGGCCGGCATCGGCGGCAGCGGCAGGCGGCGCCCGAACACGGTGTACAGGGCCCAGCCGCTGGCGGCCGCGATCACCCACAAGTCGCCCTGGCCAAAGCTGAGCGAACCGAGCGCCTCGGGATGGCCCTTGGACAGCACCAGCAGCGCGCCGCCGATCGCCAGCAGCATGCCGGCGGCCTGGCGCTTGGACAGCGGCGCCTTCCATACCAGGGTTTCGATCAGGGTCACCACCGCCGGGCAGGCCGCGAAGATGATCGCGATGTTGGCCGCGCTGGTATGGCGTGCGCCGATGTATTGCGGGGCGACCGCCATGCCCATGCCCAGGCCCGACAGCAGCAGCAGGCGCGGCCAGTTGGCCAGCAGTGTGCCGCGCAGCGCCCACAGGCGCGGGCCGACGGTCGGCATCAGAATGGCAAAAGCGAGGGCCCAGCGGCCAAAGGCGAGGAAGACCGGCGGAATCGCCGCGCTCTCGGCCCAGCGCGCCACCACCAGGTTGGCGGCAAACAGGGCGGGCGCGATGAACATGAGCGGCAGTTCGCCAGCGAAAGGATCGTTACGGTAGCCTAGGGCGCTGCGGGAAACTGCTTCTGTCACGAAAACTCCGAAATTCGATTGCTGCGCTGCCGTAAACGCACTTGTATCGACAAGCGCCACGGCAGCAAATTGATATGTTTGACTGGGAGACATCGATTTTACTGCGCCGCACAAAAAATATTCTTTCGTATCCGATGGAGATTGGCCGAGGGTTGTGAAAGTTCTTCTATGCTTGAGCTAAAATGTAGAAGAATTATCTTGTGACTTACTTTTTTGGAAAGGAGGCCTGGCGATGAAGGATGGCGTGCTCGACGAGATCGACCGCAAGATACTGCGCACCCTCGCACGCGACGGGCGCATCAGCAACCAGAAGCTGGCCGAAACCGTCAACTTGTCGCCCACGCCGTGCTGGCACCGCGTCAAGGCGCTGGAGGAATCGGGGCACGTGCAGGGCTATGTGGCAGTGCTCGACCAGCGCGCGCTGGGGGTGCCGGACACGGTGATCATCGAGGTGACGGTGGACCGGCATGACGACGAGATCTTCCAGGCGTTCTCGGATGCGCTGGCGGATTTGCCGGAGGTGATGGAGGCCTACCTGCTGTCGGGCGAGTACGATTATTTGATCAAGGTGGCGGTGTCGGGGACCGAGGGGTATGAGCGCTTCCTGCGGCAGAAGCTGTACAAGCTGCCGGGGGTGAAGCATACGCGCTCGACGTTTACGCTGCGTTGCCTGAAGCGGGCCGCGTCGGTGGCGCCTTGATGTTGTAGAAGTTGTTGTTGACGTTGTAGGGTGGGCACTTGTGCCCACGCGGTACCACGCGCGCCCGTCGAAATTGAACGCCCGGCGGACAGGTTATCGGCGGGTCACCGGCCGTACTGCGTGGGCACGAGTGCCCACCCTACAAGCGACGGTATCGGCGCCTGGCGGATTGGTTACCGGATGACCGGCCCTGTACCGCCGTCACGCCTGCGGCTCATGCACATCCGCCTCGCTCACCGGCTCGGCGGCGATCTTCTCGTCGGCCAGCGCCTCGTCCTCGGCATCGGCCTCCAGCCCTTCCTGCGTCGCGCCATGCCGGCGGTCGTAGGCCAGCTCGACCAGCATCGGGAAGTGGTCCGACCCGAACGCCGGCAGGCGCTGGATATGCGCCAGCGTGAAATGCTTGCTGTGGAACAGGTGGTCGAGCGGCCAGCGGAACAGGGGAATGCCGGCGTGGAAGGTGTTGAACATGCCGCGCCCGATGCGCGGGTCGAGCAGGCCGCTGATCTTGCGGAACAGGCGCGTGGTGGTCGACCACGCGACGTCGTTCAGGTCCCCGGCCACCACCACCGGCGTGTCGAGGTCGGCGACGCTGCGCGCCACCACCAGCAGCTCGGCGTCGCGTTCGGTCGATTCCTCGTGCTCGGTCGGGCTGGGCGGGGCCGGGTGCAGGAAGTGCATGCGCACCTTGCGGCCCGACTCCAGCACGATCATGGCATGCATCGAGGGGATGTCGTCCTCGACCAGGAACTGGATCGCCGTGTCTTCCAGCGGCAACTTCGAGTACACATGCATGCCGTACAGATTGTCGAGCGGGCATTTCATCGCATGGCAGTATTCGTCTTCCAGGGTGTCGAGATGGCGCTGCCGCCAGGCGTCCGACTCCAGGGTGACGAAGATGTCGGGCCGGTGCTCGCGGATCAGGGCCAGCAGGCCTTCGGCATTGTGGTTCGGCGCCAGCACGTTGGCGGTGAGGATGCGCAGGCGCTCGTCGCGGTCGCCCGATACCGCCGCCTTGACCTCGTTCGGGAAGACCCGGGTGTAGGGAATGATCCACCAGGCCTGGTAGGCCAGGCAGGCAAGGGTGATGGCGAGCAGGATGACGGTTTCGTAGTCGCGCAGGTCGAGCAGGGACAGCTGGGCGACGAGGACCGCCAGCGCCACGGCGGCGATCTGCAGGCGCGGAAAATCGAGGTCGCGCACCAGCCAGGTCGTGCGCCGCGAGAGCGGCACGAGGGTGGCGAGCGCGATCAGTACAACCAGGGTGGCAAGGATGGGAAAGGCCATGGCGGAGCAGTATTTTTGTTATTCGGTACTGCCAGTATGCCCGTGTCCGCCTGCTTCATTTGTTCGGAAACGAACATAGCCATTCGCCACGTCAGGCGCCTGCCACGCCTTCGCTTTCAGCTTTGCTTTCGTCCTGGCCTGCATCGTGATCCTGCACCTGCGCCGGGCGCCGGTTCGCGATCCCGAACGGCACGTGCACCATCGGGATGGTGCCGCCCGGTGCGGCGCGCAGGTGCGACATCTGGTCGTCGAAGAAGATGTGCGGCTTGAACACGGCCAGCACGCGCGACTTGTCCATGCCGCCCAGGAAAAAGGTCTCGTCGGGCGACACGCCCCAGCTTTTCAGCGTGGTGACGACGCGCTCGTGCGAGGGCGCATTGCGCGCCGTGATGATGGCGATGCGCACGATGCGCCGGTAGTGTGGATCGGCGCGCGCGGCCCCGTCCTCCAGGCCCTGCAGCACCGCCAGCTGGCGGAACAGCGTCGCCAGCGGCCCCACGCTGTGCGGGCGCGCCACGTGCAGGGTCTCGTGGGCGTGGAATTCGCCGAGGTCGTTGTTGCGCTTGAAGACAGTCTCGGATTCGTCGTCGGCCAGTACGCCGTCGAAGTCGAAGGCCACGCGCAGTTCCAGGTCGCCATCCTCGTCGGCGATCTTCGACGGCAGCACCAGCCCGGCCGGGTAGTCGACGGCGATCGCGTTCTTGACGTCGTCCTCGTTCGCGCTCAGGAACAGCGAAGCATTAAAGGCCGGCAGGTAGGGATAGGGCGGCTTGCCGTTCATGAAGGCGGCGCGCGAGATGTCCAGGCCATGGTGGGCGATCGAGCGCATCACGCGCAGGCCGGTCTCCGGAGAATTGCGCGAAAACAGCACCACCTCGACCGGGGCCTGCTGCGGAAAACAGCGGTTGATGTTCAGGAAGCGCCGGATGAAGGGAAACGCCACGCCCTTGCCGAGGATGGTGTCGAGGTGCCGCTCCTGGTAGTCGCGGTAGGCGTCGGCCCCGTGCTCGAGGTAGACCTGGTGCGACTCGGACAAATCGAACAGCGCGCTGGAAGCCACGCCAATGACGAGTTTCTGTTCTATCGGGAAGGGCATTCAATCCTCGGTTCCTGGTTGATCGGCCAGCTGATCATAACAGGGCCGCAGGCGCGTACCGAGGATGGCGCCAACCAGCGGGTGGTCGGCGCCAATCACGCCGGCATCGGCGAGCAGGCGCAGCTTGGCGAGGCGGTCGCCCTGGGCCAGCACCTGGCCCAGGGCCGAGGATTCCAGCCGATTGCCTTCGAGGATGGCGCCGGCCACGGTTTCCGGGAATTCCCAGTGCAGCGCGATGCCGTAGGCCATGCGCCGCGCCAGCGCAAACAGCACCCCAACCACGCTGCTGGATGCCGGCAGCGCCTTGCCGTCGCAGACCTGGTCGATCAGGCGGAAGGCCACCACGAGGCCGACGTTCTGCACCAGGCCGGCGAGATAGGCTTCGAACGGGTCGGCGCCGGTGGTCGGCGCCAGCGTGCTGGCCGCCAGCGCGCATTTCTCGGACTGGCGCCAGATCTGCGGCGCCACCTGTTTCGCGAAGCGCCCGGTCTGCGTGCTGATGATCGGACGGAAGGCCACGCGTGCCAGCAGCATGCGCAGGCCGTTGCGCCCGAGCAGGATCAGCGCCCCCTGGATGGTGCGCACCGGGGCCGGCGGCCGGTAGTACGAGCTGTTTGCTTCGCGGATGACTTCGCCCACCAGCACCACGTCCTGCGCCACCATGCGCGCGATGTCGGCGCCCGAGACGCTGTCGTCGCGCAGGCTGCGCAGCAGTTCCGGAATCACCGAGGGCACGCGCGGCACCAGCTCGGCCGCATACGCCGGCCGCTGCGCCAGGCGCGCCAGCTCGGCCAGCACCAGGGCCTCGGTGGCCGCGTCGGCGGGCGGTGCGGGGACCGCTGCGGCGGCCGCGCCGGCGCCGGCCAGCCAGCGATAAAAGGCCAGGTCGAGCGCTGGGCCGGGATCGTGGGCTGGCGCCGACGCGGCGGAGGCGGACGGCGCAGGCGTCGCCGAGGGCGCAACCGGAGTGGCAGCGGGCGTAATGGCAGGAGCGGGGGCGCCGGCAGCGGCGTCAGCCTGTGCGGGGCGGCTGTCCGGCGACCGCGGCGCGGCGCCGAACAAGCGCGCGATCCAGTTCTTCATGATGGGAGGTGTCGGCCGGGGAAGGCCGGATTCTACCAAGCCGCGGCAAAACGCGTTGCCGGGCCGGCGCTGGGGTGCGGCGCTTCAAAGGGGCGCAGCACTGCGGCACGCCTCCGGGGCGCGCCGCGATGCGACATGCAACTCAACGGCCGATGGTGCCGGCCGTGCTGGTGCCAGTGGTGCCAGTGGCGCCAGGGGTGGCCGAGCTGCTGCCGCCGCTGATGCCGATGTTACCGTTCGGCTTCGGCGCCGGGTTTTCCGGCGACTCGGTCATGGGCACGCTGCTGCCCGAGCCGCTGCGCATGCTGCCGGACGTGCTCGAGCCGGTCGAATCGGTGGTGCCGGTGGAAGTGCAGGCGGCCAGGCCCAGGCTCATCAGGCCGGCCAGGAGAATGCTGGTGGAAGTGCGCTTCATGGTGGTTCTCCGTTGGTTGTCGAGGCATGCATCATGTGAGCACTCGCGTCTGCTTTCCATGGGGAGAGACGAGCGCCCGTCCAGGCTTTAGCCGGGGTGTGCCGCAATCAGCGGTTGGCGTTGCCGTTGCTCAGCGGGGCATTGTCGAGCTGGCCCGCGGTGCCGGGCACGCCGGCCTGCACGCCGGTCGAGTTGCCGGTGGTTCCGGGCGCGCTGCTGTTCATGCTGGACGTCGAGCTCGAACCCATCGACGAGCTGGTGGTGTCGGTGCTGCTGCAGGCGGCCAGGCCCAGGCCCATCAGGCCGGCCAGGATGACGCTCGTATAAGTGCGTTTCATGGTGATCCTCCGTTGGTATTTGAGGACTTCATCATGCGAGCGCTCTCGACAATTTGCTATAGGAACACAGCGAGAACGCGTGTAGGAGATGCCGGACAGTCAAGGCAGAGCGACGATCGTGAATTACCCTGCGCGGCCGCCCGGTCCGGCGTGCTGCACCAGCCAGGGCACCAGCGCATCCGAGGGCAGGGGGCGGCTGTAGAAGTAACCCTGCCCCTTGGCGCAGTGCTGGGCCCGCACCGCCCGGGCCTGGGCCTCGGTCTCGATGCCTTCGGCCACCGTGTTCATGCCCAGGCTGCTGGCGACCTTGACGGTGGCCTCGATCAGCACCTGGTGGTGGTGGCTGGTGTCGGCCTTGCAGACGAAGGAACGGTCGATCTTGACGGTGTCGACCGGCAGCAGGTGCAGGCTCGACAGCGAAGAATAGCCGGTGCCGAAATCGTCGAGTGCGAGCTTGATGCCGAGCGCCTTCAGTTCGTGCAGGCGTAACTGGGTCTGCTCGTCCTGGGCGGCCAGGCTTTCGGTCACTTCCAGCTGCAGGCTGGCAGCCGCCATGCCTGTTTGCGCCAGGATGGCGGCGACTTTGCCGGTCCAGTCCGGCTGGGCCAGCTGGGCGCGCGACAAATTCACCGCCACCAGGCGCGGTGCGGCAGCGCCCAGTTCGCGCTGCCAGCGCATGAAGTCGGTGCAGGCGCGCAGCAGCACGAAGTCGCCGATCTGGTCGATCAGGCCGCATTCCTCGGCCACGCCGATGAAATCGAAAGGCGGCACCAGGCCGCGCACCGGGTGCTGCCAGCGCACCAGCGCCTCGACCCCGGCCGCATGGTCGGTGCTGCCATCCGGGTTCAGGCCGACAACCGGCTGGTAGACCACGAACAGCTGCTCCTCGGCCAGCGCGGTGCGCAGCTGGGTCTCGATGTCGGCGCGGCGCGCGGCCCGTTCGCGCATGCTGGCCTCGAACACCACGTGGCGTGCGCCGCCGGCGCGCTTGGCCTCGACCATGGCGATGCTGGCGTCGCGCATCACGGCATCGGGGTCGGCGGCCGTGCTGCCTGCCTCGTCGTCCATCCCGTCGCTCCAGAACACGCCGATGCTGGCGCGGCAGGCCACCTCGCGCCCGGCCACCATGTGCTGGCTCGCCAGCGCGTCGAGCAAGCGCGTGGCCACGCGCTCGGCTTCGTCGCGCTGGCGCAGGCCGTCGAGCAGGACCACGAATTCGTCGCCGCCCACGCGCGCCACCAAGTGGCCGCTGCCGGCGGCGGCGTCGATGCGGCGCGCGCCGGGCGGCATGCCCCAGCCGCGTTCGGCCATCGCCGCCAGCAGCTCGTCGGCCAGGGTCACCAGCAACTGGTCGCCGAGGGCCTGGCCGAGGGTGTCGTTAATCTGGCGGAAGCGGTCGAAGTTCAGGAACAGCAGGGCGAACTGGCCACCGCCGCCGATGCGCGGGCGCGCCAGCATCGCTTCCAGCTGCTCGCGCACGGCGGCGCGGTTCGGCAGGCGCGTCAGGGCATCGGTGCGGGCGGCGCTGCGCAGGCGCCGGCGCAGGGTTTCCTGCTCGCGCTGCATCTCCAGCGTGGCGTCGGTGATCACCGCCATCAGGCGCTGGGCGTCGAGTTTCAGGAGGCTGATCGACAGCACCTGGGGCGCGCCCGGCGCCGTATAGGCTTGTTCGAGCGGCAGGCGCAGCGCTTCGCAGACCACGCCCGACGGCTCGGCGAAGGCGTCGGCCAGCTGCTTTACCTGCGGCGCCACGTTGTCGAGCACCGCGAACAGGTTGTCGAGGCCGGCGTCGGTGGCGAGCGGCATCAAGAGGCTGGACGCCATCGGGTTGAGCATCTCGACCGCACCGGCGAGGTCGGTCTGCACGAGCCCGATGGGAGCGCGGTAGAGGAACTGGACCAGCGCCTCGTAGGCGTCGATATTTTCAACCTGCATTGCGGCTTCGCTGTGGAATGTCTTCATTGTCGCTCAATCCGGAAGTCCAGGAGGCCACGCAGTTGCGCCCGCGGCCCTTGGCGAGGTACAGCGCCTGGTCGGCGCGCCTGATCAATTCGTCGATGCCGCCGGCGCTGTCGCACTGTCCCTCGGCGCCGGGCAGCAGCAGCGCCACGCCGGCGCTGACAGTGTAGGCGATTTCGCCGCCGTCGCTCGGCACCAGGCGCGTCGCCACCAGTGCGCGCAGGCGTTCGGCACTGGCCAGCGCTTCTTCCTCGCCGGTGGAGGGGAGCAGCACGGCGAATTCCTCGCCTCCCAGGCGCGCCACGGTGTCGACGATGCGGAAGCTGTCGCGCAGGGCCTCGGCAAGGTCGACCAGCACGCGGTCGCCGGCCGGATGGCCGTAGCGGTCGTTCACGTTCTTGAACAAATCGGCGTCGAACAGGACCAGGGCCAGCGGGCGCGGCGTGTGCGCCGCGCGGTCCAGCTCCAGTTCGGCGGCCTCGAAAAAGGCGCGCCGGTTTGCCAGGCCGGTCAGGTGGTCGCAGAAAGCGGCCTGGCGCCGCTTTTCGCTGGCGGCGCGCTTGTCGCTGATGTCGCGCAGGATCAGGGCGTAGGCGGGCGCCTGCGGCTCGTCGAGGCCAAAGGCTTCGCGGTCCGGCAGCGGCGCGATCAGCGCGCTGGCCCAGAACTGGCTGGCGTCGGCGCGCAGGCGCAGGCCTTCGTCCAGGCTCCAGCCGTTGCAGTCGGCCTCGCGCAGGCGCAGGCCTTCGTCCAGGCTCCAGCCGTTGCAGTCGGCCTCGCGCAGGCGGTCGAGCAGGTGCTCGGGCGTCATGGCGCCGGGCGGATAGAACACGGAATACGGCGAGCCGACCACGTGTTCGCCGAAGCCGGTGACGCGCGCGATGCTCTCGTTCCAGTCGACGATGCGCCCAAGGCGGTCGAGCGAGACCAGGGCGTAGTCGCTGATGCGGGTCAGGATCGCGTTCAGCCAGGCGTCGCTCTGGCGCAGCTGGCGCTCGCGGCGCACCTCGGCGGTGACATCCTGGATCACGGCCATGATGCGCGCATCGTCGAGTTTCAGCAGCGTGAGCGAGAGGATCTGCGGCGCGCGCTTGCTCTGCTCGGCGGCGCGCAGGTGGATGTGCAGGCCCTCGAAGACCATGCCCTGCGCGCGCGGATACTGCGCGCACTGCAGGCGCAAACCGGGCGCCACGCCTTCCAGCGCGGCGAACAGATTGGTCAGGCAGCCGTCGGGCGAGAGCGGCATCAGCAACTGCGCCGAGATCGGGTTGATCATCGCGATCTCGCCATCGAGGCTGGCCTGCACCAGTCCTACCGGCGCCAGATACAAGAACTGGATCAGGGCCTCGTGTTCGGCGCGCAGCTGCTCGGCGCTGTCTTCCGCCAGTATCACCGGCGCTGGACCAGCACGTAGCGGTTGGCGCCGCCGGCGCTTGCCAGCAGGCGCAACTTGACCTTGATCGGGCGCATGCGCAGGGTCAGCACGTAGTCGATGGTATCGTCGAGTTCGCTGGCTTCGTCGGCCGCATCCTCGAAGCGCTGGGCCACCAGGAAATTGTTCAGGCAAGGTGCGACGTTGGTAAACAGCGGCTCCCCGATCACACGCTGTGGCGACAGACCGGCCGCCTGTGATTCCACCGCGTTGTAGCGCTGCACGATGGTCTCGGCATCGAAGCCGATCACGCCGAATTCGAGCGCGTCGAGCTGCTCCTGGCTGCTCGCGTCGAGCAGGTTGGCCAGGCCGGGCGTATCGAAGGAGGGGGTGGCGATGGTCATGATGGGCTGGCTCCGGATGGACCGACATTAAGAATTGTCAAAATTGACGTTAGGAAATAGATGTTGGCAGTGTTCAGCAATTGTGTCAATTGTGCGCGCTAGTGTCTTTACAATTGTTGGCCGCGAATTGACATATGTTGTGGTCAGATGGCACCATCACCAACTTTAATTGCCGAGATGGAAACAATGGAGCAGTGTGCACCGCGTCGGAACTGGTGGCAAGAAGAATCGGTGCTGCGCCGCGTCGTCGGCGACCTGGCGGCGGCCGAGCTGGCGCTGGCCAGGCCGGGGCGGGCGTTGCCGGCGTTGCCCTGGTCCGTCGATATCGACCTGGCGGCCGATCTCGGCGCCGATTCGCTCGACCTGATGGCGGCCGCCACGGCGCTCGGCGACCTGCTGCAGTTCGGGCAGGCCGGCATGCAGGACGCGCTGCTGGGCCGGCCGCGGCTGGCCGACTGGGTCGTTGCGGCGCGCGCCAGCCTGGCCGGTTTCGATGCGCAGCTGGTGTTCCGTACCTCGGGCAGCTCGGGCATGCCGAAGCGCTGCACGCACAGCCTGGCCGGGCTGTGGCGCGAGGTCGACGAGCTGGCGCAGGTGCTGCCGGGACGGCGCCGCGTGCTCAGTGCCGTGCCGGCGCATCATATCTATGGCTTCCTGTTCACGGTGCTGTTGCCGCAGGCTTGCGCAGGGGACGAGACGCTGCCGGTGCTGGACCTGCGCGGCATGTCGCCTGCGGCGCTGGCAGGGCAGGTGCAGCCGGGCGACCTGGTGGTGGCGCATCCGGACTGGTGGCGCCAGGTGGCGGCGCTCGGCCTGGCGTTTCCGGCCGATGTGGTGGGCGTATCGTCGACCGCGCCGTGCCCGGACGAGGTGGCGCGGGCGCTGGCGGACGGCGGCCTGCGGCTGGTGCAGGTGTATGGCAGTTCGGAGACGGCGGGCGTGGGCTGGCGCGAGGGGGCGGGTGAACCGTATCGGCTGTTTTCGTACTGGCGTGCAGGGGCCGAGGGCGGGGTGGAACGCCCGGGCGATGGCGGCACAACCGAGCGCTTAGCCCTGCCGGACCGGCTCGACTGGAGCGATGACCTGCACTTCCTGCCGGCAGGGCGCATCGATGAGGCGGTACAGGTTGGCGGGACCAATGTCTTTCCAGCGTATGTGCGTGAGGTGCTGGCCATGCACCCGGCCGTGCTGGCGTGCCAGGTGCGTTTGATGCGGGTCGATGAAGGTAGCCGCTTGAAGGCTTTCGTCGTGCCGCACCCAGGTGCTGGCGAAGCGGCCGACTTGCGCCCGGTGCTGGACGCATGGGTTGCCGCGCGCCTGACGCCGCCGGAGCGGCCTGCCGCCTTCTCATTCGGCCCCTCGCTGCCGCGGGGGCCTGGGGGCAAACTCGCCGACTGGATCATCGACGCCTGGGAGTGACATAAAAACAACTGGGGTCAGGTCTGCCATCGTGACACGAGCTCTGCATTAAACCTCGGGATTGGCCTGTTCGAACACAGCAATCGCCCTGCTGACTGTCCGTGTGGATACGCCGAATGCCGCTGCGATCTGCGGCATCGTGAAGACCGCCGCACGGTAGGCCCTGGCCATCGCTTCATTCCTGTCGTCATACTTTGCCCGGTATGCGGCCAGGGGCAGTGCCACGGCAGCACGTTCGATCCTTGCGGTTTCCGTCAGATCATCCGACAACTGCAACTCCTGGTGCCTTGCAACGAACGCGTCGTCGCCCAGCAGCACGCGGTAGCGCGTCGCGCGTAGCGGACTGTCCTGACCATATCCCGCCAGGACAAATCTGCGGTACGCCTCCACCGCAGCAGGGCGCGTGCTGCCGAACTGGCTGAGCAGGTAGTCGCACGCATGCCAGGGTGGTGGACAATGCGACAGTGCCAGGATGTGATAGCTGCTCCATGGCCAGGCGTCGGGCGAATGCACCATGTTCGCACGCACAGGATTCAGCACGATGTAGCGCGCGACTTCCAGCAGATAGGCTTCCTTCTGGACCAGGATGGCCTTATAGCGCCCCTGGAGTACATGCCCCGCCAGTCCGTGCCGGCGATTGAAGTATTGGGAATAGGCGCCATTCAGCTGGCGCATGCCCAGGCCCAGGTTGGGGTGCGGCGTTTCCACCAGCAGGTGGAAATGGTTCGTCATCTGGCACAAGCTGTGGACAACGAAGCGGTGCCGCCGGCATACCTGCCCGAGCGTATCGAGCCATGCGCGGCGGTCGGCGTCGTCTCGGTAGATGGCGTTGCGCCGATTGCCACGTGCGGTCACATGGTAAAGGGCGCCGGGAAATTCAAGTCGAAGTGGTCGCGTCATACCCGCTACGGTACGGATTGCGGGCCGGGTGACGCTGAGCTTGCTCAGTCCATGACGACGCTCATCGACAGTAGAGCTTGTGTCTGGATGGCAGACTTGACCCCCGTTGTTTTAGCGCGACGGGTCGGCCAGCGGATGCGCGAGGTCTGGCCCCGGCTCCGGCTGCATTACCTCTTCATCCTCCGACAGCCCATCCGGATTCTCCTCGGTCGTCTCCGGCGCGACGTCGATCCCGCGGAACTGCGGCAGCTCGGCAAACTCCGCAAACACCAAGTCGTCGTTCTCGCGCACGATGCCTTCCGGCTCCGGGCGTTCCTGGGCCGGGTGCTTGGCCAGGGCCACCTGCATGTAGTCGAGCCAGATCGGCAGGGCCAGCGTGGCGCCGAATTCGCGGCCGCCCAGCGAGCGCGGTTCGTCGTAGCCCATCCAGGCCACCGCGACGATATTCCCGCCGTAGCCGGCGAACCAGCCGTCGATGGCGTCGCTGGTGGTGCCGGTCTTGCCGGCGATGTCAGGTCGGCCGAGGCGCTTGGTGGCGGCGGCGCCGGTGCCGTAGCGGGTGACGTCGCGCAGCATGCTGTCGGTGATGTACGCGTTGCGGGCGTCGAGCACGCGTGCGGCTTCCTGGCGCGGGGCGGCAGGCTTGGTTTCCTGGATGACCGTGCCGTCGCCGTCGACGATCTTTGAAATCAGATACGGCTTCACCGCGAAGCCGCCGTTCGCGAACACGGCGTAGGCGCTGGCCATCTGCAGCGGCGTGACGGCGCCGGTGCCGAGTGCCAGCGTCAGATTCTTCGGATGGCGCGCCAGGTCGAAACCAAAGCGGCCGAGGAAGTCGTGGGTATAGGGTACTTCGAGTGCGCGCAGCAGGCGCACCGTCGGCACGTTCTTCGAGTGCGCCAGTGAATAGCGCATCGTGATTGGGCCGCTGAAGACGTTGTCGTCGTTCTGCGGCGACCAGGTGGCGCCGGCGTTCTCGCCCGGCATGTCGAGCGCCTCGTCGAGGATCAGGGTGCCCGGCGAATAGCCCTTTTGTACCGCGGCCGAATACACGAAGGGTTTGATCGCCGAACCCGGCTGGCGCCAGGCCTGGGTCACGTGGTTGAACTTCTGCAGGTTGTAGTCGAAGCCGCCGACCAGGGCCTGGTAGGCGCCGGTGTCGGCGTCGATGGCGACAAAGGCCGCCGCCACCTGCGGCACCTGGCTGATCGCCCACTCCTTGCCATCTTTCCCTGCCTTGGCGATGCGGACCACGGCGCCCGGCGCCAGGCGCACCGACTCCTTGGCCTTGTCGGTCAAGGCGTTCGCCGCGAACTTCAGGCCGGCGCCAGTAATGGAGATGGTGTCGCCGTCGATGGTCTCGACCTGCACGCGTTTCGACGAAGCCTGCAGCACCACGGCCGGCTCCAGGCCATCGCTCGATGGACGCTTCTGCAGCGCGTCGACGATCGCATCTTCGCGTTCTTCAGGATCGACAGGCAGCTCGATCCGCGCTTCCGGACCGCGGTAGCCGTGGCGCGCGTCGTAGGCCAGCACGTTGCGGCGCACCGATTCGTAGGCCGACTTCTGGTCGGCTTCGCGGATGGTAGTGGTCACGCGGATGCCGCGCGTATAGGCTTCTTCCTTGAACTGCGCGAATACCGCCTGGCGCGCCAGTTCGGCCACGTACTCGGCATGGGCGCCGAATTCCTGCGGACGCGAATGCACGCGCATCGGTTCCTTCAGGGCTTTCGCATACTGGGCGTCGTCGATCTGGCGGAGGTCGTGCAGGCGGCGCAGCACCTGTTCCTGGCGCTGCTTGGCGCGCTTCGGATTCACGGCCGGGTTGTTGCGCGCCGGGTTTTGCGGCAGGCCGGCCAGCATCGCGGTCTCCGCCACGCTCAGCTTGTCGAGGTCCTTGCCGAAGTAGGCGCGCGCCGCGCTGGCAAAGCCGTAGGAACGCTGGCCCAAATAAATCTGGTTCATGTACAGCTCGAGGATCTGGTCCTTGGTCAGCGCATCCTCGATTTTATAAGCGAGGGCGATCTCGTTGATCTTGCGGGACAGCTTCTTTTCCTTCGACAGGAAGAAGTTGCGCGCCACCTGCATGGTGATGGTCGAGGCGCCGCCGGAACCGAAGCCGCTGCGCAGGTTGGAACCGACCGCGCGCGCGGCGCCCATCCAGTCGATGCCGCCGTGCTCATAGAAGCGCGCATCCTCGATGGCCAGCACGGCGTTCTTCATCATCGGCGGGATCTGCGCGATCGGCACGAAGTCGCGGTGCTCTTCGCCGAACTCGCCGATCAGCACATTGTCGGCGGTGTAGATGCGCAGCGGGATTTTCGGCTTGTAATCGAGGACGGCGTCGATCGGCGGCACCTTCGGCACGATCGCGGTGAATACATACAGCACCACGCCGACGATGAAGATCACGATCGCGGCCAGGACGAAGAAGATGAAGCCGCCTTCGCGGCCCTTTGGAGCAGGCCGCAGGGGCCGGGTGGACTTGGTCAAAACGGTTCTCGCTTGCTGATGGCCGCACGGTCGATGCGGCCCGGTTTCATGCATCATGTCGGCGCATTATAATCCGCTTTCTTTCGCCTCAAGCATGTGCCATAGTCTCGCTCCAGGCCTGCGCCAGACTGGCCGGAACATCCAGAACACAAGGAACACGATGCCCTACGATCCCGCTCCTCCCGCCGTGAAGCCGTATATTCCGGCCACGGCGCAACTCCCCGAAATGACCATCCGCGCCCTTGTCATGGGCGTGGTATTGGGCATGGTCTTCGGCGCCTCTTCGCTGTATCTGGTGCTGAAGGTCGGCCTGACCGTCAGCGCCTCGATTCCCGTCGCCGTGATCGCCATCACCCTGTTCGGCATGTTCAAGAAGATGGGCGGGCGCGAGTCCACCATCCTGGAGAACAGCATCACGCAGACCGCCGGTTCGGCCGGCGAGTCGCTCGCCTTCGGCCTGGGCGTGACCATGCCCGCGATTATGATCCTCGGCTTCGACCTCGAGATCTCGCGCGTGATGCTGGTCGGGATCCTGGGCGGCCTGCTCGGCATCCTGATGATGATCCCGATGCGCCGCACCATGATCGTCGACGCCCACCGCGAACTGAAGTACCCGGAAGGCACGGCCTGCGCCGAAGTGCTGAAGGCCGCGGCCACCGACACCTCGCGCGAAGCGGCCGGCGAAGTGCGCGTCGAAGGTTCCGACGCCGCCGTTGAGGCCAAACGCCGCGCCGCCATCATCTTCGGCGGCTTCGGCCTTGGCCTGCTGTACAAGGTGGCCAACGTCTCGCTGAAAGGCTGGAAGGACGTCGCCAACTTCGAGTTCGGCGCGCCGCTGAAGGCAGGTTCGGCCGGCGCCGAGCTGTCGCCGGAACTGGTCGGCGTGGGCTACATCATCGGCCCGCGCATCGCCTTCACCATGGCGGCCGGCGGCGTGCTGTCTTACCTGATGCTGATCCCGATGATCAAGTTCTTCGGCGAGCTGCTGACTGTGCCGCTGTCGCCCGGGACCATGCTCATCAAGGACATGTCGCCGGACGACATCCGCGACGCTTATGTGCTGTACATCGGCGCCGGCGCCGTGGCGGCGGGCGGGCTGATTTCGCTGGTGCGTTCGTTGCCCTCGATCTGGAATGGCTTGAAGGGCGGCCTTGCCAGTATGAGCAACAGCGGGGGCAAAGGTAAAACCTCGGCGGCGGGCGAACTGCGTACCGACAAGGACATTCCCTTCAAATGGGTGGCGATCGGCTGCCTGGCGATCATCGCCATCATCACCTTCGCCACGCCGCTGCACATGAATTTGCTGGGCGCGCTCCTGATCCTGGTGTTCGGCTTCCTGTTCGCCACCGTGTCCTCGCGCCTGACCGGCGAAGTCGGTTCCTCGTCGAACCCGATCTCCGGCATGGCCGTGGCCACGCTGCTGTTCACCTGCCTGATCTTCCTGCTGATGGGCTGGACCGGCGGCCGTTATTACGTGACCGCGCTGTCGGTCGGCGCCATCGTCTGCATCGCGGCGAGTAACGCCGGCACCACCTCGCAGGACTTGAAGACCGGCTTCCTGGTCGGCTCGACGCCGCGCCTGCAGCAGTACGCCATCCTGTGCGGCGCCTTTGCGTCGGCGCTGATCCTGGGGCCGATCCTGCTGAAGCTGAACGATGCCGGCACCGTGTACGTACCGGCGGCCCAGGTGGCGCCTGGCGTGACGGTCGACGTGTCGAAGCTGACCGAGACGGCGCAGCTGCAAGGCCCGCAGGCCGAGAGCGACAACAAGACCTACAAGGTCTGGCGCAAGCTTGACACCGTTGGTGGGCCTGAGGGCAAGTACCTGGTCGCCGACGACGGCAAGCTGGCCTACCTGGTCGACCCGGGCATCAACGGCCACTACCACCAGCGTCCGGACGGCACCGAAGTCAAGAAATACGATGCGCCGAAGGCGGTGCTGATGTCCTACATCATCAAGGGCATCCTCGACCAGCAGCTGCCGTGGACGCTGGTGCTGTTCGGCGTGATGATCTCGGTGGTGCTGGAACTGGCCGGCATCCAGGCGCTGGCGTTCTCGGTGGGCGTGTACCTGCCGCTGGTGTCGACGCTGCCGATCGCGGTCGGCGGCGCGGTGCGCTGGGTGGCGGACCGCCGCAACAACAAGCTGCCGCAGTACGCCAAGCTGAATGACGAAGAGCGCCAGGCGGCGGGCGACCGCAGCTCGGGCACCTTGCTGGCCTCGGGCTACATCGCCGGCGGTGCGCTGGCGGGGATCGTGATTGCGATCACGGCGGGGGTGATGACCAACTTCGACAGCATGATGGCGAAGTGGGCGGAAGGCTCGAATCCGTTCTTTGCGGGGGTGAATGCGGACTTGCTCTCCTTATTGCCGTATGCGGCGATCGTGCTGTTGCTGTACTGGGTGGCGCGCGAGCGGGCGCAGAAGTAAAGCAGAACGGGCGCCGATGGCGCCCGTTTTCATTGGTGGTCGATGCGTCGCGTGGTCATTGATGCTCAGACCGCGTGGGCACAAGTGCCCACCCTACAACGGGGCGTAGGGTGGGCACTTGTGCCCACGCGGTCTTACCGTATGCATCGACGCGGCCTCAAACAAACGCCAGATCATGCGCTTGAATCACATCATCCAGTCAAGCATCCGTATGGCCGAACCGATACCCCAGCTCAAGCACCGCGCCACCCGCCCGAACAAGTCATGCGCCGACAAGGGCCCGCGAACTGGATGGTAACGCGGTGCAGGAATAAAAAAACGGCAGCCCGCAGGCTGCCGTCTTTCATTGAAGCGCGATGATGCGCGCTTACTTCACGCCGTGCATCAGCTTCTGGATCAGTGGTGCGATCAGGAACAGCAGGATGCCGCCGCCGACCAGCCACTCCAGGCCCGACATGTAGCCGTCGAGTGCCGAGTTGATCGACATGCCCGACGAACCCGAGACGTGCGAGGCGAAGATGCCCGACAGGTTGTTGCCGATACCGGTCGACAGGAACCAGCCGCCCATGCCCAGGCCAACCAGGCGCACCGGCGCCAGCTTGGTCACCATCGACAGGCCGATCGGCGACAGGCAGAGTTCACCGATTGACTGGATCACGTAGACCATGAACAGGGTCCAGAACGGGATCTTGCCGGCGTCGTTGACGAGGGTCGACAGCGCGTACACCAGCAGGCCGAAGGCCAGGCCGTTGAAGATCAGGCCGAGGCCGAACTTGCGCGGGATGGAAGGGTTGGCGTTGCGGCGGCCCAGCATGACCCAGATCGCGGCGATGATCGGCGCGCAGGCGATGATGGCGACCGAGTTCACGCTCTGGAACCAGGCAACCGGGAAGATCCAGCCGTTCAGGTCACGGTCGACGATCTTGTCGGCCAGGAAGGTGAACGAGCTGCCCGCCTGTTCGAAGAACATCCAGAACAGGATGTTGAAGACGAAGATGATCATCATGGCGATGGTCTTGTCGCGCGCGACCTTGCCGTTGCGGATACCTTCGACCATCAGCATGACCGCCAGGGCGATGAACAGCACGGTCAGGATCACCTGCAGGGTGTCGGCGCCGAGTTTCAGCAGGAAGTACACGCCAGGGATGACGACCAGGCTGCCGACGATGACGGCGATCGAGCGGCCAGGACCTTGCGCGTTGGCGTCGGGGGCGCCGATGCCGGCCAAGGTCTTGCGGCCGATGTAGAACCACACGAGGCTGATCAGCATGCCGATGCCGGAAGCGAAGAACACGACCTTGTAGGCGGGCATGTCCGGGCTGCCGAAGCGCTCGGCCAGTACCTGGGTCAGGATCGGCGCGATGAAGGCGCCGGTGTTGATGCCCATGTAGAAGATGGTGAAGCCCGAATCGCGGCGCGTGTCATTCAACGCATAGAGTTTACCGACCATGGTCGAGATGTTCGGCTTGAACATGCCGTTGCCGACGATGATGGTCGCGAGGCCGAGCTTGAAGATGTCTTCGCTCGGTATCGTGATCATGAACAGGCCGGCCGCCATGAACACGGCGCCGATCAGGATCGAACGCTGGTAGCCGATCACGCGGTCGGCGATCAGGCCGCCGAAGACGGCGCCGGCATACACCAGCGCGAGGTAGGACCCGTAGGTCAGGTTGGCACTCGCCTGGCCGACGGCGCTGCCTTCATAGAACTGGGCGACGATGTAGAGCACCAGGGCCCAACGGATGCCGTAGAAAGCGAAGCGCTCCCAGAATTCGGTCATGAACAGCATCCACAGCGGTGCTGGGTGGCCCATGATTTGTTTGAATTCTGGAATCGCGCCCTTGTCGGCGGGTGTAGCAGCTGCACCGCTCATGCGGGTCCTCCCGAAATAGTTTTTAAAAAGCTCTCGTAGTCGGAAGGCCGTGACAATCCCGCCTTCCAATCCGCACGCATTTTAGTGGAAATTGCAGAGCACAAGAAAATTATTTGCCATTGTGGTAAACACGCGCGCGCATGGTGCAGCGCCGCACAAACAGCACGCACGGGGACGGGCATGCCGGGCGCCTTTGTCGTATATTGGTGAAAAGCCAGTTTCGTTTACAAGAGCGTTATAAAAGGAAGGCCATATGAACTACGAAGTCGTCGACACTCTCATTTCTCCAGAAGGCCGGCTGGAAGTCCTGTCCAAGGCCGAAGTGGCCAAACTGCTCGACACCAGCCAGGGCGGCCTGTATTCCGTATTCCGCAAATGCGCGCTCGCGGTCCTGAACTGCGGCAGTTCCATCGACGATGGCAAGGAACTGCTGGAGCGCTACAGCAGCTTCGATATCAGCATCATCCAGCGCGAGCGCGGCATCAAGCTCGATATCCGCGGCGCACCGGCCATCGCTTTCGTCGACGGCAAGATGATCAAGGGGATCCACGAACACCTGTTCGCCGTGCTGCGCGACATCGTGTTCGTGAATTTCGAAGTCACCGACAACCCGCGTTTCAATTTGTCGTCGCCGGAAGGCATCACCGATGCCGTGTTCCATATCCTGCGTAACGCGAACGTGCTGCAGACGCAGCGCAATCCGAACCTGGTGGTGTGCTGGGGCGGGCACTCGATCAACCGCGTCGAATACAACTATTCGAAGGAAGTCGGCTATGCGCTCGGCCTGCGCGAACTCGATATCTGCACCGGCTGCGGCCCGGGCGCGATGAAAGGCCCGATGAAGGGCGCGAACATCGGCCACGCCAAGCAGCGCTTGCAGAACGGGCGCTATCTCGGTATTTCCGAGCCGGGCATCATTGCCGCCGAATCGCCGAACCCGATCGTGAACGACCTGATCATCATGCCGGACATCGAGAAGCGCCTGGAAGCGTTCGTGCGCGTCGGCCATGGCATTTGCGTGTTCCCGGGCGGGGCGGGTACGGCCGAAGAGATCCTGTACATTCTCGGGATCCTGCTGCATCCGGACAATGCCGAGATGCCGTTCCCGCTCATTTTCACGGGTCCGGCCACGGCGCGCGAATACTTCGAGCAGATCGACGGCTTCATCGCCCAGACCCTGGGCGACAAGGCGCGGGCACGCTACAAGATCATCATCGACGATCCGGATGCGGTGGCGCGCGAGATGGCGGCCGGGATCAAGGGGGTGCGTGAATTCCGCAAGGCCAGGAGCGACGCCTATTACTTCAACTGGCTGTTGAAGATCGACCAGGAATTCCAGCGGCCATTCAAGCCGACGCATGAAAACATGCGCAACCTGTCGCTGCACAAGAACCAGGAAACCCATTTGCTGGCGGCGAATCTGCGCCGCGCGTTCTCGGGCGTGGTGGCGGGGAACGTGAAGGAAGAGGGGATACGCGAGATCGAAAAGCACGGCAAGTACGAGATCCATGGCGACCCGGAGATCATGGGACCGATGGATGCGCTGCTGGCGTCGTTCGTGGAGCAAAGCCGGATGAAGCTGCCGGGCAAGGCGTATGTGCCTTGCTATACCATCGTCCAGTAGGGTGGGCCGGGCCGCGCAAGGCACCCCGTGCCCACGCGGAAGCGTGCGCAGTGTTAGCGGTTCAAAGAGAGCCGAGTTAGCGCTTCCGTAGTCGTTTTCTCGTGGGTGTGCACCTTGTGCCCACGCGAACGCGTGAGCCGTGCTGGCGTCATTTGGTGCGCGACACGTGGCAAGTGGCGGCGCATCCCAAAGCGTCATGTTGGCGCCGTCGCAGTCGCACACGTTCCGGAGCGAGTCATTGAAGCCACCGAATTCGGATGAACACGTAACCGCGTGGGCACGGAGTGCCCACCGTACGGTTGAGGCTACCAATGCAAGCGGCGCCGGCGATGGGATCGCATGCCGCAATATAAAAACGGGGCGCCTCAAGCGCCCCGTTTTTATCGAATCAAACGACGATCAGTCTTCCTTGCGCAAATGCGGNTACCAATGCAAGCGGCGCCGGCGATGGGATCGCATGCCGCAATATAAAAACGGGGCGCCTCAAGCGCCCCGTTTTTATCGAATCAAACGACGATCAGTCTTCCTTGCGCAAATGCGGGAACAGCAGCACGTCGCGGATGTTCGGCGAATCGGTCAGGATCATGATCAAACGGTCGATGCCGATGCCGCAGCCGCCGGCCGGCGGCATGCCGTATTCCAGCGCGCGGATGTAGTCGGCGTCGTAGTACATCGCTTCGTCGTCGCCGGCTTCCTTGGCTTCGACTTGCGACAGGAAGCGTGCGGCCTGGTCTTCCGGATCGTTCAGCTCCGAGAAACCGTTGGCAATCTCGCGGCCGACCATGAACAGCTCGAAGCGCTCGGTGATGCCGGCGCGGGTGTCCGATGCACGGGCCAGCGGCGACACTTCGACCGGGTAGTCGATGATGTAGGTCGGTTCCCAGAGCTGGGCTTCGGCGGTCTCTTCGAACAGCGCCAGTTGCAGCGCGCCCAGGCCGGCGGTGGCGAAGGGCTTGACGCCGAACTTCTTCAGTTCAGCCTTGATGAATTCCGCGTCTTCCAGCTGCTCGGCGGTATAGCCCGGTGCGTACTTGTTGATGGCCTGGACGATGGTCAGGCGCTGGAAGGGCTTCGACAAATCCAGCTCGCGGCCACCGTAGGACAGCACGGCCGTGCCTTGGGCGTCCACCGCGGCCTGGCGGATCACGGCTTCGGTGAAGTCCATCAGCCAGGTGTAGTCGGTGTAGGCCGCGTAGAACTCCATCATCGTGAACTCGGGGTTGTGACGGATCGACACGCCCTCGTTACGGAAGTTGCGGTTCACTTCGAACACGCGGTCGAAGCCGCCCACCACCAGGCGCTTCAGGTACAGCTCGGGCGCGATCCGCAGGAACATCTGCATGTCGAGCGCGTTGTGGTGGGTGATGAAGGGTTTCGCCGCGGCGCCGCCCGGGATCGGGTGCAGCATCGGGGTCTCGACTTCCATGAAGTCGTTCTTTTCCATGAAGCGGCGCATCGACGACAGCGCGGCGGTACGCGCCTTGAAGGTGCGGCGCGTGTCTTCGTTCATGATCAGGTCGACGTAGCGCTGGCGGTATTTGGTTTCCTGGTCGGCCAGGCCGTGGAATTTGTCCGGCAGCGGGCGCAGGGCCTTGGTCACCAGGCGCAGGGTCGTGACCTTGATGGTCAGCTCGTCGACCTTGGTCTTGAACAGGGTACCTTCGACGCCCAGGATGTCGCCCAGGTCGTAGCTGCGGAAGGCTTCCATCGCCGCTTCGCCGGTGGCGTCCAGGGTCACGTAGATCTGGATGCGGCCGTCGGCGCGCACGCCGGAGGCATCCTGCAGGGTGGCGAAGGCGGCCTTCCTGCCGGCTTCGCGCTTGAGCATCATGCGGCCGCCCAGCACCACAGGAATCGCTTTCGCTTCCAGCTCTTCGCGGGTCAGCGCACCGTAATGCTCGTGCAGGTCGGCGGCCTTGTGCTGCGGCTTGAAGTCGTTCGGGAAGGCGACGCCTTTTTCGCGGATCGCGGACAGCTTCACGCGGCGCTCGGCCATGATCTTGTTTTCGTCGGCCGCCGGCGTGGCTTGCACGGGCGCGTTTTCTTGGTTTTCGGTGGTCATATTGGTACTCGTTTGATTTGATCAGGCGAACAGCTCGTCGAGCGACAGCTGCGAGAAGTCGGAGACGATCGTGATCACGTTGTCGAATTCGGCAAAGGCCTCGGCCGGCAGGGTGGTGGTCAGCACCACGGCGCGCATGCCGGCGCGCCGCGCCGCTTCCACGCCCAGCGGCGCGTCTTCGAAGACGATGCAGTCGGCAGGTTCCGCGCCGCAGCGTTTCGCCGCTTCGAGGAAGACGTCCGGGTGCGGCTTGCCGCGTGCTACATCGGTGGCGCCGACAATCGCGTCGAAGTGGCGGCGCAGGTCCAGGCCGTCGAGCGTGAACTCGACGTTGGCCGGCGGGGCGGCGGTGCCGACCGCCAGCGCGATGCCATGCGACTTCGCATCGGCGATCAGGTCTTCGAATCCTTCGACCGCCTTGCGGTGCGGCGCGTACAGCTCGCGGTAGACGGCTTCCTTCTCGTGGTTCAGCGTCATCACCTCGTCGTCGAGCAGGTGTTCGCCGAAGTGCGAGCGGATGATTTCCCCGCCCTGGCGGCCGGCCGTCGCGCGGAAGAATGCGTCCGCGTCGATGGCATGGCCGCGCCGTTCGAAGAAGGCGATCCACGACTTCGTATGGAAGGCCATGTTGTCGACGATGGTGCCGTCCATGTCGAAGATCAGCGCGCGCTTGACGACGCTCATGCGCCGACGCCTTGCTTCAGCGAGGCCGAGATGAAGTCGTCCAGGTCGCCGTCCAGCACGTTCTTGGTGTTGCCGGTCTCGAAACCGGTACGCAAGTCCTTGATGCGCGATTGGTCGAGCACGTAGGAACGGATCTGGTGGCCCCAGCCGACGTCGGTCTTCGAGTCTTCCAGCTTCTGCTGTTCGCTCATGCGGTTGCGCAGTTCGAGTTCATACAGTTTCGCGCGCAGCATGTCCCAGGCTTCGGCCTTGTTGCGGTGCTGCGAACGGTCGTTCTGGCACTGCACCACGATGCCCGACGGGCCGTGCGTCAGGCGCACCGCGGAGTCGGTCTTGTTGATGTGCTGGCCGCCCGCGCCGGATGCGCGGTAGGTATCGATGCGCACGTCGGCCGGGTTGATCTCGATTTCGATCGAGTCGTCGACTTCCGGGTACACGAACAGCGAGGTGAACGAGGTGTGGCGGCCGTTGGCCGAGTCGAACGGGGACTTGCGCACCAGGCGGTGCACGCCGGTTTCGGTGCGCAGGTGGCCATAGGCGTACTCGCCGTCGACCTTGATGGTGGCGGTCTTGATACCCGCGACCTCGCCCTCGGACTGTTCCAGGATTTCGGCCTTGAAGCCCTTGCGTTCGCAATAGCGCAGGTACTGGCGCAGCAGCATCGAGGCCCAGTCCTGGGCTTCGGTTCCGCCGGCGCCGGCCTGGATGTCGATGAAGCAGCTCGCATGGTCCATCGGGTTGCTGAACATGCGGCGGAACTCCATCGCCTCGATGATCTTGCCGATCGCGTCGGCGTCGCCGCCGATGGCTTCCAGGGTATCGTCGTCGCCTTCTTCGCGCGCCATCTCGAACAGGTCGGAGGCGTCGGCCAGGTCGGCCTTCGCTTTTTCAAGCGTCAGCACGACGGCTTCGAGCGCCTTCTTTTCCTTGCCGAGATCCTGGGCCCGTTTCTGGTCGTTCCAGACGGTGGGATCTTCGAGTTCCTGGTTGACCTGTTCTAGTTTCTCTGACTTCCGATCGAAGTCAAAGATACCTCCGAAGTTCGGCTTCACGGCTGGTCAGGTCGTTCAGCAGGGCGGAGATGGCGTTGATGCGTTCAGCTTCCATGATCTTGGCGTCGTAAGTGAGTTAAATCGAACCTTCGATTATACCTTAGGCCGTCGTCATGGCGACTGGGCGGATGCCGCGTTTCGGCGCTTTCTTGGCATGGATTGCGCCGCTGCCGTATCATCGCCCGGTTCCCAATCCGAAGATGCTCATGCGTTATCCAATTTCTTATCAAATCGCCATGGCGATGTTGCCCGCATTGCCGGCTCTGACTGCCGCGCCTGTCATGGCAAAAGATGCGCCGAAAGGTGCGAGCGCCGTCCTCGCCGTGCTCGAGACCACCGACCTGCACGCTACCGTGGTCGGCTACGATTACTTCAAGCTGGCCGCCGAACCGTCGATCGGCCTGGACCGCACCGCGACCCTGATCGCGCAGGCGCGCGGCGAGTACGCGAATACCGTCCTGTTCGACAACGGCGACACCATCCAGGGCACGGCGCTGGCCGACTACCAGGCACTCGTCAATCCGGTGCGCTGCGACCAGACCCTGGGCATCTACAAGGTCATGAACGCGCTGAAGTACGACGGCGCCTCGATCGGCAACCACGAATTCAACTACGGCCTGGGCTTCCTCGGCCAGGTGACCGGTCAGCAGTTCAAGGTACCCGGCATCGACCAGCCGAAGAAATGCGCCGGCCCCGCTTTCCCGCAGGTGCTGGCCAACGTCTACAGCGTCAGCACGAAGAAGCCGCTGTTCGCGCCTTACCGCATCGTCGAGAAGGAAGTCAGCGCGCAAGACTCCAAGGGCCGCGCCATCAAGGCGAAAGTAAAGGTCGGGATCATCGGCTTTACGCCGCCGGCCATCATGTCCTGGGACAAGCGCTGGCTGGACGGCAAGGTCTACACCACCGGCGTGCGCGAAGCGGCCGAGAAGTACATCCCCGAGATGCGCCGCAAGGGCGCCGACGTGGTGGTGGTGATTTCGCACGGCGGCCTCGATGGCAGTCCCTACACGCCGGACATGGAAAACGCCGGCTATTACCTGGCGCAGGTGCCGGGCGTGGACGTGATGCTGCTCGGGCACTCGCACCAGCTGTTTCCGAACGCGGCCAGCACCGCGCCGCAGTTCAACCTGCCGAACGTCGACAAGGTAAAAGGCTTCGTGCATGGCGTGCCGACCGTGATGGCGAACCTGTGGGGCAAGCACCTGGGCGTGGTGGCGCTGACCCTGCGCGCCGACGGCAAGCGCTGGACGATCGACAAGACCAAGACGACCGTCGAGGCGCGCGCCGCCCAGAATGCGGACAAGTCTTTCGTGGAACCGAGCGCCGAAGTGCAGGCGCTGATCCGCGCAGAGCACGAAGCGACCATCGCGTACGTGAAGACGCCGGTCGGCAGCAGCGACTTCCGCCTGACGACCTACTTCGTCGACGTGGGCGACCCGTCGGCGATCCAGGTAGTGAACCAGGCGCAGACCGCCTACGTGAAGAAGTACGTCGCGGCCAACCTGCCGCAGTATGCGAAGCTGCCGGTGCTGTCGATGTCGGCGGCCTTCAAGAACGGCTTTGCCGGCGCCTTCGACTACACCGACGTCGCGGCCGGCCAGCTGGCGATGAACAATGCGGCCGATTTGTACCTGTATCCGAACGCGCTGCACGCGGTGAAAATCGACGGCCACGGCCTGAAGGCCTGGCTGGAAATGGCGGCGCGCCGTTTCAACACCATCGACCCGGCGAAGAAGGAGCCGCAGGAGCTGGTGAATCCGAACTTCCCGAGCTATAACTTCGATACCGTGACCTCCGATGAGATCAGCTACGAGATCGACGTCACCCAGCCGCCGGGCGGGCGCGTGAAGAAGCTGATGCTGCGCGGCGCGCCGCTCGACCTGGCGCAGGAGTTCATCGTTGCGACCAACAACTACCGCGCTTCGGGCGGCGGCAACTTCCCGGGACTCGATGGCAGCAAGACCATCTTTGCCTCGCCGGATACCAGCCGCGACGTGTTGATCGGCTATGTGCGCGATACGAAGCACCTGACGCGCAAGGCCAATGGCAAGGCGCGCAGCTGGCGTTTCGCGCCCGTGAAGACGGCGGGGCCGGTGGTGTTCCATACGGCGCCGGGCATGCTCGGCATTGCGCAGGAGGCGGGGCTGGAGAATGTGAGCCTGCTGCAGGCCGACGATGGGCTGGGCAAGGGGTTTGCGCTGTACGCGGTGGATTTGGTTAAATGAGGGCCAAATGACGATGACGGCGCTGCTGCTGGCCTGCATGACCGCTTGCATGCTGGCGGCGCATGCCGGCGCGGCGCCTGCCGAGGCGCCGCCTGATGCCAGGTCGGTTTACCAGCTGGCGCTCAAGGTGCGCAATGGCGAGGGTGTGCCGGCCGATCCGGTGCGTGCCCGCGAGCTGCTCACGCAGGCGGCACAGGGTGGCGTGGCACCGGCGATGTTCGTGTTGTCGAACATGCTGGCGGCGGGTGAGGGCGGTCCACTTGACGCGAAAGAGGCCCGGCGCTGGCTGGAGATGGCGGGCGATCTGGAGTATCCGGAAGCCTTGCAGCAGCTGGCGATGACGGAGCCCGATCCGCGCAAGGCGGAGCTGCTGATGCGGCAGGCGGCGCATGCGATGATGCATCGAGAGCGGTAGGGTGGGCACTTGTGCCCACGCGGTCTCGCCATCCGCATCCAAACACACGTGACGAAAACCCCGATACGAGCATCGTCGATGTTTGCAGGCTGTGCGGAACGCATCTGTACCATACCGCGTGGGCACAAGTGCCCACCCTAGGGTTCAAGCAGGTGGCTGATCGTGGTCTACGCGTGGCCACGGGAGCCCGCCCCACGCAAAACACCGCCGCGGCGGTGCTGACTTCGGCCTTTATTTCCGCTCGCGCCCGATCTCCGCGGCGGCAATCGCCGCCAGGTCGAGCAGCGCCTGCAGTTCGTTTGCGCGCAGCTTGCGCGGTTCGCGGTCGATCACGCACAGGGTGCCCATGGCGTGGCCGTCCTGGTCGCGCAGCGGGACGCCGGCGTAGAAGCGGATGTGCGGGTCGGCCAGCACCAGCGGGTTGCCGCTGAAACGCTCGTCCGAGGTCGCGTCTTCCACCACGAAGGGCTTGTCCTGCAGGATGGCGTGCGAGCAGAAGGCCCATTCGCGCGGGGTCTGCTGGGGCGCCAGGCCGACGCGCGCCTTGAACCACTGGCGTTTGGTCGTCAGCAGCGAAATCAGGGCGATCGGCGAATCGGTGGCCATCGAGGCCAGGCGCACGATGCGGTCGAAACGGTCTTCTTCCGGGCTGTCGACCAGGCCGGATGCGGCCAGCGCGGCCAGGCGCGCGTTTTCGTCGGCCCCGACCGGGAACGGCGTGCCGGGTTCGGCAAGGTATTCGGGATCGTTGGGAGTCGGCGGCACGCGGCGGCCGGTAGCCCCGGCTTCGTGGCCCCCGACCTTGTTCATCAAGGCCCGGATCAGGCTCTCGCGCGTACGGCGGTGGCCACCCGGGGTTTTCCATGATTCGATCGCACCGCTTTCCATCCAGAGCTGGACGGTACTTGTGGCGACGCCCAACATGCGCGCGGCTGCGCTCGTGGTGAGGATGGGATCCTCGTCCGTATAGTTGCTGGTCATCAATATTCCTACTTTTCTTGAAGTATAGCCGATTTGATGAAACTACTTAAGCGCTATCTTGAAGTAACGAACCCTCGTGATTAAAGCAACAAATACCGCAATTTAGGTTGCCAAAAAACAATTGATAGTGGACAATCTGCCGCAAATCTGTCATTCCCGTGTACATACGGACCCCTACCTTCCTGCCAGGAGCACACATGAAATTTTTCCAAGCGCGGCTTGCGGTCCGGCTGTATACCGCCTTTGCCGCGGTGCTGGTCGTTACATTGATCCTGGCCGGCTTCGCGATTTCACGTGTGAACAGCATCGAGACCGCCCTGGTCGAGGTCGAGTCCTTCCACAGTGCCCAGCTCGAGCCGCTGTACGCCGCGCGCGAGGCGCTCGGGCAGACCGGCATCGCCGCGCGCAATGCCTTCATCTTCCACGATGCGGCGCAGGCGACCCGCGAGCTCGACATCCTCGACACGCAAAAGGCGGCCTATCTGGCAGCCATGAGCCGGCTCGATCCTGTCCTGGGCGGCAATGCCCAGTACGGGAAGGTCAAGGAGGGCATGCTGGCGATGGCGCGCGAACTCGAACGTCCGCGCAAGTACCGCACGAGCGGCGACATGGAAGGCTACGGCACCTTCCTGGTGCAGGAATGCAGCCCGTTGCGGCGCCAGATCGTGGCCGACATCGGGCTGCTGGTGCAGGAGCTGCAGGGTCAGACCAACCAGGCCGGCGCCGCTGCCGTTGCCGAAGCCGACGGCGCGCGCTACTGGATCAGCGGCCTGGCGGTCCTGTGCGCGCTGCTGTGCGCCGTGATCGGCTTTACCATTTCGCGCAACCTGCTCGACCAGCTGGGCGGCGAGCCGGCGTATGCGACCGACGTCGCGCGCGCCATTGCCCAGGGCCAGCTGCACCAGCAGGTGGACACCCGCCGCGCCCTCCCGAGCAGCCTGCTGTCGGCCATGAGCGCCATGCGCGACAGCCTGAGCGGCATCGTGGCCAAGGTACGCGGCGGCACCGATGCGATTGCCTCGGCCTCGGCCGAAATCGCCACCGGCAACCTCGATTTGTCGGCCCGCACCGAGTCGCAGGCCGCGGCGCTGGCGCAGATCGCCGGCTCGATGAAACAGCTGATCGGCTCGGTGCGCCAGAACGCCGACTACGCGGCCCAGGCCAGCACGCTGGCAGGCGAAGCCTCGAAGGTGTCGGTCGAAGGCGGCGCTACCGTGGACGGCGTGGTCTCGACCATGAACCTGATCCAGGAATCCTCGCGCAAGATCGAGGAGATCATCAGCGTCATCGACAGCATCGCCTTCCAGACCAATATCCTGGCCTTGAATGCGGCGGTGGAAGCGGCGCGCGCCGGCGAGCAGGGCCGCGGCTTTGCCGTGGTGGCGAGCGAGGTGCGCAACCTGGCGCACCGCTCGGCGGCAGCGGCCAAGGAAATCAAGGTGCTGATCGAGGATTCGGTGAGCAAGGTCGGCGCCGGCACGGCGCTGGTAGCCCAGGCCGGCGAGACCATGCGCAAGGTGGTGAGCGGCGTGCAGCGCGTGAACGACATCATGGGCCAGATCTCGAGCGCGACGCGTTCGCAGAGCGAGGACATCGAACACGTCGACTCGGCCATCGTGCGCCTGGACGAGATGACGCTGCAGAATGCGGCCCTGGTCGAGGAAGCGTCGGCGGCGGCGCAGTCGCTGCGCATGCAGGCCGACGAGCTGGCGGCGGTGGTCAATACCTTCCAGCTCGAGTCGGGCGAAGCGGCCACCGGCATCGAGCCGCCGCGCCGCGTGCGCCAGCCGGTGCCGGCGCTGGCGGGCTGAGTTCAGGGCAAGCCGGCCAGGCGGCCGGCGCCTGCTTCACGGAGGCGCAGTTTAGTTGATTTGCTTCTTGTCGGGCTGCACCAGGATGAAGGGGTGCACGACCGACGCCCATAGTTCGACTTCGCCGGCGGCCCAGCTCTGGGCCTGCACATCCGACACCTTGGCGATCTTGCCTTCGCCCATCCAGCGCGCAATATGCTCCTTGTCGTCGTGCGAGATGCGCACGGCGATGTCGACCAGGTCGAGCGTTTCGCTGACGTAGATCACATTGCCTTGCGCGAAGTGGCGCTCGAGTTCGTCCCAGCGGACGCGGCCGGTTTCGCGGTTGATCTTGTCGTGCAGTTCGGTGTCGTTGTCAGGATTCGTTTTCATTCTCTAGATAATTTCGATGCGCGGTTGCGGCGTACCCGCCCATGTTAACCGATAGGCCGGCCCCTTGCGTACATTGCCGACCAGCGCGGGGCGAAAGCACGCCAGGTTGACGCCTTCGGGACGGCGCACGCTCGGATAGATCACGCCCATCGACCCCAGGTCGAGCAGCTCGGCCGCCAGCGCCTGGGAAGCGATATAGC
This sequence comes from Massilia brevitalea, assembly GCF_030711405.1. Classification (GTDB taxonomy): domain Bacteria; phylum Pseudomonadota; class Gammaproteobacteria; order Burkholderiales; family Burkholderiaceae_D; genus Telluria; species Telluria brevitalea. The sequence continues at coordinate 162,151 of NZ_JAULSI010000007.1, forward strand.
TTTGCGGATCGAGGCAGCCGGCAAAATTCTCGATGCCACGGATATCGTGGAAGCTGGCATTGAAATCGGCCAGCATGGACTGGTAGGTCACGCTGTCGTCGAAGCGATTGATTTCCTGGTACTCGACCGTCTTGTGGAAGCTGACCTCGGCCAGCGCCGTCTCGGCCTCGAAGGCGCAATACCAGGCGCCGCGCGTGCCGTCGTTGAAGCGGCTGCCTTCCGGGCGCGCATAGGTATAGGCTGCGTTGACGATGCGGAAGTTCGGCACGCCGAAGACCAGTTCGTCGACGCCGATGCCGGGCAACAGGCCGGCCTCGCCGCGCAGGCGTTCGTTGGTGGCGTTTTCGAGGTCGAACAAATCGCGCAGGAGCCTGTTGTCATCGGCCAGTGGCGCCAGCACCGAATCCTCGAGGTCGGCAAAGCGCGAGGGGATCAGGCGGCAGGTGTCGAACTGGCGCAGCGCCGTCAGTTGCGGAACGACCGCCAAGATCAGAGCCCTCCGCGGCGCGCGTCGAGCAGCTGGCGCACGGTTTGCATGGCCAGCATGCCGCCGCCCAGCATCAGCACCAGCGGCGTGCGCCCGCCGAAAATGATGTTGGTGTTCGGCAGGTGCACCCATTCGTCGGCGAGTTTGTCGCCGTACAAAATGTGCAGGGCCTTGTAGATACCTAACAGATAAGAGATGCGCGTGATGCGGTCGGCTTCGAGCACGCGGTCCGGGTTCTTTTTCCAGTCGTAGAAACTGGACGCGGACAGGCCGCCGAGCAGCTCGCGCGCATCTTCGTCGCGCAGCTGCCAGGCGGCGGCCAGTTTGAAAAAGCCCTTCAGGGCCGATTGGGACAAGCGCTCGCGCTCGGCACGTGAACTGAGGTCGACCAGCACGGTCGGCTCGAAGCGGCTCTTCGGGTAAGCATAAGCGAGGTTCATGGTTTCCTCCGGTTTTGGAGTATTTATACTCCTATTTCGGAGGCATTGCAACTCTGGTTGTCAAGCCGGATAGACCGTGACAGAATTGCCGTCGACTTGTCAAAAGGAAAAGGATATTTCCATGCATTGGCGATCGAAGGGGATGATGAAGGGAATGCCGAAGTGGATGACATGCGCGCTGGCAGGCGTGCTGGCGGCGGTCGTGCTGGCCGCCTGCATGGCGCGCGGCGCGGGCGGCACGCAGGACGAATTGCGGCAACAGGTGATGGAGACGGAACGCGCGTTTGCCGCGAGCATGAAGGCGCGCGACTTCGAGGCGTTTGGCGGTTTCCTGTCGAAGGAGGCGGTGTTCATGGGACCGGGCGGGGCGAAGCGTGGGCGCGATGCGGTAACGCAGGCCTGGCGCGGGTATTTCGACGGGCCGACTGCGCCGTTCGCCTGGACGCCGGATGACGTGCAGGTGCTCGATTCGGGCACGCTGGCCTACAGCAGCGGGCCGGTGCTTGACGCATCGGGCAAGCAGATCGGGCGCTTCAATTCGGTATGGCGGCTGGAAGGGCCGGGGACGTGGAAGGTCGTGTTCGATCGCGGCTGCGATTGCGGGCGGTGATCTTGGCCCTGCGTTGGCTGGACTTGCTGTTGTAGGGTGGGCACTTGTGCCCACGCGGTACGGCGGTTGATGTGTCGAACCGCTCATTCGATCACGGTCTGCTTGCTCCACGGTCTCGCGGCACTTGACGAGAACGCAGCGGTACGACCGCGTGGGCTCAAGAGCCCACCCTACGAACACCCGGTTATTCCGCAGTCGCGGTCTGGTCATTCCGTAGTCATTCCGCATTCGCGGGCCCGGTCATTCCACCGTCGCGAGCCCGGCCATTCCGCCATCGCGAGCCGGTCACGCCGGCTCTGCATGCTCCACCAGCAGCTGCACCTTGGTCACGCCGTTATACTCGTTCGCATCGAGCCGGAACGCCACGCGCGCACGCTCGCCCAGCCCGTCGGTGTGCCCGAACCAGATCGCATCGTAGCGCCGCCCGTTCTTTTCCAGCAGCAGCTTCAGGTGCTTGTCTTTCAAGATCCGTTGGCTCATCACGCGGAATTCGTCGCAGAACACCGGCGGCGCAAAGCCTTGCCCCCATACCTGCCCATCGCACAGCTCGATGAACTGGGTCGAATAGAACTCGTCTTCCAGCGGCCCGTCGGTCTCGACCACGCGTTCCAGCTGGGCTTCGCTGAGCCAGGCGCGCCCGACCGCCTCGAAGGCCTCGCAGAAGGTGGCAAGGTGCTCGGCCTTGATGGTCAGCCCGGCCGCCATCGCGTGGCCGCCGAACTTGTCGATCAGCCCAGGCACGCGCTTCGACACCAGGTCGAGCGCATCGCGCATGTGGAAACCGGGGATCGAGCGCCCCGAGCCCTTGATCAGGCCCACGCCGCCTGGCGCGAAGGTAATCGTCGGCCGGTAGAACTTTTCCTTCAGGCGCGAGGCGACGATGCCGATCACGCCCTGGTGCCAGCCTTCGTCGAACACGGCGATCGTGCTGCTGTTCGAGGGCTGGAAGTCGTCCAGGTGCAGCAGGGCGGTATCCTGCATGTCGGCTTCGATCTCGCGCCGCTTCAGGTTGATTTCGTTGAGCTGCTGGGCAATCGCCCAGGCGCGGCCTTCGTCGTCGGTGGTCAGGCACTCGATGCCGAGCGCCATGTCTTCCAGGCGCCCGGCGGCGTTCAGGCGCGGGCCGACGGCAAAGCCGAGGTCGAACGGCGAGGCGCTGCGCGCTTCGCGCCCCGCCACCCGGAACAGCGCCGCCACGCCGGCATGCATGCGCCCGGCGCGCATGCGCTTGATGCCCTGCGCGACCAGGATGCGGTTGTTGGCGTCGAGTTTGACCACGTCGGCCACCGTGCCCAGGGCCACCAGGTCGAGCAGGTTGTCGAGTTTCGGCTGGTTTTGCGCATCGAACACGCCGCGGCGGCGCAGTTCGGCGCGCAGGGCCAGCAGTACATAGAACACCACACCCACGCCGGCCAGGTTCTTGCTGGGGAAGCCGCATTCGGGCTGGTTCGGATTCACGATCACGCGCGCCGGCGGCAGGGCGTCGCCCGGCAGGTGATGGTCGGTGACCACGACCTCGATGCCGCGCCGGTTCGCCTCCAGCACGCCCTCGACGCTGGCGATGCCGTTGTCGACCGTGATGATGACGTCCGGGTTCTTCTCGCGCACCGCCAGCTCGACGATCTCGGGCGTGAGGCCGTAGCCGTGCACCACGCGGTCGGGCACGATGTAATCGACCTTTGCCCCCATCGCGCGCAGGCCGCGCAGGGCCACGGCGCAGGCGGTGGCGCCGTCGCAGTCGTAGTCGGCGACGATGGTCATGTTCTTGTGCGCGCCAATTGCGTCGGCCAGGAACACGGCGGCGTTGTCGATGTGCTTCAGGCCGCCGGGCGGGGCCAGCGCGGCCAGTTCGCTGGCCAGTTCACGCACATCAAGCAGGCCGCGCGCCGCGTAGATGCGCGCCAGCACAGGGTGGACGCCGCCCTGGCGCAGCAGCTCGGAGGCGCGGAAAGGGCAGGGACGGACGGAGATGCGGGTTTTCACAGCAGGGATTCCAGGGTATTGCGGCGCCAGAACTTGCGTTGCGCCATTGCGTTGGTGGTGGCTTCGAGCAGGGCGTCGCGGTGGCTCAGCACCAGCTTCACTTCGCGTATGCGGCCGTTCTTCAAACTCTCCAGGATGGGGGCGAACAGCTGGGCTTCAAGCTGTGTCATGACGCCGATCCAGCCGCCCCAGTCGGCCGCGGCCGCGTACGAAGCAGCGCTGCCGCACACTAATAGGGTGTCGCCGTCGATCGCGGACGTCAATCCGGCCAGGTCGGACGAGCTTGTGCCGGCCAGCTGCGCCAGCCAGGCTGCGGTATCGAAGGCGGCCAGCCTGGCGCCGTTGACGGGCATGCCGGCCGCGCTGGCGGCACTGGCCGCACCCCAGGGCCAGAAGGCGTTCACGGCCGGCAGGCGGCGCGCTTCGCGGGCAGCGTTCACCGGATGCGTGTGCCACAGGATCTGGATTTCGTTCTGCAGGCGGCGGAAAGCGGCGGCGCGCTCGCCCAGCGGCATCCAGTCGGTCAGGTCCATGCCGAGGGCGGCGTCGGGCGTGGCGGTGTCGAGGCCGGCCCAGTCGTCGGCGCGCAGGAACCAGGTCTGGGCGTCGCCGTAGAGCAGGGCGTGGCCGGCTTCTTCCACGTAAGGCCGAGCCGCATCGAACAGGGCGCGGCTGTCCGCCTCGGCCAGGCCCAGGTGGCGCGGGTCGCCCATCATCAGGTGGGTGCGTGCGATTTCGATGTGCACCGGGTTGACGATGAACCAGGTCCCGCCGCTGGCTTCCAGCCCGTAGCTGCGCATGGCGGCGCCGGCAAAGGCGGGTTGGCCGGTGCTGCCCAGGCCGAGCGTGCGCGCGAGCCAGGTCTCATGGGGCAGGGCGCGCACGGACTCGTCGGCGGGCAGGCGCCGCTGCGCGCCCGTGCGCGACAGCAGGCTGGCCAGGGCGGGCGCCTGCAGGGCGCGCACCAGGTCGGGGGCGAATTCGGGAACGGGAAGGGCGGAGGGCAGGACAAGCGTAATCTGGGACATGCCGTGATTGTAGGCGAAAACGGCTGGCGCCACGAGGCGCGGCGCCGCCAGCGGCCCACCCGGACGGCAAGTACGTGACGCCCTTGCCACAGCGTTGCCACGAGTTTGCCACAGCGTCAGCACCGTGTGCGCCCTGTCATGGATGAGCTTTGCGTGGCATACTGCGAGATCAGTTGTCAAACTCTACAAATTTCATGAGCATCATCCAGAAACTGCCGTACGAATGGGCAGTCGGCCTGCGCTACACGCGCGCCGGCAAGCGCAGCGGACGGAATCGCTTCATTTCCTTCATCTCCATGATCTCGGTGGCCGGCATTGCGCTCGGCGTGGCCGCCCTGATCGTGGTGCTGTCGGTGATGAACGGCTTCCAGAAGGAAGTCACCGACCGCATGCTGTCGGTGCTGGCCCACGTCGAGATCTTCGACGTGCGCGGCGCCATGCCCGACTGGCGCGCGGTGAGTCGTGAGGCCGCACGTAACCCGCAGGTGGCGGCCGCGGCGCCTTTCGTCGAAATCCAGGGCATGCTGCTGCGCGACGGCGTGATGAAGCCGGTGCTGGTGCGCGGCGTGCTCCCAGGCGAGGAAGCCAGCGTCTCCGACGTCGCGCGCGAGATGAAGCAAGGCAGCCTCGACTCCCTCACGCCCGGCTCGATGAACATCGTCATCGGCCGCGCCCTGGCCGATGCCCTGCATGCGGGCGTCGGCGAACGCGTCACCATGCTGCTCGGGACGTCCGGCGCCACGGAAGGGGGCGCCCCGGCCGCGCCGCGCACCAAGACCTTCATCGTCTCCGGCATCTTCGAGGCCGGCCACTACGAATTCGATTCCATGCTCGGCTTCGCCCATCTCGAAGATGCGGCGCAGACGGTCGGCCTGGCCGGCCCGGTTGGCCTGCGCCTGCGCCTGCACGACCTGCACCAGGCGCCGCGCGTGGCGGCCGAGCTGCGCCAGAGCATGAACCAGGATTACGTCATGCGCGACTGGTCGCAGGTGAACACCATCTGGTTCGCCGCCGTCGGCTCGCAAAAGCGCATGATGTTCATCATCCTGACCCTGATCATCGCGGTGGCCGCCTTCAACCTGGTCTCGACCCTGGTCATGACGGTGAAAGACAAGCAGGCCGACATCGCGATCCTGCGCACCCTCGGCGCCTCGCCGCGCTCGATCATGAAGATCTTCATCGTGCAGGGCACGCTGGTGGGCGTGCTGGGTGGCCTGCTCGGCGTGACGCTGGGCGTGGCGGTGGCAATGAATGTGGACGTGATCGTGCCGGCCATCGAGCGCGTGCTCGGCATCCAGTTCATCTCGAAGGAGATCTACCTGATCAGCGAGATTCCCTCCGACCTGCAGTGGTCCGACGTCGGCAGCATCGGCGGCGTGGCCGTGCTGCTCGCCTTTTTCGCCACCCTGTACCCGAGCTGGGCGGCGGCGCGCGTGAAGCCGGCCGAAGCCCTGCGCTACGAGTGACCCCGTTTTACCGACCCTGCTATAGAACACCTCATGAGTCTCTTACATAAACTGCCGTTCGAATGGCTGGTCGGCCTGCGCTACACGCGCGCAGGCAAGGGCACGGCCCACAGCGGCTTCCTGTCCTTTATTTCGCTGATCTCGGTGGCCGGCATCGCCCTGGGCGTGGCGGCCCTGATCATCGTGCTGTCGGTGATGAACGGCTTCCAGAAGCAGGTGACCGACCGCATGCTGTCGGTGCTGGCCCACATCGAGGTTTTTGATGCGCGCGGCGACATGCCGCAGTGGCGCGAAGCCGCCGCGCAAGCGCTGAAGAACCCGGCCGTGCGCGCCGCCGCGCCTTTCGTCGAATCCCAGGGCCTGCTGCAGCAGCGCGAAGGCGCGATGCGTCCGGCGACGATCCGCGGCGTGCTGCCGGAAGCGGAACGCACCATCTCGGATGTAGCCAACACCATGGTCCAGGGCAGCTTCGAGTCCCTGAAACCCGGTACCTTCAACATCGTGCTCGGCTACGCGCTGGCGTCGTCGCTGAACCTGCAGGTGGGCGACAAGGTGACCATGCTGCTGGCGCAGGCCCAGACCACGCCGGCCGGCATGCTGCCGCGCATGCGCAGCTTCACCGTCTCTGGCCTGTTCCGCTCCGGGCATGCCGAATTCGACGCCGGCATGGCTTTCGTCAGCCTGGGCGATGCGGAAAAGATGGAGCGCCTGTCGGCGCCGGCCGGCCTGCGCCTGCGCATCGCCGACATGCATCAGGCGCCGCAGGTGGCGGCCGAGCTGGAAAAGTCGATGCCGGGTAAGCTCGAGATGCGCGACTGGTCGAAGCTGAACGCGGTGTGGTTCGGCGCCGTACAGACCGAAAAGAAGATGATGTTCATCATCCTTACCCTGATCATCACGGTGGCCGCCTTCAACCTGGTCTCGACCCTGGTGATGACTGTGACCGACAAGCAGGCCGACATCGCGATCCTGCGCACGCTGGGGGCGTCGCCCGCATCCATCATGAAGATCTTCATGATCCAGGGCGCGCTGGTCGGCATCCTCGGCGCCGTGGTCGGCGTGGTGGGCGGCGTGCTGGTCGCGCTGAACATCGATGTCATCGTTCCATTCATTGAACATTTGTTGGGAGTGCAGTTCTTGTCGAAGGATATCTACCAAAACAGCACCGTGCCGTCGGACCTGCGCTGGCCGGACGTATTCAAGATCGGCGGCGTCGCCGTGCTGCTGGCCTTTGCGGCCACGGTCTACCCGAGCCGCTCGGCCTCGCGTGTGAAACCTGCGGAGGCGCTGCGCTATGAATAATGTGTCGAATAGCCCAGTCCTGGCCTGCCGCGGCCTGGGCAAGACCTTCAAGCAGGGCGACTACCAGGTGCAGGTGCTGGACAAGATCGACTTCGCGATCCAGCGCGGCGAGCGCGTGGCGATCGTCGGCGCCTCGGGCTCGGGCAAGTCGACCCTGCTGCACCTGCTCGGCGGCCTGGATACGCCGAGCACCGGCTCGGTGACCCTGCTGGGCGAGGATTTTGCGACGCTGTCCGAAACCCGGCGCGGCGAACTGCGCAACTCCTCGCTCGGCTTCGTCTACCAGTTCCACCACCTGCTGCCGGAGTTCTCGGCGCTCGACAACGTGGTGATGCCGCTGATGATCCGCCGCGAAAAGCGTGCAAGCGCCGAGCAGAAGGCACAGGCCATCCTCGAGCGCGTGGGCCTCGGCAAGCGCGTGATCCACCGCCCCGGCGAACTGTCGGGCGGCGAACGCCAGCGCGTGGCCCTGGCGCGCGCCCTGGTCACGGAGCCGGCCTGCGTGCTGGCCGACGAGCCGACCGGTAACCTGGACCATGCCACGGCAATGGCGATTTTCGATTTGATGCTGGAGCTGTCGCGCACCCTCGGCACCTCGTTCGTCATCGTCACCCACGACATGGAACTGGCGCGCCGCTGCGACCGCGCGCTGCGCATGACCGAGCACGGGCTGCAGCCGCTGGAGCCCCTGGAAGGAAGCTGAGGATGTGGATCGACACCCACTGTCACCTGGATGCCCACGAGTTCGGCGCAGAATCGCTGGATGTGGCGCGGCGCGCGGGCGAGGGCGGGGTGTCGATGATCGTGATCCCGGCGGTCGAGCGCGGCAATTTCGAGGTGGTGGCGCAGTTGGCTGCAAACGCACCGAACGCAAGTTATGCGCTCGGCATCCATCCGATCTACGTACCGCAGGCGCTTGACGAAGACCTGGTGGCGCTGCGCACCGCGGTCGAAGCGGCGATGAATGAGCCGCGTTTCGTGGCGATTGGCGAAATCGGCCTGGATTTCTTCATCCCCATGCTGTGCGAGCCGGCCATGCGCGAGAAGCAGGAACGGTTCTTTCGCGAGCAGCTGCGCATCGCGCGCGATTTCGATTTGCCGGTGCTGACCCACGTGCGCCGTTCCCAGGACCAGGTATTGAAACACCTGCGTCAGGTGCGGCCTGCGGGTGGCATCGCGCATGCCTTCAATGGCTCCTTCCAGCAGGCCGAGACCTACATCAAACTGGGCTTCCACCTCGGCTTCGGCGGCGCCATGACGTTTACGCGCGCGCTCCAGATCCGGCGCCTGGCGAGCGAGCTGCCGATGGAGGCACTGGTGCTGGAGACAGATGCCCCCGACATCTCGCCGAGCTGGATCCACCCCGGACGAAACAGTCCGGAACAGCTGCCGGCCATCGGCGCGGCGCTGGCGCAGCTGCGCGGCATGGACGAAGGCGCGCTGCGCCAATGCGCCTGGAATAACTCGCTGGCGGCGATACCGCGTTTGCAGGCGCTGCTGGTTTCATGATTTTGATAGGGGAGGCGGGAATGATCGAGCGGCTGCTGTCTGTTGGGGTCTTCGTCGTTTTCCTGTTCCTGTCCCCGCCGGTGCTGGCCCAGGCCGGCGATGTGGAGATCGTCCTCGACACCCCGAGCCGCAAGCTGGCCGGTAGCCTGCGCCTGCCCGCGGCAACAGGACCGGCGCCGGTCGCGCTGATCATCGCCGGCTCCGGCCCCACTGACCGCGACGGCAATTCCGCCATGCTCCCGGGGCGCAACGACAGCCTGCGCATGCTGGCCGAGGCCCTGGCGGCGAAAGGGATCGCCTCGGTCCGCTACGACAAGCGCGGCATCGGCGCCAGCGCCGCCGCCATGGGAAGCGAATCGGCACTGCGCTTCGAGACCTATATCGACGATGCCGCGGCCTGGATCGCGCGCCTGAAGGCCGACCCGCGCTTTTCCAGGGTGGCCGTGATCGGACACAGCGAAGGGTCGCTGATCGGCATGGTCGCCGCGCGCCAGGCCGGAGCCGCCGCCTTTGTCTCGATCGCCGGACCCGGCGCGCCGCTGCAGGCGGTGCTGCGCCGCCAGCTGGCCGCCCAGCTGCCGCCTGCGCTGAACGAAGAGAACGAGCGCATCCTCGGCAAGCTCGAACAGGGCGAACTGGCCGGCGAAGTGCCGCCGCTGCTGGCCGCACTGTATCGTCCGAGCGTGCAGCCCTACCTGGTGTCGCAGTTCCGCTACCTGCCGGCCGAGCGCATCGCCGCGCTGGCGGTGCCGGTGCTGATCGTCCAGGGCACCACCGACATCCAGGTGAACGTGGACGACGCCCGGGCGCTGAAGGCCGCATATCCGCAGGCGCGGCTCGAGATCGTCGACGGCATGAACCACGTGCTGAAACTGGTGCCGCCCGGTCCCGCGCAGTTGCCGTCCTACGGCGACCCCGCGCTGCCGCTGGCGCCCGCGCTGGTGGCCGCCGTCACGGGCTTCCTTACCCACTGACGCTGGCGGCACTGTCCATCCATACAGGCCGCGTGGCACGACAACGACAACCCGGTTTAGTTGCACCGTTTTGTGAGCGCATACAATGAGACGACTCAACGGGCCCAACAGGCCCTCGTGGGACGATTCTGTTTTCGAAACGGGAGACGGAATTGGACAGTGCCAGCGAGTTCCTGCGCGTACTGCAGCACGAGCGATCGCTCAGCACCGCGCACCGTGCACTGCGCCTGCGCCTGGCGCATGCCGAGGCACTCCTTGACGACGTCCTGCTGCCGCAGTGGATCGAAGGCAGCGAAGCCATCTGCGGCGGCCTCGAATACCGCGTTTCCTGCATCGCCAGCGACGCCACCCTGCCGCTGAAGGAACTGATCGCGCTGCCGGCCGAAATTCAGGTCGTCACCGACCGCGGCCAACTGCGCAGCATCTGCGGCATCGTCACCGAGGCCAGGTCCGGCGACAGCGACGGCGCCCTGGCCACCTACCAGCTGGTGCTGCGCGACGCCCTGTCGGTAATGGAAAAGCGCGTCAACAGCCGCATCTTCCGCTACCAGAACGAACTCGAGATCGTGAAGGTACTGTTCGACGAATGGCGACATGCCAACGCGGTGCTGGCAGGCGCCTTCGAATACGAGCTCGACCCGCTGTTCGACATGCGCCTGTACCCGCCGCGCGAGCAGACCATGCAGTACAACGAATCCGACGCCGCCTTCGTGCGCCGCCTGCTGCGCCGGCGCGGCATCTCCTGGACGGTGCGCCCCGGGCGCAGCCGCAGCACCTCGGTCGACCCGCTGCACGACCGCATTCCCGCCCATACGCTGGTGCTGTTTGCCGACGCCAACCACCTGCCCGAGAATGCCGCCGGCAGCGTGCGCTACCACCACGACGACGCCGCCGGGGAGCGCGACACCATCACCCATTGGGGCGCGGCGCGCACCCTGCAGCCGGGCAGCGCCACCCGCCACAGCTGGGACTACAAGAACCCCGGCGCGGCGCAGTTCATGTCGACCACGGCGCGCGCCAGTCACGACCAGGGCGGGCACGGCAACGGCCTCGCTGCCAGTCTCGACGACTACCTGATCGACACCCCGCACGCCGGCAACGACGTCGAGGACAGCTGGCGCCTGGGCCAGCTGCGCATGCAGCGCCACGAATTCGAAGCCAAATGTTTTCATGGCGAAGGGAGCGTGCGCGACTTCTGCGCCGGGCAGTACTTCACGTTGCAGGACCACCCGGAAATCGACACCCACCCGCTGGCCGAGCGGCAGTTCGTCATCACCGAAGTCCAGCTCAGCGCGCGCAACAACCTGCCGGGCGAGCTGTCGACGCTGGCAGAGCGGCTGCTGGCGCAGAACGGCTGGCACGCGATGCAGGGTCTTACAGCGGCTTCCGTACAGGCTTCTGCAAGCGAGCGCGCGGTGCAGGTGCGCTTCACGGCGGTACGGCGCAGCGTGCCCATCGTGCCGGCCTACGATCCGCGCGTCGACCTGCCGCATCCGCAGCTGCAAAGCGCGATCGTGGTGGGACCGCAGAGCGAGGAAGTGCATTGCGACCGCCTGGGCCGGGTGAAGATCCGTTTTCCCGGCATGCGCGCGCCGGACCACCAACACGCCCACGGCGCCGGCGCCTCCGGCAGCGCGGCCGATTCGGCCTGGGTCCGCGTGGCCTCGAACTGGGCCGGCAACGGGCCGGGCAGCCAACAGCAGTTCGGCGCCCTGACGCTGCCGCGCGTGGGCACCGAGGTGCTGGTGGCCTTTCTCGGCGGCGACCCGGACCGGCCGGTGATCCTGTCGCAGGTGTTCAACCAGAACGGCGAGCCGCCGGCGCTCAGCGCCAATGGCGGCTTGCCGGGTAATCGTTATCTGTCGGGCTTGAAGAGTCGCGAGATCGGCGGCGGGCGCGCCAACCAGCTGCGCTTCGACGATACGCGCGGGGAGATCAGCGCGCAGCTGGCGAGCGAGCATGGCGCGTCGCAGCTGAACCTGGGGTGGTTGACGCATCCGAAGGAGAACGGCATGGCGGAGCCGCGCGGGGAGGGGGCGGAACTGCGCAGTGACGGCCATGTTGCGGTGCGCGGGAAGGAAGGAGTATTGATTTCGGCCGAGGCGGCGGCCAGGGCCGATGGGTCTCAAATGGCGCGCGCGGGCCTGATTGGGCTGGCGGAGCTGATGCAAAGCGTCGCCGACGAGTTGGCCAAGCTAGCCGAACAGCAGGCAGGCGACGAGAAAAGCAGCAGCCCGCTGGCGGAGCTGGTCGGCAAACTCAAGTCCTGGGAAGGAGGCTCGAATACCGCGCCCGAGGCCACTCCTGGCGCACCGATCGTTGCCATGTCCGCGCCGGGAGGCATCGTTGTCGGTAGCCAGGAGCATGTTGGGATTGGTTCCGAACGCAAGGTCGACATCGTAAGCGGCGCGAACACTGAGATTGTTGCAGGAAACAATTTTTTCGTGCGCGCCGTACGAGGGGTTAGCGCATTTGCGCATTCAATCGGAATCAAGCTGGTTGCTGGCGGCGGTAACGTAACGGTGGAGGCGCAGCAGGGGACGGTCGAAGTCAAGTCCTATGGCCGGATCAGCCTGATCTCCTCCGAAGCCATCCACATCGAGGCGCCGTCCATAAGGATCGTGTCCGAAGGCGCTCAAACCGAATGGGCCGGCAGCAAGATCACCCAGCAGAGTGCCGGCGAGCACATGGTAAGGGCCGCTTCGGTACTGTATGCCGGGCCCGGAGACGGGAGCCCAGCCGCACCAGGGTTTGCAGCAGGCAAGATGCAATCCGACGAACGTCTCGTCCTGCGGCACTTGCAGACGCGCGAGCCGATCCCGAGCCAGCGCTATATCGCGCATCTCGAAAATGGAAAGACAATTCGAGGCGTCAGCGACGAACAAGGTCGGACCGCGCTCGTTCAAAGCGACATGCTGGGTCCGGTTCGCTTCGAACTTCTTCCCTAAAACCTTAACCAGGCTGGAATCGCCATGGCTGAATCGACCAGGCCCTTGCCGCCACTTATTCCACTTTCCAACGGCGGCTGGGAGGTCAATTCTTTCATGTCGTCGCCCGAGTTCAAGCTGCGTGGACTCGGCTTGATGCCGCCGAATCATATTGTGCCCGTGATCGTGGTGCCGGGGATCATGGGGACCAATCTGAGGGCGAAGAGCAACCCACGCGTGGGAGGAGAGGAGGACGAAAGGAACAAGGTAGTCAGGCCCGGTGAGCCAACCTGGCGTCCGCCGAATGGTAAACGCCAAGGCCTAAGCACATCATTCGACTGGGACAGATTGATGCCAGCCGATAGACAACGACTGCTCGATGCTACGACCCTCGAAGTTGATAATGGCGGCCCCGTCATACTGCCGGAACCGGACGATGGTTATGTATTGAACGAACGCGACGTGCGCCAGCGTGGTTGGGGCGAGTTGCATGCGGAATCGTATGGCACTTTGCTGCAGGTTTTGCAAACTCGACTGAATCAGACATTTGGATTTGACGACCGTGACAAGAAGCGATTCATTCGGCAACACTGGAAAGATGTCATGGCGTGTACGCCGCGAAGATGGGGAGTGCGCGAGTTCGATCCGCTGACGGAGCCCCATCTGGAAAAGCACGCCAAGTATTATTTCCCGGTGTATGCGGTTGGATATTGCTGGCTTTCAGATTGTCTCGCGTCCTCGCAGCTTCTCGAAAAACGGGTCCTGGAAATCATCGAGTCATGGAAGAAGGCAAATCGTCGTTGTGACAAGGTGATATTGGTCACCCACTCCATGGGAGGACTAGTCGCGCGAGCGTGCGCCAAACGCATTCCCGACAAGATCGCCGGCGTCATCCATGGCGTGATGCCCGCACTCGGAGCGCCGGTAGCGTACCGGCGGATTGCTTGTGGGACGGAGGCAACGAATCCAGGCAATGGCACTGTAAAGAACTTCGAAGCGTCCAGGCTTGCAAAAATTCTCGGAGCGACAAGCCAGGAGACCACGCCTGTGCTCGCGGTGTCGCCAGGGGCACTCGAGTTACTGCCAAATCACCTCTATCCCCAACCCTGGCTCCATATTCGCGTCATCAAGACGTTCGGCGCGCCACAAAAAGCAGGCTACGGGGCCAGGGACGACGTCGTCCGCATGAAAGAAGCCCCTCTGGACTTCCTGCACTTGCCGAATGCACGCACGCCTAATCCTTATGATTTGTACCGAGATCTGAAGTCATGGTACCGGATGATCGACCCTCGTCTTGCCGATCCCGCCCAGATGTATCTGAGAAAAGACGGCGGCGTAGAGAAGGCAATCAGGTCCGCAATCGACATGGCGGAAAGTTTTCATCGAGGTTTAGGCGATTACTATCATCCGAATACCTACGTCTTCTATGGCGCAGACCGAAATAACCTTTCGTATGGTCAAGTGCGATGGGTTGCCCGCCAAGCGGTAGGCGCAGTAGGAGCACTTACCTCTGGGAACCTGGCAGCGGCCACCTTTCTCGGTCATAACTACCGAGGTCAGCGGCGCATCCTGGTCGAGGGAAAGTCAGAATTCCATTTTGAACCAGAAGCGCAAGATGCAAATGGTGATGGGACTGTCCCATTCCAATCCGGAGCTGCAGCTGCGGGGAAGGTAAAGCATGTGTTTGCAACCCGGGGCTACGATCACCAGGAATCGTACAAGAATGACGATATGCTCATGCTAACGCTTCGGTTAATCGTGAAAATCGTCCAGGAGATGCCGTGACACGACGGGCCCAAAACAGACTGGCAATTGTGCTGGCCGGGATCGCTGTCGCCGGATTGGCGGCAACTTGGGCCGTTGGCAAGGCAATGAACGAAGACGAGTTGACGCGCCTGGAAAAACACGAGGTAACGCGTATGACCGAAAAAATGAAAACCGTATGTGCGGGCAGGGTGCTGATCGATATGCCAGCCGAGGCTCAGGTCGCGATAACGCACGCCAATATCGACGGCTTCGGGGTTGCAGCGTTCAGCGAAACCAACGAGGAGTTTGAACGACGCGTTGCCGCCCGTGAGATGCAAATCAAGTCGAAGCCGGATCGGCTGGGCGGGAGCCGTAACATGGAGACGGAGAGAGACGTCGAATCCCCAAGCGGGCTGTCCGGAAAAATATTTGTGCACAGCCGCACGGTCACAGAAGGCACAGCGTCGAATGGTCTTGAACTGGAGCGCTACCGTTACGAAGGCATCTCGGTCGAAGCTCTCCTGCATGCTGGCGGACTCAGCATTGATTTGAGTGCAAGCGATTACGATCCGGCGCGCATCGAAAATCTCTCCAGGCTGGTTGCACAACTCGTCCCGAACGCCGGCAACCAGATTCCTGCCGAATTCGGTTTTTGTATTGATCGTGCCTATTTCCGTGATCCGATCGAGGCTGAGCAGCATGAACAAATTATAATGTTGGCTACATTGCCCAGTCGGCCTGACATTGACTTCATGTTGATTTTGGCGGCGGGCATTGCGCCTGACCAGAACGGCCTACTTGCACGCGACGCTGCGGCAGAAGATCGGCTTTCGCTTTTCGAAAAAATGCGGATGACTAAATTACGGGCCGGCACGAGGACAATTAGCGGCCTTCCCGGCGAGGAGGTCATCAGGGCAATAACCGAGGAAAACGATGCGGTCGTCCATAACTTCTGGTGGGAAATGGGTGGAACAAAGGACAAGGTGTCCGTCCCGCATATCGTTTTTAAGATGAATACCGGTAACGGCGATCATGGTCCTGTTCCCCCCTCCTTGTCCGAACGCGTCGCAATAGAACTTTGGGACACCATCTCATCTAGCATCCGGCTGCATGCTCCTGCTCACCAGCATAAAGTACAAGCCGAAGCAGTCCCGATCGCCATTGGGTCACATGCCTGGGCTGGTGAACGCTGCCCTCAAAGCGGTTGGTGGCTGTGCAGCGATGGTGACAGTCGAGTCGAAGTACTCGGCGGGCAGCGTCAGTACTTGAGAAAGGGGCAGAAAATGCCACAAGCCCTGTTACTTCCGCCGCAAAGTTGGTGGCAAAAGGTACGCGGCCTGCAATCCAGTTACGAAAACCAGACCCGTACGGAATGGCAGTTAGTTGATAAGCGCGAGCACGATCGAACCCCATCGCCCGTTCCTCTTGCTGAAGCAACCGTTGCGGCCCAGGCCGATAATATAAGTGCGATCAAGACTGAAAGATCTCATGCCTCTCCCGAACCTGCAATTGGTTTTCTAGCGAGGACAGGCATGCAGTGCCCAGCTTCGGGCTGGTGGCGGTGTGAGGAATCGCATGCACTCGATGGTACTCGCTGGTTTGCCGCTAGGACGCTCTTGCCACCTGCCACGTTCAAAATCCCACCCGCAGCGTTCGGCCGAACATTTGGCAAGGCGCAGGCAATCCAGCGACGCAGTGTTTGGTTACTCGTGCGGCATGACCTAACCAGCCCTGCAGAATCAGATTCGAGAAGCGACACTACCGGCCCATCCGACGATAGCAACCTACCTGTCGTCGGCTGACCATTTCAAACTCGCCAGTACGATACCGATGATCTCGATCATTGGAGGTGAGGTACTCTGATTTTTCCGGACACTCTTGTTTGGTAAAGTTCA
>NZ_JAULSI010000070.1 GCF_030711405.1 Massilia brevitalea
ATTCAATCTTCTTCTTGCAAAACGGGTGGAGTCCATAGATACGATACCCGCCGTTGTAGGGTGGGCACTCGTGCCCACGCGGTACGACCCGTGCCGGTCGAAACATCACCGCTGCATCCCCCACCGCCGCACCGTCACCCGCTCCAGCGTCTGGAACACCACCTGCTCCACCGCCAGCCCGATGATGATCACCGTCGCCAGCCCCGCAAACACCTTGTCGGTGAAGAGCTCATTCCGGCTCTGGAAAATGAACCACCCCAGCCCGCCCTGCCCCGACGTGGTGCCGAACACCAGCTCGGCCGCAATCAGCGTGCGCCAGGCAAACGCCCAGCCGATCTTCAGCCCCGACAACATCGCCGGCAGCGCCGCCGGAATCAGAATCTGCAGCACCAGCCGCAAGCCGCCCAGCCCATAATTGCGCCCCGCCATGCGCAGCGTCTCCGGCACCGCGCGAAAACCGGCGCAGGCATTCAAGGTCAGCGGCCACATCACCGAATGCATCAGCACCATGATCAGCGCGCCTTTGCCCAGACCGAACCACAGCAGCGCCAGCGGCAGCAAGGCAATCGCCGGCAAAGGATTGAACATCGACGTCAGCGTTTCGATCAGCTCGCGCCCCACGCGGTTCGACACCGCCAGCCAGGTCAGCAGAAAGGCGCCGGCGATCCCCATCAGGTAGCCCTGGGTCAGCACCGCGAACGACACGCCCACATAACCGAACAGCTCACCGCTCGCGATGCCCTCGGCCAGCGCCCTGCCCGTTTGCAGCGCAGTCGGCAGCAGCAAATCGTTGTCGTACCAGCGCGCCAGCGCTTCCCAGAGCACCGCCAGCACCAGCAGCAGCACCGCCTTGCGCAGCCAGGCCAGCTCGCCAAACGCGAAGCCGCGCACAGGAGGCGCGGCATGCGCGGCAGGCACGAGCGGCGCGCCGCCCAGGCTGGGCATGGGCAAGGCCAGTTCGTATTCAGGGCGGATCGGCGGTTCGCGGAAAGCGGTCATGGGTGTGCCCAGGCGGGAGTGGAAACAGGGGAAGCCGAAGTGGACGACAACCCGGCATCGCCGAACAGCAGCCGGTGGATACGCTCGTTGGCCGCCTGGAATTCAAGACTGCCTGCGCTGCCCAGGTCGAACTGGTGGCTGTTCAGTTCCGCGCGCACGCGGCCCGGATGCGGCGACAGCAGCAAAATGCGATTCCCCACCACCAGCGCCTCCTCGATCGAGTGGGTCACGAACAGCATCGTAAAACCGATCTCTTCCCACAGCGCCTGCAGCTCTTCCTGCATCTTGCGCCGTGTAAGCGCATCGAGGGCGGCGAAGGGTTCGTCCATCAACAGGATTTCCGGCTGCATGGCCAGTGCCCGCGCAATCGCCACCCTGGCCTTCATGCCGCCCGACAGCGTGTGCGGATAGGCGTCGGCAAAGCGCGCCAGCCCGACCTTGCCCAGCCAGTGGCGCGCCCGCTCGCGCGCATCGAGCTTCTTCATGCCGCCGGCCAGCAGCGGGAACATCACGTTCGCCTCTACCGTCTTCCACGGCGGCAGCTGGTCGAACTCCTGGAACACGACGATGCGGTCCGGCCCCGGCGCCGTGATCGGCTTGCCGTTCAGGCGCAGGCTGCCCGCACGCGGCGCGATGAAACCGCCCACCGCCTTCAGCAAGGTCGACTTGCCGCAGCCCGAAGGCCCGAGCAGCACGAAGCGGTCGCCGCGGTGCACATCGAAACTCACATCTTCCGTGGCGCGCACGGTGCCGTGGTCGCCGGCGTACTCGATGGTCACGTGCTCGGCACGCAGCAGCGGACCAGCCGCGGCAACGACCTGCAGGGTGGGCGGGCTCACTTCAGCTCCCCTTGTCCAGCGCCGGATGCGCGAAGAAGTAATCGCGCCAGCTTTCCGGCTTCTTGCGGATCGCGCCGACCTGGTGCAGGAACTGCGCCAGCCCCAGCGTGTTCTGCGGCGCCACGCTGAACTGCACCTTCGGGTTCTTGATCACTTTTACCAGCAGCGCGCGGTCGATGCTGTTCTTGTTCACGCGCAGGTAGGCGTCGGCAGCCGCTTCGGGGCTGGTCGAGGCCAGCCGGGCTGCCTCGACCAGCGCATCGAGGAAGGCGCGGTAGGTCTTCGGATTCTCCTTGACCCATTTTTCGGTGGCGTACAGCACCGTGGCCGAGCTCGGGCCGCCCAGCACCTGGTAGGAGTCGAGCACGATCTTCGCGTTCGGATTGCCGGCCAGTTCCTGTTCCTGGAACGGGGGATTCGCGAAATGGGCGTTGATTTCGGTTTTACCCGCAATCACGGCGGCGGTGGCGTCGGGATGCGGCAGCGTTTGCGTCAGCGGGTCGAGCTTGCGGAACTGGGCGTCGCCCCACTGCCTGGCGGCGGCCATCTGCAGGATGCGCGCCTGCACCGACACCGTCACGGCCGGCAGCGCAATGCGGTCCTTCGGCCCGAAGTCGGCAATCGACTTCACGGCCGGATTGGTGCTGATCAGGTAATACGGAAAGCTGCCGAGCGAGGCCACGGCGCGCACGTTCTGCTTGCCGGCGGTGCGGTCCCAGACCGTGAGCAGCGGGCCAAGGCCGGCGCCGACCACGTCGACCGAATTCGATAGCAGCGCATCGTTGGTGGCCGCACCGCCGGACAGCTTGATCCAGTCGACCTCGATGTCGACGCCCTGCTTCTTGCCGTGCTTTTCGATCAGCTTCTGGTCCTGCGCCACGTTCAGCAGCAGGTAGACCACGCCGAACTGCTCGGCGATGCGGATCTTGCCTTCGGCACGTGCGGACGCCGACGCGACCAGGGACAAGGCTGCCAGCACGGCAGCCACTTTGTTCAAGCGGAACATGGATTCTCCTGGTCAGAACGGGACGTCGCCCGCGATGGTCGTGCGGTACAGCTTGCGGCGCTGCTCGGGCGGGCAGCCGGCGGCCAGGTGCATCAGCGAGCGGTTGTCCCAGAACACCATGTCCTGCGGCTTCCATTGGTGGCGGTAGATGAATTCCGGCCGGGTGCTGTGCTCGAACAGGGCGTCGAGCAGCGCGCGGCTGCGCTCCTCGGGAATGCCGACGATGCGCGTGGTGAAATGCTCGCTGACGAACAGCGCGCGGCGTCCGGTTTCAGGATGCGTACGCACCACCGGATGGCGCACCGGGGCCACCTCGTCGATCTGCGCCTGCGTGAGCGCGGGGCGCCAGGGGTTCAGCTTGCGCAGGTCTTCGTAGCGCGCCAGGTAGCTGTGCTCGGCCTGGGCATGCTCGACTTCGCGTTTCAGCCAGCCGGGCAGCGTATCCCAGGCCAGGTGCTGGTTGGCGAACAGGGTATCGCCGCCCTCCTGCGGCAACTCCTGCGCGTGCAGCATCGAGCCTAGGCTGGGCGTGGGCTTGTACGACAAATCGGAATGCCAGAAGTGCCCGGCGTCGCCCAGGCCGATCGGCTCGCCGTTTTCCCGGATGTTCGAGATGACCAGCACTTCCGGATGCCCGGCCAGCTGGAACTGGCGCAGCACGTGGATCTGCAGCTCGCCGAAGCGGCGGCTGAAGTCCGTCTGCTGGGCCGGCGTGATATGGGTATCGCGGAACACGAGAACATGGTGGTCGAGATGGGCGCGGTGCACGCGCGCCAGGTCGGCGGTGCCGATCGGACGGGAAAGGTCGAGGCCGAGGACTTCGGCGCCGAGCGGGGCGTTCAGGGGCCGGATATCAAAGTCCTGGCGGGAAGTAGTGTCGAGAGGCATGGCGTCGAGGCTGAGTGAGCGTTCGGACCAGCTTAGCCACGCCCCCTTGGCGCGACAACGAATCATTTCGACTATCGTCATGCAGTTTTTGACAACCGCGTCGCGCGCCGCAAAAAGGCTGGACTGAGCAATTCCGGTGCATAGCCGGTGGTTTTTTGCTAGGATTCGACAGTTTTCCATAAAGCACAGGCCAAGTACCTGCGCGCATCACCCCTTCTCATCGCATGGCGACAGACAAAGAACTCAACGACTTCCTCGAGAATGTCGAACGGCGCGCCTTCAAGCAAGCCGTGTACGCCGTGCGCAAGGACGAGGCAGCGCTCGACATCGTGCAGGACGCGATGATCAAGCTCGCCGAAAAATATGGCGACAAGCCGCCGGCCGAACTGCCGATGCTGTTCCAGCGCATCCTGCAAAACACCATCCTCGATTACTTCCGCCGCGAAAAGGTACGCAATACCTGGGTCAGCCTGTTCTCGGGCTTCGGCCGCAAGGATGAGGGCGATGAGGACTTTGATATACTCAACGCGTACGAGGCGGAAGAAGGATCGGCCGCGGCCGAGTCGAGCATGGACCAGGTCGAGCGGGCACAAACCTTGCGCCTGATCGAAGCGGAAATACAAAAGCTCCCAACGCGTCAACGCGAAGCCTTCCTTATGCGTTACTGGCAGGATATGGACGTGGCCGAAACGGCCTTAGCGATGGGCTGTTCCGAGGGCAGCGTCAAGACGCACTGCTCGCGCGCGACGCATGCGCTTGCCGATGCCCTGCGGGCCAAGGGAATAAAACTATGAATACCGACGACATCAACCTGGCGTACAAGCTGCGCCACGCCTTGAACGAGAATCTCGACGCGCTGCCGGCTTCCACCACCGAGCGCCTGGCCGCCGCACGCGCGCTGGCGCTGTCGCGCAAGAAGGCCGACGCCGCCAGCGCCGCGCCGTTTGCCAAAAAGGACTGGCGCCGCAGCTGGTTCGATGTCGATGCGCTGTTCTCCAACGTGGCGCTGGGGCGCCTGGCGGTCGCCGTGCCGCTGCTGGCCCTGGTCGTCGGCCTGGGCGGCGTGTATCAATATGAACAACAGCAGCAGATCGCCGAACTGGCCGAGCTCGACGCGGCCGTGCTGGCCGACGAGCTGCCGCTGACCGCCTACCTCGACCATGGCTTCAATGCCTATGTGGAGTCGCAACAGCGCCGCCAATGACGAAACGCACCTCGACACCCCGCCGCGCCTGGATGGCAGCCGTGGCGGTGGCGGTTGCCGCAGTTGCGGCCTGGGCCATTTCCGAGCGGTGGAGCATTGTCGATGCCGATGCAGTGTCGGCCAGTGCCGCCGCCGGCGCCCCGGCGGGCCAGGCCGGCAAGAGCGGTCCGGTGATCCTCGACAAACCCCTGTGGCGCGACCTGACCCGGGCCCAGCAGCTGGCGCTGTCGCCGCTGCAGGCCGAGTGGGACCGCATGGATGGCGCGCGCAAGCGCAAGTGGCTGGAAATGTCGCGCCGCTTCGCCTCGATGAATCCGCAGGAACAGGGCCGCGTGCACGAACGGATGCGCGAGTGGATCCGCCTGACGCCCGAAGAGCGCAACCTGGCGCGCGAAAACTACAGCAAGGTGNCAAGTGGCTGGAAATGTCGCGCCGCTTCGCCTCGATGAATCCGCAGGAACAGGGCCGCGTGCACGAACGGATGCGCGAGTGGATCCGCCTGACGCCCGAAGAGCGCAACCTGGCGCGCGAAAACTACAGCAAGGTGCGCAAGCTCGCCCCTGGCGAAAAAACCGCGACCTGGGAAAGCTACAAGCAATTGAGCACCGACCAGAAACGGCGCCTGGCGCGCACGCCGGTGCACAAGCCCGACGCCGCCACGACACCGGCCGAGCCCGCCATCGTGACGCCAACCAGCTGCCCGCCCGGCACCACCCGCCGCGGCGCATCCTGCATCTCGCTGCAGGCGCCGAACACGCTGCCGAACGCGCCGGCGCTCACCCAGCCGGCCCCTGCTCCTGCGCCGCTGCCTTCGCCCGCGCCGGCGCCCTCTTCCGCGCCGGCTGCGGCGCCAAGCGAGCCGGCGGCAACGCCCGCCGCCACGGCTCCCGGCGCCGGCGCCCACCCCGCAGCCACTTCCACGCTATCGAATGCAAACGGCTAATCCTTCCGCCATCGGCACGCCCACCATCAGGCGTCGCCTGATCGCGATGGTCTACGAGGCCTTCCTCCTCATCGCCATCGAGGCGCTTGCCGTGTTCATCTTCATTTTTGCCACCGGCAACCGCCAGGAACCGGCCTGGCGCGCCGGCCTGATGGCTTTCCTGTTCCTGGTGACCGGCATCTATTTCGTGCATTCCTGGCGCGGCGCCGGCTTCACGCTGGCCATGAAGACCTGGCGCATCAAGGTGGTCAAGGTGGGGCATGCAAAAGTGCCGTTCAGGAATGCCGCGCTGCGCTACCTGCTGGCCTGGGGCTGGTTCGCACCAGCGCTGGCGATTGGCGCCCTGCTCGATCTGCACCACCTGAAGGAATGGGCGCTGCTGCTGACCGTGGGCCTGGTCGCCTGGGCGCTGACGGCCTTCCTCGACAAGGACCGCCAGTTCCTGCACGACCGGATCGCCGGCACGCGCCTGATTGCGCTGCCGAAGGTCCAGAAGGCCCAGAAGGCGCAAGCCGCTCAGGCGAAGGCAAAGACGACGTAACCGCCCAGCAGCAGCATGCCGGCCACGGCGCACAGCACGCCGCCGAGCGTGACCTGGTAGCGGCGCTTGAGCATGCTGGTCCAGGAACCGACCGGGTCGCCTTCATACCAGTTTGCGCGCCATTCGGTCAGCGCATACAGGTGCAGCGCCATCGACGCCGCCAGCAAGGCGATCGGTTCGCGATGGACGGCAAGGACGATTGCCGCCAGGACCAGACAAAACGATGCAGCTTTGCATTGCGTTTTCATACTCGGTTCCGCCCGCTTCAAATGCCGGCTTTTCTTGCCGCGCCAGCACGGATATCAACAAAGACAACAAACGTTCACAGCCGATTGACTGAAGTTAATTCAATCAATTACGTGAGTCTATTTCTTTTGGGTGAAGTACTGAGGAAGATCAAGCCGTAGGGTGGGTTCTTGAACCCACCGTTTTCTTGGCACGCAGCTCGAACGATCGGGCGGTGCATGCGGTGGGTTCGAGAACCCACCCTACGAAAACCGGCTGTTGTAGGGTGGACACCTGTGTCCACGCGGTATGGTACCGCTGAGAACCACAAAAGCGACCGAAGCCACTTTCGTGGATCAGAACCGCTCGTACTCCGCCAAATAGCGCCACTGCCCTTCGAGCAGCCCGGCCATCGGGATACGCCCCACGCGCAGGCGTTTCAGCTCGGTCAGCGTCAGGCCAACTTCCGCGCACATGTGCTCGATCTGACCCGGCACCACGCCCTTGGCGGCAAAGCGCAGGCGCCCTTCGCTCTGCCAGCTGACCTTCATCGGCGCGATCGGCTTGCGGTTGAACGTCAAGCCATGGTTCAGCAGCGCCAGGCCGCCGTCCTTGATGCCGCCATCGACCTCGGCCACGTACTCGTACTCCACACGTACCGCATCGTCGACCAGCTTGCGCGCAACGCGGAAGTCCTGGGTATAGACGACCAGGCCACTGGCATCGGTTTCCAGCGGCGTGCACAAGGTCAGGCGCGCCAGGTGGCGCTTCAGGAAGCGCGGCGCGCCGTGGGTGGCCACCAGCGACTCCGGGCCCAGGCTTTCCAGCGCATTCGCGCCGCGCATGCCGACGCCGCCATTCACGCCCGAGGGCTTGTGCAGCAGGATGGTCACCGGCGCCGGCTCTTCAGCCCTCGCGTTCGGCAGCAGCACGACCTGCTGGCCAGGGGTCACGCGCGTGGCCGGGTCTTCCTGCACCACGCCGTCGACGCCGACCCAGCCGCCGGCGATATAGCGTTCGGCCTCGCCGCGCGAGCACGGCACCAGTTCGGCCACGCGCTTGGCGAGGCGGACGCCTTCGTCGGACTTTGTTTCAACCATCATGCCTGCCAGTTCTTGAAGAAGGATTTGAATGCGCCGACCGTGCGGTCGACGTCGGCGCGCGAGATGTCCAGGTGAGTCACCAGGCGCATGCGCGGACCGACCGTGGCGCGGATGCCCGCATCAAGCAAGGCCTTGCGCAGCGGCTCGCAAGCGGCGGCCGGCACGTCGAGCCAGAAGATGTTGGTCTGCGGCGTGCCGACGTCCAGCGCGTCGATCTCGGCCAGGCCACGCGCCAGCGCGGCGGCGTTGTCATGATCGTCGGCCAGGCGCTGCACATTGTGCTCCAGCGCGTACAGTGCGGCCGCGGCGATGACGCCGGCCTGGCGCATGCCGCCACCCAGCATCTTGCGCCAGCGCTTGCCCTGCTCGATAAAGGCCTTTGGTCCCAGCAGCACCGAACCGACCGGCGCGCCCAGGCCTTTCGACAGGCAGACCGACACGGTATCGAAACCGAGCACCGCTTCGCGCAGGCCGATGTTCTGCTTGACGGCGGCGTTGCAGATGCGCGCGCCGTCGAGGTGGGTGGCCAGGCCGCGCACGTGCGCCAGCGTGGTGGCGGCGGCGACATACTCCTGGCTCAGCACGCGGCCGCCGATCGTGTTTTCCAGCGCCAGCAGGCGGGTGCGCGCGAAGTGCATGTCGTCGGGCTTGATGTAGGCCTCGATGTCGGCCAATGCAATCGAGCCGTCCGCCTGGTTCGCAATCGGCTGCGGCTGGATCGAACCCAGCACCGCGGCGCCGCCGCCTTCGTACTTGTAGGTGTGCGCTTCCTGGCCGACCAGGTATTCGTCGCCGCGGCCGCAGTGGGTCATCAGCGCGATCAAATTGGTCTGGGTGCCGCTGGGAGCAAACATGCCGGCTTCGTAGCCAAACAGCTCGGCCGCATGCTCCTGCAGGCGGTTGACGGTGGGGTCGTCGCCATAGACGTCGTCGCCGACGTCGGCTGCGGCCATCGCGGCGCGCATGGCCTCACAGGGTTGGGTGACGGTGTCGCTGCGCAGGTCGATCCAGTGTTGTTCGCTCATGGTCTTCAAATGTCGGTGGATACGGCTGCTTCGGATTCGGCCCGCTCGGCTTGCGAGGCGTAGAAACGCTGGCCCATCTCTTCCAGGCCCAGCGTGGACAGCACTTCCTGCAGGCGCTCGCTCGGACGGCGGCGCGGCAGGTTCTTATAGGTGGCGACGATCAGCTCGTTCTTCATCGAGTGCTCCCAGCCGACCAGCTCCGTCACCGTCACCTGGTAACCATGCGCTTCCAGCTGCAGGCAGCGCAAGACATTCGTTACCTGGCTCCCGAACTCGCGCGTGTGGATCGGGTGGCGCCAGATTTCGGTGAGCGCGCTCTTGCCCAGGTCCTTGCCCTTGTTCTTGCGCAGCACGGTGGCCACTTCGGCCTGGCAGCACGGCACCAGCACCATGTGCTTGGCCTTTTTCTTCAGGGCGAAATCGATGGCGTCGTCGGTCGCCGTGTTGCAGGCGTGGAGTGCGGTGACGACGTCCAGCGTTTCGGGCAGCCGATCGGAGGTGGTCGATTCCGCCACCGACAGCGGCAGGAAGGACATGTGCTCGAAGCCCAGGCGCGCCGCCAGCTCGGTCGATTTCGCCACCAGTTCTTCGCGGGTCTCGATGCCGTAGATGTGCGAGGCGTCGTCCAGCGTCTTGAAGAACAAATCGTACAGGATGAAGCCGAGGTAAGACTTGCCGGCGCCATGGTCGACCAGGGACACGGTCCCCTTCTCGGCGCGCACGTCGTTCAGGAGCGGCTCGATGAAGTTGACCAGGTGGTAGACCTGCTTCAGTTTGCGGCGGCTGTCCTGGTTCAGCTTGGCGTCGCGCGTGAGGATGTGCAGTTCCTTCAGCAGCTCGATCGACTGGCCGGGACGGACTTCGGCCGGCAGTTCCGGCGCCTGGGTGTTGGGGGTTTTATTGTGCTTCATCGATCCATGCTGCCTGAATGGCTTCCAGTACGCGCTCGCCGCCGCGCGAGCGGTCGTCGTCGAAGTCCGGGAGCGCGACGACCCAGTTGTGCAAGTCCACGAACCGTACCGACGCCGGGTCGACGTCCGGGTACTGTTCGACAAGTGCTTCGGCGATGCTCGTGACGTCGGTCCACTTCATGGCAGATCCTGTCAGTGCGTTGTTAGTGAGCGATCAGTGGTTCTTTTCGGCCGCGTGGTTGATCGTGTATTTCGGGATCTCGACGACCAGGTCTTCCTCGGCGATGATCGCCTGGCAGGACAGGCGCGAATTCGGCTCCAGGCCCCAGGCTTTATCCAGCATGTCTTCTTCTTTTTCTTCCAGCTCGTTCAGCGAAGCGAAGCCTTCGCGCACGATCACGTGGCAGGTGGTGCAGGCGCAGACGCGGTCGCAGGCGTGTTCGATCTCGATGTCGTTTTCGAGCAGGACGTCGCAGACCGACTTGCCGGCCGGAGCTTCCAGGACGGCGCCGTCGGGGCAGAACGATGGGTGGGGCAGGATGACGATTTGTGGCACTTTGTTACCTCGTTAATTATTTATATCGTTTCGACGCAGCGTGATACGTGTTGGCTCTTTACGAATTGTTGGCACTGGCCGTACGGTGGGCACTCCGTGCCCACGCGAATGCATGCGCCGCGTTGACGCTTTTGGAACCGCAAACTCAGCGCATCGTTTGCGTCTGGAAATGCGTCTCGTTAGCGCATCGTTACGCGTGGGCACGGAGTGCCCACCGTACGGTTGAAGCAGCGTTCCTTCGCACACGTTAATGGTGCGCTTACACTTCGTCCAGCGACTTCCCGGCCAGCGCGCTGCGCACGCTCTTGTCCATGCGCCGCGCGGCAAATTCCTCGGTGCCGTGCGCGAGCGCCTGCACCGCATCGTGCAGCGCGCCCTGGCGCGTGCCCGCTTCCACGCCCGTATCGTTCGAGCGCTGCACCGCGTCGCGCACGCCGTCGATCAGCTTGGCCACCGCGTCCTGCTCCTCGATGCTCAGCAACGCCGCATCCGAATCCAGCGCCGATTGCGTCGCCAGCAAGATGCGCTCGGCCTCGACCTGCTCTTCGCGCAGCGCGCGCATCTGCATGTCGACTTGCGCCGAGCTGTACGAATCCTGCAGCATGCGCGCCACTTCGTCGTCGCCCAGGCCGTAGGACGGTTTCACAGTGATCGAGGCTTCCACGCCCGAACGCGTTTCGCGCGCCGACACCGACAGCAAGCCGTCCGCATCGACCTGGTAGGTCACGCGGATGCGCGCCGCACCGGCCGCCATCGGCGGAATGCCGCGCAGCTCGAAACGCGCCAGCGAGCGGCAATCCGATACCAGCTCGCGCTCGCCCTGCACCACGTGCACCGCCAAGGCAGTTTGACCATCCTTGAAGGTCGTGAACTCCTGCGCACGCGCGCACGGGATCGTCGAGTTACGCGGGATGATCTTCTCGACCAGGCCGCCCATCGTCTCGATACCGAGCGACAGCGGCGTCACGTCCAGCAACAGCCAGTCGTCGCCTTCGGCGCGGTTACCGGCCAGCAGATTCGCCTGGATGGCGGCGCCCAGCGCCACCACCTTGTCCGGGTCGATGTTCGCGTGCGGGATGGTGTGGAAGTAGTCGCCCACCGCGCGGCGCACGTGCGGCATGCGCGTGGCGCCGCCGACCATCACCACGCCGTCGATGTCTTCCACGCTCACGTCGGCATCGCGCATGGCCTTGCGGATCGCGTTCATGGTCTTGGCGACCAGGTGCTTGGTGATCTCGGCAAAGACCGTGGCGGTGACCGTCACGTGCACGATCTCGCCCGAGTTCAGGATCGCATCGACAATGGTCTCGTCGTTGGTCGACAGCAGTTCCTTGGCCTGGCGCGCCTTCACCATCAGGGTGGCGGTGTCTTCGTCGGACAATGGCGCCAGCTTGGCCTGCTCGTTGATCCAGCAAAACAGGCGGTGATCGAAGTCGTCGCCGCCCAGGGCCGAGTCGCCACCGGTGGACAGCACTTCGAACACGCCCTTCGACAATTTCAGGATCGAGATGTCGAAGGTGCCGCCGCCGAGGTCGTACACGGCATACACGCCTTCCTTGCCATGGTCGAGGCCATAGGCAATCGCGGCGGCGGTCGGTTCCGACAGCAGGCGCAGCACGTTCAGGCCGGCCAGCTGGGCCGCGTCTTTCGTCGCCTGGCGCTGGGCGTCGTCGAAATAGGCGGGCACGGTGATGACGGCGCCGACCAGTTCATCGCCAAGCGAATCCTCGGCGCGCTGGCGCAGCGTGGCCAGGATCTGGGCCGAGGTCTCGACCGGGCTTTTCACGCCGGCGACGGTGTTGATCTGCACCATGCCGGGACTGTCGACGAAATCGTAGGGCAGGTTCTCGGCGTGGGCGATATCCTTCAGGCCGC
The DNA here is from genome assembly GCF_030711405.1 of Massilia brevitalea. Classification (GTDB taxonomy): domain Bacteria; phylum Pseudomonadota; class Gammaproteobacteria; order Burkholderiales; family Burkholderiaceae_D; genus Telluria; species Telluria brevitalea. Next base: position 12,116 of record NZ_JAULSI010000070.1, read on the forward strand.
GGCCCATGAAGCGCTTGACCGAGACGACGGTGTTCTTCGGATCGGTGGTCTGGTGCGCACGCGCCTTGTGGCCGATGTGGGCGTGGCCGTTCGGCAGGTAACGCACGATCGAGGGCAGCAGCGCGCGGCCGTCTTCGTCGCTCAGCACTTCAGGACTGCCGCTGCGCACGGTGGCGACGAGCGAATTGGTGGTGCCCAGGTCGATGCCCACCGCCAGCCGGTGCTGGTGCGGCGCGGTCGACATGCCGGGTTCGGAAATCTGCAAAAGTGCCATTGTGTGTTACCTGGTTGTTATTCTTGGGGTGCTTGCCGATGTGGCGAACGTCTGCGTAGGCGATGGTCTTCGTAGGGTGGGCACTCCGTGCCCACGCGGAACGATGCGCTAACGCGGCTCACTTTCAGACACTAACGCTGCGCAGAGTTTGCGGCTCCAGAAGCGCAAACGCGATGCATGCATCCGCGTGGGCACGGAGTGCCCACCCTACGATTCGTGGCCGTGTCATGCGTCGCGAATTGCATACGCCCATTGTACTAGTGGGCGGCATTTGCCGCCCACCGCATATCCCTTCGGCGCAACGCGCCGCCACTCAGCCTTCGATCGCCTCGAACGCGTACTGCACCTCGTCGCCGAACTTGTCGAGGAACATCAGCGCGCGCACGCCTTCGGCCGCCTTCCGGTATTCCCCGCCATCGATCTGCTGCCCGACCTGCGCCAGCATCGTCTTGCGTTCGCCGCGCACCTGGGCGTCGAGTGCATCGAGTGCCGACGCATCCTTGGCCGCACGCGCATCGCCCAGCGCTTCGCGCCATTCCATCTGCTGCATCAGGAAGGCCATCGGCATCGCCGTGTTCGACTCGGTCTGCAGATCGACGCCATTCAGCTCGATGAGATACTGCGCACGCTTCTGCGGGTTCTTCAGCGTTTGATAGGCCTCGTTGGCCCGCGTCGCCCACTGCATCGCGACGCGCTTTTCGGCATCGCTGGCGTTCACGAAACGGTCCGGGTGCACGCGGCCCTGGACTTCGCGGTAGGCCGCATCCAGCGCATCCATGTCGACATGGAACTGCGCGGGAAGCTGGAACAGCTCGAAGTGATTCTGCATTAGACGATCAGATCCGGAAGCTCTCGCCGCAACCGCAATTGTCCTTGACGTTCGGGTTGTTGAAGCGGAAGCCTTCGTTCAAACCCTCGCGGGCGAAGTCGAGTTCGGTGCCATCGATGTAGGGCAGGCTTTTCGGGTCGACGAAGACCTTCACGCCGAAGGACTCGAAGACGCTGTCTTCGGTCGCCGCTTCGTCGACATACTCCAGCTTGTAGGCCAGGCCGGAGCAGCCGGTGGTGCGCACGCCGAAACGCAGCCCGAGGCCCTTGCCGCGGCGCTCGATGTAGCGGTTGACGTGCTTCGCCGCTTTTTCGGTCAGTGTGATTGCCATGTAGTTCCTCCAGCTTGTTCTACGGGGTGCAACTGAGCTTACGCAGTCGGGTGCTTGGTCTTGTAGTCGGCGACGGCGGCCTTGATCGCGTCTTCGGCCAGGATCGAGCAGTGGATCTTGACTGGCGGCAGCGCCAGTTCTTCGGCGATCTGCGTGTTCTTGATGGCCAGTGCTTCGTCCAGGCTCTTGCCCTTGACCCATTCGGTGACGAGCGAGCTCGAAGCAATGGCCGAACCACAGCCATAGGTCTTGAACTTCGCGTCTTCGATCAGGCCTTGCTCGTTGACCTTGATCTGCAGCTTCATCACGTCGCCGCAGGCCGGTGCGCCGACCATGCCGGTGCCAACCGATTCGTCGCCTTTTTCAAAGGCGCCGACGTTGCGCGGGTTTTCGTAGTGGTCGAGTACTTTGTCCGAATATGCCATGGTGATGCTCCTGTATTCTTGAATGCGTTCTGAGTAATTAGTGTGCGGCCCACTGGATCGAATTGAGATCGATCCCGTCCTTGAACATGTCCCACAGCGGCGACAGTTCGCGCAGCTTGCCGACCTTCGATTTCAGCAGCTCGATCGTGAAGTCGATGTCTTCCTCGGTCGTGAAGCGGCCGATGGTAAAGCGGATCGAGCTGTGCGCCAGTTCGTCGCTGCGGCCCAGGGCGCGCAGCACGTAGGATGGCTCCAGCGAGGCCGAGGTGCAGGCCGAACCCGACGACACCGCGATGTCCTTGATCGCCATGATCAGCGACTCGCCTTCGACGTAGTTGAACGAGACGTTCAGGTTGTGCGGCACGCGGTGTTCCATGTCGCCGTTGATGTAGACCTCTTCGATCTCCATCAGGCCCTTGGCCAGGCGGTCGCGCAGCGCTTTCACCTTCACCAGCTCGGCGTCCATTTCTTCCTTGGCGATGCGGAAGGCTTCGCCCATGCCCACGATCTGGTGGGTCGGCAGCGTGCCCGAACGCAGGCCGCGCTCGTGGCCGCCGCCGTGCATCTGCGCTTCCAGGCGCACACGTGGCTTACGGCGCACGTACAGGGCGCCCACGCCTTTCGGGCCATAGGTCTTGTGCGCGGTGAAGGTCATCAGATCGCACTTGGTTTTTTCCAGGTCGATGTGCACCTTGCCGGTTGCCTGGGCAGCGTCGCAGTGGAAGATGATGCCTTTCGAGCGGCACAGCGCGCCGATCTCGTCGATCGGCTGGATCACGCCGATCTCGTTATTCACCAGCATCACCGAGACCAGGATGGTGTCCGGGCGGATCGCCGCTTCCAGCTGGGCGACCGTGATCAGGCCATTGTCCTGCGGCTCGAGGTAGGTCGCTTCGAAGCCCACGCGCTCCAGCTCGCGCACCGTGTCGAGCACCGCCTTGTGCTCGGTCTTCACGGTGATGATGTGCTTGCCCTTGGTCTTGTAGAACTGGGCCGCGCCCTTGATGGCGAGGTTGTTCGACTCGGTCGCGCCCGAGGTCCAGATGATCTCGCGCGGATCGGCGCCAACCAGGGCGGCAACGTTCGCGCGCGCTTCCTCGATCGCCGCTTCGGCGGTCCAGCCATACATGTGGCTGCGCGATGCCGGATTGCCGAACTGCTCACGCAGGAAGGGAATCATCTTGTCGGCGACGCGTGGATCGATCGGCGTGGTGGCCGAGTAGTCCATGTAGATCGGGAAATGCGGCGCAGTCACGAAGCTCTGCTCGATTTTTTTGTCCAAAGGCGCGTTCATCAGTTCACTCCAGTTTGCTGTGCTTCAGTTTGTTCAGTTCTGCTCGACTGCCGGGGCAGTAGCAGCTGCGGCGGTACGGTGCACCACCACGACGTTTTGTTCTTTCTGCTTTTGCTGGTCGACCAGGTCTTGCAGGGAAACCGAGTCCAGGTAATCGACCATCTTGGCGTTCAGCGTGGTCCACAGCTCGTGCGTCATGCAGCGCGTGCCGCTGGCGGCATCCGTCCCGTGGCAGTTTTCCTTGCCGCCGCACTGCGTGGCGTCGAGCGGCTCGTCGACCGCGATGATGATGTCGGCCACCGTCACTTTTTCGGCCGGACGGGCCAGGCTGTAGCCGCCCCCCGGGCCGCGGATCGATTCGACGATCTCGTGGCGGCGCAGCTTGCCGAACAGCTGCTCCAGGTAAGACAGCGAAATCGCCTGGCGCTGGCTGATGCCCGACAGCGTGACTGGACCATTGCCCTGGCGCAGGGCAAGATCGATCATCGCAGTAACAGCAAAGCGGCCTTTGGTGGTCAGACGCATCACAATCCCGGTTAATGTTAAAATATTGCTCTTGTTCACTAATCAGGCTGACACACATCGTTTCGATGCAGCTTGCTAAAAACCGGATTAGTTGAACGATTTAGTCAAGTATAGCAAATTCCGGTGTGCTTGTCTTGGCACCCCCAAAAACCGCCAGCGCCCGATTGGCAGCATTCCCGCCGGAGCCGGTGGCCTGGACCGTATCTATGGACTCCACCCGTTTTGCAAGAAGAAGATTGAA